>JBIINK010000040.1:0-20288 GCA_044337515.1 Sphingobacteriales bacterium | reverse complement strand
ACCAGGTAACATTATGAAATTAACACTATCATGCGATCACCGTGTTGTTGATGGTGCTACAGGTGCTGCATTCTTGCAAACCGTAAAATCATTATTAGAAGAACCGGTACGTTTACTAGTATAAAGATTTTAGAATTGAGATATGAGAAACACAAATTGTTCTCATGTCTCAATTCTTATCTAACACTTCTTATTAAACCTTTTTCAAAAATTATTATCATATTGGTACAAACTCTAACTGATATGAAACGCTTCTCTGTATTACTCGCCCTTTTCGGTACATTGTTTTTATTTCAACAATGTAAAAAAACTGAAAGTACAACTACTACCACAGATTCTTATCCAGCTATTACAGCAACCTTCGGATCTAATATTAATTTGAATTCTTTAGCAAATTATGCAGCACAAGAAGTGCCTACTTACATCATCAAAGATAATACTGCAGGTAATGTCATTACGAATCCAAAAGCAACTTTAGGAAGAGTGTTATTCTATGATAAAAAATTAAGCTATGATAATACTGTTGCCTGTGCAAGTTGTCATCAACAACAATTCGCATTTGGCGATACTGCTCTAGCTAGTCATGGTGTTAGCGGCGGACTTACAGGTAGACACTCTATGCGTTTAGTAAATGCAAGGTTCTCTGTAGAAAATAAATTCTTTTGGGACGAACGAGCTGCAAGTTTAGAAGTACAAACTACACGACCAATACAAGACCATGCAGAAATGGGAAATAGTGGATTAAATGGTCGACCTACTTTAGCTACATTAATAACTAAGATGCAAGGCTTAGATTACTACAATGAACTTTTTACTTTTGTGTATGGTTCATCAGAAATTACAGAAGCGAAGATGCAAGAATGCATGGCTCAATTTATTCGTAGTATTCAATCATTCGATTCTAAATACGATGTTGGAAGAAAACAAGTGAATAACGATAACCAGAATTTCCCAAACTTCACTGCACAAGAAAATACAGGGAAATCATTATTCTTAGCAGCTCCAAATTTCGATGCTACAGGCAATAGAACAGATGGTGGAATAGGTTGTGATGGTTGCCATAAAGCACCAGAATTTGATATAGCCCCTAACTCCGGGAACAATGGTATTATTGGGGTGTTGAATAGTTCTGGAATAGATATTACTAATACAAAAGCACCATCGTTAAGAGATTTAGCAAATATAAATGGTGTGGTTAATTCTCCAATGATGCATACAGGTGTTATTAAAACACTACAACAAGTTGTGGGGCATTATGGTACGATAAATATTGCTAATGGCAATACCAACTTAGATCCGAAATTAAAACCTAATGGCTTTGGTCAACAACTACATTTAAATCAAACAGAAGTTCAATCAGTAGTAGCCTTCTTAAAAACATTATCAGGTACAGCAATTTACACCGATGCTAAATGGAGTGATCCATTTTTGAATTAAAAAATCGGTGTTGGTTGTAGGTTAAATAAAGAAAAGTTTAATAAATGCAACTTTTTTAAAAAAGTTGCATTTATGCAGGTAATTGGTGGCATGACTTAAGTGGTGCCACCAATTATTTATAAACTTAAAATTCAAGTTCTTTTAACGCAATAAACGCCATCAACCCCGGTCCAATTTTCAATGCATTTTCATCAATGTCGAAATTTGGAGTATGCACTGATGCTGTTATTCCTTTTGATTTATTTCCGGTGCCTAGTCTGTAGAAGCTTGCTGGCATTACTTGTGAGTAGTATGCAAAATCTTCTGCGGCCATCCAGATGTCTAAGTCGATTACATTCTCTTCTCCTAAATATTCTATCGCTGCATTTTTTGCAACACTTGTTAAGCGTTCGTCGTTCACTAAGAACGGATACCCTTTTCTAATTTCTAATTCAATTTTTCCACCCATACTTTCTACAATGCCAGTAGCAATTGTGCGAATATGTTCGTGAGCTTTTGCTCTCCAATCTTCATCAAGTGTACGGAAAGTTCCTTCAATTAAAACTTCATTTGGAATAACATTAGTAGCACCATTGGCAATTACTTTTCCGAATGATAAAACGGATGGCATTTTTGGATCAGCATTTCTACTCACTACTTGTTGCAATGCAACAATCATATGTGAAGTGATTAATACAGGGTCGATGTTGAACTGTGGCATTGCACCATGTCCACCTTTACCAATTACTTTGATGTAAAGCTCATCTGTAGATGCCATGTATTTCCCCGAACGAAAACCAACCTTACCTGTTTCAATTAATGGCATTACGTGTTGCCCAATAATAGAATGTGCTTTAGGATTTTCAAGTGCACCTTCTTTAATCATAATACTTGCACCACCAGGCAATTTTTCTTCTGCTGGCTGGAATATTGCTTTTACAGTGCCTTCCCAATCAGATTTTGTTTCGTTTAATATTTTTACTGCAGTTAATAATGAAGATGCGTGAACATCGTGTCCGCAGGCATGCATTACTCCACTGTTTTTTGATTTGTAAGATACTTCGTTCGATTCTTGAATAGGTAATGCATCAATATCGGCACGCAAGGCAACCACTTTTTTTGTAGGATTATTCCCTTTGATGTGTGCAACAATTCCAGTTTCTGCTTTGACTTCAAACTCAATACCCATTTCGGTTAAATGGTTTTGTATATATTTTGATGTTTCAAATTCTTGAAAAGACAATTCAGGATTTGAATGAATATGATGTCTGTACGATTGTGTTTCAGAAAAATATTTTTCAGAAAGAGATTTTATTTTTTCTAACATGGTATTATAATCCGTAATGATCAATCAAATATACTAAAGCTGCAATAGATGCCGCGCCTAATTCTAATTCTCTTTTATTTACAGCTTCAAAAACATCTGTTGCTGCATGGTGTACATCAAAGTAGCGTTGTGAATCCGGACGGTAACCTATTAGCGCAACATTTGGAGCCTTTAGTGGACCAATGTCTGAACCACTTCCACCTTTCTCGATTTCACGTAAGCCATAAGGTTTTAATAGTAACTCCCATGATTTTATTTTATCGATTATAGTATTTGAAGCATCAATGTCAAATCCTCTAGGTGAAAACCCTCCTGCATCAGTTTCGATTGCAGCGATATGATTTTCGTTTAATCGTTTTGCCTCGTCCGCATATTTCACTCCACCTCGTAAACCATTTTCTTCATTCATAAACATTACTGCTCGAATGGTGCGTTTTGGTTTTATGCCTAAAGTTTTAAATAGATGTAATACTTCTAATGATTGAACACAACCTGAACCATCATCATGTGCACCTTCACCCAAATCCCAAGAATCTAAATGCCCCCCAACAGTTATAATCTGTTCTGGAAACTCAGAACCTTTTATTTCGGCAATAACATTGTAGGAGGTTTGATCCGGTAATGTGTCGCAATTAAATTTGATAAAAAACTCTGTTGATTGTTTCTTTATAGAGGCACTTAACAATTCTGCATCTCTAGTAGAAATTGCAGCAGCAGGAATTTTCGGATATTTTGCATCATAATGCATCGCTCCAGTATGTGGGAACTCGTCTATTCGTAAATTCATTGAACGTACAACACAAGCAACCGCTCCATATTTCGCAGCTTTAGAAGCGCCACTACCACGTTGGTTTACTGCACCTCCATAGGCATGGAATGTTTCAATATGGGTTGGATCCATTGGTCTGTTGAAGAACACAATTTTTCCTTTAATATTTTTTTCGCCGAGTTTATCTAATTCTTCGAAAGTTGTTACTTCAATAACTTCAGCTTTAATTCCTTTCGGATTGGTTGCTACTGAACCACCTAGTGCACAAACATTCACTTTAGTTTTGGTAGTTGTAATTTCCGCTTTTGCTTGATCAAGTCTTCTCCAAACAGGAACTTTCATTTCCTGAAGATATACTCGATCAAATCCATACGATTTCATTTTCTCTTCAAAGTAATGAACAGCTTTTTCAGCATTTGCAGATCCCGTTAAACGTGGTCCAATATCTTTACATAAACTACGCAAGTTTTCATAACAGTCGCTTTTGGTTAAAGCCGCTTTGTAAATCGAACTGATTGTTAAGGAGTCGTTTTGTTGAGCAAAACCTATTGATGGGAATAGTAGGAGTAGAAACAGTAATTGTTTTTTCATACTTGAAGGTAGAAAAAATAATTTATATGCTGATATGCTGATTCTAATATTAGCATACCAGCATATTACAAAACGATTTCTTCCTGCTTAGAATTGAAAAGTTTGTATTGTAAATACTGATAGTTATTATCAGCCTTTACTGTAATCCATTTCTTGTATTTGAAGTACCATTTAATCTGTCGAGAAATTAAGCCCTTTTTCAAATAAGCTTCAATGAATGGGTGAACTGTTAAAGTAATACCTTTTTCATTTTGCTCATTTAGAACATAGTTTAAGTTGTTCTCAATATCATCAAGTAAGATAATACTTGCACGAATTTCACCTGTACCACCACAACTTGGGCATTTCTCTACTGTAACAATACTCATTTCCGGGCGAACACGTTGACGAGTAATTTGTACTAAGCCGAAACGACTAGGAGGTAAGATGGTATGTTTAGCGCGATCTTCTAACATTAATTCACGTAGATGATCGAATAATATCTTTTTATTAGCGGCTTTATGCATGTCAATAAAATCGACAACAATAATACCACCCATATCACGTAAACGAAGTTGGCGAGCAATTTCTTTTGCTGCTTCCATGTTTACCTGTAATGCATTTTCTTCTTGAGTTACTTCTGTAGATGTTCTGTTTCCAGAGTTTACATCAATTACGTGTAGTGCTTCTGTATGCTCAATAATTAAATAAGCACCACCATGAATATTAACCGTTTTACCAAATAGTCCTTTAATCTGACGTTCAACCCCAAAATGTTCGAAAATTTGCTCTTTACCTTTGTAAAGTTTTACAATTTTCTCTTGCTCTGGAGCTATTTGATGGATGTAGGTTTTAATATCCTCATATATTTCAGGACTATCTACATGGATATTATTGAAAGAGGCATTTAGCATATCACGTAATACGGTAGCTGTTTTATCCATCTCCCCTAATATTCGCTTTCCGGGTTCAGTGGTAATTAGTTTATTGCTGAAATTCTCCCAACGAGCCACAAGCTCATTTAAGTCATTATGAAGTTCACCAACACCTTTTCCTTCAGATACCGTACGAATAATAACGCCAAAGTTCTTAGGCTTCACGCTTTCTATGATTTTCTTTAAGCGATTTCTTTCTCCAGCTGTCTTTATTTTCTTTGATACCGAAATGGCATCAGAGAAAGGTACTAAAACAACATAGCGACCTGCCATAGAAATTTCAGAACTCAAACGTGGTCCTTTAGATGAAATAGGTTCTTTAGCAATTTGTACTGGAATGATTAGGTTTTTACCCAATACCTCAGAAATCTTACCGCTTTTGTTAATGTCTTGCTCTAAACGGAAGCTATCAAGTTTGATCACTTCATTTTTAGGTGCAGTACGTACACGCTTTGTATATTTCAATAGGGTTTGTACCTGCGAACCAAGGTCGAGGTAATGTAGGAAGGCATCTTTTTCATAGCCTACATCTACGAATGCAGCGTTCAAGCCGGGCATTATCTTTTTGATACGTCCAAGATAAATATCACCCACAGAAAAGTTGTTATTAACTTTTTCGTGATGTAATTCAATCAGTTGCTTGTCCTGCATTAAAGCCAACACTACGCCTGTAGGTGTGGCATTAATAACAAGTTCTTTGTTCAAGTTAAATTCTTTTTTTCACACACATCACCCAGCCACACATAAAAAAAGAATAGCTAATTTCTAGAATGCAAACAAATAAGTCATGCACGATAACGCAATGCGCTCGTGCATGATAAAAGATTGTACAGCTTAATTAAAGCTTATTTCTTTTTATGTCTGTTTTTTCTCAAACGCTTTTTACGTTTGTGAGTAGCCATCTTATGTCTTTTTCTTTTCTTACCGCTTGGCATAAGTTCAATGTTTAAAGTGATACAATTAATTTTCTAATTTCTTTATATACTCATCTACACCTTGAATAATTTGAGGGTCGATGATATATTCTTTTGCTTTTTTTAATGCTCCTATGGCGCCAATTTTATTACCACTTTGCTCAAAAGCTTCCGCAAGCATTGCATAATTTTCGGCACTTGGTTTTTTCTTTACTACGGTTTCGAATCGGCTAATTGCTTTTTCAAATTGACCAGAACGCATTGAAAACATACCAAGGTTCAAGTTTGCATTAACATTCTCAGGGTCTGCTTGAACTACCTCTCGTAGTAAAGTGATTCCCTGCATTGGGTTTTGTGATGCTTCAACATAACATGTTGCCATACCTGTTTTAGCATCTAGGTTTGCTGGAGCAAGTTCCATTGCTTTTTGATAGCTCTGCTTTGCTTTCTCTACGAATAGAGGAGTTAGTGTGCTATCACTACCATTACGGTAAGCTTCACGGAAGGCATCCCCAGCTTTTACATACATTTCTGCATTTTTAACATCTTTTTCACTTTGTTCGAAGTAAAGAGATGCTGCTACTGCATATTGTTTGTAAGCGAAATAAGTATCAGCTAATTCTAAACGAGCGTCTTTTTGCTTGTCTGCTGATGCTTTTTCTAATTTATTTTCCAAATCAGTGATGTTTTTCTTCACCTCTGCTGGAACTTCGTTCAATGCTTTCGATTTCAATTCAGATAAATTGATCGTTGCATTTGAACTTTTAGTCATTTCTTGTTGCGGTCTTCCTCCTCCTTTAGTTGAGTTTGGGGCTTGAATATCTAAATTATAGAGAACAGCAACGAGTGCTATTGTCGATAATATTAAGACCCACTGTAACTTAGAGACGGAACGCATCATTATTTAACTTCAGCTACTGCTTTGTTTTTGCTAGAATTTTTAACTTTCTCTACAAACGTTTTAGCCGGTTTGAAACTTGGCACATAGTGCTCAGGAATGATAATGGCTGTGTTTTTTGAGATGTTTCTTGCAGTTTTCTTTGCTCTTTTCTTAACGATGAAAGAACCAAATCCTCTTACATAAACGTTTTCTCCTTCTTGAAGTGAACCTTTGATTACTTTGAAGAAAGACTCCACTGTCTCTTGTACGTCTACTTTTTCAATTCCAGTCTTCGCTGCGATCTCAGCGATAATTTCAGCCTTAGTCATTGTTTCTGATATTTATTTTTATATAATTAATTGCTCTTTTTGGGGATGCAATTATAGGGCTTTTCATTCATAATCAGAAATAAAATCTTAAAAATCACACAATTGCTATATTTGGTCCCATGTATATCAGCAACACCCTAATTTCATGGTATTCAAATAATAAGAGGGATTTGCCTTGGCGAAAGACCAAAGACCCTTACCAAATTTGGCTATCAGAGGTAATATTGCAACAAACACGAGTAGAACAAGGCTTGCCTTATTTTTTACATTTCCAATCCAAATACCCTACGGTAAAGGATTTAGCTCTAGCTTCTGAAGATGAAGTGATGCGTTCTTGGCAAGGTTTAGGGTATTACAGCAGAGCTAGAAATTTACATGCCGCTGCTAAGCAAGTTCATGTTGAGTTTAATGGCAAGTTTCCAAAATCATATTTAGAACTTCTTCAATTGCGTGGAGTTGGAGAATATACCGCAGCTGCCATCGCCTCTTTTGCTTTTAAAGAAGTTACGCCAGTACTGGATGGAAATGTTTTTCGATTTTTATCTCGATACTATGGAATCCATACAGCTATAAACTCATCGTCTGCTAAAAAAGAGTACACCGCTGTAGCTAAAGAACTCATTGACCCTAAACACCCAGATACCTTCAACCAGGCCATCATGGAGTTTGGTGCACTGCAATGTAAGCCGAAGAACCCAGTTTGCTCGGCTTGCCCTTTAAATGGCTCTTGCATGGCTTTTAAGAACAGCGAAGTAGACTTGCTGCCTATTAAAGACAAGAAAGGAAAAAGATCAACTCGCTTTTTTTATTATTTCTTATTTCAGCATAATAATACAACTGCATTATCAAAGCGAACTGCAAAAGATATTTGGCAATCACTTTATGAGTTCCCCATGTTCGAATCGAAAACCGAATTAGCAGAAATGGAGATTATTTCAATGGCAACTGAGCTAAAACTGTTAACAGAGAATTCGAAAATTGAGGACATCTCCCCAAAAATCAAACATGTTTTAAGTCACCAAGATATTTATGCGCGTTTTTTTAAAATTAACGACCCCCATTTTCAGTATCAAAATCGCGGAAAATACCTATATATTAAGGATGATAAGTTAATGGAATTTGCATTCCCCCGCTTAATCGAACAGTACTTACAAAAATAATTCATACCTTTATTTTATTAAAAAAATCAAATTATGTCAGGTGTAAACAAAGTAATTTTAGTCGGACATTTGGGCAAGGACCCAGAAGTAAGACACTTGGAGAATGGTGTGAATGTAGCTTCGTTTTCTTTGGCAACAACAGAAACAATAACTAACAAAAGTGGGGAGCGTCAGGACTTAACCGAATGGCACAATATTGTCGTTTGGAGAGGCTTGGCCGATGTTGCAGAGAAATACTTGAAAAAAGGCAAGCAGGTTTACTTGGAAGGTAAAATCAAAACGCGTTCTTGGGAAGACAAAGAAGGAGTTAAGCGTTATACTACCGAAATAGTTGCCGATACCTTTACCATGTTAGGTAAAAAAGATGATGGTTCTCCTTCATCAAATCCTTCTTCAACGAAATCTGATTTGCCTTCGGCTTCAGATATTGTTAATAGTAGTGTAGGTGAAGACGACTTGCCATTTTAATTATTAAACTAAAAAAATCATTTTGGAAAATCAGACGGATCCTTATCCCTCCTTACAAGCAGTTGGTCATTTGCAGAACATGCCTTTTGACCAACTGTTTTTATATTTCATCATCATTATTTTCGCGATTATTTTACTAGCACTTTTCAGTGCAGCTGAAAAAGCAATTTTACGTATTGATGAAAAAGACATTGCCGATCTAAAAAAAGCAGATACTAAACGCGAAGAGCGTTTGTTGAATTTACTCGATCAGCCAATGCGTTTACAGGCAGCATTATCTATAAGCATTACATTTCTTATCGTTATTATTGCTACAATCCTAAATACTATTCTTCATTATTTCTTCCAAACATTTTTGAGCTATAATGTAGAAGTGCTATTGTTTAGTTTATTAATCACTTTAACATTATTAAAAACTGCCACATTTATTCCAGGCTTATATGCATCTAGGTATTATTTACAATATTCTCGGTGGATAGCCACATTTTTAATCGGCGTTCAGTGGTTATTAAAACCCATCATAGAACTCTATTTTATTGTTTTTAAAGTGTTGAATCGTTTTGTACCTAAAGCTTATCGAGTAAATGAAGAAGATATGAATCGCATGAATGATTCCGACTTGATTAATGAGGAAGATGAAGCTGAGCAAATGATTCTTAAAGGTGTTGCTAATTTTGGAAATATCTCAGTTAAACAAGTAATGCGAAATCGCATGGATGTTGTTGCGATAGATATCGAAATGGAATATGCTGATGTCCATAAAAAAATTAAAGATACTCGTTATTCTCGTTTGCCAATTTTTGAAAACAACCTCGATACCATAAGAGGAATTCTTTATGTAAAAGATTTATTGATCAATAGAGATGAACCTAATTTCAATTGGAAATCATTAGTTCGACCTGCATTTTTTGTTCCAGAATATAAAAAGATTGACGACTTACTAAAAGAGTTTAGAACCTTACATACTCATATCGCAGTGGTTGTTGATGAATATGGAGGAACCTCTGGAATAGTAACGTTAGAAGACATCCTAGAAGAAATCGTTGGTGATATATCTGATGAGTATGATGAAGCAGATGATGAATTGCGCTACTCAAAACTCGACGAAAATAATTATGTATTTGATGGAAAAACTCCATTAACAGATATTTATCGTTTATTGAATATCGACGAAGAAACTTTTGATGTTATACGTGGAGAAGCCGATACCATTGGTGGATTAGTTTTAGCCATCGCTGGAAGATTTGTAATGAGTAAAGAAAAAATAACTTTCGAAAATTTTATCTTCACCGTAGAATCTGCCGATCGTAGAAGAGTTAAAAGAGTGAAATTTACTATTGTAACAGAAGATGAATAAATTTTATAGTCTGATATTTTTTGCCCTTGTTTTGGTATCCTGCAATAGCGATTACTCTCCGAAACCAAGAGGGTATTTTCGCATAGATCTTCCTAAAAAAGAGTATAAAAATTACGTTAGTGATTGTGGCTTTTCTTTTGATATTCCTACTTATGCAGTGGTAGTAAATGATAGTTCTGTGGATGCTCAAGAATGCTGGAAGAACATCGTATATAAAGGACTCAACGGGCGTTTGCACATGAGCTATTATCAATTATCTTCACCTAAAATGCTAGCTAATCTTGTTGAAGATTCTCGACGATTAGTTTTTAAACATACCGTTAAATCGGATGGTATAAACGAGAGTAGAATTGATAATCCGAAAAACAAAGTACACGGTTTGTATTATGACATTGAAGGTAATGCTGCTTCTTCAATACAATTCTTTTTAACCGATAGTAACAAAAATTTCTTAAGAGGTGCTCTTTACTTTTACGCACCACCCCAAGCCGATTCTATTCAACCCGTTTTAAGCTTTGTGAAAAAAGATATTGAGAAGATGTTGGAGACTTTTCGCTGGAGCCAGTGAGTAATAGGTAGTGGGTATTAAGTAGTGGGAAATTAAACAATTATTAAATTAAATAATTTCCGACTACTCAATACCCACTACTCAATACCCATTACTCAAGTAGCTTCACCTCTTCCACCTGAACCACTTCCTTCGTAACGTTATCTTGTATAAACGCTACAAAGTAAATATGCTTTGATTCCCAAATAGGGTCTAATACTTGAGTGTATGATTTGTTTACGCTAGTTCCAATTGGAATAATACTTCCTGTTGTATATAATGCATCACCCCAAGTTGAATTTACTGCACCACGCAATACATGTCTGTGTACATAGTCAGATACTTCTTTGTCAACTCCGCCACAACTTGAGTAAAATTTTTGCCAATTAATAATACTGTCTTCTACTACATACACTACTAATTGGTGATTTGAATTTCCTTCTTTTAAGTATTTTGAATTCACTTCTACACTTGCTGTTCTATTTGCTGAGTTATAAGATGCACTCATACTTAAGGTAGCATCAGGGTGTTTAGAAATAGCTGTATCCAATATATAAGGTGCTACAGCACTCGACCAAGATGTTGATGATAATATTCTAGCACTATTGTATACAGTTCTATTTACCATTCCTTGTGGTAATCCTTGTGCATCTATTTGAAAGTAATCATTTACTTCAGTGCCTGCAGGAGTTCTAAAATCGGTTCTGAATTTAGTACCATTTGTATAAGGCTCTGCAAAGAACCCAACATGACTTGCAACTACAATGATTCTACCTTTGTAAGTTGTATCTAATCGCATGGCTTCATATGCAGCACACGGACAGTTACCACAGGTATGTCCTGTAAAGTCTTCTAACAAGACTTTGCGTTTTGGTCCGGCAGTTGTATCAACAGTAACTTTTTCATCGAATGGCCCTTCTAAAACATCACATGATGATAATAAGGTTGTAATGCCAAGAGCGAATAATAATATTTTTTTCATTTTAAATTTCATTAAAAACTAGAAGTAATAGAAACACCAAAACCATTAGATGCTGGTAACTGACGACAAACACCACCTACACATAAATATCCTTCACGTTGTTTACCATAAGATAAGGCTACACGAGTAGCATTCTTTATGTAACCAAATGTTCCGGTTAGGTAATGCACTTCCTTAGAAGCATCATGTGGGTTGTTGTAATTATATTGATCGTACACTGCAAAGAACCAATGTGGCGAAACAGTATATTCCGCTAATCCCATTACCCATTGACCTTCGTCATGCTTAGTATATAAATGTTGTACTTCTGTACGAATTGTATTTTTCTTGTTGATTTTATATTGAGCTTCTAAGATATTGATATGTGAATATAAAACGCCATAACCAGAAACACCTTGCACCACATCTTTATTAAATACTTGATACATGTAGGTGTAAGCTAATTTCCATTTTGCATTCATTTTTTTGCTCACCATGAATTCTACATCTTCATACATCAAGGTTTTGCCAGCTGAAATTTTGTTTAAGGTATATCCGTAATCGTCGCCTGTATGTGTAGTGTCTAAACTACTAACATGTGAGTAAGCTAAGCTTACTAAGGTTCCGTATTTACCACCTAATGATGTTCCTTTCTTAAAGTTATAAGAGATCTCTGCTTGGTATCCGAATTCCCCATTAGGCTGTGTAGCATATGGGTAAAATGCAGCGAATGCATAAGTATATTGTTTTGTAATAGCTGGTAAATAGTTAATCAATAGCACATTTCCAGTAGCATCTCTATTCGATTTAAAGTCCATATTATCTACATATTTTGCAGAAGCTAATAGACTAAAGCCATTATTAGAATAGGTTGCTGAGCCGAATAAAGCCGAGCCGCTTTTGTAAACGTATTTGTTTGTATAAGATGGGTCGTTAATTTTATAAGCGTACTCAACATATAAATTCACCTTTGGAGTAATAACATTAAAACGTGCAGATGAAGCTGCAACATTTTCAGGTAATTTTTTCAAAGGATTTTCATCGGGCTGGTATTTACTTACGATACTACCACCAAAAATATAGGTAGTGCTTTTTGTATTGAGTGAAGGAAATAATTCATTTAAGTTTACTTCTGCATCTAATCCACGGACAAGACCGTCGCCTTTTTCAAAAAAGAAACGTTGCTGACCAATTACACCTTTAATGTAAATACCTTTATGTGGTTGATAGCGTAAACGAATTCCGTCCATCGCATTATCAACACCAAGGCCACGTTCTTCATAGCTTCTAAAAATTAATCCACTACCAAATTGTTCATAGAAATTACCGACTGTAAATTCTAACCCGTCTACTTCATAACTTGCATAACGATAAGTAATGCCACTACCATTGTATCGAGAATCAAAACCTACTAGGGGTTTCAAGTAAGATTCATAACGTATACCAGTTTTAAATTTTCCTCTGGTATAATTCACATTAGCGAATCCATTCATTCTCATTTTTTCAGGAATTTTTTGAGCACCAATTAACGTGTCTTCAAAATAATTCTGAGCATCCATCTGAAAATTACCGTGTATTTCTCCAGCTTGGTATTTGTTGTCGTTCTCTTGTGCAGAAGCCGTGAAGCCTATGCATAAAGCGAAGCAACTTAATAAAACTTTTTTCATGCTATTATTCTTTTATCGATTCGCCTTTAGCAACTTTTTTCAATAGCTCATACAATTCCTCTTCGTCACCAGGAGTATATGAATTATGTTGCCAAACAATTTCACCTTTACCATTTACTAAAAAGGTATGTGGAATATTGTTTACGTTAAGTGCGCGTTTAAAATCACCATTAGGATCTAAGTACACATCGTATGTCCAATTACGTGCATTTACGAATGGTGTAACACGAGCAGAATTTCTAGAATCATCTGTAGAAATTGCGATAACTTTTACGCCTGTTTCTTTTTGCCACTCTTCATATACTTCAGAGATAGCGGTTAATTCTTGAACACAAGGTTTGCACCAAGTAGCCCAAAAACTAATGATCATTGGTTTGCCATCATTACTTAACATACTTGTGTTGAAGTTTTCTCCGGCAACTTTTTTAATTTCTACTGAAGGGATTTTGCTTTGAGCATTTGCAAGAAATGCAATGCTGATGAAAAGCAAACTAAATACGATTTTTTTCATTTTATTTTTTTGCTGAATGTAGTAGCGATAAAAGTAAGTTATTTCTTGGGGATTGTAAATAGAAAAAGCCAATATTTCTATTGGCTTTTTCTATAAATATGTAGTTAAATTAGATTAACGAGCAAGAACAACTTTAGTTGTAACTGATTCGCTTCCAACTTTAATAACTGCTTGGTAAACACCGTTAGCAATAGCATCAGTAGCGTCCCAGTTGATGAACATAGAACCACCATTTACAACACCATTAGTTAATGTGTTAACTAAACGACCAGTGATATCATAAATTTCAACACTGATGTCAGAAGATACCTTATCCATTTTCACTTCGAAAGTAGTTTTACCTGCTGAAGGATTAGGGAAAGTAGAAACTGCGAAGTTTGCTGCTTTTTGAGTAGAAACTCCAGAAGCAAAATTCTTCTCGTTTACGTTAAATACTTGACCACTTACTAAATCAGATACCCATCCAATAATGTGCATTTCTGCTGGATTTTGAGTAGCAGGCACAGTATATGTAAAAGTAGATTCGTAAATACTATTGTTTGTAATGTTAGTAGGTAAGCTGTTTTCTAAACCATCCCAACCACCTAAAAGAACACGACCAACATGGTTATATTCCATTTGGCTAGAAGGAACTGGATCTGTTAAGTTTTGGAAGTTACCCATATCGCCATTAGCACCACCTGAGTAGTAGTTAGCTTGTGAGTATGCATTTCCTGAACCAGTAACATGATCTTCAGTAACAACACCATTAATACGGAAATCACCAGATAAATCAGTTGCAAATTTAGCACCGATAGTGATGTTATAAGTACGTGTTGGAGCATCGTATGTTGCATTTACAATAATGTCGCAAGGAGCAACCTCAGCAATTTTAGCATCATAAGCATCAAAGAATTCTGATGGGTCATATTCTGTTAATGGCTCTCTATCTACTAACCCACTTGGGTAACCAGCTATTTTGCCTCCCATTGCAGCATCATAATCAGATACTGTCATTGGGTCACTATTGTGAACAGCAACTAACATTGCAGTATTAGGATAAGTTTTGTGTAATGAATCCATGTACACTGTACCTCTTGGGCACCATCCACACCATGTACCAGTTGCTTCTTCGTACAATACTCTTTTTGTTGGAGTAAATGCGTTAGATAAAACACCTACGAAAGTTTTAACAGTATCGTCAGTCTTAGTTGCATCACTTGCTACTTCAATCCAAGCTTTAATGTTTAAGCCATTTGGAGCAGTAATGTTAAGTGGAGTTGAATGAGTGAAATCTTTAGTTCCACCATTACCTGCTAAGTTAGCGTTAGTAATAGTTTGTGAATTGATTGTACCATTGTTTACTTGATATTTGTAAACGATATCATTAATAGTTTGTGTACCTCTGTTTGTTACTTTCAATGACATATCTAATTGAGATGGGTATGAAGTATATTTAGGTAAGTCTAAAGATAATGCTGATGCATCAATTGCACTTTGAATACCAGGTGCAAATTCATAATACACGTTATCAGTTAAACTTGGATCAGCACCTGCTGCAGTATTGAATGATGGAGATGGAGCCATTGCGAATGACGTAGACCCATCAACTTGCCATCCTACAGTTAATGCATGAGCACAACCATTATTACGTTGATCTACAACATAAAACTTATCTGTACCTTCTTCTAAAACAATTGACCAATAAGTGTAGCAATTTACAGAAGCAGGAGCAGGTAAAGAGAATGAGTTAAATTGAATCCACAATTGACGACTTGGAGTTTGTCCGAATACTTTTGTGAAAATTTTATCATTCGCGCCTTTACCAGAAACACCCCAACACATAATTGAGTTATCAGGAATAGAAGCACTTGGCAACATTGCTGCCGCTGCTCCAGGAACTGTAGAAGCATTTGCAGTAAATGTTAATACTCCAGAAGTTGAAACTTTGTAGCTAGTCATTAATTGACCATCAAACATAAAGTCGAATGGAAGAGTTTGTGTAGTCGACCAAACTGGGTTTGTGCTAGCAGTTCCTGAAATGCCTGTCCAGCCAGCTGGTTGTCCACCCCCTTCAGGGTATTCTAGATCCGCACTTAGGTTGTTACCAGGATTCCCACTACCAATAACAGGGAATTTATATTGTGCATTTGCAACCGAAACAAATGTCAATAAGGTAAGTAAAGTAAAAATTCTTCTCATTTTTTTATAAATTTGTAGTGTTTGATTGCCACCTTGACATCAAATTGCATACCATATTAGGGAATTTTTATTATTCTTACAACAAATTTGGTACGATTTTCGTACAAACAAGGAAATTACAATAGAAAAACAATGAAAAAAAGCTTACTTACAGCAATTTTGGGTCTTGTTATCAGTTTTGCTGGCGCTCAAAATTTACAGATTACTCATCCTGTGACTTTCAAAAGTGGCAGTCCGGACAGTGTAGTGTACATTAAAATGCACATAAAAAACAATGGTTCTACTACAACCGATGTATTTTTACAAAGAAAAATACAAACTTTGGTGTCTGGTCAATTGAGTTATTTCTGTTTCGGCATAAATTGTTACCCACCCAATGTGAGTAAATCTCCAGTTAACATCACTTTAGGTGCTGGTGTTGAAGATTCTTCAGTGAAGACCTACATCGACCCTCGTGGAACTGCAGGTACGAGCATAGTTAATTATTGCTTTTATAATATTTTGAAAACAGATTCGGCATGTTTATTAATGACCTACGACATTACTGCAACAGGTATCGTCAATAATTCACATTTGAAATTTGTAAAGGTATTCCCTAATCCAGCACATGATATTTTGAAATTGGCATTCAATACTGAAAAAGTATATCGTTCGTCAGAAATTCAAATTACAGATTTAAGCGGTCGTATCGTTTACACAGAATTAGTAGATACAAAAGAAGGCTTAATCGCTATCGATATTCACACACTTCCTGCTGGAATTTACGTTTGTAATTTAGTAGGTGATGGAGTGACGATTGCAAGAGACAAAATTATTATAAAATAATGTGCAAATATGCAAATGTGCAAATGGGGTGATACTCATTTACGTATTTGCACATTTTCGCATTTGCACATTTATCATCTACCGGGTGAATGGTGCAAATACACCGAATACTTTCTACTCGCATCAGGTTTACGATCGTAAATAATATCCACCAAGGGATCTAAATTTCTAAAGTTCGATCGTTCATTATTACATAAAATAATTATCGAGTGATGATTTTCTAAATCACGCATAAAGAAACTTTTAAATCCGTTCCACCAACCGCCGTGGTAAATAATGGTCTCTCCAGTTTTCATTGTATAAGTTCTCCAACCAAATGCATAATTAAATGGTCCGTCGAGATTTTTACTACCCGGCATATACATAGAATCTAATGAGCTATCCGATAAAAATTTTCCAGAGTATAATACTCTATCCCATGTATGCAAATCTTCTACTGTAGAATAAATCCCCTTGTCTCCCGCAGCACCATCTAAATAATCTTGGTGTACTTTCGCTCCCCAACGATCATGTCCTTCTACATAATAGAAGTCTCCTAAATTATTTACATCTAATACATGCGTATGCTTCATACCTAATGGTCTGAAGATATCTTGCTCCATAAATTTCTTAAAACTTTTTCCAGAAACTTTTTCTACTATGGCAGCTAATAATACATAACCTGTATTACTATAATCCATTCGTCGGTCGGGGAAAAAATAAATTTCAGGTTTGTTGTTAATCATCATCTCCACCACACCTTGATTTGTTAGTGGGGTTTTTCGATCACTAAATTTTTCGCTGAAATATGTATAGTTTCCTAATCCACCACGATGTCTTAGTAATAATTTAATGGTGATGTTCTCGTAAGGGAAATTCGGATAAAAACGTTTCACGTTGTCGTCTAAATTCAACTTCCCCTGTTCTATTAATTTTATAATTGCAGCAGCAGTAAATTGTTTACTCACCGATGCTAATTGAAAAACAGAACTTGTTTTTAGTGGCTTTTTCTTTTTTATTGGGTCTTCAAATCCATAAGCTTTTTCAAAAAGAATATGTTCATCATAACTAATTAACACAGTTCCATGAAAATTTTGATGTTCGGCAATACCTTGAAAAAAAGCATCGATTTTTTTGCTTTTACTTTCAAAGGCAGCTTTATCGTAAGGGCGCTCGGGTTCCTCGAGTTTTACTTTCGCACCCTTTTTCGTTTTATCTCCACATGCCAATATAAATAGGCATGTACAGAGCAATAACACTCTTTTCAT
The DNA here is from genome assembly GCA_044337515.1 of Sphingobacteriales bacterium. Lineage (GTDB taxonomy): Bacteria > Bacteroidota > Bacteroidia > Sphingobacteriales > Sphingobacteriaceae > CAJBVG01. The sequence continues at coordinate 2,224 of JBIINK010000040.1, read as the reverse complement.
TTGTATTAAGCCTCCTTAATTTTGTTTTTGAAAAGTGCATAAACAGGAATTCCCATCGCTACAATAATTAATCCTGGCCATGAGTAATTTGGTTTATAAATCAATAAAATAATACAAACTGCAGATGCTAGTATAATGTATAGAATTGGGATTAAGGGATAGCCCATTGCTTTATATGGTCGTTCAGTATTTGGTTGAGTTCTTCTCAACTTAAAAATACCAAGTATGGTTAAGATGTAAAATAGCAATACAGCGAAAACTACATAATCTAATAGGTCGCCGTATGAACCGGATAAACATAATAGACATGCCCATATGCATTGGTAAACTAAGGCATTACCTGGTACACTATTCTTATTTAATTTAGACATTCCCGAAAAGAATAATCCATCTTTTGCTGTCGCATAGTATACGCGTGCACCTGAAAGAATGCATCCATTGTTACAACCAAAAGTAGATATCATAATAAGTACGGCCATCAATAAGGTTGCACCTGGTCCGCCAATGGCTTCAGCTACTGCGGCAGCCACACGATCATTCGTAGAAAATTGAATTCCTCTACTCATTACATCCACTCCATTGGGATCACCGTGTAATGGAAGAACTAATAAATAAACTACATTCATTAATATATAGATCACAGTAACTAGCGAAGTTCCAATGACCATGCTCAATACTAAATTTCGTTTTGGATTTTGAATTTCATCACCAGAAAAGCCGATGTTGTTCCATGCATCACTAGAAAACAAAGAACCTACCATGGCTACACCTATTGCAGGAACGATACCCCAAGAAACAATATTCTCAAATGTAAACACTCCGTTAAGGTCTTTCTTTGCTGCTGTTGCCGACCACATGTCAGAGAAGTTAGCATGTGCAACATCATAATTAATACCAAATAATAAACCAACGAGTATTAATCCGAATAGTGCTACAATTTTAGTGCTTCCAAATACATTCTGAATAAGTTTTCCATTTTTCACACCTTTTGAATTAATAAAAGTGAGCAGTATAATACTTAGAATGGCGAGCACTTGTACCGTGCTTATTTTAAAACTGCCAAGCTTTAGCAGTACATTATCTTCAGAAATTAATTGAGGTAGTAAAACGCCTGTATATTTCGCGAAAGCAACTCCAACAGCGGCAATCGTTCCGGTTTGAATCACTAAAAATAAAGTCCAAGCATATAGAAATGCAACGGGCTTGCCCCATGCTTCTCTCAAATACACGTATTGCCCACCAGCTTTAGGGAACATACTTGCAAGTTCACCGTAGCTAATTGCCCCTGCGATAGTAATAAACCCCGTTATTAACCATATTAATAATAGCCAACCACTAGAACCAACTTGTCTAGCAATGTCGGAACTTACAATAAAGATTCCTGAACCAATCATCGTTCCAGCAACAATCATTACTGAATCGAATAACTTAAGTTCTTTTTTAAATTCCTGTTCTGCCATAATAATTAACATTTAGTTAAAGTTGAAATATAGAAATAATGTTTCAATCAAAGAAACACCTATATAAAATACATGTATTACTGTTAGCTAATTCACTATTTATCCATTAAATTTGTTGCACAAACACTCACACACTCAAAAACATTATGGTTAAAGAAGTAACAGTACACGAGCTCAAAAAGATGAAAGACGAAAACAAAGATTTTCAACTTATTGATGTTAGAGAAGAATTTGAATTCGATACAGCCAATATCGGTGGCGAATTAATTCCACTTGGGAATATTATGCTCGAAGCAGATAAAATAGAAAAAGACAAACAAGTAGTTATTCATTGTAGAAGTGGCGCTAGAAGCGCAGCTGCAATTATGCAATTAGAAAAAGAACACGGCTTTACTAATTTATATAATCTAAAAGGTGGAATTTTAGCATGGATTGCTGAAATTGACAATACGCTTTCGCTTTAGAAAGTAATATGTACACTGTATTAGGTATTAAGTACAATGAAGAAATAACTGTATTAAGTACAATTTATTAAGTATAGAATAATCTTACATAATACTTAATACTTAATACTTAATACATTTTACTTAATACATTAATACATAATACATAATACATTTTACTTAATACTTAATACTTAATACTTAATACATAATACATAATACATTTTACTTAATACTTAATACATTTTACATAATACAACGTACTGAATACATAATACAATAATGTATGGTTTACAAAAAAACACGTAGGAACTACTTGTT
>JBIINK010000039.1:0-20440 GCA_044337515.1 Sphingobacteriales bacterium | reverse complement strand
AATGGCGATGAATATTACCTAGTAAGCTTATCAGTTACCAACGGATTTGGTTGCGTAGTTACGAAAACAAAAAATGTTCGAGTGTGCGACGACAAGAAAACGATGGTTCAAGTGCCTCAGATATTTAGTCCAGGTAGAGAACGCAACAACACCCTAAGTGTAAATTATACTAACGTAGATGATTTTGAATTTACTGTTTACAATCGTTGGGGAATTGAAGTGTTTAAATCAACCGATCCTGATTTTGTTTGGGATGGAAAAGATTTAAGTGGAGAGTATTTATTAACAGGAACCTATGTGTATATAGTAAAAGCGAATGGTTTGGGTAAACGAAACTATTTGAATAAAGGTACCATAGCCATTTTAAGATAATTAAGAAAAAATGTTTTGGCATAGTTATTGGCTAAGCTGAGATTTAAAAAATAGCATAATGAGAACAGTTAAGTATTTAAGTTTTTTATTTTTATTTTTCATAAGTATCGCTTCGCAAGCATCCCATTTTGCGGGTTTCGATATTAGTCTTACTCGCCTTACTGGTGATACTTACAAAGTAAGATTTACGATTTTTAAAGATAATAGTCCGTCATCTGCACCAATGCCTACCAGCATGGGCTTTAGTACGTATGTAAATGGTACAAATGCAAATGCGAACGTAGACTTTAACACACCACGTATTAGTTTATATGTTGCGACGTATGATCCAAAAGATTGTCCGCCTCCGGGATCAAACTTAACCTTACAAGTAGGTGTATTTGAATATACATTAACTGCATCTCAGGCATTATCATTAAATAATCCAGCGGGTTATTATTTCTCTGCATCTCAATGTTGTAGAAATGATGGGGCAACGAATGTATTGAATAGTTCAAATTTAGGAATGAACTTTACAATGGATTTGCCTCGATTGAGTGCTGGTTCTGCAACACGTTACAATAGTACACCTCGTTATGCGAAAGCACCTCTAGCATTTTATTGCGTAGGTAAACCCTATACCATTGATTGGCAATGTTCAGATCCAGATGGGGATTCATTAGTATTCTCATTAATTCCACCATCAGATGGAAACTCTGCAACAAAACCTTTTGGTGTTGCATCTTATGCACCAGGATATAATATTAATTACAATATTTTAGATGGAGTTCCAGATTTAACAATAAACCCTAAAACAGGTATTATCAATTTTATTCCTACTAGAACAGGCCGTTACTTAGTAGGTTTTAAGTGCGAAGAGTGGCGTAAAATAAGTGGAGTGTGGACAAAGATTGGAGCATTGATTAGAGAGTTTCAATTAGAAACCGTAATCTGCCCTGAAGCTCCACCAGTAACAGAAGATAATAATAATCAGAAAAAAGTAATTGTAGATACGATCAATTTCCCTGATGAGTATTCGGTAACGTTTACTTCAAGAGATGCAGGAGATTCTATCTTTATGTATATTCTACCTAATCTGCAAGATAACTTATTAGACCCTAATAAATTTGAAGGTAAATGGGGAGAAGACGGTACCCTTTTAAATGGAGGAGCAGTTGCTCAAAATTTAATTATTAGTGGAATTGGAGTTGTCAAAGGTCAATTTAAATGGAAACCAAAATGTAAAGAACACGTTAGGGATGCTCCATATAAATTTACTGTAGTTGTACGAGATCAAACTTGTCCCTCACCTTTTTATGATTCTACTTTTGTAACCTTATTTGTAAGGAAAAAAGATAATCATGCACCATTATTTACAAATAAATATCATAATCAACCTGATACTATTTTAAAAACAACAAGCATTAACAAAAAAACAAAGAGGTATTATGTAAATGCTGGAGAGCGATTCCAATTAGCTGCAGATTCGATCATTAAAACTTATGATTTGGATTCTACTCAAGTGGTCAATATAATTATGCAACCCGATGCTTACAATCCAGGAACTGCGAATGGCCGATTTGTATTTAGTGTAAACCAAGCACCTATTCACACTACAGCAATGTTTAGATGGGATACACGATGTGAAGACATGAGTGATACATCATACAAGGTTAAATTTATTGCATTTGACGACGACTGTAAACTAAAGGATTCAGTAAATTTCAGTATTGAAATATTCATTCGTGATCAACCAAATCAAAAACCTAGATTCTCAAATATCAACGTTGATACGGTTAGAATTCCGGAAGGAAGAACGGATAGTTTCATTGTTGCCATATATGATACCATACCTAATTTTTACAATAGATTCAAACACATCACCATACTTCCCGATCTAACAGATTTTGCTGTTGTTCAAGCAAATGGGGGTAGCCCATTATTGTATACCCAGTTAGACGGACCTGATAGTTTAAAAGTGAAGTTCACTTGGTCGCCGAATTGTGCAAACGTTAGATCAGAACCTTATAAATTAATTTTACGAGCAATTGATGAAGCTTGTCCGACATTGACAGATATCGATACGATTTTTGTTTATGCTCTTGGGCCATTTAATTCAGCTCCAGAATTTAGAGATAAAAATGATGTAACATACAGTATTATTGATACAACTATATATGGTGGAGATGTATTTAACTTCAACATGTTTGCTGTAGATACCAATCAACGATTCGATTCAGTTTATATCACTTTAGATCAAGCCTCTGAAATTGCAAACCCAACGATTGTTTCAAACATAGCTTATGTAATTCCAGCAATGGGTAAGGATTCAGCACGTACTGCTTTGCATTGGACAACTACATGTTCAGATATTAGAACTACGCCTTATACAGCTAGGGTTCTAGCAAGAGATAATGAATGTGTAAATCCAGAGAAGAGTTATTTAACATTTAATATTACCGTTAGAGAAAGGCCGAATTATATTCCACAGTTTACGTTTACGAATTCTACAGAAACCGTAGATACTTTGTATGCTGGAGAAACATTTAATTTAGATTTAACTGTATTGGATACTACGATAGGAGAGTTCATTACCTTAGATACAACTTATACGAATATTCCTTTTAATTTACCAAAGCCTACCATTACTAGGGCATTTGGATTAGGAGCCGATACGTTATCGACTAATTTAAATTGGTTTATAGATTGTAGTTTAATACGTGACGAACCTTATATTTTAAAAATTGCTGCTTGGGATGGCGCTTGTCGTAATCCACAAGATTCAGCACGTCACACTTTTAAAATCTATGTATTTAGAAACCCTGACTTAGCACCTAATTTCTCTATTGGAAGTGACACTACAATTGAATTAGTTGCAGGTGAGAAATTTAATCTTGATTTAAATTCATCGAGTGTGATGAACGGAGATTCAATTCTAATTGCATCAACTGGCGAAGTATATGGTGGTATAGCAGGTAACCTTGCAACATTTGAACAAACGAATTCACAAGGGCAGGCTACTGCTACTTTTGTTTGGGAAACCAGTTGTGATCAAATAAGAGATAGCGCTTACACTGTGTTTTTTACAACATCTAACCCTCCTTGTAAAACACCAGAAGATGGGTTTAGAATTAAATTTAAAGTTATTCCAAACACAGATTTAACAAATGTTATACCGAATGTTTTCTCACCGAACGGCGATAAAATAAACGATACCTATAAAATTAATAAACAATACAAAGTGTATTGTGATCCAGGTTTTAAGTTTACGATTTTCAATAGATGGGGTAAGATTGTTTTTGAATCTGCCGATCCAGATTTTGAATGGGCAGCGGAAGGCTTAGGTTCGGGTACTTATTTCTATACTTTAGAATCAAGAGCTAGATCACAATCAGGTACAATAGATATTATAAAATAATAACAGATCAACATATGAACATTATCAAGAATTTTCAAAAAAATTCTAGACTAGCTACCGGTATTTTATCGGTAGCATTTCTGTTTTTTACTAAAGTTGGATTTGCACAAAGCTTAGACGCAGGGATAACTAACTTTACTTCACCTCTCGGAGCAGCACATACTGGTGCTAGTAAATTGTTAAAAGTTACCGTTAGAAATTTCGGTAATGCAACAATTTCTAGTGTGAAAATAGGATGGAGTATCAATGGTATAGCTCAAGCGGATGTTACTCAAGCGGTGAGTATGGCTGCTGCAAGTAATACGTTGCAAATTTCAAATGGCTCAATTACCCTGAGTAGTTCATATGCTGATGCACTAAACAATACTGTAGTAGCTTACATCAAAGAAATTAATGCTACATCTGCAGATATTAATCCATTGAACGATACTATACGCGCTACATTTGGCTCACCATTAGCTGGTGGAACAAAAACAATTGGACGTATTGCATCTGATTATTCAAGCATTACTCAAGCTGTTAATGCCATTTTATATAATGGCTTAAGCAGTGATATCACTTTTAAAATTAAAGCGGGTACATATGATGAAAATATTGAAATAAATGCAACAAGTGTTTATTTCCCAAGTGGTGCAAAGAGTATTACTTTTGAAACTTTTTCAGGCAAAAAAGATGTTATTATTCGTTCTGAATCTGCTCAACAAATTAGTGTTAAGTTAGATGCGATTGATAAAGTAACCTTAAAAAATTTAAGAATTATTAACAGAAATATTGTAACCGGTATTGGAGTTCAGTTATTTAATGGTGCCAATAATTGTACAATTAGAAATTGTGAGATTGTTGTCGATTCCATTTCAAATTCAAAAGGGTTTGTCGGAATATTAGCGGCAACCATGTCTGCTTCGCCAGGATATGTATTATCGGGAACATTAAATGGAACGGCAAAATATCTTTCTTTGAAATACAATAAAATTTCTGGAGGTTATTATGGTATAGCATTATCAGGTGCAGCTAGTCCTAGAGATACTGCAACAGTTATCGACAGTAATGTTATTCAACAAACTTCATATTATGGTATTTACACAACTTTTGCTACGAACATAAAAGTTAGAGGCAATAAAGTGTATTTCCGTCCTTCGGCTGACGTGAAGTCTACGGGTTATTTCTTTTCAAACATAACAACTTTATCACCCGGCAATATTGATATCATCAGAAACTACGTAACAGATGCTGGCCAATATGGTATGTATTTGAATACTGTATTAGGTACAAGTGCAAAGCCATTGAACTTAAATAACAATATGATTTCTGGTGGTTTTTACAACAATTTTAGTAATGCCCCAACGAATACTTTTGATGCATCACAAACACCAGTGGGTTTATACTTATCATCAGTAGGGTGGGCCAATGTTGTGTTTAACTCAGTATTGATGGATGCTCCTACTAAAACAGGAACGGTTGATAACACAACTGCTTTCTATATTAATGGTGCACCAGGTACAGGTAGTCTTTATGTGTATAACAATATTTTCTATAATGCAAATAAAGGATATGCCTATTACAATGCTTCAGCAGTATCTCCAATTGTAGCTTCAGATAATAATGATTTGTTTGTATTGAATTTAGATACCAATGCAAATAATTCTACAGGTTTTGCATGGCATGGTGGAGTTGCTCGTGTTAAACCGAGTGAGTTTACAGCATTAGCTGCAAGTAATAAAGACAAAAATTCACTATCAATAGATCCTGAGTTTTTTTCAAATTCAGATTTACATACCTTATCACCTAACTTAAATCAGAAAGGTAGTTCAGCACCTTTATCTCAAGCGCAATTCGATTTTGATGGTGAAGTGCGTGATGGTATTTATAATGCAAACTCACCAGATATTGGTTGTGATGAATCAGGACCAGGTGGAAATGATTATGCAATTATAGGGGTAACGCCAGATGTATTCCGTTTTAGGAAGGCAACACCTTGGAATATTACTGTTAGATGGCAAGGATCGGGTAGTGGTAACAAACATTTATTCTTTAAATATAAAATTGATGGTGTTGATCAACTACCAGAGGAAGAATATATTGATTTGAATTTTACTAGGTTGACAGGACCGATGAAAACTCAAACAATTCCTGTTCCAATTGCGAATTTTATCACTAGAAACAATTATGAATCGTTAAAATTAACAGTGTATTTTGTTGTTGGTAGTAACATCGGCGATTTACGTCAAATGAATGATTCGATTTCAGTTGATGTATGTGTAGGTTTAGAAGGAACATTTACGATTTCGCCAATTACTGCGCCAAATGATACTAGTTTTTCTAGTTTTCAGGAAGTGTATGATCACTTAAAGTGTGGTGTTTCTGGTCCAACTATTTTTGAGATTGCAGATGGAACCTATGATGAGCAAATCAACATGTGGAAAATTCGTAATTCATCTTTAATCAATAACATTACATTTAAATCGAAGAACAGCGTATTTGCTACGAAGTTAACATACGCGAATGGTACTTCAGAGAACCATGCGACTATCTTATTTAATAACGCGCAGTATATTACTTTCCGCGATTTAACTATTGAAAGTAGAAGTCAGAATAATGGTACTTGTATTCAACTTGCAGGTAATTCGAAATTCAACACTTTTAGAAACAATATTATAAAGATTGACTCTACCCAAACAAATTTCCCTACTTCATTAGCGTGTATTGTAGCTACTAAACTTGGATCATTATTTAGTGCGCAATATGCTAGTAATGCTACAAGTAATACCATCATTAATAATAAAATATTTGGTGGATATTATGGTATTGCAATGTTTGGTACCGATACGGATAAAAGAGATTTAGGAAACATAATTCAATCTAATACCATTACTAGTTTTCATAAGTATGGAGTTTATTTAGAATATTCTGACACTAAAGTATTGAACAATATTCTTACGGGTAAGTTTGGTATGGATCCTCAAGGGGTAGCTATTTATGCTAAAAACCTTGGAGATCGAAATGGAGTTTATTACAATGACATTTCAAGAAATAAAATATATGATATTACTTTCCAAGGAATTCAATTGTTTCAATGTTTAGGTAATAAGAACATTGGTGCGAAGAAGTCTACTTTTGTATTAAGTAATAACATGATTGGTGGTGGTTTTACCACATATAGCGCAAGCACATCAGGTATATTTTTAAATACTTGTTTAGCGATATCGATTTTGCACAATACCATTTATATGGATGCCCCAAGAACATCAACAACCACTGTTGAAGTTAATCCATCATCTGGTCGTTGTTTAATTGTAAACAATACGAATACTGATATTGAAGCATTAAATAACATATTGTATTCTAGAAATGGTGGTATTCCTTTAGAATATTACACGAGTAGCAATACAGCTGCCACTGGTTTAATAACATCTGAAAACAACTTGTACTATACTTGGTATAGCAGTAAGAACACGCCATTAATTTTAATTCGTAGAATAAGAAATACAAAACAAGGAACAAGTACTAAAAATTACTCGTTCTCTCAATTATCTCAATCACCACTTTCAGCATTATCTGCTTTTAAAGCTGACGCAGGTAATACAACAAGAGATCGTAAGTCATTAGCTTTGCCAGTTTCATTCGAATCGTTACCATACAATTTCCATACGTATGATTTAACTGTAGAAAGTAAAGCTGCCGGAGGACAAGAAGTAACTGATGATTTTGACAATCAACCTCGTAAATCTAAAACACCAGATATTGGTGCAGATGAATTTACAGTCCCTAATTACGATTTGGATTTAAATAAAATTCTGAATCCACTATTTTCTTCTTTAAAACCTAATCAGATTCAAGTTCAATTAAGAAATCGAGGTAAATATTCTTTAGAAAATGTTAAAGTTGTATTGAAGTATACAGTGTCGAACGATGATTATGGTGTTAGTATTTCGAGTAGAGATACGGTAACCTTAGTGCTAAAAAAGACAGGCGATTTTCAAACTTATAAATTCAAAACTAAGGTATCTGTTCCAATTAGAGGATACTATAATGTATGTGTTGAAAAAGTATCAGGATTAAACTTAGATACTGTTTTCACGAATGATAAAATCTGTGCAGACTTATGTACAGGTATTGAAGGTGATTACTACATTGGTTTTGGTACTTATATACCAGGAACTGATTCTGCCAGGTATTATGATAAAATTCAAGAAGCATTAAATGATGTTTATTGTGGTATAGCAGATTATACTTATTTTTATTGTAACCCAGGAGCTAGTCCATTTTTAGAGCGTGTATTGATACCAAAACATTTGGTGAATTTAGACAATCCAATAGTGACCATTTTGCCATATGGTACAACGTCGAATACAGCAGTTGTGGTACAACAACCACCTACACCAGTTGGCGATCAAGATAAACTACATTATACTGTACGTTTTAATGGGTCTAATTATGTTCGATTATTAAATTTAAATATTAAAAATACAAGCTTGAATTTTGGAACTGGTGTGCATTTTACAAAAAATGCTATTGGTAACATTGTTGAGGGTTGCAAAATCGAAACGAATTCAGCTTCAACATCAGTTTTCTTTTATCCGATTGCAGCAACATCAAGTACTAAATTAAATATTACAGACCCTACATCGAATGCTAAAAATGCAACGGGCAATAGAATTGTTCGAAACCAATTAATAGGTGGTTATGCAGGTATTGCTATGTTAGGAGCATCGGTAGTTGACTATGATAATGATAACATTATTGATAGTAACATCATACAAGATTATTACCAATTTGGTATTTACACTGGAAATAATACCATAAAAAGAATCGGCTTTAATCAATTAACACCTCGTACTGCATCAGCGGCAACCTGTGTTTCTATATCCTACAATTTTGCAGGAGAGGGCGGTTTGATTAATGCTAACAAAATCATTAATTCAAAACAAATTGGTATTAAATTATATGGTATTGATGGTTATGTAAATAATAGATGTATTGTTTCGAATAACTGGATTACTTATAATTTTGGAACTTCTGTTGCCGATACTTCAAGTGCGATATTAATTAAACGATCAAGCAATATTGGAATTTATTATAATTCTATTGCCTACAACGGATATGTTGCGGCACTTAACTTCGTAAAAGACAGTGTGATTTCTGCACCAATTGCACCAGAAACAACACCTACAATTAATTATTTCTCACCGTCGAACATACATGTAAGGAATAATATCATTTTAGTGGATTCTACAGCAGGTGCGCCAAGGAAACCATATACTATTTTCTTTAATTCAACCGACGCTACATCTCAGTTTGATAATAATGATTACACTACTCGTTACTTGTCGAAATTCGCATTTTATCCACCACGTAATCAAAGAACTTTTGAAGTTTGGCAGCAAAACACTGCGAATGATTTACATTCGTATAACATAATGCCAACCTTTGTCAGTGGATTTGACTTGCACTTAGTAGATACCTTACAATTCGATAGAAAAGGTAGACCCGTTGCTGGAATTGATCGCGATTTTAATAATCGCAAAAGAAGTCCAAGGATTACGGATATTGGTTCTATTGAATACGAGCGCCAGGAATATGATGTTAGTTTATTAGCAATTAAAAATCCTAAGGCAATCTATGGTTCAAATTCATTTACCGTAAATATTCTTAATGATGGTAATCAGGATTTAAGTACAAAATCTATTGACTTAGAATACTCAATAGATTCTGGTACGACATGGGTGGGTAGAGAAACTGTACTATTAAAAGATTTAAAAGGAAGATACGATGAGCAATTACACTCATTTAGTTTAAAACATACAAAACAAGATTTCTTAGTTATTCCATTATGTGTTCGTATTGTTCCAACGGCTCGTTTGCTTAACGATACGATGTATATGTATGAAACAGTATGTAAAGATTTATGTGTTGGTTTAGAAAAAGGGGATTACACTATTGGTAAAAACGGAACAGAAGATTTTTCTAATTTCCAACAAGCGGTAGTTGCATTGCTTTGTGGATTTGATTCGTCAATTGTGTTTAAGGTTTCTCCAGGCACTTACTACGAGCGTTTTAGCATACCTCCAATTCGTACGGCTTCTGATACAACAGTTACCTTTGAATCGATTACAGGAAATGCGAAAGATGTTACTATATCATTTACAAATACTGCAGAGCTTGTTGAGCACCATGTTGTACAATTAGATGGATCTAAATACATTAGATTTAGAAATTTAACTTTCGAAAGTAAAGCAAAAGCTAGAGCTTCAGGAATACACATTGCCGATAGTGCGAAATACATTAGCATAGATCATTGTATATTTAATTTCGACTCTACAGCTACAGCAAATACATTAGTTGGCGTGTTAGCTTCCGGCAAAATTGCATTTACAGATCCAGCGAATGCAAGTTACAATACAGTAAAAGACTGTGAATTTAATGGCGGTGGTTTTGGTATTCGATTATTAGGTATTAAAAATAATGCAACATCTGGCCCGAACGAAATTATTCGAAATAAATTCAGAAATAATTATACTGCAGGTATCGATGTATTCTATACACAAATTGATAGTGTAAGTAATAATAATATTTACATGAGAAGTGGAAATCCAGATAACGTAGGTATAAATATTTACGGAGCCTTAACTGATTTTATTATTTCTGGAAACAAAGTTGTAAATGCTCAAAACGTCGGAATTATAATTGATAGTTGCAGAACAATTTCAAGAGGTTTGATTTCTAACAATATGATTGCTGGAGGATTTGTTGGTGATCACCTTAAAAATGATGCAGGATTATTGATAAAAGGTACTGGTGCATTCCCAGCTAAGGGGGTAAACTCATCTGGTTTTATTGATATCATTAATAACTCAGTTTTATATGATGGTCAGAATGATACTGCCGCAGCATTTTATGTAATGCGTTCGAATAGTTTAAATGTTTACAATAACATATTTACCAACTACGGAAATGGTTATGCATTTAGATTTACTCCGGATGCGGAAGGTGTAAATGAATTTAATGATGCAGATGCTAACTTATTGTATACCCGTGGCGCTAACTTAGCGAAGTGGAATACAACAGTTTGCCCAACATTGGATGTTTTAGGATTACAAAATTCAGGTAACTCTCCATTCAATGTGAGTAAATCACCTAAAGGGCCAAATGATACAGCTTCATTCGATCCATTGTTTAGATCTACAAAAGACTTGCATATAAACTATTCATATTTGGATGCCTCAGGTTCTGCGCATGATATTGTAGTAGATGATATTGATGGTGAAGCTAGAAATCCAAACACACCTGATATTGGTTGTGATGAATTCTTCCCAAGTTTCGACTTGTCGGTTACAGAATTTATTACTCCAATTAATAATGCAACATTTAAAAATGAGAATTCGGTAGCGGTTAAAATTAAAAACTTTGGAGCTGACGTATATACTGCAAAAATTAAATATGCATTAGATGGTAAAGTGGTAGATTCTGTTGTGAAAAACTTCGCAACACCATTCTCAGTAGATTCTACATTGATTATTTTATTCCCTAAGAAATTCTCTACTCGCCAAGCAGGTCCACATAAACTTTCTGCTTATACTGAGATAAAGAAATTGAATCCGAATAATCAATTTGTAAATAACGATTTCAATAATTTTAATGATACTGTAAATATCATAGTAATATCAAAAGATACATCTGACATTGGTGTTTCAAATTTCTTATCGCCTTTAAATGGATTAACGGTTAAGAATATTACACCAGTTCGAGTAACAGTAACCAATTATGGTAATTTAACTGCTTCTTCATTTAAGATTTACTTGAAAGTAAATAACAAAATTAAAGAGGTGAAGAATGTTAGTGTACCATTAATTGGAAAGCAAACTGTCGAGTATCAATTTAATTATCAAATTAATCCAGACTCTGCGGTAATATTCGACATATGTGCCACTACAACATTATTTGATGACGTTATAGAATCGAATGATAGTAACTGTATTGTCACGCTTACTTTAGGAGGATTAGCATCTAATAATGGCAACGAATTATTTAGTGTTCATCCAAATCCTACTACATCGAAATTAAATTTTGGTGTTGATTTATTAAACGATCAAGATATAGACATTAAAGTATTTGATGTATCGGGACGATTAATGAAACAAGATAATATAGGATTAGTGCCTTCTGGTAAGCAAACTATAGAAGTAGATTATATGGAATTAGCTGAAGGAACATATTTCTTTGTATTACAAGCAGGAGATAAGCGTTTCAATGGCAGGTTTGTTATTATTCGATAATTAATTTTTGGTATTAAATTTTAAAAAACACAGGGGTTTGAAAGAACCCCTTTTAAAAAAAAATAAGAATGAATAAGAAGTTTTACAGTATTGCAATTGCTTTTTTGATTAGCATTTCTGCTATTAGTGCAAGTGCTCAAACAAAAAAATTGTTTAGTGGTATTTATACAATTGGTGGAAGTAATGCCAATTATCAAACTATTCAAAAAGCTTTGACTGATTTATTAGCTCAAAATTCTGAAGTTATTGGTCGTGTTACTTTTAATATTCGTCCGGGAACATACCCAGAGAATTTAGTCTTCAAACCATATGTAGGTGCGTCTGCGAAAAATTTCGTTGTATTTAAATCAGAAACAGGTAAAGCTAGCGATGTGCAAATTGTAGATCCTGGAGATAATACTCTTTACAATAACCAAGTTATTCGATTTGAAGGATGTTCATTTTATACTCTACAAGATTTAACAATTGAAAATAGCAGAGTAATTACTGCATCAAATCAGTTTGCTTCGGTTATTCATTTTACTTATAATCGTGATACTAGAAAATCTGCTGAATTTAATACGATAAATCGTTGTGTCATTAAAGTAGATTCAGTATTCACTATTTTCAATGGGAATACGATAGGTATAGTAGCATCAGATATTAACAATACTACTATTGGCGATAACTGTGCAAATTATAATACCATTACCAATAATACTTTTTATGGAGGAGCATTTGCTATTAAATTAACAGGTAAGAGTAGTACGATTCCTTCTAAAGGATATAAAATTTCAGGAAATAAATTTTACAAATGCTTAAGTGGTATCGATATTAAATATCACAATATACCATTAATTGCATCGAACACTATTAATTGTCGCCCTGATCCAATAGGAGCACAATTTGGAATTCGAGTTCAAAATGCAGCAGGTAACTTTAGTTTTCATAGTAACGTAATTAAGGACTTTGGAACGTTTGGTATCTTCTTATACAGTGTAAATGGTGGAGCTGCAGCCTATGTTTATAATAACATGATTATGGGTAATGCAAAACCTGCATATTCAAGAGGTATACATGTGGAGAATAGTTCTAATATTCATTTTTATCATAACTCTATACGTTATACAGCTCCATTCAATCAGGATAACGCATGTATGGCAATTGAAAATTCACCTACATTGCCTGCAACCAAAATGAAAGTGAAGAACAATATTTTCTATTCAACGGGTGGTGCTACAAGTTTTATATTACGTGCAACATCAAGTGTGGATACGATGAACTTTAATGATTATTTTAATGCGACAGCGACTTCATTGGCTATTATAGGTGGAACTTCAAGATCTTCATTAGTTACCATTAAAAGCAGTACAGCAAAAAACCAAAATTCTTTAAGTGTAAATCCAGATTTCACATCAGCTTATAATTTAAGAATTGACAGCAGAAAATTAATTCGTAAAGCATTTATTTTACCTTTTATTATTTCAGATTTCGAAAATCAACCACGTGACCCTGAAATGCCAGATATTGGTGCGGATGAAGTGATACGTAGTGCGGTGGATTTAGAAGTATTTGGTTTAGAGAAAAACTTTGTACCAAGAGAGGGTAGTAATATTTTGCCTGTTGTTATTAAGAATGATGGTTTGTTATCATTAAATAATAATAAAATCCTTTTAAGTTACAGAATTAACAATGGTGAATTTACAACACCAGAGGAGTTTACATTACAAACCTTAAGTAAATCATATTCTAAGCAAACATTCATATTATCAGCTCCTTGGGTAATTCCTAGTCCTGGTACATATGATTTAACCATAAGAGTAACACCACCAGTTCCAAATGATACATGGCAAGAAAACGATTCAATTCGTTTATCAATATGTGTGGGTTTAAATGGAACATATACTATTGGGGGACCAGTTAATCCAAAGAACTATCCATCATTCGCGGCAGCTTTAGCAGCATTTGATTGCGGAGTAGGTGGGCCAACAACATTTAATGTTTACCCAGGAACGTACCCTAACTTCTCTGTTCCAGTAGTTAAAGGAGTAAGTGAAGTAAATACATTAACTTTCCGTTCTAATACAGGAAATGCATCTGATGTAATTATTCAAAATATTACAGCAGCACAAACGACAACGAATCACTATGTTATTCAAGTTGCTGGTGCTGATTATATAACGTTTAAAAACTTCACATTAAACAATACATCAACTTCTACATTTGCTTCAGGTTTTCACGTTACAGAAGGTTCTGATTATGTAACCTTAGATAGTAGTGTAGTAACTGTTCCTGTTTCAACAGCTTCAACTCAAAATAAATACCCTGTTGTATTATCACAAAAAGCGAAGATAGATAGTGGTGGCGTTATCAACAATGTGTACATCAAAAACTGTACATTAAAGAATGGTACAGTAGGAATCCAATTCTTTGGTAGAAATACAAGTATTCGTTCAGTAAACAACGGAGCAATTAACAATACGATTGACTCTAGTTATTTGTTCGGCTTCTATTCTACTTTTATGAATGTTGGAGAATTTAGCAAGAATAAAATCACGATGTTATCAGCATCAAATGCGCAAAGTGAAGCCATAAGAATTAGTTTTTCAAAATACAATACCATTATTAGTGGCAATAAAACTTATGGTGCAAGTTTAAGAGGTATTAACTTAACTACCGTAGAGGGTGTTACTGGCATTACAATGGCCAATAATATGTTTGGTGGTGGATATAAATCTACACTAAACGGTGTAGGGGTATTTTTAAATGAGGTGAATAAATTAAACATGTATCATAACTCAGTTTATTATGATCAAAATTCTACTTCAACTCCAAATAACTCAGCAGCATTTTTCATAGCCTCAGGTTCAAACATAACCTTGTATAATAATATTTTTTACAACTCAGGAAATGGTTATGCATTTTATGTAAGTAGTCCAACATCGATACGTGCATCTAATAATAATATTTATTATACTGATGGAAATCCGAGTACAAATTTATTTGCGTTTTGGAATGCAGATCGTGCAGACATGACTACTCTTAAAAACTCGATGCAAGGATTCGAGATTAACAGTTTGGAAATAAATCCACTTTTTGTTTCGAAGAGCGATTTACATACTTCGGTTTTAGGATTAGAAGGTAAGGGTTTATACTTTGAAAATATTTTAGGTGATTATGATGGGCAAGCTAGAAATCCACTTGGACCAGATATTGGTGCTGATGAGTTTATTGTAAATGCAAAAGACTTAGCAGTAATGGACATTCAACCTTTAGTGTTTAGTACCGATCCAAATACCATCAAAGTAAAATTGATGAATTTAGGTAGTACTTCATTAAATGGTTCAACAGTGAAATTACAATTCTCTTCAGATGGTATTTCATGGTTACCTGCAGGTGGAGAAACCTATACTGTTGGTTCTGGTAATTCGTTAGCGCAACCATATGCATCTGACGTATTTACTTTTGCAACTAAATTTAATGCAACAATTAATAATACATATAATTTCCATGTTCGCATTTTACCTAGCGATCGTATTATTGGCGACCCTGTTACTAAAAACGATACTGCTATTAATATTATTTGTACTGGTTTAAAAGAAGGTACGTATACTGTTGGCGGTACTAGTCCTAATTACTCTGATATTGCTTCTGCAGTAAGCGCAATAAGTTGTGGAGTTACGGGCCCTGTTGTGTTTAATATTAGACCAGGTTCTTACAGCGAACGTTTTACTATTAACAATCCTAAGAATACATCATCTATAAACACTATTACGTTTAAAGCAGAAAATAATGATTCTTCTTCTGTAATTATAAGTAGTAATGGAACTTCGGGTAACACAAATAGAAACGTGGTTAGATTAAATAGGTCAAAAAACATTGTACTTAAATATTTAACACTTCGTAATATGAGTAACTCGGTAATTGGTTCAGCAGCTGTTCAAATTACTTCAGATGCTCGCAATGTTAGCATTTCGAATTGTAGATTAATAATGAGTGGCACAAGTTCGTCGCCGAACTTATACGTAATAACAACATCAGATTCAGCGAACATCGCTTTGGGTGGTAAAGGTGGAAATGGTATTACTATTAAAAACAATTATATTTCTGGAGGTAACGTAGGTATAGCTATTAAAGGTGCTAGTCAATATGTAAGAGATGAAGGTTTAGTGATTGATGGAAATGTTATTGATAGTGCTGCTTCGTTTGGTGTAAGTACTGCGAATGCGGATGTGGCAAGTATTAGTAGAAATAAAATCATCATGCGTAAAGAACAGAGTTCTTCTACAGGTGTGGGCATTGCAATTAACAGAACAGATACAAGAATTCTAAGTAACGTTATTTATAATGCTGCTACAATTGGAGTAAGTATAAATGACTTTATTGGTATTACTGGAATATTGATGGCCAATAATACTATTGGTGGTAATTTCAAACTAGGTGCTGAAGGAGCTGGTATTACATTAACTAAAGTTTTCCCATTAAATATGTACTATAATTCGGTTAATTATGATGGTAATTCTGTATTTGGTGCAGCATTAAAAATTGATAATGATTCGAGAGGAATTAGAATATTGAACAACACACTTGCTAACCCAAGCATTGGATTCTGTTTCAACATTACCAACTTTGCAAGTATTGATTCATCAGATAATAATAATTTCTATACAAAAGGTGTTTTGTTTGCAAGAGTGAACTCATTAGATTATTCATCTTTTGAAGAATATAGAGATGTTACATTGACTGACGAAAAAACGGTTGCTATTGATCCAGATTATTTCACATCAACAAACTTGCATTTAACCAATACTTTCTTAGATGGTGGAGCGGTTGTAATTCCAGAAGTATTAACTGATATGGATGGTGAAGTAAGAAACCCAGAGTTCCCAGATATTGGTGCTGATGAGTTTTTAGTTCGTGGAGATATTGAGGTAGTTAGTATTGATAACCCACAACCTAGTCCGGAAGTTTATCCAGATTTAGTACCTGTAACCATTACCGTACGTAATAAAGGATTAAGTAAAATTTCAGGATTAAATGTGAAGTTTTATGTAGATGATGTTGAAGTAGCCAATGAAGTAATTCCTGTGGAGGAACCTTACAAACCTTTATTACCAGCCGATTTATTAACCTATAACTTTACAACACAAATTGAACCAACGGCAACAGGTTTTTATAATTTACGTGTTGAAGCTTATTTGCCAGATGATATTGATACTACCAATAATTCAAAAGAGGTTATTTTCAAATCGTCTATTTCAAGTATTGTCGATGGGGAAGTAAATGCATTTGTTAGTCCAGCGAATAGTTCAGTAAGAGGTAAAACAAAGATTACCATATTAATTAAAAACACTGGAACTATTCCAATCAAAGATTTCAATTTGAATTTCAAAGTAAGAGGTGGTACAACGGTTAATCTTCCTCATACTCAATCATTCGGTAGTGATAGTATTATGCCTTTAAGCACGTATGCATATTCATTCGAGGATTCTATTGAATGTGACCCATTGTATGATCGTTTCTTAGATGTATATATCTCCGATTTAACAGATGATATCAACCAGTTGAATGATACAATGTACATGTATATTAAGCCATTCTCAGGATGTTTCCAAGGAATAGAAATAAGCATTAAAGATGTGATGTTAACAAAACCTTGGCCGAACCCTACATCATCAACATTAAATTATGATGTGAATGTTCAAGAAAATGCGACTATGAAAATTGAATTGATTGATGTATTAGGTCATGTGTTGAAGTCAGTAGATTATGACCAAATGCCGCAAGGTATAAATCACTTGTCTGTTGATGTGGCTACATTGCCTCCAGGTATTTACTACTCTAAAGTTTATTATAATGAGCAGTATTATACGGATAAGATTGTTATAAGTAAGTAATGTGTATTGGGTAGTGAGTAATGAGTAATTAATTTAACTCAAACTCACTACCCATTACTCACTACCCATTACCCACTTTATATTTCTCTTCAATCCTTCAAACTTCGTCCTTTTAATAGGCGAATGTTTAAATAAAATTTCAAAACTTTCTTGTGTTAAATTGTCCCAGTCGGATTTCGTGTAGGCGAACCATTCAGATTTTGGTTTGAAATCAATTTCATTAGTTGTAATGGAAAATCTATTCCAAGGACAAACATCCTGACAAACATCACAACCAAAAATCCAATCGGAATAGGAGTGTTGTAGTTCTTTTGGGAATTCATCTTTTAGCTCGATAGTTAAATAGGAAATGCATTTACTAGCATCGAGTATATAGGGAGCAACGATAGCTTGTGTTGGGCAAGCATCTATACATTGTGTACACGTACCGCAATGATCTGTTTGCATGGGTGCATCGTATGCACATTCAATATCAATTAACAGTTCGGCTAAGAAAAAAAACGAACCTTGTTTTTTGCTGAGTAGATTCGTGTGTTTGCCAATCCAACCTAATCCACTTTCTTTTGCCCAGACTTTATCCATCACTGGTGCCGAATCTACAAATGCTCTACCGTTTACATCGCCCACTTTTTCGCGAATGGCATTCATCAGAAGTTTCAACTTGCGTTTTATTACCTCATGATAATCGTCACCATAGGCATACTTAGAAACTAAATAGGAGGAAGATGAAATTTCTTTTTCGGGGAAATAATTTAAACTTAAACTAATAATACTTTTTGTATCATCAACTAATTTGCGTGGGTCAAGGCGTTTGTCGAAATGGTTTTCCATGTACGACATTTTACCGTGTTTACCATCTTTGAGCCATTGCTCTAAACGAGGCGCTTCTTCTTCGAGGTAACGAGCTTTCGCAATTCCACAATTTAAAAACCCAAGCGCTTTTGCTTCCTGTTTAATGAAAGTAGATATCGCTTCGGGATTCATTAGGGATGAAGTTTAAAAGAGAGTATTGTTTTTTTTGATGTCGCCAATTTTACTGCGAAGATGTTTGTACGCAAGTTCTGTGGCTTCTCGTCCACGAGGAGTGCGCATCATAAATCCTTCTTGAATTAAGAAAGGTTCATATACTTCTTCGATGGTTCCTTCATCTTCACCAACAGCTGTAGCAATAGTTTTTAATCCTACAGGTCCGCCTTTAAATTTTTCAATAATGGTGAGTAGGATTTTATTATCCATTTCATCTAAACCGTGTTCATCAACATTTAAGGCGTTGAGTGAATAGTTGGCGATGTTTGTATCAATTTCTCCATTCCCTTTTATTTGCGCAAAGTCACGCGTTCTACGAAGCAATGCGTTAGCAATACGAGGTGTACCTCTACTTCGACGAGCAATTTCATAAGCACCTTCTTCGGTGATTGGAGTTTTTAAAATATCTGAAGAACGGAGTACAATATCAGTAAGTAATTTTGAATCGTAATATTCTAAACGAGCATTAATTCCAAATCGAGCTCGTAAAGGGGAGGTTAATAATCCGGAACGAGTTGTTGCGCCTATTAAAGTGAAAGGGTTCAAGCTAATTTGTACTGAACGCGCATTAGGTCCCGAATCTAGCATGATATCTATTTTATAATCCTCCATTGCAGAATATAAATACTCTTCAACCACAGGGCTTAAACGATGAATTTCATCGATAAATAATATATCACCTTCTTCAAGGTTTGTTAATAGTCCAGCTAAGTCGCCAGGTTTATCTAAAACAGGTCCAGAAGTAACTTTAATACTTACACCAAGTTCGTTGGCTATGATATAAGATAAGGTTGTTTTGCCTAAGCCAGGAGGGCCGTGTAGGAGAACATGGTCGAGTGCTTCTTTTCTACGTTTAGCAGCCTCTACAAATATCTTTATGTTTTCTACGATCTTATGTTGCCCTGTAAAATCATCAAAGGCAGAAGGGCGTAATACCTTTTCAATATCCTTTTCAGAATTATCTAAATTATCGGCATTCGGATCGAGAATTGGATTCATTTCTAAAAATACGGAATTAATTCTTGCGTTTATATTTTATAAAGAAGCTATTGAATTTCATTTGAAGAACTCCAAAAACGGCTTCTCTAATTATTCCTTTAGACATCTTACTTGTACCTTCACTACGGTCGGTGAAAATAATAGGTACTTCGAGAATGTTAAAGCCAAATTTCCAAGTGGTGAATTTCATTTCAATTTGAAAGGCATAACCAACAAACTTCACTTTGTTTAATTTTATAGTTTCGAGTACAATTCGTTTGTAGCATTTAAATCCTGCGGTAGCATCGTTCACTGGCATACCGGTAATAAACTGTACGTATTTAGAGGCGAAGAAAGATAAAATTACTCTACTCATCGGCCAGTTCACTACATTAACACCAGTTATGTATCTTGAACCAATGGCAAGTTCTGCACCATTTATACAAGCTTGGCGTAAACGAACTAAATCATCTGGATTGTGAGAAAAGTCGGCATCCATTTCAAAGATATATTCGTAA
>JBIINK010000083.1:0-5920 GCA_044337515.1 Sphingobacteriales bacterium | reverse complement strand
AAAAGTGGCGGTTCAGTGCTCCGCAGACACATTTGTGGTTAATCAAAATTTGGTTCTCCGCATCAGCATTTGTGGTGGAAATCGCCACCTTCGCCAAGCCCGAAAACGTTACAGGCTAGTAAAAAACGAACTATTAACAAACTAAGATATTCTTGAAATGAAAGAGCTTGATAAATTGCGTACGCTAATTGAAAGTGGAAAATTTCCTAACAAGTTTCCAGAATTTGGAGGAGCAAATTTAATTATTACGAAGGATAAAAACAGAAATTACCACGAAGGCGATATAGTTGTATTTTCTGAACATGCCTCTGCACTTAGTTGGCTAGTTATTGAGTTGAAGAAGATCTATGATAATGAAATAGATTATATTAATAAATATGACTTTTATCCCTCAATCGGGAAATTGATAAACCAGACTTTAACAAGGCAAGAGTTGCTTTTTGAAGTCATGTTGAATATTGTTGACGAATTAGAAAAAGAATGGGGTAAGAAATAAATTATTAATGAAAGACAGCATTAAAATAGCAAAGGATTTTACCGTAGCAAATTGGAAAATTTTAAGACCTCAGTTACTCTTTTCAAACGATAATTGGCCAACGGCTAATCAAGTATTTGAAGACCGTATTTACAGTCGCTTTTTCAATCCTATTGAAAGAATAAAATCAATAAAAAAAAATGAAGGTGAAGGATTTTCTATAGCTTTAATTTCAGTTGTGCTTTTAGAATTTCTAGCCGCTTTTGAGCTTGGAAAAATTTATAGAATACAAAAAGAAGGTCTAACTCCGAATGAATATTATTCAGGGATTCGACTTTTAAAATCTTTTTTAAGGTCAGACAAATTGTTTAATCAGCATTTTGTCAGCAATAATAAGATTCAAATATTTTATGAAAATATAAGGTGTGGTCTCGTTCATGAAGCTAGAACTTTGGAAAACGATGTGATTATTTCTAATGAATCCAATAAGAACACTAAACAAAATTCGATATACTTCGAAGATAATGGAGAATGGCGGTTAAATCGAGACTTAATGTTAGAAACGATAAAAACGTTTGTTGAAAATTACAAGGAAAGACTACTCAACAATGAATTACATCTAAGAAGTAAATTTATTATAAAGATGGATGATATTGCAGGATTTAAACATGTTTGGTACTTTGTTTATGGTTCGAATTTGCTAGAAGAACAATTAAGAACTAGACTCTCTGATATAGATGAAAACTATTTACAACGGGAAAGATGCTCATTGAAAGGATATGAGTTTACATACAATAAAAGAAGTACCGATGGTACATCAAAAGCGAATTTAATAAAAACAGAAAATGGCATTGTAGAAGGCGTAGCAATTTTGATTTTGGAAGAAAAACTAGATGAATTTATAAATGAATATGAAAAAGGATATGTGAAAACAGAAATACAGATTCAAACTGACAATAATAAAAACGAAAACCCCCAATTCACATTTAAAGCATACACCTGTATCTCCGATAATATAATTTCAGTTCCTCCAGCTGATGACTATGTTTCAAAAATTATTAAAGGAGCCTATGAAAATGATTTACCTCAAGAATACATTAAAAAATATTTAGAGAATGTTCATCTATAAGTACCAACCTAAAACAGCGTGTAAGCAATATTGCCTTGCCATAGGTGCAACACAAGGCAACATCGCCTACACGCATACCCTTACCTCACCAACCCCTTCAACCACACCTGTGTCTCCTCATCAACCGACCAAACATAGCAACCCTTCATACCACGAGTCATTAGAGTGCGGTATGTGTTTTTAATAATTAGATCGGCCATTTCTTGACCTTTGGTTGGGTTTTCTTTTAAAAGTTTTTTCATGCCGAAAACGCTTTTGTCAGATCGGGCTCGGTTGTTTGATTGGCAAACCCATTCACCATTTCTGATTACTAAGTCGTTGCCCATAAGTACTCCAACATAGTCTACTTCTAAGCCTTGGCAAGTATGTATACAGCCAATCTGGTTAACCGATTCCGGACTAATAATCCAAAGCATTCCATCTTGTGTGAGATTCCATTGTTTAGCAAAACTGTGTTCTTCGATAACAATGTCCATCGCATTTTTATCTTTCTTAGAATTCCATGGCCAGCAATACCCTGCAACCGTTCTAGCTCTATTATTAATTGAATTTAACGCAACTATTTTTTCTTGTAATTCGTTCGGACTATCCATTACTTGGAAGTCATACGCTAATTCCTTAATGTCCAAATTTGCAGTAGGGCGGATGCCTAGCATATTATCTAACCAAGCGATATAGCCATCGCTACCATTACACCTAAACTGACTTTCTAATTGTCCGAAATGTATTTTAGCACCAAGTCTATTTGCCCAAAGTTCAATTTCTTCGCTTCTGCCAATATCGTTCATGGTTACACGTTGGTCTTCATCAATAAAGAAAACAGCGCACTTGCTGGCTTCAATAATTTCTTTTATTTGATTTTCACCAAGATTACCGTACAATCCACTCTTATAATTTAATCGATGCGCTTCATCGACAATCAGTGCATCGAATTTATTACTTTCTTCATTAACATAAGAGCCACTGCCTTTGAAAAGACTATTTACCCAGGTCTTCCCATGGTAGCCAGATAATTTGCTTGCATATACTTCACGTGGAGCGGAGTTCTTACTCACGTACTGCACTAGTTTTCTTTCTTTGGTTAGGGTTGCTAATAATTGCACAGCCACCACCGATTTCCCTGTTCCCGGTCCACCTTTTATCACAATCACATTTTTCTTTTTAGCAGTAGATTCAGCAATGATTTTTTTTGCATACTCAAACATGATCTTCTGATCATCAATCATCACAAAAACCTCATTCCCACTAATCATTTTATTGATACTATCTGCAAGAGTTTTTGATGGACGAATTTGTCCATTTTCGATACGATACATGATATTCGTTGTGTCGCCATGCTTAACATATTTCTTAATAAAATTAGATAGCTTGATTACATCTTCTTTAATAAAAAGAGGAGCAAGTGTTAAGTACCGATCGTAGAATGGGCTTTTAAGGTCCTCTGCATTTTCGCAATTATGTAAAAATGCACAAGCTTGTAAGGTGATGTTATTATTGTAAACTTCTTCGTTAAAACCATTCAATAATTCAGCATAACTCCAAGCTTGGTAACTTGGGTGGCTAACTGTTCGAACTGCATTCCCTACATAGGTTTCAACAACACCATCCATATTAGTACTCTTTGCAGTTTCCCATTGTTTTAATTCAATGATTACCGCACAATCGTTTTTGTCTTCGTTTTTTCCAGATATAATAAAGTCAATACGCTTACTGGTATTGGGTACTTGGCATTCTATACTGATTTTTGCGTCATTAGGTATTTCAGGGTCATCCAACACATTACGCATGTATTGCATAGAATTCTTCCATGAAAGCACTTCGTTTTTACTGGTATGACGACCTAATTTTTTCTGGAAATTATCGTGAATGATGTAGTCGATTTGACTTTCACGAACGTGATTCATAAAGGTGTTTTTGTTCTCCTGATAGATGATCATAATTCGTTGTACTTATCGGATTTCCCTTTCGCTTTTTCCACAGGATATTTTAAAGCATTCTGTGAAATTTTATCCTCTACAATTTTTATGATGTCAATATTATAATGATGGGAGAGAAGTATAGCATAAGCAAATACATCAGCTAATTCTTCCTTTACTTTTTCGAGGTTTGCATCTTCAGGGTTTTTCCACAAGAAAACCTCCAACAACTCAGCCGATTCAATAGATAAGGCCATCGCCAAATCTTTAGGATTGTGGAATTGTTCCCAATCTCGCTCATCTCTGAATTTTATAAGTAGCTCTTTGATTTTATCTAAATCACTCATAAAATAAAGATACTTTTTTTAGTTTTAAATTGTAAGTTTTTTAGAATTTCGAGAATAATATTTGTCCAAATTGTTCAATTTAACTCATTGTTCAAATTTATTAACATATTATCTCATTAACATATTAACAAATTATTTGGAAACCCCTCCGGGGTATGCAAATGTGCAGATTAGTAAATGTGCAAATGCGAAAATGCGAAAATGTGCAGATGCGAAAATGCGTAGATGTGCAGATGTAAATTAATTGTTCAAATTGTTCAAATTTGCTAATCCCGCACGAGCGGGACATGTTGTTCAAATTTCATTAACATATTATCCCATTAACATATTAACATATTCAGCGCAGCTGTTACTTTCCTATGCAAAACTTGCTAAATATATTCTCCAACAAATCATCCGTACTAATCGAGCCGGTAATTTCGCCGAGGTAGTGGAGGGCTTGTTTGATGTCCATGGCGAGGAAGTCGGAGGTCACGGGGTTTTCGATGCCATCGAGAACACGTTCTAAGGCCTCGCAGGTTTTTTGTAAGGCTTCTACGTGGCGGATGTTGGTTAATATGGTTTCATTGGCATTCTCCGAATAGTGGATCATGTCCAGGAGTTTTAATTCCAGCTCAGGGATGCCGATACCTTGTAAGGCCGATATGGTAAGGCTTTCCGGGTGTATGGCGTGATTACCTTTATCACTTTTATTAGCCACAAGTAATAGTTGCGAATTGTTTTTAGTGGTGATAAGCTCTAAGTCGGTTTTTATTTGATCGAGCTCATGTCCGTACGTTTCGTGCGCATCATACAAATACAAGATGATGGCCGATTGGTTGATTTTTTCGAACGTGCGTTCCACACCCTTGGCTTCAATTATATCCTCAGTATCGCGAATACCAGCGGTGTCTATAAAACGAAAGGAGATGCCCTGTATGCTAATTTCATCCTCAATGGTATCACGAGTTGTCCCGGCGATTTCCGATACAATAGCGCGCTCCTCATTGAGTAAGGCGTTCAATAAGGTCGATTTACCTACGTTTGGTTTACCGGCAATAACCACAGGTACTCCTTTTTTTATCACATTCCCTAATTCAAACGATTTAATGAGGCGTTTCAGCACCACTACAATCTTTTCAATTAAGGTTTTCATTTGATCTCTATTGGCAAACTCCACATCCTCTTCCGAGAAATCGAGTTCCAGTTCCACGAGGGAAGCAAAATTTATTAGTTCCTCACGCAATTTCTTCAGCTCACCAGAAAAGCCACCACGCATTTGCTGCATCGCTACCTTATGTGATGCTTCAGAACTCGAAGCAATTAAATCGGCAACGGCTTCCGCTTGCGATAAGTCCAACTGCCCATTTAAAAAAGCACGCATGGTAAACTCACCGGGCTTCGCCAAACGCGCACCGCACTTCACAAACAAACGAATCAGCTTATCAATAATATACGAAGAACCATGGCAAGAAACCTCTACAACATTTTCACGCGTGTAGGAGCGAGGCGCAACAAATAAACTCACCAATACCTCATCAATGATGGCATCACCATCCACAATACTTCCAAAATGCAAAGTATGCGTAGCCTGCGCTAACAAATCCTTCCCTCTAAAAACCTTATTGCAAATGCTAATGGCTTCTGTACCCGATAATCGGATAACACCTATAGCTCCAGCACCGGTTGGTGTGGCTAGTGCTACGATGGTGTCAGTATGTGAGTTTGGATGCATGAGGCGAATTTACTCAATAATATGTTATTTATAAGTTCTAAATTCTAAGTTCTAAATTCTAAGTTGTTGTATACGGTAGTTCGTACCTCGTAGTTCGTACCTCGTACCTCGAGATAAAAAAATAGAAAATCGTAATTAGATAATTCTACAGTTCTACAATTCTACACTTCTACAGTTCGACGTTTCGACAGTTCGACCCTTCGACAGTTCGACCCTTCGACAGTTCGACAGTTCGACCCTTCGACCCTTCGACAGTTCTACCTTCTACAATTAGCTACGCTTCGCTCCGCTTAATCGTGATGTTTTCAGCTTTTTTCATATTTCATAGTATTACTTCAC
>JBIINK010000038.1:0-20826 GCA_044337515.1 Sphingobacteriales bacterium | reverse complement strand
TTGGGAACTAACCCAGACACTGGTGCTGAAATTTTAGTTAAACCAGACGTTAAAGAACCATTTGCAGCATTAGCATTTAAAATTGCAACGGATCCTTTCGTAGGTCGTTTATGTTTTATCCGTGTGTATTCAGGTAACTTGGACGCAGGTTCATATGTTTACAACACACGTTCTGAAAACAAAGAGCGTATCTCTCGAATCTTCCAAATGCACGCTAATAAGCAAAACCCAATTCCAAATGTTGGAGCTGGAGATATTGCAGCAGTAGTTGGATTTAAAGATATCAAAACAGGTGATACACTTTGTGATGAGAAAAATCCTATCGTTTTAGAATCTATGAATTTCCCAGAGCCAGTTATCGGTTTAGCTATTGAGCCTAAAACTCAAGCTGACGTTGATAAATTAGGTATCGCATTGGGCAAATTAGCTGAAGAAGATCCTACATTCCGTGTTCAAACGGATCAAGAAACTGGTCAAACAGTTATCTCAGGTATGGGTGAGCTTCACTTAGATATCTTGATGGATCGTTTGAAAAGAGAATTCAAAGTTGAAGTAAACCAAGGTGCACCTCAAGTAGCTTACAAAGAGGCAATCACTGGTACAATTTCACACAGAGAAACATATAAGAAACAAACTGGTGGTCGTGGTAAATTCGCGGATATCCAAGTGATTATTTCTCCAATTGATGCTGATTATGAAAAAGGTGGTTTACAATTTGTAAACGAAATTACAGGTGGTTCTATTCCACGTGAATTTATCCCTTCAGTAGAAAAAGGTTTCGCAGCTGCCATGGTAAATGGTGTGTTAGCAGGTTATCCTTTATCAAGCATGAAAGTACGTTTGATTGATGGTTCATTCCACGCAGTCGATTCAGATGCATTGTCATTTGAAATCTGTGCTCGTTCAGCATTCCGTGAAGCTTTACCAAAAGCTAAGCCAGTGTTAATGGAGCCAATCATGAAAGTTGAAATTTTAACTCCTGAAGAAAACATGGGAGATGTAATTGGTGATATGAATCGTCGTAGAGGTCAATTACAAGGAATGGATACTCGTGCTGGATCTCAAGTTATCAAAGCTCAAGTTCCACTTTCGGAAATGTTTGGTTACGTAACTCAATTACGTACGATTACTTCTGGACGTGCAACTTCTACAATGGAATTTGATCACTACGCTGAAGCACCAAGAAACGTTCAAGAGGAAGTAATCGCGAAAGTTAAAGGGAAATCAGTAAATGCATAAATGTAAATGTGCAAATGCGTAAATGCGCAGATGTGCAAATTAATAGGAAATCGAGTTGCTAATAGCTCTAATTCGAAATCCAAAACAAGTAAAAATTAAAAAACAAAATGAGCCAAAGAATTAGAATTAAATTAAAATCTTACGATTACAACTTGGTAGATAAATCTGCTGAGAAAATTGTTAAGACGGTAAAAGCGACAGGCGCAGTTTTAAGTGGCCCGATTCCTTTGCCAACAGAGAAGAAAATCTTCACTGTATTACGTTCACCACACGTAAACAAAAAAGCTAGAGAGCAATTCCAATTATGTTCTTACAAGAGATTATTGGATATCTATAGCTCAACTTCAAAAACGGTTGATGCCTTAATGAAGTTAGAATTACCAAGTGGGGTAGAGGTAGAAATCAAAGTATAATAAATAGTAAAAAGTAATAAATAATTAAATACACATCTTGAACGAAGTGCCCTACACTTCGATGGATGTTAAAACAAAACAAAATGTCAGGAATAATTGGTAAAAAAGTAGGAATGACTAGCTTATTTAACGCAGACGGGAAGAACATTCCTTGTACGGTTATACAAGCAGGTCCTTGCGTTGTTACGCAAGTAAGAACCGTCGAGAAAGACGGCTACGAAGCCATTCAATTGGCTTATGATGAAAAGAAGGAGAAGAACACTTCGAAACCGATGAAAGGTCATTTTGCAAAAGCAGGAACTACACCTAAACGCAAGTTGGTGGAGTTTAAGCATTTTGTAGAGACTAAAGTAGTTGGTGACGTATTAAACGTGGACTTATTCAACGAAGGTGATCTAATCGACATCGTTGGAACTTCAAAAGGTAAAGGTTTCCAAGGGGTTGTAAAACGTCATGGTTTTGCCGGTGTGGGTGGTCAAACTCACGGTCAGCACAATCGTTTACGTGCACCAGGTTCATTAGGAGCTTCATCTTGGCCGTCAAGAGTATTCAAAGGAATGCGTATGGCTGGTCGTATGGGTGGTGATCGCGTGAAGATTCAAAACTTAGAAATTTTAAGAGTGTATCCAGATAAGAACTTACTAGTAGTTAGTGGTTCGGTTCCAGGTGCAAAAGGTTCATACGTAATACTAGAGAAATAAGCGATGGAATTAAAGGTATTAAACATTGAAGGAAAAGAAACAGGTAACAAGGTTACTCTTTCCGACGCCATTTTCGGTATAGAACCAAATGATCATGCAATTTACTTAGACGTTAAGCAATATTTAGCTAACCAACGTCAAGGAACACATAAATCAAAACAACGTAACGAAATATCAGGTTCAACTAGAAAGTTACACAAACAAAAAGGTACTGGTGGTTCACGTAAAGGAAGTATTAAAAGTCCACTTTTTAGAGGTGGAGGCCGTATTTTTGGTCCACAACCACGTGATTATAACTTCAAGTTAAACAAGAAAATGAAAGCATTAGCACGTATGTCGGCATTAAGCTATAAAGCTAAAAATAACGACATCGTAGTTTTAGAAGATTTCACATTTGAAACTGCTAAGACTAAGAACTTCATCAACTTGGTTAGCAATTTGAAGTTAAACAATACTAAAGCTTTAATGGTAACTGCAAACATCGATGAGAATTTATACTTATCAAGCAGAAACCTACAGAAGTCGAAAGTAATCACAGCTTCAGACATCAATACTTACGATTTATTACATGCTGATAAATTGGTATTGACAGCAAGTTCAGTTAAATCAATTGAGGATTCATTTAGTAAGTAAGTAGAGATATGGAAATTTTAAAGAAACCAATACTTACGGAAAAAGTAGCTGCGATGGGCGAAAAGCTTAATCGATATGCATTCGTAGTAGATAAAAAAGCTAACAAAATACAAATCAAAAATGCTGTTGAGGCAATGTTCAACGTATCAGTAGTGTCTGTGAACACCATGATCACACCAGGGAAAGCAAAATCTCGTGGAACGAAAAATGGAGTAGTAGTAGGTACAACAGGTCGCGTGAAAAAAGCGATTGTAGAGTTGGCAGAAGGTAACACAATAGACTTTTATAATAACATCTAAATAGGTTATGGCAGTTAAAAGATATAAACCGGTAACGCCAGGTTCACGATTCAGAGTTTCTGTTGATAATTCAGATATCACCACAAACGTTCCTGAAAAATCGCTGGTAGTTAAACATAAGAAATCCGGAGGTCGTAACGGTTCAGGTAAGATGACGATGCGCTACATTGGTGGTGGTCACAAGCAATCTTATCGTATCATCGACTTCAAAAGAGATAAAAGTGGTATTCCAGCAGTGGTTGCTACTATAGAATACGATCCAAATCGTACATCACGTATTGCATTATTGCATTATGCTGATGGAGAGAAAAGATATATTCTTGCTCCAGAAGGATTAAAAGTTGGAACGAAAATTATTAGTGGCGAAGGTTCTGCTCCAGAAGTAGGTAACGCAATGCCGTTAAAGAATATTCCTTTGGGTACTTTGGTTCACAACGTAGAGTTGAACCCTAGTCAAGGTGGTAAATTTGCAAGAAGTGCAGGTTCTTACGCACAGCTGGCAGCAAGAGATGGCAAATATGCTATCTTGAAGATGCCTTCAGGTGAGACTCGTATGATTCTTTCAACTTGTATCGCTACCATTGGTACGGTATCTAACTCGGATCACCAAATCGAAAGATTAGGTAAAGCGGGAAGAAAACGTTGGTTAGGACGTCGTCCTAGAACTCGTCCAGTAGCGATGAACCCTGTCGATCACCCAATGGGTGGTGGTGAAGGTAGAGCTTCAGGTGGTCACCCACGTTCGAGAACTGGTGTTTTAGCTAAAGGCTTTAAGACTCGTTACAAAAAGAAATCGTCAAATCGTTACATCATTGAAAGAAGGAAGAAATAATGGCTCGTTCAATTAAAAAAGGACCGTATATCGATCATACATTAGGCAAAAAAGTCGATGTTATGAATGAAACAACTAAGAGGTCGGTAATTAAGACCTGGTCAAGAAGATCAATGATCTCTCCAGATTTCGTTGGTCACACATTTGCAGTACACAATGGTAATAAATTCATCCCAGTGTATGTTACAGAGAACATGGTAGGTCACAAATTAGGTGAGTTTGCCCCAACTCGTACATTCAGAGGTCATGGTGGAGATAAAAAGAAATAAGAACAATGGAAGCAATAGCAAAATTAAATGATTGTCCGACGTCTCCAAGAAAGATGCGTTTAGTGGTCGATTTGATCCGTGGACAAAAAGTAGAACATGCTTTACATATTCTAAAATTCAACCCTAAAGAAGCATCTAAAAGAGTTGAAAAACTTCTTCTATCTGCGATTGCTAATTGGCAAGCGAAAAACGAAGGAGTTCGTATGGAAGACAGCGAATTATACGTAAAGAGTGTGATGGTAGATGGTGGTCGTCAATTAAAGCGCCTACGTACTGCACCACAAGGTAGAGGATACCGTATTCGCAAACGTTCTAACCATGTAACTATGGTAGTTGACAGTAAAATATCTAACGCTAACTAAGATTAGAAATGGGACAAAAAGCACATCCGATAGGAAATAGATTAGGAATCATCAAAGGTTGGGATTCTAATTGGTTTGGTGGAAATAAGTACGCTGATAAGTTAGTTGAAGACGAAAAAATTCGTAAGTATATCCACGCACGTATCGCTAAAGGCGGTATTGCAAAAATAGTTATCGAACGCACATTGAAGCGCATCACCATTACTATTCACACGGCTCGTCCGGGAATCGTTATTGGTAAAGGCGGTCAAGAAGTAGATAAAATCAAAGAAGAATTGAAAAAAATCACGAAGAAAGATGTACAAATCAACATCTTCGAGATTAAACGTCCGGAATTAGATGCTCAATTAGTAGCAGACGGTGTAGCTAAGCAATTAGAAGCACGTATTTCTTTCCGTCGTGCAATGAAAACTTCGATAGCTTCAACCATGAGAATGGGTGCTGAAGGTATTAAGATAATGACTGCTGGTCGTTTAGGTGGAGCTGAAATGGCTCGTACTGAACAGTACAAGGAGGGACGTGTTCCGTTACACACGTTACGTGCCGACATCGATTACGCATTAGCAGAGGCGCTTACCACTTACGGTAAGATAGGTGTTAAAGTATGGATCTGTAAAGGTGAAGTATATGGTAAGAGAGATTTATCTCCGAACATCGGCGCAGCCGCTAACACTAAACAAAGAGAAGGTGGAAATGACCGTCCAGACAGAAACGATCGTAGAGGTGATAAGAGAGGTGGAAACAATGATCGTAGAGGTGGTGGTGGCCAAAGAAAATCTTCAAAATAATTTAAAGGATTGTTAACCTGAAATAATAGGTAAAGTTATGTTACAACCAAAAAGAACGAAGTTCAGAAAAATGCAGAAAGGCAAAATGAAAGGTAACGCGAAACGCGGAACTACCTTAGCATTTGGATCGTTCGGTATTAAAACCTTAGAAGAATGCTGGATTACCAGCCGTCAAATCGAAGCAGCTCGTATTGCCGTTACACGTTTTATGAAACGTGAAGGTCAAGTTTGGATTCGTATTTTCCCTGACAAACCGATTACGAAAAAACCTGCAGAGGTTCGTATGGGTAAGGGTAAAGGTGCCCCAGAATATTGGGTAGCTCCAGTAAGCCCTGGTAGAATGTTATTCGAAGCAGATGGTGTTTCATTAGAAACAGCAAAAGAAGCTTTACGTTTAGCAGCTCAAAAATTACCAGTAGCAACCAAATTTGTAGTACGTAGAGATTACGAAGAGGCATAAAAAACTATTCATGGAATCCGGTGTATCAACGGCAACCCTCTGAATGTAAAAAATCAAAGAGATGAAATACGCAGAAATTAAAGAACTCTCATTAGAAGAGATTAAAGACAGGATCACAGAAGAACGTGCTAACTTAACGAAACTTAAGTTTGGTCATGCTGTGTCTGCTTTGGAAAACCCAATGCAAATCCGCGTTTTAAGAAAGACAATCGCTAAATTAAATACAGAACTTAAAGCACGCGAAGCGAAAGCTATCGAAGCTTAAGCTGTAGAAATTGATTCACGAAATGGAAACAAGAAATTTAAGAAAGACAAGAATCGGGCAAGTAGTGAGCAACAAAATGGAGAAATCTGTTACCGTTGCGATCGAACGTAAAGTAAAACACCCGATCTATGGTAAGTTCGTTAAAACGACTACCAAATTTATGGCTCACGACGAAAAAAATGAGTGCAACATTGGTGACACTGTAAGCATCGCAGAAATTCGTCCTCTGAGTAAAAATAAGCGTTGGAGAGTAGTAGAAATTTTAGAAAGGGCTAAATAATCATGATACAACAAGAATCAAGGCTTACTGTTGCAGATAACAGCGGTGCCAAAGAAGTACTATGTATCCGAGTGTTAGGCGGAACAGGTAAAAGATATGCCTCTTTAGGAGACAAAATCGTAGTAACTGTGAAAAACGCTATACCTTCAGGTAACATCAAAAAAGGTACTGTATCAAAAGCAGTAGTTGTTCGTACGAAAAAAGAAGTTCGTCGTAAAGATGGATCTTATATTCGTTTCGATGATAACGCTGCCGTTTTATTAAACGCAAACGACGAACCGAGAGGTACTCGTATTTTTGGTCCAGTTGCAAGAGAATTGCGTGAAAAGCAATTCATGAAAATTGTTTCATTAGCTCCGGAGGTATTATAATCATGGAAAGAAAAAATAACACACAGCCTAAATTAAATATCCGCAAAGGTGATACCGTAAAAGTTATTGCTGGTGATTCTAAAGGGCAACAAGGTAAAGTATTAAGCATTAACATGACTACCAAAAGAGTTATTGTAGAAGGCTTAAACTTAGTATCTAAACATACTAAACCAAATGCAACAAATACAGAAGGTGGCATCATTAAGAAAGAAGCTCCTATGCATATTTCAAATGTTATGTTAATTGACCCTAAGTCAGGTAAAGCAACTCGTGTTGGTAGAAAACACGATGAAGCTGGAAAATTGGTAAGGGTTGCTAAAAACTCAGGGGAGGTGATTAAATAATGGCTTACGTACCTAGATTAAAAAACAAGTATAAAGAGGAAATAGTTTCTTCTTTAAAAGAAAAGTTTCAATATAAAAGCGTGATGCAAGTGCCACGTTTGACTAAAATCTGTATCAACCAAGGTGTTGGAGCGGCAGTTTCTGATAAGAAATTAATCGACAACGCAGTGGAAGAAATGACATTGATTACTGGTCAACGCGCCATCTCAGCAAAATCGAAAAAGGATATCTCTAACTTCAAATTACGTAAAAACGTACCTGTTGGAGTTCGTGTTACACTTCGCGATAGAAAAATGTATGAGTTCTTAGATCGTTTGATTTCTGTAGCATTACCACGTATTCGTGATTTCAAAGGAATCAACGATAAAGGTTTCGACGGTCGTGGAAACTATACCTTAGGCGTTACTGAACAAATTATCTTTCCAGAGATTGACATTGATAAAATCAATAAAATCATGGGTATGGATATTACATTCGTAACTACTGCAGGTACAGATAAAGAAGCGTTGGAATTATTGAAAGAATTCGGATTACCATTTAAAAACCAAACAATAAACAATTAATAATGGCTAAAGAAGGTATAAAAGCTCGCGAAGTAAAACGCAAAAGGCTTGTTGATAAATACGCTCAAAAGAGAGCTGACTTAAAAGCTGCTGGTGATTATGCAGGTTTGGACAAACTTCCAAAAAATGCAAGTCCAGTACGTTTACACAATCGTTGCAAACTGACAGGTCGTCCACGTGGATACATGCGTCAGTTTGGAATTTCAAGGGTTCTTTTCAGAGATATGGCCCTTGCTGGTAAAATCCCAGGTGTGAAAAAAGCTAGCTGGTAAGGCTCAGAGTAAGAAATATTGAAAATTTAGTGGAAAGGCACAAATAAATTACTATCTTTGCCGTCCGCTAAATTTTAGTTTTAATATAGAATTAACAAAAAATAATGACTACAGATCCAATAGCAGATTATCTTACAAGAGTAAGGAATGCCATCAAGGCCAACCATAGGGTTGTCGAGGTTCCTGCATCTAATATCAAAAAGGAAATCACAAAAGTTCTTTTTGATAAAGGATATATTGCGAATTACAAGTTTGAGGATGCTGGTGTTCAAGGCACTATAAAAATCGCTTTGAAATACCACCCAATTACTAAAACTTCGGCAATCAGGAAATTAACAAGAATCAGTAAACCTGGTTTGAGAAATTATGCTCACATGAGCAACATGCCGAGAGTATTAAACGGATTAGGAATAGCAATCATTTCTACTTCTAAAGGTGTGATGACAGACAAAGAAGCTCGCGTACAAAACGTGGGTGGTGAAGTATTGTGTTACATTTATTAATCAGGAGGAAGAAGAAGAAATGTCACGTATAGGAAAATTACCAATCGCTCTACCACAAGGTGTGGAGTTGACAGTATCACCGGAGAACGTTGTTACAGTTAAAGGTCCAAAAGGAACATTAACTCAAGACGTAGATCCAGATATGATCGTTAAAGTAGAAGATGGCCAAATCTTGGTTCAACGCCCTACAGAACAAAAAAGACACAAAGCATTGCACGGTTTATACCGTTCATTAATCAATAACATGGTTATCGGTGTTACTCAAGGTTATAAAGTTACTCAAGAATTAGTAGGTGTGGGTTACCGTGCTACTAACACTGGGAATACTTTAGACTTAGTATTAGGTTACTCTCACCATTTTGTATTTGAATTACCAGTAGAAATTAAGGTAACTACAACTGCAGATAAAGGTCAGAACCCTACTATTATTTTAGAGTCAATCGACAAACAATTAATCGGTCAGGTAGCTGCTAAGATTCGTTCATTAAGAGCTCCAGAACCATATAAAGGTAAAGGTATTAAGTTTGCTGGTGAGGTATTGAGAAGAAAAGCAGGTAAATCAGCAGCTAAAAAATAATTATAGTCATGGCAAATAGTATTAAATCTTCAAGAAGATTAAGAATCAAAAAAGGCATTCGCTTAAGACTAGCGGGTACTACAGAACGCCCAAGACTTTCTGTTTACAGAAGTAACAAAGCGATTTATGCGCAAATCATCGATGACACTAACGGTAAAACTATCGTTTCTGCATCAAGCTTAAAAGATACAGTAGATGCAGCATCTAATAAAGTTGATCAATCTAAACAGGTTGGTAAACTTATCGCTGAAAAAGCTGTTGCAGCAGGAATCAGTCAAGTGGTATTCGACCGTAACGGTTACTTATATCATGGTAGAATTAAATCTTTAGCAGAAGGTGCTAGAGAAGGTGGTTTACAATTCTAATTAAAGGAACATGTCTACAGCAAATATAAAAAGAGTAAAAACAACTGATATCGAACTTAAAGATCGTTTAGTTAGCATCCAACGTGTTGCTAAAGTAACTAAAGGTGGTCGTACATTCAGTTTCTCAGCTATCGTAGTGGTAGGTGATGAAAACGGTGTAGTAGGTTACGGTTTAGGTAAAGCAAAAGAGGTAACTGAAGCGATTACTAAAGGTATCGACGATGCTAAGAAGAACTTAATTAAAGTTCCTCTTATCAAAGGAACTGTTCCTCACGAACAATATGGTAAATATTCTGGTGGATACGTATTCTTGAAGCCTGCTTCTCATGGTACTGGTGTAATTGCCGGTGGTGCAATGCGTGCAGTGTTAGAGAGTGCTGGTGTAACAGACGTTTTGGCTAAATCAAAAGGTTCATCAAACCCACATAACGTAGTGAAGGCTACTGTAACTGCTCTAGCTTTAATGCGTGACGCAATCACAGTTGCTCAACATAGAGGTGTTTCATTAAATAAAGTATTTAACGGTTAAGCATATGTCAAAAATTAAAATTACACAAGTAAGAAGTGTGATCGACCGCAATGTAAAGCAAAAAGCAACAATGTTTGCTTTAGGTCTTCGCAAGATGAACGCAACTGTTGAAGTAGAAGCTACTCCTCAAATTTTAGGAATGGTTGCTAAAGTGAATCATCTTATCACAGTAGAAAATATTTAATTGTTTATCCCTATAGGGAATTAATTGAACAACGATGAAATTAGAGAATTTAAAACCAGCTGAAGGATCAATAAAAAACCGTAAGAGAGTTGGTAGAGGTACAGGTTCAGGTAGAGGTGGAACTTCTACACGTGGACATAAGGGTGCAGGCTCACGTTCAGGATCATCAACTAAAGTTGGATTCGAAGGTGGTCAAATGCCATTACAAAGAAGAGTTCCAAAGTTTGGATTTAAAAATATCAACCGCGTAGAATACGTTGGTGTAAACTTAGATGTTTTACAATCACTTGCTGAGAAATTCTCGCTACAAACTATCGATCTAGAAATTTTAAAAAGCCATGGTTTGATGTCAAAATCAGACAAGGTTAAAATCCTAGGACGTGGTGAGTTAAAAGCAAAATTATCTGTAAACGCTCACGCATTTACAGCAACAGCGAAAGCTGCAATAGAAGCATTAGGTGGAACGACAGTTACATTGTAATTCATGAAGAGATTTATATCTACATTAACCAACATCTTCAAAATTGAAGACCTACGAGTAAGGATTCTTAATACCTTACTATTACTCTTAATTTATAGAGTTGGTTCATTTATCGTATTGCCTGGTGTTGACCCTGCGTTGATTAACACTCAGAAAAGTCAAGACGGTATTTTAGGATTGTTGAATATGTTTGCAGGTGGTTCGTTTTCTCGTGCCTCTGTATTCGCTTTAGGTGTGATGCCTTATATTTCGGCGTCTATCGTAGTTCAATTATTCGGAATCGTAATCCCTTACTTCCAACGTTTACAGAAAGAAGGTGAAAGCGGTCGTAAAAAAGTGAACCAAATTACTCGTTACTTAACTATCATTATTACTGCTGGTCAAGCAATAGGTTATATTAAAACTCAAGTACCTCAAGAAGCTATTATGATTAGCCAGGGATTATTTACAATCTCTTCTATATTCGTATTAACTACAGGTACCATGTTTGTAATGTGGTTAGGTGAACGCATCACGGATAAAGGTTTAGGAAATGGTACATCATTAATTATCATGGTGGGTATCATTGCTCAATTACCTTTAGCATTTGTTGCAGAAGCAGGATCTCGTTTAAGTGTTAACGGTGGTGGTCTTATTCCATTCATCATTGAACTTGGAGCCCTTGCATTCGTAGTAATCTTTACCATCTTATTAGTACAAGGAACTCGTAAGATTCCTGTACAATATGCTAAACGAATTGTAGGAAACAAACAATACGGTGGTGTTCGTCAGTACATCCCATTAAAAGTAAACTCAGCAGGTGTTATGCCTATCATCTTTGCGCAAGCAATTATGTTCATCCCTGGTACTTTGGCTTCATTTATGCCAGAATCTGGATTTGCTCAAACAGTAGGATCGAATTTAGGTAACCCAAATTCAGTTTCTTATAACATGTTGTTTGCATTCATGATTATTGCATTTACGTATTTCTATACAGCAATTACGGTTAATCCTAACCAAATGGCTGATGATATGAAACGTAATGGCGGATTTATCCCAGGCATTAAGCCAGGTAAGAAAACATCTGATTTTATTGATTCTGTAATTTCAAGAATTACATTACCAGGTTCAGTATTCTTAGCTATCGTTGCGATACTTCCTTCAATTGCTGTTATCATGGGAATCAATACACAATTTGCTCACTTCTACGGTGGTACTTCGTTACTAATCATGGTTGGAGTTGTGTTAGATACCTTACAACAAATTGAAAGTCATTTATTGATGCGTCATTATGATGGTTTGATGAAAACCGGACGTATTAAAGGCCGTACTCCAGCGGGAGCTGCAGCCATATAATAAGAGTTGTTCGAGATGATTCAGTATAAATCAAACGAACAGATCGAACTAATTAGAGAGAGTTCTTTACTTGTTGGAAAAACATTAGCTGAAGTAGCTAAGATGATTAAACCCGGAATAAATCCAATTGATTTGGATAGAAGGGCGGAGGAGTTTATCCTCGATCATCAAGCAATACCTGCTTTTAAAGGTTACGGTTCATTCCCCAATTCATTGTGTTTATCAGTGAATGATGTAGTGGTTCACGGTATACCTACAAAAGATGTGTTGAAAGATGGAGATATTATTTCCGTCGACTGTGGTGTGTTGAAGAATGGTTATTATGGCGATTCAGCATATACATTTGAAGTTGGCGAAGTAGCACCAGAAATCTCGCAACTACTAAGGGTAACTAAAGAAAGTTTATACAAAGCGATTGAAAAAGCTGTAGTAGGAAACAGATTGGGAGATGTATCTTTTGCCGTACAAGAACACGCTGAGAAGCATGGTTACGGAGTGGTAAAAGAATTAGTAGGCCACGGAATTGGTCAACACTTACATGAAAAACCAGAAGTTCCGAACTACGGAAAACGTGGAACCGGTTTAAAGATGATGGAAGGATTAGTGATTGCGATTGAACCGATGATCAACTTAGGTAAAGCTGCCATTTGGCAATTGAACGACGGTTGGACAATCAAAACGAAAGACGGATTAGCGTCGGCACATTTTGAGCACACTATCGCAATAAGAAAAGGGAAAGCAGATATTTTATCGTCTTTCGATTTTGTAGAAGAAGTATTAACTAAAATAAATAATTAATGGCCAAACAAGCTTCGATAGAGCAAGATGGTACGATCAAGGAAGCGTTGTCGAATGCAATGTTTCTGGTTGAGCTGGAAAATGGACACGAAATCGTGGCACATATTTCAGGAAAAATGAGAATGAATTATATTAAGATTCTCCCAGGGGATAAGGTGAAATTAGAAATGTCGCCTTACGACTTAACAAAAGGAAGAATTACGTATAGGTATAAATAATAAAAATATAAAGAAATGAAAGTTAAAGCATCCATTAAAAAGAGAAGCGCCGACTGTAAAATTATCAGTCGTAAAGGAAAACTTTACGTAATCAATAAGAAAAACCCTAAGTACAAACAACGTCAAGGGTAATATTGATTTTAAATTAGAAATATAATCTTAAGAAATAATATTAAGAAATGGCAAGGATCGCAGGTATTGATTTACCAAAAAACAAAAGAGGAGAAATCGGCTTAACCTATATATTTGGTGTTGGTCGCAAAACCGCTCAGAACATCTTAAATAAAGCTGGTATCAGTTATGATGTTAAAGTTCAAGAATGGACGGATGATCAATTAACAGCTATTCGTAACATCATCAATGATAGTATCAAAGTTGAAGGTGCATTACGTTCAGAAGTTCAATTGAATATCAAACGTTTAATGGACATCGGTTGTTACCGTGGATTGCGTCACCGTAAAGGTCTTCCAGTTCGTGGTCAACGTACTAAGAACAATTCTCGTACTCGTAAAGGTAAACGTAAGACAGTTGCTGGAAAGAAAAAAGCAACTAAGTAAACAGAATTAAACATGGCAAAGTCAAACAAAAAAGTTGCAAAGAAAAGAGTAGTAGTTATTGAGCCTGTTGGTCAAGCTCACATTAATGCTACTTTCAATAATATCATCATTTCGATGACGAATACTCAAGGTCAAGTAATATCATGGGCGTCTGCAGGTAAAATGGGATTCAAAGGTTCTAAAAAGAACACTCCATATGCTGCACAAATGGCTGCTCAAGATTGTGGTAAAGTTGCTCACGACTTAGGTTTACGTAAAGTAGAAGTTTTCGTTAAAGGCCCAGGTGCTGGTAGAGAGTCAGCAATTCGTACGATTCAAAACGTAGGAATTGAAGTGTCTTTAATTAAAGACATCACTCCACTTCCTCACAATGGTTGCCGTCCACCGAAAAAACGTCGCGTTTAAGTTATTGAGTTAATAGGTTATTTAGTTATTAGGTTTTTATATGCCTAAATAACCAATAACATAATTACTTAATAACAATTAAAAAAGAATTAACAAGAGTTGTTATACTACCCAAAAGGTAGCTAAGATTAACCACTAAACAAATAGAAAATGGCAAGATATACAGGCCCAAAATCAAAAATTGCACGTAAGTTCCGTGAGGCTATTTATGGTCCGGACAAAGCGTTAGAAAGAAAAAATTATCCTCCTGGTCAACATGGCCAATCGAAAAAACGTAGCAAGCAATCAGAATATGCTGTGCAGTTAATGGAGAAGCAAAAAGCTAAATACATCTACGGTGTATTAGAAAAACAATTTGCTAACTTATTCGATAGAGCTCACCGTAAACACGGTATTACAGGTGAAAACTTATTGAAGTACTTAGAAGGTCGCTTAGAT
This sequence comes from Sphingobacteriales bacterium, assembly GCA_044337515.1. Lineage (GTDB taxonomy): Bacteria > Bacteroidota > Bacteroidia > Sphingobacteriales > Sphingobacteriaceae > CAJBVG01. Next base: position 6,345 of record JBIINK010000038.1, on the reverse strand, counting down.
AACACAGTTTACCGTTTAGGTATTGCTGGTTCTCGTAGAGCAGCTCGTCAAATTGTATCTCACAAACACGTAACAGTAAACGGAGATGTAGTAAACATTCCTTCATACGCTTTAAAAGCTGGTGATGTGATCGCAGTTCGTGAGAAATCTAAATCATTAGAAGCAATTACAGAAGCAATTGCAACAACGAAAGTTGATAAATACAATTGGTTAGAGTTTGATCGTTCAGCAATGGTTGGTAGATTTTTAAACCACCCAGAGCGTTCTGAAATTCCAGAAAACATCAAAGAACAACTAATTGTCGAATTGTATTCGAAATAATAATACTATTTGATTTGTCGCTAGGAAAACACTTAGCGACAAATTCAATTTTAATATATATCATTTAAAAATAATTAAGAATGGCAATATTAGCATTTCAAAAACCTGATAGGGTTATCATGCAGAAATCAACTGATTTCGACGGTTCTTTCGAGTTTCGTCCATTAGAACCTGGTTTCGGTATTACTATCGGTAATGCATTAAGAAGAATCTTGCTTTCATCTTTAGAAGGTTTTGCAATCACTTCAGTGAAAATCTCAGGTGTATCGCACGAATTCTCTACGATCAAAGGTGTTGTAGAAGATGTAACAGATATTATCTTAAACTTAAAGCAAGTACGTTTTAAGAAAACTGGCGAAAGCGGCGATTCTGAAAAAATATTCGCAGTAATCAAAGGTCAAGATGCATTCTGCGCTGGCGACTTAACTAAATTCTCAAATAACTTCACAGTGTTAAACCCTGATTTAGTTATTTGTAATATGAACTCAAGCATCACGCTTGAAATGGAATTAACAGTAGGTAAAGGTCGCGGTTACGTTGCAGCTGAAGAAAATAAATCTGAAAATGCAGCAGTAGGTGTAATTGCAATCGATTCTATTTTTACGCCAATTAAAAACGTAAAATACAGCATCGAAAACTATCGTGTAGAACAAAAAACAGATTACGAAAAATTAATCTTAGATATTACTACTGATGGTTCTATTCACCCTGAAGAAGCATTAAAAGAAGCAGCTAAAATTTTAATTCAACATTTCATGTTGTTCTCTGACGAGCGTATCATGTTAGAAACGCAAGCTAAAGAGCAAACGAATGAAGTTGATGAAGAAATTTTACACATGCGTAAAATCTTAAAAACTGAATTAGTAGATATGGATCTTTCTGTTCGTGCATTAAATTGCTTGAAAGCTGCAGATATTCGTACTCTTGCTGACTTAGTAACTTATGATGTTGCTGATATGTTAAAATTCAGAAACTTCGGTAAGAAATCATTAACTGAAATTCAAGAGTTAGTGAAATCAAAAGGATTATCATTCGGAATGAACTTGAGTAAATTCAAGTTAGACGAAGAATAATATAAACGGCCTCGCATTTTAATTGACGGCGAGGGAATAACTAATAATTAAGTTAAATGCACATTTCCCTTAAGTATAGTTATTAAGTTATTATGTTAATAGGTTATTAGATTAAACTCAATAACCAGTAACTCAATAACCAATAACTCAAAAAAGACGGATGTACAAAAAAGAAAAAAATGAGACACGGTAAAAAATTTAACCACTTAGGAAGAACAGCTCCACATCGCGCAGCAATGTTAGCGAACATGGCTTGTTCATTATTCCTTCACAAAAGAATTACTACAACATTAGCGAAAGCAAAAGCTTTACGTAAATATGTTGAGCCAATGATTACTAAATCTAAAGTAGATACTACAACTAATCGTCGTACTGTATTTGCTGACTTACAGAACAAAGAAGTAATTACTTTATTGTTCAGAGATATTTCTCAAAAAGTAGCAGACCGTCCAGGAGGTTACACTCGTATTATCAAAACTGGTAATCGTATGGGTGATAACGCTGAAATGTGTTTCATTGAATTAGTAGATTATAACGAATTAATGTTGAACGAAAAGTCTGGTAAAAAAGCTGCTAAAGCAACTACTAGAAGAGGAAAAACAACTAAGAAAAAAGAAGACGCTCCAGTAGCAGAATCTCCAGTAACTGACGCTCCAGCAGCTCCAGAAGCAGAGTAATTCAATGTGCAGATACGTAAATGCGTAAATGTGCAGATGAAAAATATAAGAATAGCCTTGAGGAAACTCAGGGCTTTTTTTTTAGCTAACAGAATTGAGATATTAGAATTGAGAAATAAACATTTTGCATTTATGTTACGATTTACCCTGTCTGACGACAGGCAGGCTAATTCCAAATACCTAATTTCAAAATCTAATCCCGCTAGCTATCGGGAATAAATTCTAAACTTTAAACTTTAAATTCCTAATTCCTAATTCCTAATTCCTAATTCATAAATCTAATATCTAAAATCTCAATTCTTATTTTCTATTTTATTATATTCGCTTTCTATTTTTTGAAATGAAAAACATAAAATTACTTTTAGTTGCTTTAATCAGTGGAATGCTATTTAACGCATGTACTACCGATTTCGAAGTAGCAGCGCCTTATAAAGAAATTCCTATCGTTGTCGGTATGCTGAATAAGTCAGACTCGATTCATTACATCAAAGTAAATAAAGCGTATTTAAATAAAGACGGAAGTGCTTATACTGCTGGGAGTGTATTGGATTCGAACCTATACCCTTACCCGTTAAGTGTAAAGCTATATGCATTCAATGCCATTGGCGTAGCCATAGATAGTATTAGTTTAGATACTGTACATCTTGCGAAAGATCCAGGAACTTTTCAATCCAATAATGTAGTTTACGCTACACCTTCTTATAAATTACGTTATTTATCAGCAGTAAATAAAGACACCGTTTGGGCGAGTTATCGTGTAATGGTTCGCAGAGCATCAGACCATAAATACATCGCATCTGCTTCTTGTAATATTGTTGGTGATTTGCGTTTTAAAACTACACCTCGAGAAATTGATTTGTATAATCCAACCCCAACCGCATCATTACCCGAATACAAAAAGCAAACTATGGTTTGGAATGCTCCTAGAAATGGGAAGAGATTCTCTGCTCTATTACGTTTTCGTTTCCGAGTACAAAATGATGCTACTGGTGAAGATTACCTAGATTCAGTTGATATGCAATTGATGTCTAATAATCGAATTGCTGCAAATGAAACCAATAGTACTATTAGTTATATTTTATCTGGACAAGCATTCTATACTAACCTGCAAATTCATTTAGACCCATTGCCGAGCGCATACCGAAGAGTATTTGTTGCTCCATTGGAATTCCATTTTGAATTTGCTGGTGAAGAATTAGACACCTATATGGAAATCAATAATTCGTCAGTTAATTTAAGCGATGTTACTCCAGAGTATACCAATATAGATGGCGGATTAGGCATCTTCTCTTCACGAACACGCAAGAAATTCAACGATATCAAACAAGTCAACCTTTCTCTTAACTCTATAGCAGGATTGAAAAACAATTCTATTGTAGGAAGAGCAGCAGGGGCTAATGACTTAGGTTTTAGATAGACTAATCATTTATTAACGATTTATGACAAAACGACACCTCAACAGTGTCGTTTTTCTTGTTTTAGCAGTATCCTTGTCGCTTTTTTTGCCGAAAATTAGGTTTGGCACAAGCATTGAACAAGGGGTAATAGTAAAATTAACAAGAAAAAATACCATAAAAATATGTCAAAAATTATTGGAATCGACTTAGGAACAACGAACTCATGCGTAGCCGTAATGGAAGGTAATGAGCCAGTAGTAATTCCTAACTCAGAAGGAAAAAGAACAACTCCATCTATTACCTCATTCGCAGATAATGGAGAGCGTAAAGTAGGTGATCCTGCGAAACGTCAAGCAATTACTAACCCAACAAAAACGATTTATTCTATTAAACGTTTTATGGGTAACAGCTTCAACGAAGTAACAACTGAAGCTGGACGTGTACCTTACAAAGTAGTTAAAGGGGAAAACAACACACCACGTGTTGAAATCGATGGTCGTTTGTATACTCCACAAGAATTATCAGCAATGATTCTTCAAAAAATGAAGAAAACTGCTGAAGATTATTTAGGTCAAGAAGTGAAAGAAGCAGTAATTACTGTTCCTGCATACTTCAACGATGCTCAACGTCAGGCTACCAAAGAAGCTGGTGAAATTGCAGGTTTAACTGTTCGTCGTATTATCAACGAACCAACTGCAGCAGCATTAGCGTATGGCTTAGATAAAGCACACAAGGATATGAAAATTGTAGTGTTCGACTGTGGTGGTGGAACGCATGACGTATCGGTGTTGGATTTAGGTGATGGTGTGTTTGAAGTAAAATCTACCGATGGTGATACTCACTTAGGTGGTGATGACTTCGACCAAGTGATTATAGACTGGTTAGCGGACGAATTCAAAGCTGATGAGAACATTGACCTACGTAAAGATCCGATGGCCTTACAGCGCTTAAAAGAGGCTGCTGAGAAAGCGAAGATTGAGTTGTCATCAACATCAACTTCAGAAATCAATTTACCATACGTTACAGCAATTGATGGAGTGCCTAAACATTTAGTACGTAGTTTAACTCGTGCGAAGTTTGAGCAATTAGCAGATTCATTAATCAAAAGAACAATTGCACCTTGCGAAAAAGCATTGAAAAATGCAGGATATCAAAAATCAGATATCGATGAAATTATTTTAGTAGGTGGATCAACTCGTATCCCAGCGATACAAGCCGCAGTAGAAAGTTTCTTCGGTAAAGCTCCATCAAAAGGAGTGAACCCTGATGAAGTAGTTGCAATCGGTGCAGCCATTCAAGGTGGTGTATTATCTGGTGATGTAAAAGATGTATTGTTATTAGACGTTACTCCTTTATCATTAGGTATTGAAACTATGGGTGGTGTGATGACGAAATTAATTGAATCGAATACTACGATTCCAACTAAACGTTCGGAAACATTCTCTACGGCTTCAGACTCTCAACCAACTGTAGAAATACACGTGTTGCAAGGTGAACGCCCAATGGCAAATGGAAACCGTACGATTGGTAGATTCCATTTAGATGGTATTCCACCAGCACCAAGAGGAGTTCCTCAAGTTGAAGTAACATTTGATATTGATGCGAACGGTATCTTACACGTAAGTGCAAAAGATAAAGGAACAGGTAAAGAACAAAAAATTCGTATCGAAGCGAGCTCTGGATTAAGTGATGATGATATCAAGAAAATGAAAGAGGAAGCAGAAGCAAATGCAGATAGCGACAGAAAAGTAAAAGAGGAAGTAGATAAATTAAATGCTGCTGACTCCTTAATTTTCAACACCGAAAAACAAATTAAAGAATACGGTGATAAATTATCAGGCACTAACAAAGAAGCAATTGAAGCGGCATTAACAAAATTAAAAGATGCTCACGCTGCAAAAGATTTCGAAGCATTAGATGCTGCACAAATTGAATTAACAAACGCATGGAACGCTGCATCAGAAGAGTTGTATAAAGCAACACAAGAAGCAGGCGCAGAAGGTGGAGCAGCAGACGCAGGTCAAGCAGCACCATCGGATGATAATGTGCAGGATGTGAATTTTGAAGAAGTCAAGTAAATGTGCAAATGTGCAAATGCGTAAATGTGCAGATGCGTAAATAATAGGAAGAGCCTTGAAGGAATTCAGGGCTTTTTTATTAGTTTAAAGAATTGAGATGTTAGAATTGAGAAATTAACATATCTACTTTCGAGTTACGAAATACGAAATACGAGTTACCTCTGAAGCGTTACCTGCAACTTCGCCAAATCAAACCCCTTAGCTTTTACACGTTCAAGGATGCCATCATAAACGACTTGGTCCATTTGTGGAGTGCGGGATAGTATCCAAAGGTATTCGCGGTTTGGGTGACCGACTACGGCGTAAGTATAATCACTATCTAAATCGATGATCCAATATTTTCCTTTAAAGGGCCAGAAGAATTGTACTTCTAGTTTTGCATTACCCGAATTTTCTACAACAAATGCTTTTCCTTTAATGCCCGATTTTTTTCCATTCACACTATCCTTGTTGCAAGAATTTTCGACAATCACATAGCCATCATTCGTTGCGGTGTATTCTGCAGTGGTGCAAGTACAACCCTTTTGGAATCGTTGCGGATATGAAGCGATTTCGAACCATTTACCAGCATATCTCTTAATGTCGACACTCTTTACCGTTTCGAGCGGTTGTTGCTTTGCAGAGCACCCGAACAGTGATGCGATTAAGATGATGAGTGCTTTTTTCATGGCTTGTTTTTCTTAAAGATAACCTTTTTTGAATTAGGAATTAGGAATTAGGAATTATGAGTTGCCTGCCTCGGCGTAAGACGAGGTGAATTGTGAGTTATGAATTATGAATTATGAGTTTTAATACATAG
>JBIINK010000009.1:0-64466 GCA_044337515.1 Sphingobacteriales bacterium | reverse complement strand
AACTTTAGTGATATCTTCTACCAATCGTTGTACAATTGGTTTACCTGCTACTGGAATTAATGGCTTCGGAGTTGTTAAGGTATGAGGGCGCATTCTTTTGCCCATTCCTGCCATTGGCACGATTATTCTCATTTTTTGTAGTGTTTTGTAATGTCAGAGGGACAAAAATAAGAAAAAAAAGGGTAATGAGTATTGGGTATTGAGTAGTGAGTATAATTATTACCCATTACTCAATACACACTACCCATTACTCGCTACAATACCCCAGAATGCCCGTATCCTCCAGAACCTCGGTCGGTATCAGATAAGCTTTCTACGGGTACCCAATCCACTACGGCATGTCCGCTTACGATCATTTGGGCGATGCGTTCACCATCTTGAATGCTAAAATCTTCGTTTGAAAGGTTAATTAACAATATCTTGATTTCACCTCTGTAATCGGCATCAATGGTGCCTGGTGAGTTTAATACGGTTATGCCGTGCTTATATGCCAAACCACTTCTCGGTCTAATTTGAGCTTCAAAACCTAGTGGTAATTCGATGTATAAGCCTGTTGGGATTAACACTCTTTGCATAGCTGTTAATAGAATAGGCTCGTCAATATTTGCACGTAAATCCATTCCCGCCGAATGAATAGTTTCATAGGCTGGTAAAGGGTGTTTAGATTGGTTAATAATCTTCACGTTCATGTCCTTAATTTTTTCGAAGTGAGTTGAATTGTAGGTAAGAATATCCTACATACAAAATGAATAATGCTGAATCAATCGTTTGGTTTATCAATAATGAAGATGAAGCGATTACGTTTTTCAAAACTATGGAAACTCCATAAAACACAAGCATCAACACGATATATTTAAATACAATATTTAATTGATAGGGCACATGGTAATATTTTTGTCCGGCGAAATAGCAAATTGCCGACATTGCGAAATAGCAAATTGCAGTAGCATAAGCAGAACCCATATAACCCATCGTAGGTATCAATACAATGTTTAACACTATGGTTAGTATCGCTCCAATAAAAGTGATGTATGCACCATAAATGGTTTTATCACTCACCTTGTACCAAATAGAGAGATTCATATAAATACCTAAGAACAAATTCGCTAATAACAATATTGGCACAACTCCTAATCCAGCTCGATATCCCGCACCTAGGATGTATTCAAATAATCCTAAATGCAATACAACACCCAAGAAAATAATGGTACATACGAGTACGAAATAATTCATCACCTTAGCATATACATTTTTCGAATCTTCATTTTTATGTATTGAAAAAAAGAATGGTTCTGCTGCCATTCTAAACGCCTGAACAGCTAAAGTCATAAAAATGGAAAGCTTATACGCTGCATTGTAAATACCAATTTGCGATAGACGTTCTTCCATTGTTCCTGGAAGGTAATATTTCAATAAAATACGATCGAGTGTTTCATTAGTCATGCCCGCTAAACCTCCGAATAATAAGGGCAAAGAGAAGATAAGCAAAGGTTTCATTTCTGACCAAACCAATCTTAATTTCACTTGAATAATTTCCTTATATAAAAATAATAAGGTTGCAGCAGTAGCAATAAATTGTGATAAGAAAATATAATAAACGGAATTAGCTTCTACATAAAACGAAGTGAATATGCTTGTAGGATGTAAGCCATTCCAATAAGGGCAAAACAACAAAAAATAGCAATTTAGAAAAACATTAATACTGATTACTGCAATTCTAACAGCTGCAAATTTTATAGGGCGATTATCCAAACGGAGTTTAGCAAATGGGATTGCAGTAATGGCATCAATACCCATTATTGCTGTAAACAAATAAATGTATTCGATGCGATACAAAGAAGTATCATTCCCTAAACTTAACCAATGTAAAAGCGTTGGAGAGGCCATAAACAAAATACCACATAGCGCTATACTTGAAAAAAGCACACTACTAAAAATCGTATTGTATGTTTTTTGTTGGTCTTCTGATTTAGATGCGAAACGGAAAAATGTGGTTTCCATTCCGTATAAAAAAATGATGTTTAGAAAGGTAACGTACGAATACAATTCTCCAACAACACCATAATCTTGTTGATGTAATAATACTCTGGTATGCAAAGGAACTAAAGCATAATTCAGCATTCTTCCTAGAATACTACTCAAACCATAATAGGCGGTTTGGGATGCTAATTTCTTTATGCTAGCCAAGTGCTTATTTTTTTATAATAAAATTCTGGAAGTTTTGCATTTCACTTTCCGCCTTTTCTACTAATTGAACTTCTGCACGCTCAGGACCTTCTTCACACCAATCTAAAAAGTTGTCTAAAATCCAATCATCACCTTCGGCTTCAATATATATAGAACCATCAGATTCATTACGTATCCAGCCTTTCACCCCTAATTGGTCAGCCACCATTTTTGTACTATCGCGAAAATATACGCCTTGTACTTTACCATGTACTTTTATATTGAGATGCATCATCTTAAAGGTTAATTCTTGCTACTTCTGATTGAGCAGTTTTAAATTCATTTACAATATTTTCAAGGATTTTTGCTGCGGGTAAAATCTCATCAATCAAACCAGCAACTTGTCCAATTTCTAGTTCGCCTTCTACCATATCTCCTTCAAACATTCCTTTCTTAGCACGAGCTTTTCCAAGAATTTCAGCGAGTTCATGACGAGGAGCTCCTCGTTCTTCTGCTTCGCTAACTTTTTGGAAGAACTCATTTTTAATTAATCGAACGGGCACTAATCTTTTCAAAGATAATTGTGTACCACCTTCTTTAGTCTCTAGTATGCGTTGTTTAAAATGATCGTGTGCTGATGATTCTATAGATGCGGCAAATAGCGATCCGATTTGAACCCCTTCTGCACCGAGCGACATGCATGCTAACATTGCACTACCAGTGGCAATACCACCAGCTGCAATAACAGGAATTTTCACAGCTTTCTTAATCATTGGAATTAAACAAAGCGTTGTGGTCTCCTCTTTACCATTATGTCCACCTGCTTCAAAACCTTCTGCTACTATAGCATCTACACCTGCCTCTTCGCACTTCAGTGCAAACTTTACATTTGCAATAACGTGTACTACAGTAATACCATGCTCTTTCAGCTTTGCTGTCCAAGTCATCGGATTTCCAGCAGAAGTAAAAACAATTTTTACTCCTTCTTCAATAATAATTTCAATATGTTTTTCAATATCCGGATAAAGTAAAGGCAAATTAACAGCGAATGGTTTATCAGTTGCCGCCTTACATTTTTGAAGATGCTCTCTTAATACATCAGGGTACATAGACCCTGCACCAATGATACCTAGGCCTCCTGCATTCGAAACAGCAGATGCTAAACGCCATCCACTGCACCATATCATACCCGCTTGAATAATGGGGTACTTGATGCCAAAAAGTTGAGTAACCCTATTTCCCATTATTTTTTTGGATCAAATTTAAATGTCATGTAATATAACTGGCGAACTTCTCCAGATTTACGAGCGGGTGACCAACGAGGCATTAAGTTTATAATTCTTAATACTTCTTCATCGCATCCATAACCTAATCCTTTTATGATTTTTCTACTCTCTTTTTCAGGGAAGCCATTTGAACCAACAACAAAACTTGCAATTACAATACCACGTACATCAAATTCTTTTGCTACAGATGGGTATCGTAAATTAGCTTGGATAAAATCCCTATACTCTACCGGACCACCAATAAACAATGGCACTTGAGCTAAATCTGAATAATAATTTGTATCCACACCAGCCTGACGTAAAAAATACTTTGCTAAAGTATCTGGTCTAGAAAACATCACCATACCAGTAGAATAATTGTATCTGAAATTGATTTTTGAACTATCGTCATAGAATGACCATACTCCCGAACGAGCATTTTCTTTGAAAGATCCTTGCTTCGTCATTTTTCCGGTTGCAGAATTATAACGAGCGTAGTATCCAATTTTATTTAGTGTGGTTGAATCTTGAGTATCGAACTCTTCCACTAAATGCTTAGTTACTTTATGATATACTTTTTTTCTGTAAGCTGTTTGAGCATCAGCAACAGTTATGATTAAACAAATGATTAGAGTTAGTAGTGTAATTTTTCTTGACATTGTTGTTTAGTTATTTGTTATTATGTTATTATGTTATTGAGTTATTGAGTTATTAGGTTATTTCGACAATTCGACCCTTCGACATTTCGACCCTTCGACAATTCGACCCTTCGACAATTCGACCCTTCGACATTTCGACCCTTCGACAATTCGACCCTTCGACAATTCGACCCTTCGACTAAGAAAAGCTAATCTCCGTACTATCTCCCAAGTTTAGGCTTTGGCTTAATCCTTTTAGAGAAGCATCACTTCCTACCAATGAATCTTTCAATACCACATCTTCTAATTGAGAAAACGAACCGATGATTGAATTTTTCAAAATAGAATGATCGACATAAGTATTTTCTCCGATAGAAACATTGGGACCAATGATAGAATTTTGAATTCTACAATTGGATGCAATACTAACGGGATGAATGATAATGGTATTGTTGAATTGTTGATCATTTTTTTGATCGAGACGAGATAAAAGCATTGCATTGGTTGCTAACAATACTTCTTTCTTCCCGCAATCATACCACTCTTCTACTTTGAATGATTGAATGCGAGTACCTTTCTCTACCATGCTCATAAGAGCATCGGTTAATTGGAATTCATTGTAAGTACGTAAATTCTTTTTGATGTTCTCATCAAGTGTTTGCATCAACAATTTACCTTCTTTAATTCTATATAAACCTACCATCGCCATGTTCGACTTTGGTATCATAGGCTTTTCTACTAAGCGTGTAATAAAACCATCTTCATCACTTTCTACTACACCGAAATTCCTTGGGTCATCAACTTTTTTAACACCAACAGCAGAATACGGAAGATCTACAAAATCTTGAAGATGTACATCGAAAATAGTATCACCTAAAACGATGAGTAATTGATCATCATCATTCACCATAGCCTTGGCTGTCCAGATAGCATGGCCAATTCCTTCTTTTTGGGCTTGAACAACAAAAGATTTATGTAGGTCAGGGTATTTCTCGACAACATAACTTTGTATTTTATCGCCGAGGTATCCAATTACAAAAATAATCTCGTTGATACCAACCTCTGTTAAGCTATCAATGATATGACCTAAAATTGGTTTCCCTGCAACGGGAACTAAGGCTTTTGGTTGGGTATGGGTATGTGGTCTAAGTCGACTACCAATGCCTGCTACTGGAATTATTGCTTTCATTTAGGGAAATTGCTTTCAAGCCCGAAGTTACAATATTTTACTATTGATACGAAATTGACCATTTTTGTTAAAAATATGTATTTTTAGGGCATGAAAAGAGACCAACAAATATTTAAACTCATTGAGAAAGAAGCGCATCGTCAAGAAGAAGGCTTAGAACTGATTGCTTCAGAGAATTTTGTGTCACAACAAGTGATGGAAGCACAAGGTTCGTGTTTAACTAATAAATATGCTGAAGGCTTACCAGGAAAAAGATATTATGGTGGTTGCCAAGTGGTGGATCAGGTAGAACAATTAGCTATTGATCGAGTAAAAGAATTATTCGGTGCAACATGGGCTAACGTTCAACCACACTCTGGAGCACAAGCAAACGCAGCTGTTATGCTAGCTGTTATAAAACCTGGCGACAAAATTCTTGGATTTGATTTGTCTCATGGTGGTCACTTAACACATGGTTCTCCTGTGAATTTCTCTGGGAAATTATACAAACCTAGTTTTTATGGAGTAGATAAAAAAACAGGATTGATTAACTACAATACATTTGAGAAAATTGCGATTGCAGAACAACCGAAATTAATAATTTGTGGAGCCTCAGCATACTCACGCGATTGGGATTATAAGCGTATGAGAAAAGTAGCTAATAAAGTTGGTGCATTATTATTAGCAGATATTTCTCACCCAGCAGGAATGATTGCTCGTGGATTATTAAACGATCCAATTCCACATTGCCATATCGTAACTACAACTACGCATAAAACCCTACGTGGCCCACGTGGTGGTTTAATTATGATGGGTAAAGATTTTGAAAACCCTTGGGGATTAAAGACTCCAAAAGGAGAAGTTAAAATGATGTCGGCATTATTAGATGCTGCTGTATTCCCAGGAACACAAGGTGGACCATTAGAACATGTAATTGCTGCAAAAGCAATAGCTTTTGGTGAAGCTCTTTCTGAAGGTTACTTTAAATATATTTTACAAGTGAAGAAAAATGCACAAGCTATGGCTACTGCATTTACAAAAAGAGGTTACGAAATTATTTCTGGTGGAACTGATAATCATTTAATGTTAATTGATTTAAGAAACAAAAATGTAACTGGTAAAACTGCAGAGAATGCTTTAGTACTTGCCGATATTACCATCAACAAAAACATGGTTCCATTTGATGATAAATCTCCATTCGTTACTTCTGGAATTCGTATAGGAACTGCTGCGATTACTAGCCGTGGAATGAAAGAAAAACATATGGATAAAATCGTTGTCTTGATTGATAAAGTTTTGATGAACCCTGAAGATCAAAAAATTATTAAATCGGTAAAATCTGAAGTAAATGTGTGGATGAAGAAATTCCCACTTTATACGAAGTAATGCTTATAAAAAGTTAAAGGGCTACAAAAAAAATCTGCAGCCCTTTAACTAAATTTAATTTACGCTCTCGTTATCTTATACGAGCATGTTTCGAAAAAGTTTCAAAAAAAAATAATTATTCGTAACACCCTATTGTAGAGGGACTTACTCTCAATATTCCATCAGCATCGTTTAATATTACGGCTGGACTAACTTGATATTCTGCTTTTCCACGTGCAATTGAACCCACCTTTAAACGATAATTCTCTGTAAAATTATTAGATAAGGTGATGCTAGGGTCTTTAAACATAGGGTCCTTATTGATTAAATTGCTTGTAGGCCAATTTTTAGCCGATTTAAGCAAATTGCTTTCAGTAATAATGCTAGCAGTAGCCGAGCTTCTTGACTCGGTATAATACTCATCTTTTAAGCTGCCGGTAACGATATTGTTTTTGAACACCATATTTAATGCATCTGTAAAAGGAACATCATTAATCAATAGGTAATCGGTAATAGCAACAGCAGGTGTTTGGCGCGAAGTAAAGCTATAGGTTTGTGCAAATGTATTATGGATGATCGAATATGTTCCTCCAAATTGAGTAAGCAATGCGTACTGCCCACAAGCGAACACTAAATTGTTATACGCATTAACATTCCCATCAATTAAATACATCCCTGTAACGGTACTGTATTTTATAATTGAATTGGTAATCGTTAATTGAGGTTGAATTCCATAAATAGGAAATGTTCCAACAATGACTCCATACACTGTACCTTTTATAGTCGTATAATTAATTTTATTGTTGGTACTTCCTGGTAAAAAATGAATAGAATTCCATTGCCCTGGTTCGTTGTAGAATTGAGGTTCTCGACGATCCCCTTGTATGATAATACTATCTTGTAAAGTACCATTCATCTCCAAAGTTCCCTTCGATAAAATGATTGCATTTTTATGCATATAGATTTTCACCCCGGGGTTAATCGTTAATGAACTAAGAGAATCAACTAATATTCCTCCGTAAATAACATAGGGTAAATCGTTCGTCCAAGTTTGATTGCCTGTAATTATAGAGTCGACAAAGAAATGCGCATTTTGACCAAATGCTATAAGTTCTACTTTTTGAATATTCGTATTGGTTTCAAATGTTAATTGTTCAGAAACAAAAAAGGGTAAGTTGCTACTACTCGCATTACCTTTAACTGTAATTTCTACGAACCCAAATAAAGAATCCTTTGCAGGGATTTCAATATTGCGTAAATGATTGCCAGAATATCCATCGATATTTAAACGGTACTTCGCAAAGGAAGTTGAATCGATTAAGTCGATTTTAGAAATGTTTATAGCGCTTTTATTTCGATTGTAAATCTTTATGCGTTTGGTTATCGAACCTACGGTAGTAAATACGGTATCAAAAAGAATAGTGTCTGTAGAAAATTCTAGTTTAGCGGAGGTACTTGTGGTAACATCTAAATCTGTTTTACAAGATTGCATGACAGTAATAATTGCCAACAAAAACAGAAATATTTTGGTATTCTTCATGGGCTACGAAGTTAATGAAATTTTGTATATTCGTATTATCTATCTTACGCCAATAACTTGTTGATAATGAAAACCATTCGCTTTACCACCGCTCTTCTCATTGTGTCTTTTTATTCGATAAATGCAAAAGCAAATTGCCCTGCAAATTTAGCACCAAGTGCAATTACAAGTACTACCGTTTGTAAAACAGGATATTCTAATTTCAATGCAACACTAAACGATTTGACCAATACTTTAGTGTGGCTTGATTCTGCAAATCGTATCCTCGGACAAGGGAATAATTATCAGCAATATATTACAAAAACAGGTTTGTCATTCAAAGCTGCAGAAATGGGGTATGATGGAATTACTACAAAAGTAGGTCCATTAGCATCTGCGTTTAGCTCGACTTACCCATCACAAAATTTTACTAACGGACAATATTTCACTTGCTTATCGGCATTGCGAATTGATTCCATTTCATTACGAAGTAATAATCCGATAGCAGGCAATATTCAAATCTGGTCGAAAGCCCCTGAAAATGGAGGTTACATTATAAGGAAAGTGCCATTCAATATTACATCTTCAGGGCCTAAGAACACAAGAGTAGGAATGGGTGTATTATTAAGCACCGGAAGTTATTTTATGAATGTTGAAGTAATATCAGGAACCGGTATATTATATAGAGCTATTGATGGTGCAACATACCCTTATACTGTAAGTAATTTAGTTTCTATTACCGGTACAAATTTTATTGGCGACCTCGATCGTTATTATTATTTCTTCGATTGGGATGTTTCTAAAATGTGTATGAGCCCTATCAGTGCTGCATTTAGTCCAGTGGTTACACAGCCACTCAATAATGTATTACCCTATTACGCTTTTTTGAACAATGGTATTCCATGCGATTGGACAAATACTGCACCTAGCATTAATTCAAAATGGCAAAAAGGCAGCTCACTTAACTTAACAAGTCCTGCATTTCCAATCCCGGGGAATGATACCAATATTTTAATATCAAATGATGTTACCTGTCTTTGCGACAAAAGCAGTGTATTATTAGAAAGCCCTTGGTTTGATTTAAGAGATTATTCTAAAGAAACTACTATAGAAGTCAGAATGAATTATTTGTATAAACAAAAAAATAATTCGAAGGTATATATACGTGCTCGGAATGCATCGAACACCATAATAAAAACAGATTCTTTAAGTAATCAAATGGGATCGTTTGGATATTATACGTTCAATCTAAGAGAATTTATTTTAAGTGATAGTGTACAATTATCTATCGAACATAGGGATAATGGAGGTGACAGTTCTGCGATTGCAATTTCAAATTTAGGCATTCATGAAATGTGCTCAACAGGAGTTGAATTATCTTTTGAAGCTAAGTTTGATACCTATGCTTCTGAAATTTCTTGGGAGATTAGAGATGCTCAAACAAATGAATTAATTGTTAATAGTATCCCTTATGCAGATATTAATCCTTACGATAGCACACTTGCTAAAATCAACAAGAGGTTTTGCTTAACTAGGTATAAACAATATAAATTAAAAATTAAAGATTCCTTTGGTGATGGTTTAGATGATGGAACAAACATTGGGAATTATAAACTATCCTTTGGTTGTTTTGTAATGTTACAAGGTGGCGGGGCATTGCCTTATGGAGGTTTAGTATTACCCGACATGGCATGGGACTCTTTAGTATTTATAGCGGGCGACGGTCCAAAAATTGATATCGGACCAGATGTAGTTTTAAACTTTAATGATACGCTAGTTATAGATGCAGGTCCAAATTGGAGCAGATACTTATGGAGTAATGGAGACACTACTCGAACATTAACTTTAATTGGTAGTCATTACTTGCCTGGGATTTATTCGATTGCTATTGAAGCTCGATTACCCAATTTGATTTGTGTTGCAAGAGATACGATTCGTTTAGAAATATTAGCAAACTTTAATCCAATTCTAAACATTGGTGTAATTACTGATAAAAAAGGAACCGACATTATTTGGGAACTAAGAGATAAAAATACCGACACCTTATTGATGACACGCGGGCCTTTCCCTGATGTGATTCCATATAATATTAATTTAGCAACTCATATCGATACAATAACTGTTCAACATTCACAACTGTTAAGTTTTAAAATCATCGACATGTCGGGCAATGGATTGAACGATGGTACGATACAAGGCAGAGCATGGATCAGCAATAATTGCATACCCGAATTTTTCCTAAGTGATAGTACTGTCTTCCCATATTCTGGTGCATTCCATAAATATGATTCATTAATTTTCAATAGTAGTGTAAAACCTAAGTTCGATTTAGGAAATGATTTTGTATTGTGTTCAGGAGATAGCATTCAATTATCTGCAAATACTAACGCTAATGAATACCATTGGTCAACAGGAGAATCAACGCCAAGCATTTGGGTAAAAGCAGAGGATTTATCTTTAGGAGAAAACACGATAACTGTTTTTAATAATCAAGGCATTTGCCATGATGTAGATACTATAAAAATAACTAAACGATTAAAAGCGTCTGCTTTGTTTACTACTAATCAAGCTGGTGGCAAATTAACAGCCATCGGAACAACTTCAGGGCAACAAGCCTATCATTGGGATTTTGGTGATGGGGGCAGTGCGAATACAAGAGCTGCAGTTCATCAATATAATGCAGATGGGAACTATATTGTTACCTATTCAATAACTGCGCTAAATGGCTGCGTAAACATTGCAACTAAAAACATTACAATTACAGGTGTAGGCATCAATGAATTAAAGGCATCACAAATAAAAATTGTACCAAATCCAAGTACAGGTTTATATACCATCGAAGCATTAAATCATCCTATAGAAAAGATAGATGTTTACGATTTAAGTGGTCGAAAAATGTGCAGTTTCAATTACGTTGATCAAACCGATATTGTTAAAATGAACCTTGAATTTCTAGAATCGGGGATTTACTTTATCAAAATTTATTCAAACCACTCAGAACTCACTAGAAAAATCATACTGAATAAATAAGTATAATTTTCTACCCTTATTGCACAATTTGTTGTTTTGCACTAGTACAAACTACTAGTGCAGAATAATAACTTAATAATCAGCACTTTTTCAGAAATAGACCAATACTACAAATAGTACATCTGTCATTCCTTCATCATTTTATTTGCATTATTAAGAATAATTATTGGTAAATTTAATATCGACCTAATATTTAAATCAAACAAATAATTATGGATAACAATTTACATTTAAGGGGGGGAACGAAGAGACTTCTTCGATATTTCCTTGGAGTAATTATTATTACTCTTCAAGTAGGTTTGGCTCAAGCACAAATCTTCACAGAAAATTTTAACGGTACGGCATTCCCGCCAGTTGGGCCACCATCTGTTTCAAACCCTGTTAGTTCGGGTGTTACAGACGAGGGTGAAATCAAATGGTATAGAGGTGATACAATTACTGTTACTAATGGTTCAACAAGTAACGCAGGTATTAACCCAGGTAGAGGTGGAACAGGTTTCGCAGCTTGTTTTAATACATGGGATATTGCTGTTGGTGCAAAAGCAGATTTAGTTATAAATGATATCGACTTATCTTCAATTTCACCATACGCTGTAGTTAAATTTTGGATGATCAATACTAGTGGTACTGACGTCATCAAAGTTTTTGCACGTAACGGAACAGATCCTTATGTACAAGTAGGTAATGCTAGTTATGGTGTATTTGCTGCATTTACAGAAATCACTGTTTCTTTACAAGCATATTCTGGTCCAGGTAAAACTTCGGTAGACTTACGCTTTGAAGCAACAAGTGACTTCGGCGCTACAAATATTGGTATAGATGATATCAGCATTTCACTTCCAAGTCCAATGTCATTTGTATCTTCAACTTCATTCCAAAAAGCTAATGACGTTGAGATTTTCAAGCCATTGCCAAATCAATTGATTTCAAGATTATCACTTGTTTCTACGGGTGTATTAAACGCTTTAGTCCCTTCAACTTTTCATATGAGTACTGCAGGCACAACCAATGTTGCTGATGTTCAAAATGCAAAGTTATGGTCTACTGCAGGTACTGCTATATTTGACCCTGCAACTGCAACTCAAATTGGTAGTACAATTGCTAGTCCATCGGGAGCGATGACTTTTACTGGTACAACTGCTATGGTAGAAGGAAATAACTTCTATTGGTTAACGTATGATGTAAAAAGTACAGCTACAAATGGAAACTTAGCCGATGCAACATTCGACTCTGTTTTAGTTTCAGGGGTAATGAAATATCCAACATTAGCGAACCCAACTCCAGCAAGAAAAATTATGCCTGCTGCAGTAATTTATAATAATGCAGCTGGAGGATCATCATCTGGAAACGGAAGAGGTCCAACAACACAAGCTTTATTTAATAGAACACTAAGTATATACCCTGCTACAGATTATCCTAGCTTAAAAGCAGGTGATAGTATTAGTGTAGTTGGGTTTAATATTTTAGCCTTAGGTGCTGCACAAGCAACAGTGACAGGTAACATTAAAATTTACTTATCGAATACAGCTGATGCCTCATTCTTAAAATCAACTACATGGGCAACTGCCATCACAGATATGACATTGTTATATGATGGACCGTTGACTATCAATCCAGAAACTGGAACTTATGATATTCGTTTGCAAAATAAATTCGGATACACAGGTGGTAGTATGTATTTAGGATTTGATTGGGCATTAACTTCTGCCGTTTCAAGTGCTGCTGTTTACGATTGTAATGCAACAACAGTTGGAGGGTTAGGTGGTCTAAGAAATATTTTCGGAGCAACTTTAGGTGCTACATTAACAGGAACATCTGCATTCAGACCAGCTGTACGTTTTGGTAAAACTTCACCAGCAAACGACATCAGTGTTGAAGCGGTTTATACATTAACTCAAACTCCTGGTGCGGCTGCAAATCCACATCAAGTAAGAGCATTAATTAGAAACAATGGTTTCAATACGAAGACTGCATACAATGTAGTATTAGATGTTACTGGTGCTAATTCGCCACCAAGCAACACAAAAACAGTAACATTAGCTTTTAATCAAAGTGCTGTTGTTACATTCGACGTATATTCTCCAATAATTGCAGGAACTAATACAGTTACAGTTTCTGTTGCTTCTGATGATGTGTCGAGTAATAACTCAAAATCAATTTCACAATCAGTTAATGCAAAATATTACAGCTATTCTGAACCAGGTGCAAATACTGGTGCATTAGGTTATAATACTGGTTCAGGAATTATAGCAAATAGATATACTGCTACAGGTGGTTGGTTAGTGGATACAGTTCGTGTATTCATTCCAAACACAGCAGCAATTGCAACTAAACGTATGTTTGGTGTTGTGTTAAATGCTCAAGGAGTAATTATTGCAAAATCAGATACGTTTACTGCAGCAGCAGGTGACTTAGGTAAAACAAAGTCGTTCGCAATTGTATCACCGAAAGTTGTTTACAATGAAAACTTCTATGTTGGTTTATCACAAGTAGCTAATGCAGTTGGATTCTTCCCAGTAGGAACACAAACAGAAAGCCCTGCTAGATCTGGCGCTTATTATACAATTCCTGCAGCAGGTGGTACACCTTCTGAAAATGCAACACTTGGAAGATTTATGATCGATGCAAGTATTGCAGTACCTGCAACACCACAAGTAGTAAATATCGGTAACGATACTTCTATCTGTGCTGGAACAAGTATAGTATTAGATGCTGGAAATGCTGGTATGACTTACTTATGGTCAACTGGTGCTACAACACAAACTATTACAGTAGATACAACTGCTACATACAGTGTTACTGTTCGTAACTCACAAGGTTACCCAGTAATTGATTCTCGTTTAGTTACTGTTAATCCAATACTACCTGTGAGTGTGGCTATTGCTGCTACTCCAACAGGAACAATTTGTGCTGGACAATCAGTTTCATTTACTGCAACTCCAAGTAATGGAGGTAATGCTCCAGCTTACCAATGGTTAAAAAATGGAACATTAATACCTTCACAAACAGGTGCAACTTATACAAGCACAACACTTGCTAATGGAGATATCATCAGTGCAATATTAGTATCTAGTGAAAAATGTAAATCAGGTAGCCCTGATACATCAAACACAGTAACTATGAATGTTAGTGCTGGTGCTGCAGCTGTTACTGTTGCTGTATCAAGTTCAAGTCCAACAGGATCATGTGCTGGATCAAGCGTAACATTAACTGCTACAGGATCAAACGGTGGTGCAGGACCAGTATATGCATGGAAACTTAATGGAACTACGCTATCAGGTGAAACTGGAGCGACATTAACTCGTTCTAATTTTGCAAATAACGATTCTGTTACTTGTACCTTAACATCTAACTCAGCATGTGTTTTAGGTAGTGCAACAGTTTCAAATGGATTCAAATTAAAAGTAAATCCAATTTTGCCAGTAAGTAATAGTATTACTTCAAACGCTACAGGTACAATTTGTAAAAACCAATCAGTAACCTTTACAGCAACACCTACCAATGGTGGTACTTCTCCTACTTATGTATGGATAGTAAATAGTGCTACTATTGCAAATCAAACTGGTGCAACGTTTACTACAACTAGTTTATTTAATGGCGATACAGTTCGTTCATTTGTAACTTCTAGCGAAACTTGCCAAAGTGGTGGACCAGCAAAATCAAATGATATCATTATTTCGGTATCACCAGTTGCTGATGCACAATTTGCTGCAGTAGCAAACAATAGAGATGTAAGCTTCACAAACAACAGTACTAATTCTACAACCTATGCTTGGGATTTCGGTGATGCAACACCTGCTGAAACCGTAACAAACCCTAGCCATACGTATGCAGCAGATGGTATTTATGCAGTTCGTTTAATATCATCAAACACTTGTGGAAATGATACCTTAACGAAAAATGTTGAAGTAAATACAATAGATGTTAAACCTCTAGCTTTAGTTGGTTTAAACAATGGTTGTACTCAATCTCCAATTGCAGCTGTTCGTGTAAGTGTTCAAAACACTCGTGCAGTAGGAATTGCTAATGTTAAAGTAGCATACCAAATTAATGGTGGTGCTATTGTAACTGGAATGGTTCCAAACATTAATGCAAATGCAACAGTTACGTATCCATTCTCTACTCGTGCAGACTTATCTGCTGATGGTACATACAACATTAAAATATGGACTAACGACAGTTTAGATTTCAATCGTTCGAATGATACAATTACTGTTACTATTGTTAACCAAGCAAAACCAGATGCTAGCTTCGCTTCTGTAGCTGGTACTAATGGTGCATTTACATTTAACAATACAACTAAATCTGATGTAACAGCAACCTATGCTTGGAACTTCGGAGATGGCGCAACTAGTACTAATGAGAACCCATCACATTCTTATACTCAATCTGGAACTTACACAGTTACTATGATTGCTACAAATGCATGTGGTGTTGATACAGCAACTGAAACTAATACAGTAGTTGTATCTGGTGTTGCATTACAAGCTAATGAAAAATATGTACGCGCATATCCAAATCCAAACAACGGTACATTTGCAATCGATTTAAGATTAACTAAATCTGACAACATTACAATTAACGTATTTAATGCGAACGGACAATTAGTTCATACGCAAGCGTTAGGATTAATTAGTCAAGAAAATGTTAATTTAGATTTGAGTACTTTAACTCCAGGTGTTTACAATGTAAGCATTCACGGAACTAATACTCAGATTGTGAAGAGAGTCAATATTATTAAGTAGTGAGTATTGGGTAATGAGTATTGGGAAATTAAATAATTTCTCACTACTCATTACCAATTACACAATACTCATAAAAAAAAGGTTCCGATTTATCGGGACCTTTTTTTTATGCTACTGCGATTGTAGCAATCCACACTCCAGAACACCCAGATTTCATAAGGGTTTCTACGCAGGCTTCTAATGTTGAACCTGTTGTGATAACATCATCGATTAACAAAATATTTTTATCAATAATTTCATTTACTTGAACACATTCAAACACCTCTTGCATGTTTTCATATCGCTGATATCGAGATTTTTTAGTCTGTGTTGATGTTGCGGTTTTTCGAATTAATATAGAATCATCCCATTTGATTTTCATCGCACTCGCATAGCCTTCCGCTAATAAAGATGATTGATTATAACCACGTTGTTTTAATTTTTCTGGATGCAATGGAACAGGAAGTATAATGTCTATGGTTTGGAATAATGGAGAATAGGATAATTGCTCACCGTGCATTTTACCTAACATTAAGCCCAAATCTTTCGACCCTTTATACTTCAGATGATGTAATAAATTTTGCACCCGGTTTTTCTTTTTGAAATACAAATACGAAGATGCCGCACGAATCCTCACCCTACCATCAAACACTTTATAAGTAGTATTGAATTTTAGCTGATCATCAAAGGTATAGGGTAACGACATCCTACAGGATACACATATACCTTCTTCTCCATCATACAAATGATTACCACAAGCGTAGCACAAACTCGGGTAAAGTAAATTGAAAAAATCAATTACATACTGCACACATCTCTTCCACATAAATGCAATTTAATTGCATCTAAATGAATTGTCAACTGCATATATGCAACTATTTTTGATTGATGGCTAACTGCCCACAAGCAGCGTCAATGTCCTTACCCCTACTTCTACGGATATTTACAATAACGTGGTGTTTTTGCAGGTGATTCGCAAAGGCTTGAACTTTATCATCTTCGGCATTTAGAAAGTCTGCCATTGAAATCGGATTGTATTCGATGATATTTACTTTACATGGAATATTGTGACAAAATTTAACAAGCTCACGAGCATCTTCGATGCCATCGTTAAACCCATTAAATATAATGTATTCAAAGGTTACAGGGTTTTCTGTTTTTTCGTAATAATACTTCAATGCTTCTGCTAATGCTTCTAGAGTGTTGCTTTCATTAATTGGCATAATCTCATTTCGCTTCGCATCATTCGCAGCATGAAGTGAGATGGCTAAATTAAATTTCACCTCATCGTCACCAAGCTTCTTAATCATTTTTGCAATCCCAGCAGTAGAAACCGTAATCCGTTTATATGACATGTTTAATCCATCTTCCGCTGTAATTCTATCTATCGATTTTAAAACATTGGCATAATTCAACAAAGGCTCACCCATCCCCATGTAAACGATGTTGGTCAATGGAATATTGAAATTGTCTTTCGCTTGTTTATCTAATAAAACCACCTGATCATAAATTTCATCTGCATTAAGATTTCTTTTACGATCCATGTAACCAGTTGCACAAAATTTACAAGTTAAGCTACAGCCCACTTGCGAAGAAACACATGCGGTTTGACGTTCTAAGGTTGGAATCAAAACGCCCTCTACTATATTTTCATCGTATAATTGAAAGGCACTTTTAATGGTACCATCAGTACTTTTCTGAGATTTCAGGATGCTAACAGCATTGATTGCAAAATTCTCTTCTAGCTTTTTACGCAAATCTTTAGAAAGATTCGTCATCTCCTCAAATTGAATAGCAGACTTCATCCATAACCATTCATACACTTGTTTCGCACGAAAAGCCTTCTCTCCCATCTCAATAAATGCCGTTTTCAGCTCTTCAAATGTTAATGCACGTATGTCTGTCTTGGTTTCCATTTGCCAAAGATACGAGTAAATGTGCAAATGCGAAGATGTGCAAATGTGTAAATGCGTAAATGCGAAGATGTGTAAATACGAAATCTGCAAATTGATGTTCGTCGGAGTGTCCTCACTCCGACATAGAAAATTTATCAGACGACCCAATCCCTCTCCCGATAGCTATCGGGATACATTAATCCATTTCATCTGACTAGGTATGCCCCTCAACTTCGCTACGCTCCGTTCGGGGACCAGTTTTTTCGCTTCGCATTAGGAAGAAAAGGAGAAGTTGAGCGTAGCGAAGTTGAGGGGCCTGAGTGATTTGATGAACTAAGTTGATTAAATTTATGGGTTCTTTTTTGCAATATATTGTCGAAGCGAGGACGCTTCGACGAACGACACTCCGACGAACGACGCTTCGACGAACTTCAGAATAACTATTTATAAAACACTAATGGGTTCTTTTTACCGATAAAAAACTGGCCGAACTCCTTTTCAATTCCCAAGGCTTCGGCTCCGTGGATACTGGCGCATTGAAGAAGATATGCCGTATCTATTTCAGGGAAATGTTCTTTTATCGTTTTGATTTCAGATTGTATACTCAATTGGTGATTCGAAGCTAAACTGTCCGTACCAATACAAATTTTTGCTCCTTTTTGAATTAATGATGGAATATTAGGCAATCGGTTTTCGATGTATAAATTGGCATTCGGACATAAGCACCAATATGGATTTTTTATCTTCTTTTGAATAATGTCGAATGCATCATCAGACAAAAAAGTATTATGTACTAAAATTAGTTTTTCAACCTCAAAATGATTTAACCAATATAAAGTAGCCGATTGCTCTTCTGGAGTAAAGGCATCAATATTGATATTCAATAATTCATACAACTTAAGAAAATCTCCTGCTTTCTCTTTCAGAAACATTATCTCCGCTAGCGATTCCAAATGATGCAGCGTATAACAGTTTTCTTTTAAGTTAGACATCAATTGAAATAACTCACGCGATACGGAATATGGTGCATGCGGACTTACACTCGCTGCAATTGAAAATGATTCTGCTTGTCGTTTTAATTCAAGCATGGTATCTAATACCATTTGAGCTCTACCACTCGTAAAACTAATTCCTTCTAAAAAAGTATGATAATAAATAGTGGATTTTGATTTTATGGAAAAACTCACCGAAGAATTAGAAATATCACCAACAGCTACAATGCCATCATTAATCATTTCTGATTCTGCCAAAAGCATTGCATTTGTTATCGTTTCCTCTGTAGCGTTACGATGTGTTTGGATATTTGTCACAAAATCAACTAAGCCTGTATGCTCATCGACTTTGTTTTTCATATGCGATAACTCTAAATGGCAATGCGCATTTACAAAGCCTGGCACTAAGTACCCTTCAAAAGTTTCGTAATCGGAAAAATCTATTTTGTGCTCAGGAATTAAATCAATGGTTACTCCAGCATCATCAAGAACCAATACTCCATTCTTTAGAATTTGGTGTCCGTTAATGATGGTGGATTTGATTTTTTGCATTGCGAGAATTGTTCAATTTGACGTTCGTCGGAGTGTCCTCACTCCGACTGATTCTTACTACTATCAACGCGATAAATCGCGTCGGAGCATTCGTTATACTTAGTCGCGTTCGTCGGATGTTTAAAATTTATTTGTCGGAGTGAGGACACTCCGACGAACAACACTTCGACGAACTTTACATTATATTGTCGGAGTGAGGACACTCCGACGAACAACACTCTGACGAACTTCACATTATATTGTCGGAGTGAGGACACTCCGACGAACAACACTCTGACGAACTGCAAATTTGCACATTATTAATCTTCGGGTTCGTAAATCACCTCTTCCCCTTCAGCTCTTGTGCTGATCCAGAAATTATTGTAGCCTAATCCGATTTGAATTTTAATCATTTGTTGCTGTAACATTTCTAAAATTGCTAAAAATGAATACACCAATTGAACACGGTCTTTGCTATTCAACATCACCGATTCGAAATCTAAACGATCATTGGTGATTAATAAGTCAGACAAATGTTTTTTCTGATCTTCAATTGTATATGGATATTGAATAACCGTATGTCTAACCTCTTCAGGTTTATTTACAAAACGATTAATTACTTTATGATAAACGGTAAGTAATCGATATAGATCTAAGGTTTGTAATTCATCTTCCTGAGTAGCACTTTCGCGAACGGCAATTAAATCATTTGCAATATTTCCTCTCGAAAATTGTTTTGCACGTTCATCCAACATCACTTCCATTTCTGCAGAAGCTTCTTTGAATCTTTTGTACTCTAATAATTTTTGAACTAAATCTTTACGAGGGTCAACTTCATTTCCTTCTTCATCAATTTCCGGACGAGGAAGTAACATACGGGCTTTAATTTGCATTAAACGAGCAGCCACGAGAATGAACTCACTCGCTAACTCAATGTTTAAGGCAGTCATCTGCTCTATGTAAGTCAAGAAATCTTTCGTAATTGTTGCAATTGGAATATCATAAATATCCAACTCATCTCGTTCTATAAAGAACAAGAGCAAATCGAAAGGACCTTCGAATTGCGGTAAACGGATTTCAAACTTTTCTGCCCAATTCATTTGGTCAAATATAAGAATATTTGCCCGATGCGAAAATGTGCAGATGTGCAAATGTGCAAAATGTGCAGATTTATTGGCGTTCGTCTAAGCGTAGTTCATCGGAGTGTCCTCACTCCGACAGATTCATACTACTATCAACGCGATAAATCCCGTCGGAGCATCCAACCGTTCGTCGAAGCGTCCTCGCTTCGACATATACCGCCGCTGGCTTCTCCCGATAGCTATCGGGATACATTAATCCATTTCATCTGACTAGGTATGCCCCTCAACTACATTAATCCATTTCATCTGACTAGGTATGCCCCTCAACTACGCTACGCTCCGTTCGGGGACCAGTTTTTCGCTTCGCATTAGGAAGAAAAGGAGAAGTTGAGCGAAGCTCAACTTCTCCTTTTCTTTTTCTTTCTTTTTTACGAGCGGAGTGAAACCGGTCCCCGAACGGAGCGTAGCGTAGTTGAGGGGCCTGAGTGATTTGATGCACTAAGTTGATTAAATTTATGACTTCTTTTTTGCAATATATTGTCGAAGCGAGGACGCTTCGACGAACACAGAATGTAGAATTGTAGAACATTAGAATCTAGAGCAAACAAGCACACGAACAATTTGTTATATTTGTCATTTAACACTGAATAATGAACCCAATACAAGGTGAACTCCTCAAAAATATAAATTTGCCAGCCGATTTAAGAAAGCTGACAGAGAGCCAATTACCACAAGTTGCTGATGAGTTACGTCAGTTTATTATCGACATGGTATCGGTAAATGGGGGGCATTTTGGTGCTAGTTTGGGTGTGGTGGAATTATCGGTTGCCTTGCATTATGTTTTTAATACTCCTGATGATCAATTGGTTTGGGATGTAGGGCATCAAGCATATGGGCATAAAATCTTAACAGGTAGAAAAGATCGCTTTCAAACCAATAGAGTTTATAAAGGCATTAGCGGCTTCCCTAAGCGTTCGGAAAGCGAATATGACACATTTGGTGTTGGGCACTCCTCAACTTCTATTTCAGCTGCTTTAGGAATGGCTGTTGCCTCTAAGTACACTAACAACGAGCATCGTCAACATATTGCCGTAATTGGCGATGGAGCGATGACCGCCGGTATGGCATTTGAAGCATTAAACCATGGTGGAGTAGAGAATTCAAATTTGCTAGTTATCTTAAACGATAATTGCATGTCGATTGACCCTAATGTTGGGGCATTACGCGAATACTTAACAGATATTACTACATCTCACACTTACAATCGTATGCGTGATGATATATGGAAAATACTTGGTGGAATTAGTCGCTTCGGCCCTAATGCTCAAGAAATAGTAAAGAAAGTAGAAAAGGGAATTAAAGGAACTATATTAAAAAATTCAAACCTTTTCGAATCTTTAAAATTCAGGTATTTCGGTCCAGTTGATGGGCACGACATTAACCATTTAGTAAAAGTATTAAATGATTTAAAAGATATCCCTGGCCCAAAATTATTACACGTCTTAACTGTAAAAGGTAAGGGGTATGAGCTTGCTGAGAAAGACCAAACAAAATGGCATGCTCCTGGATTATTTGATAAAATTACTGGCGAAATAAAAAAATCTTCAAATACAGAACCTCAACCTCCAAAATACCAAGATGTATTTGGAAATACGATGGTTGAATTAGCAGAACAAAATGATAAAATTATGGGAATTACTCCGGCAATGCCGAGTGGTTGTTCCTTAAACATCATGATGAAGGCAATGCCAAATCGTGCATTCGATGTGGGAATTGCAGAGCAACATGCTGTGACTTTTTCAGCTGGATTAGCAACACAGGGTTTAGTACCATTCTGTAATATTTACTCTTCGTTTATGCAACGTGCATACGATCAAGTAATCCACGATGTTGCCTTGCAAAAATTAAATGTAGTGTTCTGTTTAGATCGCGCTGGATTAGCTGGTGCCGATGGACCAACACACCATGGCGCTTACGATATTGCATACATGAGATGCATTCCGCATATGATTGTGTCTGCACCAATGAACGAGCAAGAGTTGCGTAACTTAATGTACACAGCATCTATTGATAATGCAGGTCCGTTCACCATTCGTTACCCAAGAGGAAATGGTGTAATGGTGGATTGGAAAAGTCCATTTGAGAAATTACCAATTGGTAAAGGAAGAAAAATTTGTGATGGTGATGAAGTGGCAATATTAACTTTAGGGCACGTGGGAAACTTTGCAATAGAAGCCTGCAAAAAATTAAATTCAGAAAATATTCATCCAGCACATTACGACTTACGTTTTGCAAAACCATTAGATGAAGAATTATTACACGAAGTGTTTTCGAAATACAAAAAAATAATCACCGTTGAAGACGGTTGTATACAAGGTGGCGTAGGTTCTGCAGTATTAGAATTTATGGCGGACCATAATTACAGCGCACAAGTAAAACGCTTAGGAATCCCGGATGAATATATTGAACATGGCGAGCAAGCCGAGTTATGGGCTGAGTGTAAATACGACACAGATGCTATAGTGGAAGAAGTTCGTCGATTGTCGTAGTATCGTTCGTCGGAGTGGCGTTCTGTCGTTCGTCGGAGTGTCCTCACTCCGACATTTTTTTGCAATATATTGTCGGAGTCAGGAGACTCCGACGGACGACCTCACTCCGACATTATTTTTCATTCTATTGTCGGAGTCAGGAGACTCCGACGGACGACCTCACTCCGACATTTTTTTGCAATATATTGTCGGAGTCAGGAGACTCCGACGAACAACCTCACTCCGACATCTTTTCACTTTATATTGTCGGAGTCAGGAGACTCCGACGGACAACCTCACTCCGACATCTTTTCACTTTATATTGTCGGAGTCAGGAGACTCACTGTTCGTCGGAGTGTCCTCACTCCGACATTACTTTCCATTCTATTGTCGGAGTCAGGAGACTCACTGTTCGTCGGAGTGTCCTCACTCCGACATTCTTTTGCATTTTATTGTCGGAGTCAGGAGACTCCGACGGACAGGATATTGTCGGAGTCAGGAGACTCCGACGAACGGTGCTTCGACGAACACTACCTATCAAAATAAAGATTCCTAAACGAGCTACGCAATCCAAACGTAATAATGTTTGTTGCGTTAGTGGTTCCATCTATGGTTTCGTTTCGGTATATGTAGCCGAGTTCTAAACGCATATTGATTTTAGGGTTTAGCATGTAGGCAATGCGGGCATCTATAAGAAGTAGTGAAGCAGGAATGCCTTGCAGGAGTTTGTTGTTGTACTCTTTGTCGCGTGTGTTGTATGAGGCTAAAATATTTTTACCAATGTTTGTACCACTTGCAGAATCTAATCCGTATTTCGCAAAATTAATTTGCAACATTGGCATCCATCTTTTGTATTTGTATTCTAAACGTGTAACGTTTTCTATAAAGTTAGCTCCTAATGGATGAGCTAATGCATCGCCATAATTGGTATAGCTTCGTTGAGTATTTTTATGCGTATAGGTATATGGTTTTACCAAATTCATTTCTGTAAAGCCATTTAAATTTTCGATGCCTGCAATATTTCTAGAACGAACACCCAATTGTACGGCAAACTTATTTGCCCACCATCCATTATTTGCTATGTATTCACTAATCTTTAACTCATCAAACGCAAGCTGAGCATATATCTTGGTATTGGTAGATGCTTGATATTTCACATTCATTCCAATAAGTGCATTGTCTGATGAACTCGTAGCATACTCCGCAGCTCTTAAAAATATTATTGGATTTGCATAGGACACTTCAAATCCCCGCTTGCCTGTTGAATCTGCATCTTGCCATACTACAGCATCAAACAAACCGATGGTCCATTTTTTAGAAATGTTCCAATCGAGGTAATGCATTACCGCCCATTTCTTTTGGAATCCTAATTCCTCTGATAATTTAGGCGCAAACTGATCGATATGCTGCATGTAGATTGCAGAATATTGTAAACGCTTCGACTCGTAAGTGGCTTTAAAATATGGATAAGGAATAGATACATCTGAAAGTAATAAGGAACGATACCCATCTCCGATAAACAATTTATCATTTGCTAATTGAAAATTAAAATTCCCAGCTCGGTATGCAATATGTGCAGTAGCATAGGTATAGTCGTATACTGTTCCTTGTTTGTACACAATTTCATGCCAACCTTGACCAGGAATGGATTTCAACGATACACTCAAGGTATCCATGTATGAGGGCAAGCGAACTTGTGTTTCATACAAGGTGAAATCAAAACTGAAATTTGAATTTACTTTGCCGGTTAATTGTAAGGCACGAGTATTATTCCAAATGGTTTTATTGCCTTCTTTACCAATGTACATATCAGGCAAGAAATTTACATCCAGTATGGTGTTATTTTTTGAGGAGTGGTATAAATGCTCATCATATAATTTTCTACCAAACCAATACTTACGATTACTTTTTTGATAGCTCGTAGTATCTTCTTTATAAATAGGTTGCAATGCCGAATGGTTATATTGAACATCATTGTACCATGAGTTCTTTTCGTTATTGTAATGGTGAATAGGGAGGTATTGTGCAATGCTATCTTCTATAGTCAAGATGAAAATAGAAAATAGAAAATAGAAAATTTTTGAAATTTTACTAAACCTTTTCATTTCGTATTTTGAAAATTTCCATAAAGAAATGAATAGCAATGCCAATTACTATCAATATGCCAATTAAGTAAAAACTACCAATATTTTGAAGGGCTAAACTGAAAAATATAAAGAATACCGACATGCCTGCTAAGAACAGACTGGTTTGACGATGATTCCATCCTCTATCCAATAAAAAATGATGCATATGACGGCGATCCGCGAAGAATGGAGATTTTCCTTGTGAGATTCTAATCATAAATACACGAAGGGTATCAAATAATGGAACGAACATAAATCCAATTCCCACTGCTGGCGATGATTTAATAAAAGGATCGTTATTGGTAATCGTATCAAAGCGATTCAATTCCATAAACTGAATGGTTAAAATTGCTAAAATAAATCCAATGATATACGCTCCTGTATCACCCATAAAGATTTTTGCGGGTGAAAAGTTATAACGAATAAAACCTAGTAAAGCTCCGCATAAAGCGAAAGAGATACGACTCCAACCTAGTTGGTTCATTTGTAAAAATACGATGCCGAAGGCTGCTGTAATTACTATACCTATCAATGTCGCTAAACCATCAATGCCATCTATTAAATTAATGGCATTAGTAATTACGATGATAATAAAAATAGAAAATGGAATGCTAATTAATATTGGTAAATCCTGAACGCCGAATAGGCCAAATAGCGTATCTATTCGGACTCCACCAAAATAGACTACTAAAAATGCTGCGATTAATTGGATGAATATTTTAACATAAGCATTTAAGCCCATGAGGTCATCGCGAATACCCATAGCAAAAACAATCATGCTCGCTCCTAGTAAGAAATTACTGTATTCTAAAGCAATCGCTTTTAGAAATAAAATACACCCAAATAAAAAGCCAAAGAAAATAGCAACTCCACCTAAATTCGGAATGTCTGCTAAATGCACTTTCCTTTCATGATCTGGTTTATCAAAAAAACGACCATTATGTGCAGCTTGTATTAAGGTTGGAATAGCAAACCAAACAAAACTAAATGTAGATAGTACTAATAATATAAGTTTAAATGGTTCCATGGAGAATAGCTGGGGGAATTTGGTCTATATTAATATTATCTTGTAAATATACATTAGAGAAAACTAACTTAAGCAACTCTTCAGATGCTTTGTCTCTACTGAGATTCTTCACATAGCTCTCACTCCTATATATACGAACATCTTGCTTATTCCTAAATTTCATGAATTCTTTTTGCAATACTTCGTACAACTCCTCCTTCGAATGGCAAACGTATCCAGCTTCATTTTTAATTATACTTTCAGCGATATCTCCATTATCAGATTGGGGCAATATTATTGCTTTTTGTAAAGCTAAATAATCATATTGCTTAGAAGTAATAATTTTATCTCTATCAGCATACTTAAGGTGCAGAAACATTGATGCGTTATACATAAAACTATAGAGCTCTAGAAGGTCTATACGCTTAGTTATATTTACGTAATCATTTAATCCTAAATGTTTAATTATTGATTTCAACTCTTCGGAAGAATCTGAACCAATGAAATGCAATTTAAAATCTTCTGGCTTAATGTTATTTTCTACAATAAATTTCTTGACCACATCGAAAAAATAGTTGTGCTCTAATTGTTGCGAGTGTATAGTTCCAGCATAAACAATGGAGAATGTACTTGGTATTGGATTTATTTTAGATAAATCCATTTCATCGGTATTTGCTCCATTAGGAATTATAGAAATTTTATGGTGATGCTTTTTAGGAAAAGTGTCTTTCAAGCTTTCTGAAACTGTTATTATTTGATCTGCATGTTCAAGAAATTTTAATTCATCTTTCCGTTGAATCAATTTTCTAAACTTATCGGCAAAAATACTATATGCTAATGTAGGATAACCTAATGTCCAAGGATCGCGATAATCGATTACCCATTTCGCACCGTATTTCTTTTTCAGATAATATCCAATGTTCAAAGCAGAATATGGGGGAGCTGAGGTTATGATGACATCATCTTTCCCAATGTTAAATAACTTTGACGATTCAATTGCTTTAAAATTCCTATAAAAATCATATACATCTCTTTTTCTAGATATTAAATAAATGAAATGAATGATTTTATAGAAAAATAACCAATTACGTTTTAATAGGTAAACAGATAAGGAATAGAATAAATGATTAAAGGGTATTTTGTATTCTACCGCATTGCTTTCGTTTGCCTTTTCTGAATTATTATCACAATAAATTAAATGCGTATCAATATTCGAGTCAAGGAATATTTTCTTAAAATATTTCACTCGATTTACTGCAGTCCGATTATCGGGCAAATACCAATAAGTAAATAGGAATAAACGCATTCTCTAAAATAATATTTATTATTAATATTTACAGGAAAGTAATAAATTAATCTAGCGTTTCGTAAATGGAATTATTACTTACGTATTCCTTTACCATCGATTTGATTTGAGAAACAAGCTGTAGATGATCCTCACTCTTGTAGGTATTGGATAATTTCTCGAATTCATCTACTACATATGTGGCTTCGTATTCCTGAACATTAGCGATTTTAATTTTAGGATGATAAGTAGGGACATCATTTTCTGAATCTCCTAAAAGCTCTTCGTATAATTTCTCCCCCGGACGAAGTCCTGTAATTTCAATTTGAATATCTTTCCCTAAGGTTAAGCCTGATAGCTTAATCATGTTTTTAGCGACATCAATAATTTTTACTGATTCTCCCATATCGAAGATAAAGATTTCGCCTCCTTTACCCATGGAACCTGCTTCTAATACCAATTGGCAAGCTTCTGGTATGGTCATGAAGTATCTAGTAATTTCAGGGTGTGTAACCGTAATTGGACCACCTGCTTCAATCTGCTTTTTAAATAAAGGAATTACAGAGCCATTCGAACCCAATACATTCCCAAAACGTGTAGTAATAAATGCAGTAGAATGCGTATAATCTTTACTCAAACTTTGAATATACATTTCAGCAATTCTTTTCGTAGCACCCATCACATTAGTAGGGTTTACCGCTTTGTCGGTAGAAACCATGACGAATTTTTTCACTTTATATTTCATGGCAAGATCGGCCATGTTTTTGGTACCTAATGCATTTACTCGAACGGCCTCAAAAGGATTTGACTCCATCAAAGGAACATGCTTGTAAGCTGCTGCATGAAATACTTTAGATGGTAAATATTCTGTAAATATTCTATCCATTGCACACTCATTAGATACATCTGCAATGATAAATTTAGAGAGAATATGATAGCGCTCTATTCGTTTACGTAGGTTTAGCTCTAGCTCATACATAGGCGTTTCGGCCTGATCTACAAATATGACCATCTTCGGTTTGTAGGATACTACCTGACGCGCTATTTCTGAACCTATCGAACCAGCGGCACCAGTAATCATAATGACTTTACCAGTAAGTTCATTGAATATATTTTCTTGATTCAATTTTATAGGTTCCCGATTTAATAAGTCTTCAATTCGTACCGCTTTAATCTGACGAGAACTTAACTCTCCATTTATCCATCTAGAAATTGGTGGAACATTTTTTACTTGCACGTTCATTTCTAAGCAACGATTCACAATTTCCGACTTTCGAATAGAGGTAATGTTTTGAATAGACAAAATAACTTCAGAGATACTCCTTTTTTCTAACATCCCATTTAGTGCCTCTTCTGCTGAGTAAATTTTTATACCTGCAAGTGTCTTGCCGATTTTCGATAAGTTGTCATCTATAAAACCAATTACATTTATGTCTGATTTAGCATCTTGCGATAATGTATTTAGTGTAATTATACCTGATTGACCAGCGCCATAAATCAACACGTTTTTCTTTGATTTATCTCCGTAGCCCACAAGTGTGATAAATATCGCCTTAAAGAAAATTCTAGCGGTTATTAAAAAGTATACCGATATTAAGAAATGAATAATAATGATAATTGGGCTTGCGAATATATAGCCAAAATATTTTTCTGCAGTTATAGAAACAATAAATATTGCTAAGGCCGCGACGGAAGTTGCTTGGAATAATTTAATAGCATCATACAAACTCGTCTGTCTTATAATACCCACATAAGAATGGAGGGCAACAAATGAGACTAGGTAAAAACTTACTAAAATCGGACCACGTTGAAATAGATGATCAATTTCAACTTCTGATATAATAAAATTATGACGAATTAACTTGGCTAAGACATAAGCCAAGTAAACAATACACAAATCAATAAACAATACTAACCAACGCGAAGCGTATTTGCCTGCATAACGATTAAGTAGTTTTTGAATTATTGACATAGGGCAATATTAGATGTAATACAAATATATTGCTTATTGTGGATATTAACACACTTTAAATTTTTAGTACAATCGAATGCCTAAATTTTCAAAAACAGCATCAGCCTATTATTGCCAATTTATAATATAAGCTTCTTTAAAACAGAGACTTGACTATATTAACAACTCTATTTAAGTCGTCAGTTGATAAATTTGAACCAGAAGGCAGACATAAACCATTGATAAACAATGCTTCAGAAGTCCCGTCTCCGTAGAATTCACAGCCTTCAAATACTGGTTGTAAATGCATAGGTTTCC
The DNA here is from genome assembly GCA_044337515.1 of Sphingobacteriales bacterium. GTDB lineage: Bacteria > Bacteroidota > Bacteroidia > Sphingobacteriales > Sphingobacteriaceae > CAJBVG01. The sequence goes on along the minus strand of JBIINK010000009.1, from coordinate 34,877 downwards.
ATAAAGGGCGCGATTCAATATTGTCCTTTTCTAAGGCTAAACGAATATCTTCTCTAGAAACTCCAGCACTACCATCCACTAAAATAGTTGTTAACCATCTATTAGAATAATACCCATCTGGCTCATTTACAAAGGTTATTGAGGGTATTCCTTTAAAAGATTCAACATAGAATTCGAAATTATTACGACGCTGATTCACTCTGTCGTTTAATATTTCCATCTGACCACGACCTATACCTGCAGAAATGTTACTCATTCTGTAGTTAAAACCAATTTTAGAATGTTGATAATGAGGAGCATTATCACGCGCCTGAGTAGATAAAAACCTCGCTTCGTCTACAAAATCCTTCTTATTTGAAATTAATGCCCCACCTCCAGATGTTGTAATAATTTTATTACCATTGAACGAAAGCACACCAATTTCTCCGAAAGTGCCTAAATACTTCCCATCAATATGTGACCCTAAGCATTCAGCAGCATCTTCAATAACAGGTATATCAAATTCCTTAGCAATAGCCATAATCTCGTGCATTTTAGCAGGCATGCCATATAAGTGAACTGGAATTATTGCCTTAGCTTTTTTACCTCTGCTAATGCCATCTTCAATTGCTTTTCTTAATAAAATTGGGCTCATGTTCCAAGTTTCATTTTCAGAATCAACAAAAACTGGAATTGCGCCTACATAGGTTATTGGATTTGCTGATGCTGAAAATGTAAAAGATTGACAAATAACATGATCACCTGCTTTTACTCCAAGCATAATTAATCCTAAGTGAATTGCTGCAGTACCTGAAGTTAATGCAGCTGCGTGCTTTGCACCTGTGTAATTTTGTAGGTCTTCTTCAAAACCATTTACATTTGGACCTAATGGAGCAACCCAATTGGTGTCAAATGCTTCATGTATATAGTTCAATTCAGTTCCCCCCATGTGAGGAGATGAAAGCCAAATTTTAGTGCACATAATTAAATTTCATTATATTTTATAATCTTGCCCGGGTTTCCAACAACAACAGCAAAATCAGGAATGTCTCTTATTATAACAGCCCCTGCTCCAATTGTTACCCATTTACCTATCGTAATTCCTTGGATTACACATGAACCAATACCAATTTGTGTGCCTTCTCCTACTTTCACATTACCCGCCAATGCTACATTCGGAGATAAATGTACGTAGTCTTCTACTAAACAGTCGTGATCGACAGATGCATTCGTATTAATGATGCAATGTTTACCAATTATAGCACTTGAATTTATAGAAACATTTGCCATTAGTACTGACCCTTCTCCTATTTGGGCACTAGGTGATACTTGTGCAGATGAATGTATTGCTTTTATGAATTTTGATTGTAATTTTTCTACAATAACCTTTCGAATGGTGTTATTCCCAATGCATACCATAAATTGGTTTGAGGTATTAATCAATTTTGTAACATCATGCTCAACTTGATATCCATTATAAAAATCTATTGAGTCATTATCGTCAAAATATCCATTAATAGCCAAATTATTGCTTTCTAGAATATCTATAATAACCTTAGAATGGCCACTTGCTCCGTACAAATATATCATTTATTGCCTCCAAACTTTTCAACAGTAACATTATTGGCTGAATTGATGTCTGCTCGTTTTATAACCTTTATTGCTGATAAAAATAATATTTTAACATCGGTTTTGAAAGATAAATTGTCAACATACCAAACATCTAGCTTAAACTTATCTTCCCAAGATATAGCATTTCTTCCATTAATTTGTGCCCAACCTGTGATTCCAGGTCGAACCTCATGTCTACGAATTTGAATTGAATTATATAATGGCAAATATTCTACTAATAATGGTCTTGGCCCTATAATACTCATCTGTCCAAGTAATACATTGACGAGTTGTGGTAATTCATCAATCGATGTTTTTCTTATTACACTGCCAAGTTTAGTTAATCTCATTTCATCTGATAATAATTCCCCATCAATTCCTCTCTTATCATTCATTGTTTTGAATTTAATGATAGAAAATAATTTATTGTTTTTCCCAGGCCGAACTTGAATAAAAAATGGATTTCCATTGTTATTTATAGACAATAGAATAGATGTGATAATTAATAATGGTGATGCAATAATTAATATAATTACACTGAGTAAAAAATCAAAAAATCTTTTTAAAAAAAACTTATACATTATTATTCTTTAATGTTAGTATATGATTAATATATTTTTCAGATAATTCTGTTCTATCGAAATTAGCTTTTGCAAAACGATATCCATTTTCTCCTTCTTTAAGGATTCTACCCTTGTCTTCTAAATAATTTCGTATGTTATTTGCAAATGCTTTGGGGTTTTCGGGTTCTACATAAATACCTGCATTCGCCTCCTCAATTAATTTCCTAGATACCCCATCAATAAGCATAAAGACCGGACGCTTGCATGCAAAATAGTCAAATGTCTTGTTAGAATAAACGGTTTTAAATGCCTCTGCTTTTTTTAGTATAGAGGCCCCCATATCTGAACTTAAAATATATTTAAACACCTCAGTTTTAGGAACTGGATCTATAAAAATCACATTGGTAATATTTTCATCTTGTGCTCTCTTTATAAGTGATGGTTTTTCCATTCCATTCCCTATTAAAAGAAAAACAACCGTCGTATCTTCCAACAACTTTGCAGTATCTAATACTTGCCCTAAACAATTAGCAACTCCATGTGCGCCTACGTAAGTTATAATAAATTTATCTTGCAAATTATATCGCTCTCTGATAACACTCTTGATATTCTGCTCAACCAATTGATCTGAAATGTCAAAATCTGCTGCATTCGGAATGTAGATAATTTTATTAGGACTGACATTCTTGTTTTCGATTAGCGCATCGCGAAATGCAGGAGTTAATACATTAATTAATTTTGCATTCTTGTAAGAAATTTTTTCTAGCCAATACGCAATTTTTATAATCAACCTATTCTTTACAACCCCAGTATCTATTGCAGATTCAGGCCACAAGTCCCTAATTTCAAAAATCATTGGAGTTCGCTTTACCCACGAATAAATCATTGCTGAAATGGAAATAAATAATGGTGGAGAGGTTATTATTATCACATCGTATTTCCCTTTTACTTTAAATAACAAACACCATAATGAAGAAAATACAAAGGAAAAATATCCCCATAGCCTTCCTAAGAAATTAACATTATATGACTCCGAAACATGGCATCTCCATATTTGAATGCTATTTGTTAATTTTTCTACAAAATATTTATTCTTGTATTCAGGACGTTTTTCAAATCCATTAGAGTGTATCATTCCTGCAACAACTGTAATATCATGCCCTTTAGCCGACCACATTCTAGTCATCTCATTCCATCTAGATCCTCCCGAATCATCTTCCTCAAGATAATATTGGTGCAATAAAAGTATTTTCATCTAATTTTATAATAGTTGTAATTGTATTGTTTTTAGATTCAATTGAAAAATAGTTTGTTTCGAGCTTTTGTCCATAACTTGTACTATAGTAACCTTTCTTTTCGATAATTGAATCTACTTCATTTATTAAACTTATATTCACTTTAGCCTTTGAATTAGTATGCCACAATTGGCGCATATTACTAATTAATGGCTTGTTATGAATAGTATCTATGATTTCCCAAGTATTAGTATTTTTCGAAATTACTACTTTTCTATTATGTTTAATGTTTTTAGCTAATTGACCAAATGCAGTAATAGTACCTTCGAAAATATATTCTTTCTCGTTTTCAAATATTTGTACTGATTTACATTGTGACCAATAGTACCAAATAAATCGACCACCTTTAGCCATTTGGCTATGTTGATCAACCATAACTGTATTATGTGATTCTGTTCCAAAGAAATAATTTAGACTTACTGGATCGGAATTATACTTGTATGAACCACCGTCAATAAGTATGTTCTCATTATTGTACCATAAGTCAATATGTAAATTATCTGCTTGGGAAGGGCGATCAATATGATTTCCACAACGAATAAATGTTGAACTGTTTTTCATATTAAGAATATAATACCCACCAATTGGAAATGTGTTCCATCCTAACCTTCTTTGTATAGGTTGATAAACATTTATTGTTTTCTCTATATTCCACATTGAAATATCTTCATCCCATTGCCCTTTGGAATAGAGTGCACTACCTGTTAAAAGTAAATGCAATGAATTTAGCTGAGGTCTATAATCTCTATATTCACAATTAGTAAACGGGAAAAATAGCGCTCCATCATTCGCACCATAGTTTGGCAAAAAACCTGTTTTTTCATCTTGGCATTGGTACAAGAAATTCAATGAGTGGTAGGCACGATCATAAACAACGTTTGAAAAACTATCATTAAAATGATTGGATATTTTAATAGCAAGTGTAAGTAGCTGAATTACTACTCGGTGATAGTTCATACTAAATTGCAAGTACGTACCATCACCATAAATTTGGTATTCAATTTCCTGTTCAAACCAATGTTTTCCATTTTTTTCCCAAATAGTAGACTCTGGAAAAAACGGAAAGATTTGCCCACATAAATACAAAGCAAGAGTTTCAGTTATTGCATGATTATTTCGAACAGCTATTCTAGAAAAACTGATATTATTATATACATGTTTTATTTGCCAATAAATGACATGCATAATTTTATCGAATTTATCAGCTGTTAAATGCTCAGAGTCGCGATAAAACTGCAAAGCATAGTTCCAATTATATATACGCAATGATGTTTCCTGACTACATTTATAATTCGGTCCTTGATTAATTGGGTTAGCGTCGATCCATGAAATAATTTCATCAATTACATATTGAGAAGAGTCGGTATTATTCTTCAGATCTGAACGTATCGTTAAATACAAATAGGAGAATCTAGATTTTTCCCAAACATACTTTATATCCCCTGCTTTCGCGTCATAATCATTTACATCAGACCAATGTAATTTTGAATCATATTTAAATAAGTTATCAGGATTTAACAACCAATTATAAACCTTGCCGAGGTTAAAATAATCACCACTAAAAAACTGAAAAATACCTTTTTTTTGATTTTCATTTTTATCAATATCTACATCAAAAGGATATATTTTATTTTGTTGCTGAATTCTTGATTTTATATAAAATGATGTGTTATTTTTCCAATCCTCAAAATCTATAAATTTAATAAAATCAGGGTTTATAGGGAATTGCCTTTTGAGCAATCCACTTCTTTTTTTAAATTCAAAGAAAACACGAAAGGCCAAATATTTTGGCCCCATGTTTTTAATAAGTTGAAAAATTCTAGCTATTTTATTGAACATTTGTATTTAGTAATAAATACATCAACAATTCTTTTGCCAGTTTTTCCATCCCAAAGTGGAGGTATTTCACCTTTCTTCCATCCATCATTTAACATTAATTGAAGTGGTTTAATTATAGCATTGGGATCTGTACCAATAAGTTCATTAGTGCCTATCTCGCAAGTCTCTGGTCTTTCAGTAGAATTTCTAAGTGTCATACAAGGAACACCCATTACTGTTGTCTCTTCAGTAATCCCTCCTGAATCTGTAATTACTCCTTTTGCATTTTTAACCATATAATTAAATTCCAGGTAACCCATAGGTTCTACAAGTTTAATATTATTAACATTTATGCCAAATGCCTCCATATTTCTTCTAGTTCTTGGATGAACAGGGAAGATAACTGGATAATTCCCTACATTCTGTTCTATGCTATTAATAATAGCTCTTATTTGTTCAGCACTATCAACATTTGAAGGACGATGAATAGTCATTACAAAATATTTCTTGTTCTCTAAATGGTGTTCATTCCAAAATTCTGGTTGCTTAAAATTTGGTTCCTGCTTAAGTAGAGTATCAATCATTGTATTCCCAACAAAAAATATGTTACTCGGAGCAATCCCTGTTTGCAATAAATTTTTATTCGCTATTTCGGTAGTAGTAAAAAAATAATTGGTGATACTATCTGTAACTAATCGATTAATTTCTTCTGGCATTGCCCAATCACTTGAACGAATTCCGGCTTCAATATGAGCAACCTTTGTACACAACTTTTGAGCTACTATAGAGCAAGCCATCGTTGATGTAACATCACCTACTACTAGAACAACATCACTTGGATTTGCTAGTAAATCTTTTTCAAAGCCAATCATAATTGCTGCGGTTTGTTCCGCTTGAGTACCACCACCTGCTTCTAAATTGATATGAGGTTCAGGAATGCCTAATTGTTCAAAGAAATCACCCGACATTTTTTTGTCATAATGTTGACCCGTATGAACAAGTCTGAAATCAATATTTTTACCTTCAGCCTTAGCAGTTTGTATGGCCTCAATAATTGGGGCAATCTTCATAAAATTTGGCCTGGCTCCTGCTACTATTGTTATTAACATATTAAGAATGTATTGTTATCCATGAATTACTCTTTAAACTTTCTAATGCTGCAAATGAAGCTAGCGTTACATTGCAAATCTCATCAAATGGTATAGTTTGGATTTTATCACTTTTTAATGACTCAATAATACCAACAAACTGGGCATTATGTCCTTTGTCTATTGTAGTCTTTAACTTATTAAATCCATTAACACCGAAAGAAGTTGTTAATCGGAAGTTGTCCATAATCATTGATCTATTTTGAGAATGGATTTCTAATCTTTCTTTCGGGTAAGCCTTATTCCCATTTGAAAAATAATTTAATACCCCATTCGATCCGTTTTCAAATTTTACTAATATACTTGCATTATCTGTAGAGTCTTCAGGATTAGTTCCTATGGCATTCATACATATAGAAGTTATTTTACTTCCAGTTAAAAAAACCATTAAATCTAAATAATGACAAGCTTCTCCAATAATTCTACCACCCCCAACTTCCATATCTTGTACCCATGAACTATTTGGTATAAACCCAGCATTCATTGTAGCAATAATATTAATTTGTGAGTCGTGTCCTAAAATTTTCTTTATTTTTTGAATATGTGGAGAGTATCTTCTATTAAAACCAACATTAATAGTTTTAGTGAAGTTATTTTCTTTAATACAATTTATTATTTCTTCGAATTGTTCTTTGTTAATTGCTAATGGTTTTTCTACAAAAACATGCTTATTAGATTTTATAGCATCACAAACAAATTTACTATGTGAATTATGTCGTGTTGTAACTAGAACTAACTCAACTTCTTTATCATTAAAAATTTCTGCATTATCAGTAGTACTATTTTGAATATGATATTTTTTTGCAATATGCGTACCACTAACTCCAGCTGCACTTGAAACATATTTAATTTCTGCATTTGCCTTTTTCAAAGCAGGCATCATGGTCATTTTAGTGAAATTCCCTGCTCCAATAATGCCAATTTTATTATTGTTAACTGCAGTATTAGCAGGGTAAACATTTATGACTCTATTAATTGGACTTTGGGAATTAGCATATGCTAAAATTGACGCAATTGATTTCTTATTTCCAATATCACCATAAATTTTATTATAATCTTCTAATGGTAATAGGTCAGTAATTAAAGAATTTACATCAATAGATTTATTCTCGATGGCATTAAGAACTGTCTCGAAATTACGCTTCTCTGTCCAACGGACAAAAGCCAATGGATAATCAGCACCTATTTGTTCATACTGCTCATCATATCTACCCGGCCCATAAGAACAAGAAACTTGAAAACTTAGCTCTTTCTCATAAAACTCAGCTCTGCTTAAATTCAATCCAATAACTCCGACTAAAACTATTCTACCTCTTTTTCTTGACATTTGAGCAGACTGAGAAATGATCAAATCGGTTTTTGCTGAAGCGGTGATTAGTACTGCATCACAACCTGTTCCATTAGTAATCTCATTTACTTTTTTTACAACATCATCCGTTGTAGGATTAATCGTAATAATACCTTTCTTCTGAGCAATTGCTAATTTATCTGCATCTAAATCTATTCCAATCACTTTACATCCATTTGCTTTTAATAGCTCTGCTGAAATTAAACCAATTAAACCTAAACCAAAAACGACAACTGTCTCACCAATTGTAGGGTTAAGCAATCGAATACCTTGTAAGCCAATGGATCCAATTACCGTAAAAGTTGCTTCTTCATCTGAAACAGTATCTGGAATTTTAGCGACCAAATTTTTGGGGACTGAAACATATTCGGCATGAGGGCCATTGGAAGCAACACGATCCCCTATTGAGAATTCAGATACTCCTTTGCCGACTTCAACTACTATACCAACATTACAATAGCCTAATGGCAATGGTTGATTTAATTTATTAAAAACAGCTTCTAGTGTTGGCAATAATCCTTCGGTTTTTATTTTATTTAATACTTCTTTAACTCTATCAGGTTGTTGACGAGCTTTTTCGATTAAACTAGCTTTACCGAATTCAACAAGCATTCGTTCTGTTCCAATAGAAACTAACGAACGTGTTGTTTTAATTAATACTTGACCGGATTTAACCATTGGAGCTGGAACTTCTTCCAGAATAGTTTGTCCGCTATTTAGATTTTGAATAATTTGTTTCATTTATTTTACGTTTACAAATTGAGAATACCACGATTCTATTGCCAATAGACCCCAAATTGTATAAGAAGCATCTATCTCACCTTTTTTATTCATCTGAATTAAATCATTTACACTTTCAAAGTTAAAAATACCTTGTGCTTCGATATTACTTTTTGATAATTTATTAGAAATCATTAAGTCCATGTCCTCAGTTATCCATTTTCTAACAGGTGCACCAAATCCTGCTTTTGTACGATAAATAACTTCTTTTGACAAATAACGTTCTGCAACTTTCTTTAGAATATATTTAGTAGTCATTCCTTTCAATTTATATTTAGCAGGAATTTTAGTTGAGAACTCGAGCAATTCCTTGTCTAAAAATGGCACCCTAGCTTCTACACCTGCCGCCATACTAAGTTTGTCGGAATAATTCAAATTATGATCAACCAAAAATGTTTTTAGCTCCCAATACAGCATTTTATTTAAATCGGAATTTTCATTCGGAATATTTTTCAATAATTCATATAAGTAATTATTTGGATTATTATTTTTAAGTAGCAATCTGTTTTTAGCACTAAAAAGTGAAAGGTTCAATTTAATTGGAATCCATCTAAAATAACCAGCCATTCGCTCTAATTTAGATTTATTAATATCAATTAATAGTTTTCGAATTCTTCTAAAAAGTGGAACTTTAGGTGATAAAAAAGTGCTTATTTTTTTTAATGTTGTAGAAATAAATTTAGGAATAAAATTATAATACCGCTCGTAAGAGATTGCTTGATGTCTTCTATATCCTGAGAATAAATCATCTCCAGCTGTACCACCTATCAAAACCTTATACCCCTTTTCGCGCGCTGCTAAACAAATATTATACACGTTTAATGGTGCAGCATCTGCTTGAGGCTCATCTAAATGATATATCATCTTGTCAAAATCTCTAACAATATTTATATCGGCTTTGACAATATTTAAATCTACATTTAGATGCTCTGCTACTATTTTAGAGTAATATAAATCATTTGAGAATCCTTCAGATTCCGAGACTACGCCTGTATCAATTGTAAAACAGTCTATTTTTTTATTAGGATTAATTTTTCTAGCATATGCAACCATTAAACTTGAATCCAAACCACCTGATAGAAAAAATCCAACTGGTACATCCGATAATAATTGTCTTCTAACAGAGTTTTCTAAATACAAATCAAGTTTATCAATCAGTTCTTCTTCAGTTAAGGATTCATACTCTCCAGAAAATGGAATGTCATAATATTTCTTGATTTCAATATTAGATGGCTTATTAACATTCAATTTTATAAAATGACCGGGTAAAAGTTTTTTTACGTTCATAAAAGGTGTTAACTCCCCTGGAGACCACAAAAAATTAATATAATTTTGAATGGCAACCATATTTAATTCTTTATCAAATGATCCTTCAAATAATAAAGATTTTAGTTCAGATGCGAATGATAGTGAATTATTATTTAAAGTATAATATAATGGCTTTACTCCAAATTGATCTCTTACAATTATTAACTCTTCAGTTAGTTTATTATATATAGAAAGGGCGAAAATACCATTTAACATATTAAACAATTTATCACCAAATTCTATATATCCATATAAAATTGTTTCAGTGTCACTAGTGGATTTAAAAATATATTTAGACAAATAGCTTTCGCGAATTTCTAAATGATTATAAATCTCACCATTAAATATAATAACGTAATTACTATCATTTGAATACATAGGCTGATGTCCGTTTTCAGATGTATCTAAAATAGATAATCTTCTATGTCCAAATGATAATTTTAAATCCTTATAATATCCATAATCATCCGGCCCCCTGTGAGATAACTTTTCAGTTGCCATTTCAATGAAATGACTCGCATTTTCAGATACTATACCTACAATTCCACACATGATATTATACTATTTTTATATTATTAAATTCTAATGTTTTACGTATACCTTCCTCTAAATTGGTTTGTGTTTTAAACCCTAATTCATTTTTTAGAAGATTAATACCTAAAACACTTTTAGGTATATCTGTAATTCTATTCTCAGCAAATGTCTTTTGAAATATATATCCAGTTAATCTTTCAACAATATCTACTACATCATTTAAGCTTTTAGGATCACCAGACCCCAAATTATATACTAACGATTTTGAATTCTCTATACCTATATCCTTTAAAGCCTTAATAACATCATCTATATAGATATAATCTCTAATAATTTCTCCATTATTTCTGATTAATATAGAAGTGTTATTAATTAAACATCCCATTAATATAGCTACAAATCCTTGCCTACCATTAATGTTTTGTCCAGGGCCGTATGGGTTTGAAAGTCTAACTATTTTAACATCTATGTCATTTAAATAATTATACAATTGGAGATATTTTTCCAATGTTAATTTTTGAATTCCATGAGCACTTATAGGGTTTGTGGGGGCCAGTTCGTTAATTGGAAAATCTTGTTGAATGCCATAAACAGAGGAAGAAGATACAAATACAACTTTTTTAATTTTATTCGAAATGCAATTATTAATAAAATTTACTGTAGTAATAACATTATCATATAATTCTTGAATAATAAAGTCGCCTGAATCACCAGGAACAGTGCTAGAAATTAAATGATAAACAATATCAATATCATTTTTCAATATTTCGTTTACTAAATCATTATCACTAAACTCACCTTTATACCAATGAATTTTATTTACAAATTCAGTTGGACAATCTTTATGATCGAGTACAAAAACGTTGTTGTTATGAGATAAATCCCTTATCAAATTTAATCCGATAAAACCTGCACCTAATACTGCTATATTTTTTTTGCCCATTATTTCAAATTTAAAATCTTACGGTATGATTCTATGAAATTATTTTGATTATATACTAATCTAGAACGATCAAAGGATAATTTACTAAATTTCGCCCTTAGTTCATCGTTATTTACAAGTTCAAGTATTGCATTAGATAACAAAGCTGGATTTCGCGGTTCAACTAACAACCCAACATTACCATTTTCTAAAATATCAGGTATTCCACCAACATTTGTTGCAATACATGGTAGTCCTAAACTAATTGCTTCTATAACAGAAACTGGGAATCCTTCAAAATGAGAAGGGAAAATAAAAATGTCTGATTCAAGTAATCTATTTATTAATTCAGTCTTATCAGATATTTCACCAGAAAAAACAACTTTATCTTTAATACCTCTTTTTTCTAATTCAGAATTCCAATAGTCTGCTTTGTCAAACAATGGACCAACAATTTCAAGTTGATAGTTATTAATATTTTTTATAATTTCTATACTATCTAATAAATCATAGATCCCTTTTGCTGGTATGACCCACCCAACATAAATTAACTTTACAGGCTTTGTGCTTATTTTGCTAGTATATAATCTTGATTGGAATTTAGTGTCAACTGTTGCTGTAACAATATTTAGGTTTGATTCAGGGAAAATGCTTTTATAATAATCATACCACATTTCAGATTGAACACCAAAGGTAATTTTTTTATTAGCAGTAGATTTTATAACAATATTTTTCAACGACCAATAAATGTTCGAAAAAAATGTAGGGAAATTCCCATCAACTAAAATTATACCTACTCGCCTTCTAAATAAAGTAGCTAAACGAGCCCAAATCAATTTTTCATAAAATGAAAATCCTGAACTCGCAAATACCAAAATAGTGTTATCACGATTTATTTTAAATATTGCATTTAGAAATAAAAAACTATTTAATATTGATCTCAAGTATTCATTCTTGTATTTTGACTTATTATAAGGTGATTTGAATAATACTGAACTATTATCATTAAAACCAAGGTTCAACATACTTACAATACTTGCAACTCCGCCTACTGGAGGAGGCAATGGGGCAAAAACTATAGCTTTCTTTTTCAATGAACTAATTTGAGTTAGAGATTTTATACTCTGATAAATATTTTGAAATAATATAATCTAAGATTGAAATAAATACAAAACAATTCCATAAAAGGGCATTATTTAAAGTATAGGATAATAATAAGAATAGAACTAGTATCAAACTAATAAAATTGAATTTAAGACGAGATAGGTAAATTAAAATCGAATAATATATTGTCATAAAAATCAATCCATTATCAATAATTATAAGCAGCATAGAATTATCAGAAAATTTAACAGTATAGATTTAATCTATTTTCAAACTACTGTTTGTCTAAATCTACTCTATTGTCATCATAATCAACTGGCCTTTTTTAGCTTCATTACCTTAATGTTTGCCCTCAACATTTATCCTTATTCACAGAATAATGACCCAAAACATTGAATATAATATTAAAGCGTAAGCCCCAATTCTTAAATTGGCTAAATAGTAGTTTGAGGATCTTCCTCAAAGACCTTATTTGCAGAGACAATTAAATAATACCCGCATATGGCAAAGGTGCACCATTGGAAATACAAAAATGCGTTATTCGTAAATGCCGTGAATATAAGTGTAATGATGTAAACAGAAGCACTGGATGAATAGATAAGCTTCCGGTTAAAATTATGAATAATATAGCCAAAAAACAGTACAAGAAAAATGAACCCTGTATTAGCCAAAACCAAGGTTCCTGAATTATCACTGATAGAAAATTCTTTAGACTCTGTTTGTCTAATAGCGGGTATTCCGATAAAAACACCGACATTATTTTCTGTGATACGGTCGTATGTAAAAAATATTCGTTCAATTCTACCATTGGAAAAATCATCTGTTTCAGTCCTCTCTTGATAACTTTCGAAAAAATCATTAATTGTACCAAACTGAATGTTAACGATTATTTGACCAAACAAAACAACAACTATTCCTATAATCAATTTAACCTTTATGCCTCCTTTTACAAGCAGTTTATAATACTTATTAACAACGTTCAACAAGATTATTAATAAGCCACCTCTCGATACCGTTGGCAAAACACCTATAAGGGCCAATACAGCAAAAAATGTAATCTTCAATACACTCATGTTTTTACTGCCATAGAGATAAACAATAAATAAAATTGCCGTAAAATTTGCCTGTACATTAGCCCCCCCCATAATACCTGCAAAACGAGAACTGGCTACAAAATCATCTGCTAACTCGTCAGAATTAGCAATATGTGGCAAACCCAATAAAAAAAAAACAGAATTAATTGCATGAAATACAAAAACAGTAAGTATAACTCGAAGTATATAATGCCTACGCCTAGAAGTAAATTCGAATTTCTTGAATATCGAGAATAAGAAAGGAATGTAGACGAAATAAAAGCTGCTCGCCACCAATTTGAGAAAATCCTCCCCATAAAGTACTTTCCTTCCCAATAGGATTACAATTAATATACTTAAAAGAATTAAAAGGAAATTTTTATCCCCAAATAGATTTAGATTCTTTAGATATAAGAATGAAAGTAACGAGAACGGGAGTAGTGTGATAAAGAATGAAACACCTATTGCCTTGATTGGTATAAAGTAGTGTATGGCCGGTCCCAATCCAATGAGAAACAGCAATAAAACAATTAAACCATAGTCAAAATTTGAATAGGTACCTTTTGAAACCATAGCGCTATTTTCTCGAATTTTCAAAATAATCAAAAATCGAAAATATACCTAACTCCAAGGTAGATTCAGACAATTCAACAATAGATTTTAATGCTTCATTTGAAATTTGATTTATTGGAATTTCAATTTCTAACTCAGTTAGTTCAAGTTTATTTTCAGCTATCATATTTGGTTTTTTAAACATTCTAAACAGGTAACAATTTGTACTTAATTGGTACTCTTGATGGGGAAATTATTGTGACATACAAAAATGAGGCATCATTTTTTCATTCTCAGTCGGATAGCGAACTTGAGGTATTCGGTCACTATCATTTTAAACATCCTCAGAACACTTATATCACTAACTTTATACTTCACAATATTGGTAGTTAACACAACAATATACTGCAGATTCCTGAACGACTTATTTGTGTTGGATGCTGATGCGTTACCAACCCTGTAACGCAACAATGGTTCTTCAATAAACAAGAAATGATAATTGTGTAGCAGTAACTCAATCCAAAGATTATAGTCTTCTGATGCCCTCATAGCTGGCTCCTCATTAAAAATAATTTGGTGGCTTTTGGTAACAAAAGCGGTTGAAAAAGTTATCTGGTTACTTGAAATAAAATCATTGATATGTTTTACGTTGGACTTGTTGGTTGGCTCATCGTTTCTTCCTTCACCAAACAAAATGGTATTACTGTGCACTAAAACAAAGGGGTAAGTATTTTCCATTGATTGTGCCAACTGAACTTGCTTTTCCAGTTTGTTTGTATGCCAAATATCATCGTCATCACAAAAAGCAATGTATTTCCCTTTAGCTTGCTTTAACGCATAATTCCTGTTAACAGAAATTATATCATTCAATTTATTATTTTGATACGCTCTTATTTTGTCCGATTTAAATTGATCAATCAATGCAAAGAAGCCGTAGCTTGAAAATTGATCAACTACGATGAGCTCGAAATCAGTAAAACTTTGATTAAGTATCGATTGAATTGTTTCTTTTAAGAACTGTTCCCTGTTGAAGGTTGTTACAATAACAGAAACCAGAGGATTGACCGGTGTTTTCATTTTTTACTATATATTTTATGTACCACCCAAATCGGTTAACTTCAGGTGTTTCATTTTCTAATAATCTAATAATTCGGGCTTAAATAGCTACCAGTATAGCAATGCTTAATTTTTAGTAACTGAATAAACCAACGTTTGTTATTTATTGGAATTGGTCTTAATGTTTGACTTTTCCCAATTGCACGTTTGTTTAATAGCTTCCATTAAAGGAGTATTTTCAAACGTCATTTTTGATAGCAGCTTGTCAATTTTAAAGGCAGTATGTTTGGTATCAAACGACTTTTCTTCAACATACTCCCAATTTGTGTCGGGTAACACGGTTTTAATACACGCCAAAATTTCATTTATAGAATAAAACGCTCCGGAACCTACATTGTAGGTTGTATTCCACTCCTCCTGCATATTCAACTCCCAAAACACCCTGGCAAAATCCTCTGCAAAAACATAGTCCTTTTCAGCCGTTCCATCCCCCCAAATCTGAATGGGCAAACCTTTCAATGACTTTCGGATTGCTATATTAATAATACCGTTTACTTCACTATAATGGAACTTGCCGAATGGATTTGATATGCGTAAAATTAAATAGTTAATTCCTTTTAGTTTGTGATAGAGATGTATATAGTTCTCAATGGTTAACTTAAGTACTCCATAAGAGTTGTTAGGAACACTCAATTCTTCCTCCTGAAACAACGATTTATGTTTCTCTCCGTATACTGTACCACCTGATGATAAATAAGTAATTTTTTGAACCCCATACTCCGCCATTAAATCCAGTAAGCCTAGAGTAGCAATCAAGTTACTTTGGACATCTTTAATGATATTATTGTTGGATGTAGCAGGAACAGAAGTGCTGATAAAATGGAAAACCTCACCAATAGGATACTTTTCAAAAACTGTTTTCAAACTTGTTGTGTCAGAATAATCGAGCTCAACACAAATCGTTTCCAAATCATTTACAACAGTTTGATTTCCTAAAATTAAAAACGGTTTGGTATAGTTATATTGTTTCCTGAGGTGAATATTAAAATAATCAACAACATTCCTTCCCAAAAAACCATTTCCTCCCAGGATCAGAATACACTTGTTATCGTTTCTCATCGAGGCGTTGGTAGATTATACATTTCAAGGAGATTTTTGCCGTAGCTTTCTTCACCCAATTTTGCATGATACGTTTTGCTCACTTTTTCAGAAAGGCTATGTCTCTTATCACTGTCATTAAATAGTCTTACAATAATAGCTGCAACTTCCTCGGCGATCGTCTTAGTATTAGGTTGCACCAGAATGGCGTCCTGCTCGTTAGTTAGAAGATCTGTTATTCCGGCAAATGACGAAGCCACAATACATTTTTTAAGTTGCATAGCAGTTAAAAGCACCAAAGGCAGGTCTTCTCCTTCAACAGAGGTTAGCATAAACAAATCACAATGGTGGATAAACTGTATATAATCATCCCGCTTTCCCCAAAGTACGGCTGCATCGATCAATTGATTATCTTCAATAAATTCTCTTAGCTCAAACCTTCTTTCCCCGTCTCCGACAAGATTCAGTGAAACCTGTATGTATATATCGGGATATTGTTGTTTAATTAACAAAAGGGCTTTTAGCAGATAAAGCTGCCCTTTTCGGTGAGAAAGAAAACCCACCATACACAAATTAAATTTCCCTCCTGTAATTTCCTGCTTGCTTAGTCCTGAGTTCAATATTGTTTCTTCAAAATATGAAGGAATACTTGCTGTTTTCCGAGCACTGAACCCCCTTTTCTCCACAAGCGCCTCTTTGTTTTGAACAGAATGTGTCATAAACAAATTAACACCTCTGTTTACCAAAGTATCCAACAGTCTGCTTCTCCATCCTTTTTTAGGATAAGCCTTGTTATTTACCTGATATACTACATTTATCTTTGGAAAAAAACTCATCAAAATAGCAAGCTCGTTACATGCTGGGGCAGCAGGGTATCCTCCATTATTGATATGCACAACATTAGGTTTGGTTTTAGCTATAAAAGCAAACAAAAAAATATAATTCCACAGTGCATACAACCCAGCTTTCTCAACCAAAAACAGTGGCAATTTCAAGAATATTTTCAGCCATTTGTTCTTTATGGCCAAATCTATTTTATAAAAAACATCTCCATTGGTAAGCAAAAAAAGAGGAGCGATCCGGGCTTTAATATCCTGATTGGCATTATCCCTTTTTACTCCATCGAGGTAATCTTTAAAATAACTGAAGGAAAAAATAATATCATATTCATCAAGCACAAACTTATTTTTAAATATGGACTGCATCAAGCGCTCACTGCCTCCGTAAATAAAGCACTGAGAGAAAATGAGTAATTTCGGTTTCGATTCTTTAATCATACCGCAACAACCTTCCGTTTTAACAACTGTTTAATCTGATTGCGTGACTTTTCTTCCATCAAATAATAAGTAAGCATAGGTAAAAGAAATACAACTCCGGCTCTTACACCCAAGTTCAAGAAAGAAATCAAACTTCCCTTTTCCATTTTTTGGTTAAAAGGAATAAAATAAAAGAGTATGGCTATCATTACCAGCGGTAACACCGTCTTTTTAGCCAAATCAATATACAAATATAATACATCCTTGCCGAGCAAACGAATGATGATAACTAGGTTGATAACCAAATTAACGAATATGGTTACAAATTTAGCGACAGCCAATGACAGCCCCGACAGTCCCGAATAATCAAAAAGGATAAGTGAAGCATAAAAAATCAGGGGTAGCAATATGGAGTTTAAGCGTAATACCTTGTTAAACGCTTTGGCTATAATTAAATAACCTATTGGAATATTAATTGCCGTTAAAGCTATTGTTATGACAAAAATTCGACTAATTAAAACAGCCGACCTGTATGATACTCCAACCCAAACATCAATAATTTGCGGCATATACAGTATTAATACGACAGGTGGAATAAACATCAGCGGGAAGGTCCATTTCATCATTGAAGAAAAGGCCCCAATTAACCCTTGTTGATCATTTGTTCCGGTAAAATGGTAAAAATAGGATAAATATGGCCCTAACAATGTATTGTAGAATGTTCGGCAAAAGTTAAGGAATACAAATGCCACTCCATAGATAGCCAATACCTCTATTCCATAGAACTTACTAAGAATTAACGTATCCAATTCAAAATAAAGAATCCAGGCCATTGTAAGGGCCAGAGAGCTTAATGCTAATCCTTTGGTAAGATTATACATCTCTTTCGAAAATTTGAAATATTTGATTATCGAAAACAGTTCGTATTGGTATTTGTATTTAATGATAACCAAACCAACCAGAGCGGCTGTTAGGTTTAATAATTGGGTTGTTAAGTAGTATCCGGTTATGTTATATGAGGTATCTGTAACAAAAAGTTGAATCGACAGTATTTTGATAAGATTAAATATAATATCAATGATTTGGTAGATATATTCTTCAATACGGATAGAGCAAACCAGTATATTAAATTTTTGCAGAATAATTACCGGAGATGATAAGGCCAGAATTAAGATAAGATGCGATGATATAGTAAAGCTGGAGTCGGATCCGTTTTTTATCAGCACCGAAGGATTAAAAGCCATGTATATCAATCCTAACATCACCAAAGTCAAAAAAACTCCTAGAATAAACAATACGAATGATATTACCCGCATTTCTTCTTTCCTGTTTTTCTGAACATATGCCTCTGCCGCATATTTCTGGCCTGCACTCAAAAACCCTAAATCGGCATATGAGAAGAACATCCCCAAGCCGATGCAAAGGGTATAAATGCCATAGGTTGTAGGATCTGAGGTTAGTCGTGGAACGACCAAAAAAACAGACAACAAACCGGTACCAATACCTAAAACTTTAGTTGTATATATTCTGAGTACGTTCTTTTTAAAATTAATCACGTTTGTCAGAGTGTATTTTGATAATATCCATGATCATTCCCGTATCGTATGATTGGGCTATATAATCCGTCAATACTTTGGTATTGACCTTTACTTTCTCCTTTAATAAAGTTCTTAATGTGTCAATATTTTTAGCCACGGGAACATTGCTGTCGGATCCATCAAATGGAGGAACTGATTTAAGATAATCAACTAAGAGTCCCTTTTCTATCTCAGGTTCATATACTACATAATTTACTCCTGCCATAAGCGACTCCAAAAATACCGTTGAAGTGCATCCTATTACTAGTGTAGTGCGACCAAGCGTTTCCATTAAATCCGATTGGTCAAATTTGAAAAATGACGTATCAACAAACTTTTTATACCACAGCGCATTCGCACTTGGATGCAACCTCACTGTTGCCTTTGAAACCCCAAGCGACACCAATACACTCTTTATGCTTTCGAGATAATAAATCAAATTCCCACGATCACTTCTTATGATGTCTTCACTAAATTGAGATCCCAGCGTTGACTTTGTTAATATTAAAACATTCTCTAACTCAAATCGTAATGTGGGTGAATGTTGAATACCGCTATATTTAGGATGGCCATTTACTATGATTTTTGATTCGGGAATACCGCCTTTTACAAAGTTATGTTTAATAGCATTCCCCCAGACAACTAAATAGTCTGTTCTATTATAATCTGTTGAATTATATAGTCCGGGCAAACCATGAATAAAATTAAATGTTGGTAAGCCCAGCTCCCTTAATAAATCAATGCTTAGCTTTTCGAAAAAAGTAATATCCTGAGGAATGAACAATGCCTTTACATTATTGGCAAGAATATACTCCTTAAAAAGCGAACGGAATGTTAAAACTGATTGATGAAATTTTTCACTTAATAAAGTTTTAAAATCCCCTGTGGCCAAAATGGCTTTTATTCCATTTGTTGCGTCAAAAAGTTCTTTGTCATAAATAACATTCCTTTTTCCAAACATCCATGGAGGACTAATTACATTTATACCTGAATCTGTAAATATATTCTCCAGACTGAAATAAGCTGACGACATAATATTGAAATCGGCTTGAAGTGAATTCTCTTTATTTACTTTGAGGTAAAGATTATAGAGTGTTTGTTTGAGAGCAGCTACCGAAGATTGATATTTTGTCTTTTTGCCTTCATGGGGGGAACCAATATGCTCCCCGTATGAATAAATTCTCGTATTTAAGTCAAATTGGAGATAGTCAAAAATATCTAAATATGGACTTGTTTTCGGATACTTAGCCGACAACAAGTCCAATAATAAATTTCGCTTAATAACGGTCATGGTTAGTCTCTGTATCTTAAGATTTTCGCAGGGGTGCCGGCAACAATTGCATAATCGGGAACACTCTTTGTTACAACGGATCCCCCAGCTACAACAACACCATTTCCAATAATAACACCTGGTAGAATAATACAGTTTGCGCCTATCCATACATCATCTCCAATGGATATATCAGTTCTGGTTTCATCCCATCCCTGATTAATAATAATTTCATCCTTATCGATATTGTGATTAGAAGCTACCATTGTAACATGCTGAGAAATCAGGCAATTTTCCCCAATCGTAATTTCACCTCCCGCAGCCCTAATATTATTAAATTCTCCAATCGAGGTATTTGCCCCAATATATAGATAACCATGTCTTTTAGAATGATTAGAAGTTATAGCATAAAAAACATTATATGCACCTATAACTACATTGTTAGAGATTTCGATTGAATTTGGTGATAAATAAAATCTATTTGATTTATCAATACAAACATTTTTTTTCTTTAACAACTTATATCTAAATATATAGTTATTAAAAATCAAATAAATATCTTTAATAATTATCTTTAATAATTGCATCTGTATGTTATAAAATTAGCCAAGTATAAAATCAAAACTCATTCTCTCCCCCTTTTGTAAATTTCTATTCACTTTTCGACCAATTATTTCATTATAATATTTTGGTTGCATACCAAAACCTGGTCGAATTGACTTAACATTTTTCTCAGTAATTTTTTCGCCAGCCAATATATCTTCAACGACATATAAGGATCTTGAAAAATCTTTACCTTTTGCTTGTTTTTCAGTTAAGGTATAATCAACTACCCCTATAGCACTTTCAGCTTCACGAACCGCTTTAACCATAGCTGTAAACTCTTCTTCATTCATAGAAAATGAAGCGTCTGGACCACCAATAGAACGGTCTAAAATAAAATGCTTTTCAATAATTTTAGCACCAAAACAAGTAGCCACAACGGGCACTGTTGCTCCCATAGAATGGTCTGACAAACCACTAATTACATTAAATCGTTCAACTAAATCTTTTACCATAACCATATTAGCCTCATTAATGGGCGCTGGATAACTTGATGTACACTTTAACAAAGCGATATCATTATTGCCCATCCTTCTACACGCATCTAGGGCTAATTCTATATCTTCCAATTCAGCAATTCCTGTAGATATAATAATTGGTTTTCCTTTAGATGCTACATATTCAATCAATGGAATATCTGTGATTTCAAAAGATGCAATTTTATAAGCAGGAACTTTCAAATTTTCTAAAAAGTCAACTGCTGATTTATCAAATGGAGATGAAAAACAGATTAGCCCTTCTTCTTTAGCAATTTTAAAAATTACTTCATGCCATTCCCATGGTGTAGATGCTTCTTGATATAATTTATATAAATTTTTACCTTCCCAAATAGTACCCTTTATTAAAAAATCATCTTTATTTGAATCTATAGTAATAGTATCTGCGGTATATGTTTGCAACTTTATACAATCTGCACCAGCTCTTTTTGCAGCTCTTATTGTATCAATAGCTATATTTAAATCACCATTATGATTTGCCGATAATTCTGCGATAATAAACACTTTAGATTTATCATTTATTTTAAAATCTCCTATTTGCATATTTTTTTGTATAATATAAACTATTGTGATTATTGTAAACAGTTTTCTTTTTAAATTCAAAACCAGCAGATTCAAATGCAAACTTAGAGCTCAAATTAGCTTCTTTTATATATGCATTTATTACATAATTAGGGTTGATTTTTAAAAAATAATCAGTAGCCAATTTTAACATTTCTTTTGCATAGCCCTTTCCTCTATATTCAGAAGAAATTGATATCCCTATTATAGCTTCTTCTCTTTTATCTTTCTGTATTCTAATTTGACCGATATTGATATTTAACTCATTAAAAAAAATCAACATCATACAACTTTCATCCTTTAATTTGATTTCAAACCATCTACTATGGGAATCGAAATCAATATTTTCGTTATTGAATGACTGCTCCCTAACCATAGCATCATTTACCCAATCAAAATATAGATAAACATCTTTCAAATTTGCATTTCTAAAGCTTAACATGTTTGGATCTTAGAATGAATTAACACATCTATATATTTTCCGTTTGAAAAACAATGTTCTTTTAATTTTACAACTTCATCATATTTAGCTTCTTGTAAAGCTAAGTATAATGAAGGTCTCAAATCAAAGGCGTAAGTGTATATTTTATGTAACCCAATTTCTTTAAATGCCACTTGTTCAATTAGGTTTAAAAAATTAACCCAATGTTTATTAAAGTACACTTCTTCTAATTCAGTAGCCATAATAAATGAAATTTCTGCATTTTTATCAATCCAGTTGACATGAACTAACCCACCATAACCAATACACACACCATTTTCTAAATAAGAAAATAAAAGTTGATTGGGTTTTTCTACTTCAAATAATTTATTTATGACATTGTTAAAATATTGATTTTGGTCTTCGACGGAAAGGGGTTTCTCCTGCCGCAAATGATATAATTGTTCGTTGCGCCAATTCATAATATCAAATCGATCTTGATGTCGAATAGGCACTATACAATAAATACCTTCAGAATATACTTGATTCTTCAAAATAGAATATGTTTCCATCATTTAATTCAATCTTTTAAAACCTGCATGACATACTGGGCCTTTTAATAGATCTTCAATTTTTCTATTACCTTTCTCACAATCAGCTATAATTTCATATACATCATTTAAAGCTTCAAAATATAAATTCAAATTCTCTTCATTATGTGCTGTAGAAGCATAAAAATTTGTACTAGCTAAATAGCCTTTTTCTAACATCGCTTGAGCTACAAAAGTTTTATATTCTAATGATTTAGAGCTATTAAAACTATAGGTACTCAATGATGGAATACCCGCAATTGTAATACTTAATCCATTTAAATCTGAGAGTTTTTGCCAACCTTGCTGCATTTTCTCACCAATATTGGATATTATCTCCCAAGATTTAACTTTTTCCATTACCTTAAGAGTCGCAAGTGCTGCAGTAGGGCCTATTCTTTCAGTCCAAAATGTACTACTTATAAAAGTGGACTGAGCGGCTTCCATTATTGATCTTCTACCCACAACTGCTGTTAACGCATAACCATTTCCAATAGTTTTACCATACATTGCCATATCAGGCTCTACTCCAAATTTCTTATAGATTCCTCCGTAAGTTTCTCTGAAACCAGACGTACATTCATCAAATATTAAAACTATATTTTTTCTCGTTGCTAAGTCTCTAACTTTTTGTAGAAAATTATCTTCTGGGCCGAAGTTTCGCACTACCTCCATTTTAATAACTCCAATATCATTATTCTCAACAATCGATTCTAATTCTTCAAAATTATTGTAATGAAAAGGGTAAACAGTTTCTTTTAAATTCTTTGGAACACCTAACGGGCTTAATCCAGGGATTAAATGACCAGACAAACCATCACCACCATTATGATTAGCAGATAAATACCAATCGTGCCATCCATGATATCCACAAATTGCAACCTTATCCTTGCCTGACGCAGCACGAGCAATTCTAATTGCAATTGAATTCGCTTCTCCCCCACTCCTTGCGAATCGAACCATATCTGCCCATGGGTTTATTTCTATTAATTTTTCTGCTAAATAAACTTCTTCAGGGCAATTAAGTGTGCTCATATTGCCTAATTTCACAGTCTCCAAAACTGCAGAATCGACTTCATCATTACCATAACCCAATGTATTTGTACCAATTCCCATAATACACATATCAATGAGTTCATTACCGTCCAAATCCCAAACTTTACAGCCCTTAGATCTTGTGAAATATGAGGGCCATTGATCAGGTAGAAACATCTCTGGTCTTTTTGAAAGCAACATAGTACCACCAGGTATTAATGTCTTTGCTTTTTTGTATAATTCTTGCCCTTTACCCATTGTTATTACTTTTTAGAGATTTTAATAGCCCTTCATTTCTAATAATGTTAGCGTTTATTTTATTTAAATCGTATTTTATGATATATTCAGTATAAGTCAGCCAATTTTCGTCAACACCTAAATCATTAATTAATTTCTCTATTAAGATAAAATCTCTATGTTCATCAACTGTCATTCTAACTTCACCATAATTTTTAGCAGAAGGGAAATTAATTACTAAAAAAGTATCCTTATTAAAAATATTTGAATGTGCTTTTATATATGGAGTAACATGCTCTCTATCTGATTTTAGTTTAGCATTTTCCCAAGCAGTTTTCAAAGCAGCAAATTTAAAGACTTCGATATCCTGCCCATTTGGAAAAATCTCTAAAATTGTATTAGAAGCGTAGTCAACATTATTTACTTGTGCAAATGAAATTACTGCATCAACTAGAGTTGGATCAATTAGAGGGCAATCTGAAGTTGCACGAACAATCCATTTTGGCTCAATATTTTTAACAGCTTGATAGAATCTATCTAAAACATCATCTTCAGAACCTCTAAAATAATCAAACCCACAAGATTTGCATATGTCAATAATTACATTATCGCTTTCATTCGTTGTGGTAGCTACGATAATCTGATTTACCTTAGTGCATTTTTTTAATCGTTTCAAATGAATTTTAAGTAGTTCATCTCCATTAACTTTTAGCAACACTTTACCAGGTAACCTTGTGCTGCCCGTTCTTGCTTGAGTAATTAAAACTGTATCTGTTTTTACCATAACGAAGGATTTAATAAATTGATGTTCTGAATTTTTATAGTATTTATTTCTCTTTTTAGTTGAGGATCCAATAGTACATAAGATAATTTAATATTTTGATCTAGTTGTTCAATGTTATCAATTCCAATAATCACATTGTCAATATTTACGTTAGCTAAGCAATAATTAAGTGCCAAACTTTGTATGCTAACATTATATTTAATGGACAAGTTTCTAATAAAATTCAACTCCTTTTCTAGCATTTTTGCTATATGATGTTCACTATTTATTGGGGTAAAAAATAAACCTTGCAAAAATGCAGAACGTGAATGAACTATCTTATTCATTGATTTTGCTTTCAACATTAATTCTCCTCTTTGACTATCATTATCAAACACATTATAGGGTAATTGAATAACATCAATTAAATCATCTAGTATAACTTCATCCAACTGTTCATTTGTATAGACTGTGACACCAATAGTATTTATCAGTTTTCTTGATTTAAGATCATTTAATAAATTTACTGAAAATTTATTTTTTTTGTAGGAATCAAAAGAGTGAAACAGCAAAGAATAAAGTTGTGGAACTTTTAATTCAGAAATATAGGCTTTAATTTTCTCTTCAATAGTTGCATCAAACTCATGTGGTAATTTTGTAATAATATTGAACGGTTGATTTTGATATAGTTCATGATATTCTCCAATAAGATGATGGGAATCACCATAGGATTCGGCAGTATCCAAAATCCTAACACCTTTATCATAAGCTTGTTTTAGGATTTCAAATACAGACTCTTTAGCTGGTTTCCCAGCTTTATTATTGACTCCGTAATTTAGTCCGAATTGAGCAGTACCTAAGATTAATTTATTCAACTTCAAGAAATGATTTTATGGATGCTA
Source organism: Sphingobacteriales bacterium (assembly GCA_044337515.1). GTDB lineage: Bacteria > Bacteroidota > Bacteroidia > Sphingobacteriales > Sphingobacteriaceae > CAJBVG01. Next base: position 8,976 of record JBIINK010000009.1, on the reverse strand, counting down.
TAACAAATTCTTGCTCTTCGTTAGTCAGTGTTGGGTACATCGGTAGACTCAAACATTTCGAATAATAATTTTCCGAATGAGGCATATCTCCTTCTTCCCACCCAAATTTCTTATAGTATGGCATAAGATGAGTTGGATAGTAATGTACTTGAGCAAAAATATTTCGTTCTCTTAAAAAATTATATAAGCCTAATCTATTTTCAACTTTAATTATATACAAATGATAAGCGTGCTGATCTTTATATTTGTTGTTTAATTGCAATTGAGGTGAAACGATTTTGGAATTATTTAAAAAAGCCTTATCATATTTTTGAGCAATTTCTATTCTTTTAATTAATCCATCTTTTGCTCTAGCCAATTGAGTTAGTCCGAGTGCCGATTGAAAATCCGTTATCCTATAATTATAACCTAACTCTTGCATTTCCATATACCATCCAGGGTAACTCGTATCACCAACATTTCCACCGGCTTCCAATATTGTATTTTTAAAATCATTTGCTGACCTAGTAATGCCATGTGTTCTTAGAACTTTTAATCGTTCATATAATGACTCATCATTTGTAGTTATCATTCCTCCTTCCCCTGAGGCAATATGCTTAACAGGATGAAACGAAAAAATAGCTAACTCAGCAAAATTACCATTTCCGGATTTTTGTTTATTACCTTTTGAATCCATAAAAAAAGCACCAGGAGCGTGACAAGCATCTTCAATTATCCAAAGATTATACTGTTTAGCCAAAGAATGGAATTCTTCAAGATTAACTGGTCGTCCTCCAAAATCTACTGGTACAATCCCTTTATAAGTACCTATAGGTGAATTCTCTAACAACTCTCTAACTTTATTAATGTCCATCAAAAAAGTTTCAGGGTCAATATCGACAAATACAACATCCCCACCACAATACTTAATACAATTAGAAGAGGCTGCAAATGTTATAGGTGTAGTTATAACTTTATGGCCAGGTTTTACATTTAAAGCCATTGCACACAAATGTAAAGCAGCTGTCCCATTAGAAACTGCAACTGCATATTTACTTCCTACATACTGCGCAAATTGATCTTCAAATTCTTTAATTTTTGGACCTTGCGTAAGAAAATCAGATTGTAAGGTCTCAATTACTGCATTAATATCTTCTTTTGTGATATTTTGTTTCCCGTATGGGATAATAGCATTATTCATTTATTCGAAATTTGAGTCTACGTGTTTTTTGATAAGCGCTTTTAAACTTTCAATTGTCTCCCATTCCTTATTTGAACCAGAATCATAATTAAAACCTTCGACTACTTTTTGAGCAGAAAATGCTTCAACGTATTCATTAATATTAAAATTAGGTACAGATGGGATAATAGTGTAATATTTACCTAAATCATAAGTATGAAAAGAATCCGAAGATGTTATCATTTCTTCATGGATTTTTTCACCAGGACGAATACCAACGATAACTTGCACGCATTCTGGTGCTACTGCAGTGGCTACATCCGTAATTCTATAAGATGGAATTTTGGGTATGAAAATTTCACCTCCCCAAGCATGTTCCATAGCATGCATAACCATATCCACTCCACCTTGTAGTGAAATATTAAAACGAGTCATTGCAGGATCAGTAATAGGTAGCTTCCCTTCATTTTTTTTCCTAATAAAAAAGGGTATTACAGATCCATTTGATCCCATAACATTTCCATAACGCACTACTGAAAATTTAATAGGATTAGCTCCTTTAATATTATTAGCAGCAACAAATAGTTTATCAGAAGTTAATTTAGTAGCACCATATAAATTTATAGGCGCACAAGCTTTGTCTGTAGACAATGCGACAACATTTACTACGGAAGTCTGTAACGCTGCATGAATTACGTTTTGAGCTCCACCAATATTAGTTTTAATGCATTCATCTGGATTATATTCTGCCAAATGTACATGCTTCATTGCAGCTGCATGAATCACAATATCAACCCCTTGAAAAGCTCTAATTAATCGTTGTTCATCTCTAACATCACCCAATAAAAAACGGATTTGAGGAAAAACATTTTCTGGAAACTCTTGAGCCATTTGAAATTGTTTTTGCTCATCTCTAGACAGTATAATTAACTTCTTTATATTAGGATAGTTTTTAAATATATGACTTGTTAAAGCTTTCCCTAGAGACCCTGTGCCTCCAGTAATTAAAATAGTTTTATTCTCTAAGTTCATTAGTATTATTTTTTATTTTTTTATTTAATCAATCAACTCGACGTTTGTATTTTATCGCCAAAATAGTCTGTACGTTCAATTCATAATTCTCTGTATAAATCATCTAAATTGTAACAGCAGTCCTATTACCATGCACCACCCCTAATAATTTTAATTGATTTATGAAGATTTTAAGAAAAGATGTTATTGACATAGACATTTAAAACGACACTTTAAAATTTATAGTTTTTTTGATAAATACCATTTGTCGGTCTGGAGCATATTAATCAAATAACCCCTTCAATTCTCTTTTTCCAACCAAAACTATCACAGTTAGAAAACTAAATAAAAATGCTCCAATCAAAATGGCCTTACTATTTTTAATTTTTGTAAATTCTAACGGCAAAATTGGCCTATCAATTATTTGAATCAGGGGCGCTTCACGCATTAATGATAATTTTGAAAATTCTAAATTTTTAACCAACTCGGCATATAAGGCAGATAGCATTTGCACTTTCATTTCATTTTTTAACCTTGGCACTGCAGCTTGCTGACGAATTATACCAAAATTTTGGTCTAACTCTTTTGCTCTACCACTCATAGCAGTATTCAATTCTAATGTTACTGAATCGACTCTTTTTTGTAGTATATCACAATCTTTCCTAGATTTAGATGTTTTGGTTTCGATATAAAAATCGGTAACCGTTTTTGCTAAGTTTTCCGCAAAAAATTTAGCAAAAAGCTGATCTTTAGATTGCACATTGATGCTAACGATGTCAACTTTTTTTTCAATTTTACTTACCACTAAATTTTCGTTTAATACTTTTTTAGATACTATACGCAAACAATAATTTTGCTGTTCTGTAAAATCAGACCTGTCATTATCTTCAAAATTTACGCCTTTTAACACTGAATCTTTTGCCCACTTTTTATCTAATTTATTGAACGTAATGTAACGATTAACCAGCAGTTCTTCTTTGCCATTTATATTTACTTTACTAAGCAGGGTGCTCTCGATCAAGAAGCGCGACTTTAGCAATTCTAGCATATTATATCCCGAAAAGACACCTCCGTCACTTGCACCACCTAAGCCTTCTAAACCAAACTGCGAAGCTATGCTACCCAAACCACCTTTACCATCTTTTTCATAAAATGCAAAAGTCAAATTAGCGGTGTAAATAGGTTTATTTATATATGCATAACCAAAGCCTAGTAATCCCCCAAATATTCCGGCTAAAAAAGTAATTTTCCACTTGCTTTTAATATATACTACCCATTCTCCTACTTTTTGAATAAGCTCTTTCAAAGAAATTTCGTCTTCAGATTTATTCTTCATTTTTATAATTTTATTTGATTTAATAGAATAAAGAATGTGGTTAAGCCTGTTACTTTTAGAGTAGTGTTCTCCACAAATTTATTCCAATTGAATGGCTCATTTTCTTTTTTCAATTCTTTTTCTTTCTTTACTTTTTCAACTACAAATATTGTAGAGCCCTTTGTTACTTTTGGATAAATTTTAAAAACTAATAAATTTATCGTCCTATTAATTTTAGCATTGGGTTGTATAACATAGGTTTTTCTGCGCCATGCATTATCTGAAAACCCAGCACCATAATTGCGAATATAAAACCCTGCACGACGACCATTTAAATATGGCCCATTTACTTGCGTAACTTTATTGATGTCTGCATAATTAAGTGCATAGCCCTTTATGCTTACCAAATCTATTGTCATTGGCACATTTAACACATCACCATCTTTTAATAAATAATTATTACGGTTCCATCCATATTTAATTGCTTTATTTAGCTTAATTACTATATAATTACCTGGTAAATTGGGGCGGTAAAAAGTAGCTGCTTCTGGGAAAGCATAATTTGTTAAACCACCTGCACGTTTTATTATACTTGCTATTTTTTCATCCTTTTTTAGTAGAGTATATTTTCCTGGGTACTTTACTTCACCTGTAATTTCTACAATTTTTGGCATTTCATAATTTGGAATGCTGCGCACAAATATTTGATCATAAGGCTGTAATACTAATTTAGCATCCGCATCACTAAGTACATTTTGCTTATCATTTAATTGTATTCTTTGTACCGTGACGCGCATTTCATTGCCAACTTTATAACCTGGCTCAAACATCGATAAACGTGTAATTTCAATTCTTAAATTACTGGCATCTAAGGTTAAGCCCCCTGAGTTTTGCAAAGCATCACCTAGTGTTATTCCTGGTACAAATTCAAATGTCCCTGGTTTACGTAAGGCTCCAAAAGTTTGTATCGTAAAAGCATCTATATAATCGGCTTTATTATATACAACCACAGCATCTAATGGTTCCAACACACGGTTGTTTTTACTACTGCTGTCCATAATATCTACTAAAGAAATGCGAATATACTCTTTGGTTAAATCAGCTTTAGTTCTAATTAAATAAGCGTTATCAACTATACTTTCATTTTTTAATCCGCCCGCATTCAATATCGCATCGCGTAAAGTAATACCAGAAACAAATTCAAAAGTGCCTGGTTTTCTCACAGCACCCGAAACAGTTATATTAAAGAAATCAATAAAATCTTTGGTTGAATATATTGTGACTTCGTCTAATGCTTGTAAAACCATGTTTTGAGTAGAATTGGGATTTGCAATTATGTCACTTAAATTAAGATGGTAATACACTTTTGTTTTATTAGCGAGCGTTCGCACTAAATAAGCAATTTCGGCATTACTTTCCAATTTTAAGCCACCAGCTTTTTTAAGCAAGCTGGTAATATTATCACCAGCAACTAAATTATAAGTGCCTGCAAAATTTACTGAACCACTAATGCTAATTTTATTTAGTATTTCATTTAAAGAAGCCCTAACAACCACATCATCGCCATTCAATAAAACAAAATCTTTTTTGTTTTTTTGTAACGAATCAACATTCACATCTATTAATTTAATTTCAGTATTGCTGATGCGTTTTACTTGTATATATTTAGTATAAGCATTAGCTGTAAATCCACCTGCGTATTTCAATACTTCGCTTAAATTTTCGCTGGTTAATAATTCATAACTGGCTTGGCGTTTCACTTCACCTTTAATGCTCACTACTTTTTGCGAACTTCCAACTACTATATAATCGTTTTCTTCTAAGAAAAAATCTTGATTGGCATTAGCGTTATTTAAAAAAGCATAAGCATCTAATGTTTTAACTATTTTACCCGCACGCTTAATTTGAATATTGCGTAAGGTTCCAATATCTGAAGGACCTCCTGCTAATATTAAAGCATTAAAAGCAGTATTGATGGCCGGGAAATTATAAGAACCTGGCTTGATTACTTCCCCAACTATATTAACAGTAATGTTTCGTGAATACGCTAATGTAATTTCTACCTTATTATTATTTAAATCATAGCTTTGACCCATTTTAGCTTTTATTAAGCCTTTGGCTTTATCGAAACTCAAGCCCTTTACAAAGACTGGGCCCATATTACTTGGGTTAATGGCGCCGCGGGCATCTACTTTTAATACTTCATTATAAAACGAATAACCAAAAACAGAAATACCAAATTCATCTCCGATGCCTATCGTATAATTGCCAGGCGCTTTAGAATCGGTAGATCGGTTAAATATTTTAATATCCCCTTCTCTGAAGTAACTTTGACCATAAATTCCTGATATATTATCAGGTTGAGATTCACCCTTTTGAGTTAATGTTAAAGTTGAGGGTATTTCATTTACCGCTTTGCCCACTACGTATTTAGAATCTGTGGCATTTTTTTCGTTTTTTTGAATTACAATATTTTCTGATTCTTTAAGTTCTGGAGTAGTTAATGGATCTAGACTCGGAGCTGAACTTTGCAATTTAGCCACCCTTGCATTAAACTTATTAACCTCATTAGGATTCAATCCTTTTTTTATAGCCATTTGAGCAGCTTGATCTACAGATAAACCAGCCGCTTGCCCTTGTTTGAGAATATCCATTATTTGCGCATCAGTTAGCTCATCTACTTTTACAGTGTTTAAGTTATTTGGATCAATTCCAGCAGGAACTTGAGCTATTGCTTGAATGGAAAATAGAAAATGGAAAATGGAAAATAGTAAGACTATTCTTTTGGTGTTTGAAATACTTAATATCATTTTTAAAGATTAAGGTTGATGAATACTTTTTAAAACTATATTTTACTTACTCCATATGAGCAGATGTTCTTCAGCTAATATTTCTTGCTCATGAGTCGCAAATTCTTCTGGTTGGTATAATATGTATTTTATTTTTTTGCCAATTATCGGTTCTGCTTTCCCTATTAAGGTGAGCAAATATTCTTTATTGATATCGCCTACCAATATAATGTCTATTACTTTAGCATCTAAGCCTTTAGCTAAACTGCCCACTAAATATACATAATTTACATTTCCTAAACGCTCAATAACGTTTTCCAAAATTTGATCAACTCCAGTATATTTTAAAATAATACTATGAATATCTTTAAATAGTGGATGCTTAACGTTTGCTTTAAATATTTTCTTATTCCCAACTAACTCAGAATTGAGTAGCCCAGCTTCTTCGAATTTGTTTAATTCTAAACGAATACCGTTACTACTGTCTTCGAATTCTTGTTCAAGATTTTTCAAATACCCTGTATTCTTGGCATTTAAGAAGAACTTCAGCAGTAATTTTATTCGGGTTTTAGATGTAATGAGAGTACCTAACATGATATAGCTTCGCCCCCTCAGTTACATAAGAATTACATAACTGATGAAGATTGGGTAAATATATTACTCTTTTTTAGTACTAACAATAGTAAATTTAACATATTTTGAAAATTAACATCAATTTAATATTGGGTATCTAATGCGGTACATAGAATATGACCGATGAGAATATGCATTTCTTGAATCCTGGCAGTGATTTGGCTAGGTACTACCAAATTAATATCTGCTTCTGATTTCATTTTACCACCATCACGACCAGTTAGGGCTATAATACTACATCCAATTTTTTTACCTTCGGCAAAGGCCAAAAGAACATTTGGACTATTTCCGCTGGTTGAGATGCCTATTAAAAGGTCTCCTTCGTTGGCTAAAGCTTCTACTTGGCGGCTAAAAACACGTTCGTAACCGTAATCGTTACCGATAGCGGTAAGAGCTGAGGTATCAGTAGTTAGAGCCATAGCTGGCAATCCTCTACGTTCTTTAACAAACCTGCCTGTAAATTCGGCTGCAATATGTTGAGCATCAGCGGCGCTTCCGCCATTACCAAATAAGTACACTCTGTTGCCAGATTTAATTGTATTAACCACTAATTCACAAGCAGCATTAATATCTGTTTGCATAGAAACAATCACTTCATTAATAATTTGTTGATGTGAAATTAGCTCCGATTCGATTAAGTGTTTATACATGTTAGTTTTGTTGAATGTGTTCTAATACCTCGTTCATTTTTGCAGTTGCACTGCCCACTTTTGCAATAACTATGGCTGCTGCATGGTTGGCTAAAATACAAGAATCTTTTAAGCTCAAGCCTGCGGCTAAACCAGTACCAATAGTTGCTAATACGGTATCGCCCGCTCCTGTAACATCAAAAACTTCTGTTGCTTTAGTTGGAAGGTAGATGGTTTCATCACCAAAAATGGCTAAGCCTTCTTCAGAAAGTGTTACTACAAGTGCATTACATTGTGTTAGTTCTTTTAAATAAGTAGCAGCACGTTCTAAGTCTGCTCTATTATTTATTGCTATTCCTGATGCTTCAATTGCTTCTTTTTTATTAGGCTTGATTATACTTGCCCCTTTGTATTTGGCATAATTTTTCCCTTTAGGATCTACTATGCTCAATACTTTATGCTGATTAGCAATATTGAATATTTGCGATAACAACTCATCAGTTAAAACCCCTTTAGCATAATCTGATATTAATAAAATATCGATGTTCGATATTACCGATTCTAAGTAGTTTATGATTTTCTCTTGCGATGTTGTATTAATGGGTGCTTTTGTTTCTTTATCGATACGAATCATTTGATGAGCAGCTACCATTACTCTAGATTTTTTGCTGGTTAATCGATCCTCTTCCATAAATATTCCATCGGTTGGGATTCCAACATTTTTGAAAATGTTAATTAGCTCCTCACCGGAAGCATCGTTTCCAACAACACTTAGAATAGATGGGACAACACCGTATGAAATTAAATTCTCAATTACATTTCCTGCACCACCAGGAGTGGTCAGTTCAGAAATAACATCAACAATGGGCACAGGTGCTTCAGGCGAAATTCGTTCAAATTTCCCTTTCATGTAATGGTCAATCATTACATCACCAATGACTAATATATTAAGTTCAGATAATGGTTTTTTAAATTCCATATAGCGAATGAAATACTAATTTATAAAATAGGTTGAACTATTTGGCATTTATTTGAGTTTGTAAATACGTTCAATAATATCTACTACTTTCATTCCTTCCATTGCATTAGTAGTAATGGTATGGTCGCCGTTTAATACATTGATTACATTTTCAATAACATAATTGTGATTTTGTGCAGACCCTTTGTAAGCTCCGTAATCGTTACCTGGGTTAGTTGGTGCTAGCTCTGGCAATGTATAATCTTTTATATGGCAGTATTCTACCTTATCCATATACTGACCGCCAATTTTAACAGATCCATATTCGCCGATTATGGTCATACTGCTTTCTAGATTTTGATTCCAAACAGAAGTAGAATAATTAAGAGAACCCATACCGCCATTAACAAAATCAAAACTTACAAACCCCGAATCTTCAAAGTCGGTTAAGTTAGCATGGTTAAAATCGTTAAACTTTGCTT
>JBIINK010000008.1:0-64546 GCA_044337515.1 Sphingobacteriales bacterium | reverse complement strand
TACAAATTCCTGCTTTTCATTAACTAGATATTTATTTAGGTTCACCACTCGAATTGCAAACAAATAGCTTTTGTCTTTAATAATACTTGCCATAGTTTTTATTACAAGTATAAAGCGATAAGAAATAATAAGCCAACTGATAAATGCAGGTTTTTATATCATCCTGCATATATTAAGCAAAAAAAAAATGGAATCACCACTGGCAATTCCATTTATATATTTTATTTAATTTAAAAATCTCACTATTCACCTCGTTTCTCGCCGAGGCAGGCTAACTCACAATTCACCTCGTCTTTCGCCGAGGCAGGCAACTCACAATTCACCTCGTCTTTCGCCGAGGCAGGCAACTCACAATTCACAACTCACAATTCACAATTATAGAACAAGTTTTTTCATCACCACTTCCTCCCCATTCATAATTTGAATGATGTGGATGCCGCTAGAAAGGTTGTTGGTATTGATGTTTACCGATTGGTATCCTTCTACTAAGTTTACTTGTTGTGAAGCGATTGTTCTTCCGCTTAAGTCTAATACACGAATAGCAGTTGATGTTGCCGATGGTGAATAAATACTCATATCGATGTTACCTGCTTCTGTGTTTGACTGCACCGTCGCTAAGTGTAATTTACCCGACATGTTTACTGCCACTGGTGCAAACGTTTCTGATGCGCCATTAAAATCTACTTGTGTTAAACGGTAGTATGAAGTTCCTTTTAATGGATCTGCATCTACTACGTTGTATGAATTAATTTCTCTGCTGTTACCAGCACCTTTTACTTCTGATACTAATTCAAAGTTCTCACCATCTGCCGAACGCTCGATGATAAATTTATCATTGTTGATTTCTGTAGCTGTTACCCAATTCAATTTTACTTTCTCTGATAATTTATCTGCAGTGAATTTTACTAGGGAGATAGGAAGGGCTGTAGCGTTATTAGCAGTTAATGCTGTAGAATAATTAAATGCTTTATCAACTGTATAAATTCTATAGTAATAAGTAGTATTCTGTGATAAAGTATTATCTGTAAATGTAGTCGATGTACCAATATATACTACAGTTTCTCCGGCAGCAACAGTATTTCCTATTGCATATATACCGTTTGCATTTGGCGTTGTAGTAGGGTCTACCGTACCCCTAACAACCATATATCCACCTCCATCAACTCCCCCAGATGCTGCAGTCCATGAAATATCTTGAGAAGATGTTGTTACATTCGAAAATACTGGAACTGTAGCAGCGTTTGGTGCTGAAACATCTGCACTACTACCTGCATACATAACAACATCATCAATGTCAAATGAAGTAATTGCTGAAGCAGCAGAATATCTAATTATTGCAATCCCATATCTAGGGTTTGAAGCTCCGTTTCCTGAAGTAGCAGTGCCAGAAAATTTAGTCCAGGTTCCACTAGTGCCACTTAAAGCAGCAGAAACATAAGTCCCTGGAGAAGAAGTTCCATCATTACTTACACCAATTTGAGTATTTGTAGGTGCAGTAGCACCTGATGTTTTATAATAAAATTGAATCACATATTGAGTAGCACCTGCAACAGCCGAAGATGTAGCAGTAGGAGATTGCAATCTTCTGTTACTCGAAGCAGGACTTCCATAAGTAACATAATTTACGCCTGTTCTGGCTCCAGATGTAACTAATGTTGTTGCTGTTCCAGCTGTAGTCGTAACTGTCCAATTTGTTGTTTGTGTAGAAACAGCAATAGACGAAGCAGTAGCTGGATTTGCTATTAAACTTTCAAATCCACCGTCCATTGTTGAGAATGAACCTATTACTTGTTGCGCATTCGCCATCCCAGCCGTGACTACTAGTATTGTTAAAAGTGTAAAAATTTTCTTCATATAGGTGTTTTTAGAGAGTTACATATTTTTAAAGTAAAAACTAATATACAAATATAAAGTCCTGAAATGCAAGGGGGGGTTAGGAAAATGTTAATAAAATGTGAAAATATGCAAATTTACAATGTGCAAATGCGAAAATGTGCAGATGTGCAAATGTGCAGATGTGCAGATGTGCAAATTGAATCTGCACATTTGCATATTTACGCATTTACGCATCTATTTAGCGTAGTCGATCCGCCGATTTCACCAATTCTTCGTCCTTTTTGATGGCTCTAGCGGCTAAAGCGGTTAAAACTATCGCAATACTAGGGAATGCGACTGCCATGCCAGTAACAATATTCATTACGCCTTCGGCATTTACCGTTTTGTAGGCAGAAGTAAGCATCATCGTAATTAATGCGAAAATGAGCATTATCATTACACGTGCGAGGCGTAGTTGTTTTTTGCGGTTATTGAACTGAAATACCGTAACCAATAGGCCCAAACCAATAGCTAAAGTCATTACACTTTTAGCATAATTAGGTTTCGCTAATACATATTCGTTAGTCGTTGCTTCTTTTTCAAATCGACCTTGTATGGTCAATTTCACTTCTTTGATAGTTGCATCTGGTTGTTTCTCTACGAAAGTATAAATCGGGAAGAAATACATCATCGCAAGTGCTACTGATGCGAGGAAGAGGTAGATGGTTTGGATTCTTTGAATCATCTTGAGTTATGAGTTATGAATTGTGAGTTGTGAGTTGAATTATGAATTGTAAATTTTAACTCACAACTCATAATTCACAATTCACAACTTAGAATTTACTTAATGAATTTAAAGTCTCGTCCAATATACTTTGCATTATTACCAAGTTCTTCTTCAATACGAAGTAACTGATTGTATTTTGCAATCCGGTCTGAGCGTGATGCTGAACCTGTTTTTATTTGTCCGCAGTTTAAGGCAACCGCTAAGTCGGCAATGGTATAATCTTCTGTTTCTCCAGAGCGGTGACTCATTACCGATGTGAATCCGTTAGTATGCGCTAAGTTAACAGCATCAATGGTTTCCGTTAAAGTACCAATTTGATTTACCTTCACTAAAATTGAATTCGCGATGTTATTTTTCACGCCTTCTTGTAAACGAGTTACGTTCGTTACGAACAAATCATCTCCTACTAATTGAACATCTTTACCGATTGATTTTGTTAGCTCTGCCCATCCACTCCAATCGTCTTCTGCTAATCCGTCTTCGATAGAAATGATTGGGTATTTTTTACTCCAGTCTGTCCAGTATGCAACCATTTCTGATGAAGATAATTTCTCTCCACTTGATTTATGGAAGTGATAAACTTTTTCTTCTGCGTTCCACATTTCTGATGATGCAGCATCCATTGCGATGTACACATCTTCACCTGGGCGGTAACCTGCCGCTTCAATAGCTAACAATACCGTTTCTATTGCTTCTACATTCGATTGCATGTTTGGTGCAAAACCACCTTCATCGCCAACGTTTGTAGAGTATCCTTTTTTCTTTAATACTGATTTTAAGTGATGGAAAATTTCTGTTCCCATACGTAATCCTTCCGAGAAAGATTTAGCGCCGAAAGGCATCACCATAAATTCTTGAAAATCGATTTTGTTATCCGCGTGTGCACCACCGTTTAAGATGTTCATCATCGGAACTGGTAAAGTATTTGCATTTACACCACCAATGTAACGGTATAATGGCTGACGAGATTCTTGTGCTGCCGCTTTCGCAATCGCCATAGAAACTCCTAAAATAGCATTCGCTCCTAAGTTTCCTTTATTAGGTGTTCCATCCAATTGGATCATTAATTTATCCAACATGTTTTGTTCGAAAACATCTAGACCCATTATTTCTGGTGCGATGCGAGCGTTCACATTTTCTACTGCTTTCAATACACCCTTACCCATGTACACCGACTTATCGTTATCACGTAGCTCTACTGCTTCGTGTGTACCTGTTGATGCTCCTGATGGAACTGCTGCTCTACCTAAGCAACCGTTCTCAGTTAACACATCTACTTCTACTGTTGGGTTACCTCTAGAATCGAGGATTTGTCTTGCTGTGATATCAATAATGATGCTCATACTGTTGAATTATGTATTATGAATTATGTATTAAGTATTATGTATTTATACTTTTTAGAATTTAGATATTAGTATTTAGAATTTTAATTATTTAATAGTTCCACAAATTGATCAAATAGGTATCTCGAATCATGCGGACCTGGAGACGATTCTGGGTGATACTGTACCGAGAATGCTTTCTTGCCTTTTACACGAATTCCTTCAATACTTTGATCGTTCAAATTCACGTGAGTGATTTCCACTTTATCTGATGCGTGAACATCTTCTGGGATAACGCCAAAGCCGTGATTTTGTGAGGTAATCTCGCAATGATTTTGAATAATATTTTTTACCGGGTGGTTTAATCCGCGGTGACCGTTAAACATTTTGTGTGTGCGGATATCGTTTGCCAAGGCTAGTAATTGGTGACCTAAACAAATACCGAATAAAGGTTGATCATCTGCCAATATTTGCTTTACCGTTTCAATAGCGTAAGGCATTGCAGAAGGGTCGCCCGGACCGTTAGAGATGAAGTAACCATTCGGTTTCCAAGCTTTCATTTCTTCGTAAGTAGTTTTCGCTGGGAACACTTTTACAAAAACATCGCGCTCTGCGAAACATCTTAATATATTTTTCTTTACCCCTAAGTCTAATACAGCAACACGGTAGGTTGCATTTTCATCACCAAAAAAGTAAGGTTCTTTTGTACTTACTTCCGATGATAATTCTAAACCATCCATAGATGGTACAGAAGCTAATTTTTTCTTCAACTCTTCTACATCTAAAATTTCAGAAGAGATGATGGCATTCATCGCACCTTTATCGCGAATGTGGCGAACCAATTGGCGAGTATCGATATCGGAGATACCTACGATATTATCATTTAAAAAATAATCTTGAATAGACTCATCGGCCATTTTGCGAGAATAGTTCATATTGAAATTCTTGCACACAAGGCCTGCAATTTTAATACTATCCGATTCTACTTCTTCATGGCTAATTCCATAATTCCCGATGTGGGCATTGGTGGTTACCATAATTTGTCCGAAGTACGAAGGGTCTGTAAAAATCTCTTGGTAGCCGGTCATACCGGTGTTAAAACATATCTCACCTGTAGTAGTTCCTATTTTACCTGCCGATTTTCCGTGAAATACGGTTCCATCTACTAAAACTAATACTGCTGGGATCTTTGCAATTTCTGCCATTTTTAATTCTTTTTAAGCATAAAAAAAGCCTTGTAAACTAATACAAAGCGTCAGGATTCATTGAAAACGAGCATTTTTGAAGAGAATTCTTCTCAACCCTTGTAACAAAGATTGTATTGATGTACATTTTCATTGCTTGCAAAGGTAAGAAAAATCAGAGAATCGTATAAGCATTTTTTGAAAGATTGAAAATTTAGTGGACTTTTGTAGCATGTCAGTACACAAAGAAGTAAAAAGAGTAACCACGCATGTGATTCAGGAAATGAAAAACAGTGGGGAAAAGATCGCAATGCTTACCGCATACGATTATTCTACTGCCTTGATCTTAGATGAAGCAGGGATTGATATTTTACTTGTAGGCGATTCGGCCTCGAATGTTATGGCAGGACACGAAACCACCCTCCCTATTACGCTTGATCAAATGATTTACCATGCCGCTTCGGTAGTGCGTGGAGTGAGTAGAGCATTGGTGGTGGTTGATTTACCTTTCGGTTCTTACCAAGGAAATTCTAAAGAAGCCTTACAATCGTCTATCCGTATTATGAAAGAGTCGGGCGGACATGCAGTGAAATTAGAAGGTGGTACAGAAGTTCGTGAATCGGTAGAGCGTATTATTTCAGCTGGTGTTCCAGTTATGGGTCATTTAGGTTTAACTCCTCAATCAATTTATAAATTCGGAACCTATACCGTTCGTGCAAAAGAAGAAGCAGAAGCTAATAAACTAATTGAAGATGCATTAGTACTTCAAGAAGCAGGTTGCTTTGCTTTAGTGCTCGAAAAAATTCCAGCGGAATTAGCGAAGAAAGTTACTGAGCAATTAAGCATTCCAGTTATCGGTATTGGCGCAGGCCCTCATGTAGATGGGCAAGTACTTGTGGTAAACGATTTACTTGGCATTACAAAAGGTTTCAAACCTCGTTTCTTACGTCAGTATTTGAATTTATACGAAGCAATTAATGGCGCCGTGAAATCGTATATCGGTGATGTGAAGTCGAAGGATTTCCCGAACAGTAAAGAACAATATTGATATGCTAGTATGCTGATATGTTAGTATGCTGATATGATAGTATGCTGATATGCTAGTATGCTGGTATGCTGATATGCTAGTATGCTAGTATGCTAATGTTGTTATTAGTTAATAATAAGTTTGAATACTTCGGAGTCTTCGAATTTTAAGAAATATATTCCATTAGGGTAATTCTGAACATTAATACTGGTATTATTATTTTCAATGGTAATATTTTGAAGTACTCGTCCGGTTAAATCGTATAGTGTTGCTTGGGTGGGTTTGCCAAAGTTGTTCTTTATAGTTACAACATCACTTGCTGGATTTGGGAATATTGAAAAGGCAGATTGTTTTTCAGTATTTATCCCTAATAATGCAATTATGGAGAAATTCATACTGTCCACAGTCCTATTGCCTGACGCATCTTCGGCCCAAACGGTTAGCCTATACTCGCCAGCAGCATAAAGTTCTGTATTGAAATTTTCACTTTCATCACTTAATGTAATCGTATCGTCGCCATTGGAATTTGTTAGCACATGATAAAAAATACGATCGTTATAATTACCTGTCGACATACATGTAGCATCTCTGGCATACATCGTATTAATAATGTCTTGTATATAAGGTCCACTAAAATAGGTATCGTTAAACATATTGAAATTGAAGGACTCTTTTGCATAAAGGATAGAGTCTGGCTTATTTGCTTTCGAAATTTTAAAGCCTGTTTTGTGAACATCCACTTGCCAAAAGGTATTCATTTGATCATACACTTTTGAAACAATATCTACTTTACCAAACACCACATCGCCTGGAAAATAATCCTTAGTCAATTCATCTCTAAACCCAAATTTAAATCCTGGAAGAACTTCTTCAAAAACAGGAGCTGTAGTATCTACAAAATTCTCCATGTAGAATAAAGGGTTATCAAACGTCCACCATGAGCCGTTCCATTCAGCACCTGCATCAACTATACGAGCAAAATGACAATGAACAAAACCCGTTACTGGGAAATCGACTAATTGCCCAATCACTTCTCCTTCTAGAACGGAATCACCAACCCCAACAGGAATAAGGTTTGCATCGAGGTGCGCATACAAATAGCCTTGAGAAGAATCGGATGTATTCTGATTTGCAATGGCTATTCTCCAATGGTATGCACCACTCGTGGTTAGTATTGCTTTTATATATCCTTTTTTTACGGAATGAACATTTTGCAGATTTATGCCAAACAAATCTACCCCAGGATGCAAATAGGTATCTCCTTGTGAATATTCTTGAATTTCGTTGTATGAATTACCGATTGCCTGATAACTCGAATCATTTGTAAAATCAACTGGATTCAAAAAAGTTTCGTTATCAAGTGTGTTAAACTTTTCGTTATTATGTTTTGAAGTTTTTGCCTGAGCTGCAATAATTCTAGGATAGGTTACACTCTGCAATGTATTCCAATCTGAAAAGGTACGGGTGCTTATTAAATTAAACGTGTATTCTATATTGCTTGTTTCCTTTTCAGAAATATAAAACACATCGATCATTTTCTTTACTTCAAAAATGGATTTCGATGAACTATAAATTTCTTTAATCTCATTTTTAGCAAAAGCATATATTTTATTTTTAGCAATAAAATAAGGAGTATTATTTTGTTGAATAACATCGACTACTAATGAAGGCGAGTGCTCGCTTAGCCCATTGGAGTGCATCGAATTATCTACCGTATTCACATAAGACAATGAACCATTATTATGTACTACAAATAAAGTTGAAGCAGGATAAGATTGTTCTTCAAAAGAATTTAAATTCAAAACAACCACTACTCCCCTATTATAAAACGCTGCGAAATTTTTATCCTCCGATAGTTTAATATTTATAGTTTGATTATATTTTTTATGAAATACTTCTTTCCCATTTTTAGTATATCCATAAAGTTGAGAAACCCCATTCTCATAATTTCCATCTACCGTTAAAAACCCATTCGCAGTTTCAAACAAAGCATTCCCTTTAAATTTTTTATGTTGAAAATCTATTTCAAATGCATTATTAACCATACTTACGGCATAATCCAAATTAGATTCTGGAAGCACAATATGCCCAGCCTTATTTAGCTTTTGTGCAGTTAGTAGTATAGGTAAAAATAAATACAGAAGTATGATGATGCGTTTCATTCCTCAAGATAATATAAAAAATTAGGAATTAGGAATTAGGAATTAGGAATTTGCACATTTACGCATATGCACATCTGCACATCTACACATTTTCCCTATCTTTGCAACATGAACATATTCTACGAGGATAATCACCTCATTGCAATAAACAAACCAGCGGGTACTCTTGTGCAGGTGGATAATACTGGAGATACCTCATTAGAGATCTTAGTGAAGGATTATATCAAAGTACAATACAACAAACCGGGAGAAGTGTTTTTAGGCGTGATTCATCGCATTGATCGCCCTGTTAGTGGATTGGTGTTAATGGCGAGAACAAGTAAAGCATTAGAGCGTGTAAATAAATCGTTTAAAGATCGTGAAGTTCAAAAAACATATTTAGCAGTAGTGCGCAATAAACCGGCGTTAGAAGAAGGCACACTTGTTCATTGGCTAACGCGAGATACAGTGAAGGGCGTTACCAAAGCACATAATAAAGAAGTAAACGGTTCGCAACGTGCAGAACTTAGCTATAAATTATTGTCAGAAGTAAATGGTTTTTATCTGTTAGAAATAAAACCGATTACAGGAAGAACTCACCAAATTCGTGTGCAACTTTCCACTATGAATTGCCCAATTGTAGGCGATAATAAATACGGGTATCCTAGAGCTAATAAAGATCGTAGCATTTGCTTGCATTCTTACAAATTAGCCTTCAACCATCCTGTTACTAAAGAACGCATGGAACTACAAGCGGAGTTGCCGGAAGATGCTTTTTGGCAAAAGTTTAAATGAAATTCAGAATACTTTTGAGAGGGAGGTTCTAATTTGAACAATTAGTCAATTTGAACAATTTGAACAATACCAAATATATCTAAAGAAAACCAGTTACTAGTTACCATCCCGATAGTTATCGGGAACCAGCTAGCAATTACTGAGAGAACTCCGTACTCAGCTTAAACCTCACAATTCTACCATTGCCTGTATCGCAGATGTATAAGGTGCTACCGAAATAGGCAACTGCTGTTGGTCTACGGAATTGTTTCGGACCAGAACCTGTACCACCAAATGAAACGTTAATATTTTTCTTCGATGTATAACCTGCTGGTGGTGGAACTCCTTCTAATCCGGTTAGCGTAAATAAGTACACCGAATCTTTTGTGGCATCGGTAACGAAAATATAATTACTACCATCGCCCGCAATACTAATGCCTCTTGGTTCTGTGAACTTATTTGGCGTGTACATAAATCCATCTGCTTTCGAAGTGTCTTGTCCGGCTAAGCTAGTGTTTAATGAATACGATGAACCAAATTCTGAAGACACAAAACTAATGTATTGAGATTTTATAGCAGTGCTACTAGATAAGGAAGTGAATAAGAAATCGCCTCCTTGTTTAACGATATTACTTTGTGGTGCTTTCGCTAATGTTGAAATAGCAAAAGGTGATTTAAAATAATCGGAAATCAATCCTTGCTCTGTGCTTACACTCACGTTACTCACAAACTTATCGTTTTGGTTAAATACTAAAACAGAATTATCAGGGCCTCCAATTTGCGATGAGCTGTTCGATGGACCAGAACGTGTGATGTAATAACTATTATCGGCCATCATGCTGATTCCATTGATGTGTACAGCAGAATCGGAAGTAGTAAAACTTGTTTTGAAATAAAAAGGATGCACAACAATTTTAGAGATAATGGCATTGTTTAAACCATAACCATTACTGGTAATTAATTTTAAACGATACAAGGCATCGAGTGTATAATTTTTACCGTTGATGATAGTATCTTTTGTTCCAAGCACTACAAGCTCCAAACTTCTATCCATTGCAATGGCTTTGGCATTTGGAATGCTCTTCTCTCCTACTTTTCTACCCGACTGATCGAAAGAAATTACTTTACCTGCATTCTTATCAGCGATATAAATCAAATCATCATAGCCGATGGTAATATCTACTGGAGAAGCAGTAAGTTTAATATCTGGAAGAATAGGAACAAATGCGATTGGTTTTTCATCGTAGTTTGGTACGTCAATGAAACCTAAATCCGTTTTATCACCAAATGGTTTTTCACAAGAGGATAATACACTTGATAGAATAACTAATCCGAATAAATATTTTCTAATCATCATCTTATCTTGCTTCTTTATTTAATGAAAACTGTAAACCTATTTGTTGTGCAAATCCTAAGTAAGGATGAGGGTCTGCAGCGTAATCAATTCTTAGTGGGTGGCGACCAGCACGTGTGCGCAAACCTAATCCGAATGTTGGCATTGTTGCATCTTTCACACCAAGTTTATAACCTGCTCTAACCGAAAATATATTCATCCAAGCATACTCAACACCTAAGCGAATATTTTCTGAGTTATCATTCGGGTGATGTAATTCTGCTGCTATTAAAATACTATTGTGAGCATCTTTATATGGCACCATCGATAAACCCATTTTAAATAAGGTTGGTGCTGCGTAGTTATTAATGTCGGGATTGTTACTACTAAAGGTGGTTAGCGATTTTGTCACACCATCTATTTTTGTATTCACTCCGAAATTATTCACGAACACAGCAAATCGTAAATCTTTAAAATCTGTTTTGTATAAAAATCCTAAATCAACTACACCAGAGTGAACAGTGTATTGATCAATACCTTCATACACATATTTCAAACTAACACCGTAGCTAAAATAATCAGATAATATTTTTGCATAACTCGCACCAATCGCTAAGTTTTGTGTATAGAAATATTGACCTGTACCACCTGGTTGAAACTCAGTACGTACTTCCATCGCATCTGAACGAAACGATTGCATATTTAAACTCCAAACGCTATAATTTTTTGTTGGGATAATTGCACTGATGTATGCATTCTGCATATCTGAGAAGTACAATGTATTCGACAATGCAAAAGTTAATTGCTTTACATCAACCATTGTTGCGGGATTATTACTCGCAGAAAAACCATCCCCAGGTGTTGCTACTCCCGTACCGGCCATAGCCGTTAAACGAGGGCTATTACTTAACTTCAAAAAAGTAAATGCTGCTGTACCTGCACGCTGCCCACCCAAATTCGGAATCAACTGCGCACTAGAAATGCTAGCACTTAGTAGGAGTATTATTGTAAAATATTTTTTCATTCAATATTTATTGTATTATGTACAATGTATTATGTATTATGTATTATGCGTATTATTATTTTTCATTGTACATTGTACTTAATACATTGTACAGAATATTAACATATTATCCCATTAACATATTAACATATTAACTAAAACTGCCACGTTAACCCCAACATCATTTGTCTAGGTGTTAAATACCTCGCCGGATTAAATGGAGGTGCTCCATTATCTTGTGGATCCGGATAATTTGGATCACGGTATCCGTTTGGTAATTGATCACCTAACTCATATGCTTTCCCGGTTACAGGATTAATAATAGCTGCATTTTTATTATTAAATAAATTCTTCACTTCGAAACTTACACTAAGCGCTTGTCCTTTTTTTATTGGGAAGTCGCGAGTGATTCTGAAATCTGTATTCCACCACGCACTACCAATTTCCGAGAACGGATTTTTATCATCCGGTTCATAAATTGGGCGACCTGTTGGAGCTGTTCCATTTTGGTAATATGGAGTATAACGTAAACCTGATTTATAGGTAGAGGTAAAGAACACTCTGAAATTATTTAAACTGCGACCCGCAATTTTGAATGAAGTATCGGGTTTAAAAATCACTAATAATTTTAAATCCAACGGACGATCCCATGCTAAGTATTGCTCTACTGTTGGCGATACTTGTCCGGTTTGTAAAATTTGCAATTGCGATTCTTGTGCAGAGTTCGATTTACCTGTAGCAATTTGGTAAGCCGCACTGAAGGTTGCTGATAAATATTTTTTAATTCTTCTATTCAAGGTTACTTCGAATCCACGGATGCGAGCGTAATCTTGGTTGATGCTAAAGTTCTTTTCAACGAAACGACCGGTTTGATCTTTCACTACAATTTTACGACTTACGATGTAATCGAATTTATCGTTATAAAATGCAGTTGCCGTTACTGCAAAGTTCGAAGTGATTTGTGTTTTAATACCTACTTCATAAGAAACCGTTACTTCAGGATTCAAATCAGGGTTTCCTAAATTCGATAAGAACGATCTGTTTTGATATACTGGATCTAAACCTGCATACACAAAACGAGGATGTGGCAAACGACTTAAATGTCCGTAGTTAAAGTACAATACATTATTATCTGATACAGGGAATGAAACTCTTAGTTTCGGTAATAATCTAAATTTAAAACGACGACCAAAAATATCGGATGAGTTACTTAAGTAGCTTTCGCGAATGGCAGCAATTACTGGAGCATTAGGGTCGGCAACTGCATTATCAACAAACTTTCCAGGAGCCCAATAATTTAAACGCAAACCAAGGTTTAAGATAATTCCTTTGTAGCGCATTTCATCTTGAACATAAATACCACCTGTTGCAGGATTCACTTTCCAAATGTCGTTACTCTGACCAATACTGCTTGAAGCAGTTGTAGTAGAATCATTGATGATAATTGGTGCGCCAATCCAAGGACGAGTAACATCTACCCATTGGTATTCTTGTTCCTTATGTTCTAAACCAAATGAAATAAAGTTGGCTTTATTCGGAGTGTAATTAAATTTTACTTTAAAGGTATTTTCAATAGCATAGTGATCATGCCATAAAGTAGAAACCCCACCGTTGTTGTATAAACCCGGACCAGGATTCACAAAGATGACAGAGTCGCCAGCATTATAAATCGTAACAGGATCAGACACGATAGATTGTGGATCATAAATTTGATCAATGGTTGATGGTCTGAATGGGCGACCATTAGCATCAGCTCTTAAGTTGGTAAATAAACGAGCGAAGGAAACATCCATCGATAATTTATTGCTAAATAAATTTAAATATTGAATGATGGTTAAGTTTGATTTATGAGTATACGTTGTAGCGTTATTCATGTTCAAACTAAACAAGTATTGATAACCTGGAGTAACTACAGCATTGTTTCCAATGATTTGTAATGAACGAGTATTTTGATTGATGTTTAATGAAGCTTGATTAGAGATCGAAATTTTCTTTCCAGGTTTAATGTTGTAAGTCACCTTCATGGTGTTCGACCATTTGTTGTCTTCACGAGGAGCCCAAAGAGAATCGTTGCTAGGTAATAATGTAGAATGCAATTGCTTCGCAGGAGTTTTAAAAAACTCATCGGTGAGTTCCATGTTCACACTCGTGAAGAAAGTAAGTTTTTTATTGGTATAAGGAATCGGACCGCTAACCGAGAGGCTAAGCATATCTGTATTCCATTGCGACTTATCGTTAAAGCCTAAATTATCTCTGTAGTATGAACCACCAAAACGATAGCGATCTGAACCTTCGCGAATACGAGTTAATACAACGCCTGAAGTACCTTCACCATATTCTGCGCCAACACCACCAGTAATTACTTCGATGTCGTTGATAGCGTTCGCAGCAATCTCTACACCGAATCCTGTACCCGCCAATGGATCTTGTGCGTTAATGCCATCTACTAAGTATTGTGTTTCATAAACACGTCCACCACGAATTTGTAAACCGTCAGGATTTTGAGAAACACCAGCTTGGTTAGCAACTATTGATTGAACGTCTTTCACGCTCATGTCTTTAATATCTTCTGAACTAACTTTTGTACTTGATTTACCAGATTCTAAATCGACAATCGTACGTTGACCAAGAACTTCTACCACACCTATCTCGGTGCTCACTTCAGTCATTTGTAAATTCAAAGTAGATACTGCACCAGCGGTAACTTTTACTCCGTTGTATATAATTTCTTTGTATCCTAAGTACACTACTTTTATTGAGTACTCTCCAGGTTTAATATTATTGAGGGTGAAATTTCCACTTAAATCTGTAGGAGCTGCGAAATAAGTACCAACAACGGTAACCGTAGCACCAATAATGGTTTCCTTGGTTTTCTTATCGGTAATCTTACCTTTAATGCTTCCTGTTTGAGAGTAAGCAGAAAGTGTAAAAAGAAGAATTGATAGTGATAGTAAAAGTTTTTTCATCTAAATTTTTATTAATTCATCTATGTGTCTCTGTGCCTCTTGTTCGTCGGAGTGTCCTCACTCCGACTGTTTTTCTCATTCGTCGGAGTGAGGACACTCCGACGAACATCTTAGATCTCTACCATCCGAATTCACCAAGCAACACCTTCTCAAAAAACTTCCTCAACTCATCTTGCTGCCCATTTCCATCGGCATCACCTTGAAGTTTATATAAATCGGTACTGAAAAATATTTGATTGGTTTGACTATTTACATTTAATGTTTTTGCGCAAAGCACACGAGTGTTCGTAACACCGTTTGCACGTTTCACCTGACCACGGTACACCACAAATGCGCTCGACTTAGGGAAGAACGGATCGATAGCATCAGAGAACGTACTTACTTTCAATGTTGGGTAACCTAATGCGTTAACAGCATCAGGTAGTATTAATGAATCCAGTGGTAAAGAAGCTTTTTGGTTTGCTGCAAAAAATGTTTGGAAACTGTCTGCAGGTGTAAATTGAAATAGTGATGAGGTTTTTGGAAAAGGACCAGCAGTTGAACCTTGTGCGTTATTATCAAAATCACTTGTGATTAAAAGCTTACCCCCATTGTTTAAGTAATCTTGAAAAGTAGTAGAACCTTCTTCGAATAGCATCCCCCCTGCTGTAGCAGAACGAGAGTTATCTGAATACATAAACACTTTATCATATAAGCCAAGAGTTAATAAGAAAGTTGGCTTCCATAATTTAGGAATGTATGCTTTATTCTGACGATAAAAATCGTAGTAATCATAGGCGCCATAAGCTGCAGATAATGCGGAAGCATATACCACATCAGCATTAGGAGTAGTAGAAATATTAAAAGCATCAAGTACTAATAAGTCTGATGTTTTTCTACGAAGTACAAATGGATTTAGGGAATCAATTTCACTTTCGGTACCTGATAAGTCTTTTGCTTTAATGTAAACGATATTGGAAGCACCAACAACTAAGCCTGTAATTTTTCTGTTTAGATTAATAGAGCTGCTCCCTGCATAAACAGAAGCATTCGTTGAACCATTTACTTCTGGTTGATCAGGAACGATACTTGCGAACGAAAAGTTTTTAGAGATGGCGAACCAAGCTCCATTATTTATTTTAATATAAACAGAGTCTAGTGTTGCTATGCCGTCTAAATCATTTGCAGTCCAAAGTAGAGAGAACACTGAGTATACTGAATCGCCTTTAATTAAATTATCATCTAAAGAAATGGTAGGCTCTGTATTTTTAATTGGAATTTTTAGATAGGCTGGAGTTTTATCTTTATTCCCTTCATTATCGATTGCACGAACATAAAAATTAATGTCAGTAGTATCGCTTCCATTATTAATGCTAAAGCGAAAAACCGAATCTTGATTTTCGGTATACGTCCAGCTGATGTTATCAAAAGAAATTTCGAAACCAGTGATGTAACCATCCTTATCATCACCAGACCATTTCATATCGACAATAGCATTTAAACGATCGGTTCCAGAACGATTAATACTCGACAAATATAGATTGGTAACTGGTTCAGAATTGGGTTTCAATTGACCTTCTTTTTCACAAGAAAGCAATACAATGGAAAGTAGAACACAAAATAGCATTCTAGAGAAAGATGTAGCCGTTTTTATCATAAAAATAAATCAAGCTAAAATACTTGATTTTTATGGAGAAAAGAAAAAAATAAGCATTTAAAAAGACGATTATCTCATGCTAAAATTATAGCCCTGAGTAAGCCCAAATGATGCATTTTTGAAATAGAAAAATGATGGTTCGAAATTAGGATTTAACCCGAGTTCAAATGACCCAGAAATTGGGTGAATAATAGAGGAAGCATAATGCCTACTAAAATACAATGGCAAATCGGGTAAAATATCTAACAAGGTACTTTGATTAGGGTTTTTAAGCAGTAGAATAAAGGGTAATAGTTCGTTCGAGTGATATAAGTTATTAAAAAACTGCCCATATTGATATTCAACGGTTGAGGTACTATCCGAACAATTACCCAAATCTAAACCCGAGCAAAAAACTGCCGACTCTATAATTCCACCAATTTCACCTGTTTCTCTAACCAAATATCGTCGCTCTACACTTTTTAAATTAACCGAATCATAGTTAAAAATTAAGGCAAATGGATTGTTTACTCGGTAATACTTTAGGGTTGAGACTAGCTTTACATTAGTGGGAGGAATTATCTTATACTCTATTTCAATGTTTTCTAAACCAACAGACTCTTCATCCAATAATGAAGTAATATTTCCAGCAATATCATAAATTGGAGAGTACTTTTTTGTTGAGTTGTTTTTTTCGTAGTTAATGAGAATAGATTTCCAAGCATAAATATTTGAAATCTCCAGATTAAAATCGAAAGATGTTTCTTTAGTATCAGTATCTGTATAATATAAAGTTGCAACTCGGTAACCAAACTTGACAGTATCTTTCGGAGGATTGATATAAGTAGCAATACCATTGCTGCTTTCTTTCTTGCAAGAAGAAAAAAGCAATTGGATACAAAATATTAGAAGTATGAAAGTTGAGATTTTTTTCATGAAGTAAATATAAAAAAAGCCGCGAATTACTCCGCGGCTTTTTTATATTGTTAGTTTGTTTGTTTCGAATATTCCCTCTCGCTATATCCCAATACACGATACCCGATACTCATTACTATTTCGTCACTACAAAACGTCCATTATTCAACACTCCAGCAGAAGCAGAAGAGATGCTGTAAATGTATGTTCCTTGTGATAAAGAAGAGATATCAACTTTAGCTGTTCCTGTAGTTTCAGTTAATGCAGTAGTATTTACAACGCGACCGAAAATATCATAAACAGTAAGCATTAAATCAGCAGAATTAACTGGCATGATATAATCTAAGTTTAATGTAGTAGAAGCTGGGTTTGGATAAACAACAGCTTTACCTTTATTAACGAATGATGATGTAATACCTAAAGCTGTGTATGCTTCAAAGTCATTGTTGTTTCTTGGTAATAATTTCAAGTTGCTAAATGAGAAAGTCATGATACCAGATAAAGAAGTCATGCGATCACCTTTTTTAACAACGATGATATCGATACCTGCATTTGGTGTCCATGAGCTATCATTCACATACGATACATTTAATGAAGAGAATGAAGTACTAGTTTGACGACCTGCAATAACACGGCAACCAGCACCAGCATCAGCTGTATCTTTACCTACACGGTATTCAGCGAAGTTACTTGGATTATCAGCATTTTGATTGATAATATATAAACCATTTGTAGGCATAAATTTAACGACCATTCCTTCGTAAGGCTCAGAACCTGTAGGGCTTTGGAAACGGAATGAATCTGCTTCAACAACTACTGGAGTAATTACACCAGCACCATTTTTAGTAACTGAAGTAACACTTTCTAAACGTGTTAATCCGAAGTATTCTTTTACTGTACCAGTAATAGTAACTTTTTCGCCAGTTAATAAAGTAGATAAACCTGTTCCGTTAGCAACGAAGATACCTGCATAAGTACCTTGGTTTTCTTGTTGAATGTGAACATACCCTAAATCAGAAACTGAAGACGTAACCACACCAGTAACCGTTACTGCTTGATCAACAAATCCTGAGTTACCAGATTTGAATGGAGTATATTGAACATCATAAATAGTTAAACCATTGTTTCTAACAACATAGAATTTTGGATCTTCTGCTGGAACGTTTGGAATACGACTAGTTAAATTAGCTGGTGAAGCATCCTTAGCCATGATGTAATATTTTACTAATGAACCATCTGCTTGTGCAGCGATATTAGCAGTATATAAATTTCCATTTGCTATCATTGGAACAGCAATGTAATTATTGCTAGTTGCTCCAACAGCATAATATAATACAGCAGTATCAACACCTTCTTGATCGGTGATGTTTGCTGAAATCATTACTGAGTTCGTGTTATTAGGCACAACGAAATTTCTTGAAATACCAGAAATTGAAGGTGCAGAAGCTCCCCAAACTACATCAGCAGGTTTAATAGGATGTAACTCGTAACCTCTATTATTTTTAGAGTGTAATAAAACACCTTTAATAGAATTGATAAAGTCACCTACTACTGGAGGAACAAATGTTCCACCTGTTGCTGGTAAACGGAATGACGAGAAACGATCTGAAATATTCATTTTATTTCCAGATGCATCAATTACGTTGAAACTTACACGAGCACCATTCGAGAAATAATCAACTGAAGAAACTGTTAAGTTTTGTAGCTCTACATATTGACCTTCATACTGCTCACCAGTAGTAAGGATATTATTTCTATTGATGTCGTTTAATTCTGCAGCAGTAACTAATTTTGCTTTAACAGTAATTCCACCACCTAATAATATAATAGGTGTAGCTGGATTTGTATTGTTAGGCACGAATTCTGTTTCACCTTGAAATTCTTCTACGTGACCAGTAATTTCAACAGAGTCACCTTCTACAAGAGACAAGATACCTGTACCACCATCACCTGGAGTTGTAGAACCTGGGAAGGGTTGATAAACATCGATACCTGAGAATGCAGTACCATTATTGGTTTGAATCCAAATTTGCTTACCACCTACAATTGTTGATAAACCAGCATCCATAATTACTACACCACGAATACGAATAGTATCTGTGATAGCGAATGAAGATGCGTCATTTCCTGCCGCTAAATCTTGTTGCGACACCGTTTGTACTTCTGCGATAGTTTTTAATGGATATTGTGCATTTGCAGCAATTGCCATCACTAAGAAGCATGCTAATGAAAGTAATTTTTTGTTCATTTTATTTTTGTTTGTTTTTCTTTTTTTTCATTGGTTCGTCGGAGTGTCCTCACTCCGACTTGTGTTCGTCGAAGCGTCCTCGCTTCGACAATTAATTTCCTATTCGCCCTGTTCGTCGAAGCGTCCTCGCTTCGACTTTTTAAATAGTATTGTCGGAGCGAGGACGCTCCGACGAACAGGACGCTCCGACGAACAAATCGACAATATCTATTTTATTAGTGCAAATTTACCTTTGTATGTTTTTCCAGTTTTAGTATCCTTCACCGAGAACAAATATGTTCCACGAGCAATAATTTGATTGTCTTTTGATAATAAATCCCACGCATGCTCTCCGCCTGAGAACTTTGTTTGTGTTGGGTCTGAGTACGTGCTCATCCAACGAATATCATCTCCATTATATGATTCATTATGGGTAAACTCATCTACTAAATCACCAGCAGATGAATATATTTTTACTTGACAGTTTGATGGTAAGTTTGCAAAGTATACTTTTTTATCTTCAGGATTCTTACTCAATCCTTCCCAAGCGGCTACACCATAATATGGATTTGGATAAACAAATGGATTACCATTTTTAAAATCATCATTCGCAGGCATTCCTGGGAACACTCGTTTTAAACTTGGAGTGGTACTTGATTCTAATGATTGTAAATTATTGATGGCATCACCTTGATCAAATGAAGTAATGGCGATAGCATGTTGCCATCCGTTTTGAATATTATTAAATGTGTACTTGTAGAAATAATAAATGGTATCACCTTGTGAATCTAATTCGCCAAATGTTACTGAGTCGGAAAGTTGTATCGCTCCAAAGCTTGTATTGCTAAATAAACTATTATCGTTTCTATCAAATTCGGCAACAAGTTTTAATGACTTTACAATATCTTGTGTACCGGTAACATCAAATCCAACTGTTGTTTTATATAAGCGATATCCTTCAAAATCTTTTTTCTTTGAAATTGGATCTACAGATGACTCTGAGTTTTTAGACCAATACAATTCAATTTTATTTTCTGACGCAATTACTTTTGTACGTGGAATGTTTGGTGGCGATGGTAATACAAATCTTGTGATTTTGCCGTCTTCATCTCTATCCTCTCCTGGGTCTAAGATTCCATTGAAGTTTGCGTCTTCTCCATTATATGCAGTTTGCGCAAACAATGAATTTTGAACAAGTACTCCTTTTTGTACATCATTATCAGCAGAGTTCGGATTTCCATCTTCCACTTTTTTAGCACATACTAAGGAGAATGAAACATTGATGCTTTCGCCTGGTGCTACACGTTTAAATGGACCAACCGACATTAAGTGTGAACGGTTATTAGCTTGATGTAATGTTGGACGAATAATCGTTTCCCAATCGGTACGAGAATTTAACCCTGCCGACATTTTACCATATTTCTGATTATCGTCGCCCGGAGAAAAATATAAGGGATCGGCAGAATTCTGAAATTGCCAAGCATTATAATGAGCAAAGAAGTTGTTTCTAACTAAGGGATGTGCTAATCCATCTTTATCAATAGCACCTAGGAATTTTAATCCTACATAACTCTCTGTAAATCCTAAATCACCATTGGCATCAAACTCATAAGCGATGAATAGAGAATCTAAATATCCATTTCCACCTTTATTGAAAAATGCACCACCACCAGGTGTTGTTACGTTTACATTTCTCACCACACCGTCTTTCCAATACCCAACAAATACGGAGTCCCAAGTATTGGTACTGTTGTTCGTAATCACATAATTTAAGATCACAAAGTAATTCGCAAAATTGAAATTATAATTATACGACTCGAAATGCACATCTGCACCTAAAGGGAATAAGTGATTGTTAATTTGAATATTAGTACCCGGTACTGTTGTGTTCTTATCTGTAAAATCAGAAACAAAATCCTGATGTGAAATCGCACTCGTTTGATATAATGGATTATCAATTAAACTTGAACGCTCAAGCATTGTAGAACCTAAGTTAGCAGTGAACTCGAAGTTTTGCTTTCCTGTGGTATAACCACTCGCATCATCAATAGCACCAGTACTTACTGCCACTTGCGAACCATTGATGTATCCACCAATCCACAATCCGCCTTGAAATAAATGCTCTATGCCCGATCCAGCAGGAAATTCACATGATGAATAATTCAATACATTGTAAGAACCACGGAATGCATTTCCGATCATCCCTAAATTATTAATCGTCATTCGAATATTACCAGCTGTTGTTTGCTTCTCTTCGAAAGATGCTTGCGCTTTTAATTCCACTGTTTTCGTTACCGCTAACAATGAAAGAATAAGTGCAAAAATATATTTTTTATTACTCATGTTATTTCTTCAAAAGTTTACGTTGAATTACCCAACCGTTTTCATTACGAATTTTCAAGATATAAACTCCTTTATTCATATCGAATGGTAATGTATAATGCAAATCGTTCTCTGTAAAAAGATGATTAAATTTTAACAGACGTTTTGCATTAATATCGAATAATTCAAAACTGATATTTTTAGAAAGCAATGCTGCTGAAACGTGAATATTCAACTCATTACTAATAGGATTTTGCAAATAAATTTGATTTTCGAAATTCTTCAAATCTTGCGAAACGCTTTGTGGCAAGGGCTTCTTCGGAGTAAACACAAAATCTGCACGAATTGGAATGTGATCCGACATGTTGTATAAAGCACCTAATACATCAGTTGGTACAGAGGTATTCGTTGGTGCTGCGTTAATTGCTAAATTAAAATGTTGCCCATCGTTTCCAACAGGAATATACGTACTTGGAAGTATTCTCATATTTGCCGAATCCGACATTAATGATTTTGAACAAAGTATAATATCAAAACGATCATCCATACCTCCACTAGAGAAGCCTCCAGTTTGTGTAGTGTGTGTAGATTGAGTGTGAATATTAGAATACGCTGAATTGTTATTCCACGTGCCTAATTTATTTAATGGATCTTTTAATTTATTTAAGCTATCGGTGTTCGTAGTTAATTGATAAAACGCTGCTTCAGTATTGGTGTAAACGTTAAAATCGCCCATCACCATAATGTTTTTACTTTTACCAAATGCGTTGATATAATTTACAATTTGTATGGCTTCATTACTTCGCGTAGCCTCGTCACTAGAGGTGTTCCCAGCTTTAAAGTGCAATACAAGAACTGTAAAGAAAATTGTATCTCCTGTTTTCACGCTATTCGAATCTACATACATGAAGTTGAACCCAGTAATTTCTCGCTGAACAACACTCACAGTATCCTGACTTAATAATTTTAATTTAGTAGAATTATAGAAGATTGTATTCGTTAATGATTTATCAACACCTGCTTTAGATAAAGCTCCTCTTCTCCAAGAAGTAACTCCATTAATATTAAGTGCCCCAGTTAACACGTTTTGAGCATAATCTGCAGTAGCCGATAATTCATTTACGCCTAATACATCAGGCTGAACATACGTTACAATTGTATTTAATAATGGATTTTTAAAACTTGGTTCTTTACCGCTTTCACCATAACGAAATAAGTTGTATTGCATCACTCTCAAGGTATCTTGAGAAAATGCTGTTAACTGCATAAAAGCAGTCATCAATACAAACACGAGCAATACTCTTTTCTTGTTCTTCATTATGAGGGTAAAATAGCTAACAAATGTAAAAATATTTTTCCGCTACTAGATTAAGTAAATATTAACATTTAGACAGTGTTAACTAAAATTTAGCACAAGGGATTGGGCGGCGATTGTATTTGGAATGAGAGCCGAATTTTATACCGCCGCTAAATTCGTAAATAACTGATAACTCGTGACTTCCAGAAGTTTTTTGAAATAATCCGGAAGTGGTAATATCATAAGAATAACCGATTCTTAATGGTTTATCTTCCAAAGCGTATCCTAAAAGGATAACAAAGGCATCGTTATTAACATTTTTTAGGGCAAAACTACTAGTTCAACTAGGTAAGCTTTTCTGATAATAATTTCATTTCGATAAGCGGAGAGATATTTTCGTATAGAATTCCATATACCGTACGGCAGATCGGAATATTAGCTTTTAATTGTTTGTTGATTTCATGAATACACTTCACTGCATAATACCCTTCAGCAATCATGCCCATTTCAAATTGAGCTGATTTAACCGAATACCCCTTGCCGATCATATTTCCGAAGGTTCTATTCCTGCTGAACTGCGAGTAAGCGGTAACCAAAAGGTCTCCTAAATAGGCTGACTCTTTTATATCTCTATTGATGGGATGAACAGCAGCTAAAAAGGCATCCATTTCTCTGCTGGCATTTGAAATTAGCACCGCTTGGAAGTTATCACCATAGTGTAATCCATGGCAAATACCTGAAGCTATAGCATAAATATTTTTAAGTACTGCTGCATATTCAGTTCCATAAATATCATCACTCGTAATGGTTTTTATGTAACGTGTATTTAGCATACTCGCAAAAGTTTCTGCATTTTCTTGATTCTCGCAAGCAATAGTTAAGTAGGATAGTTTCTCTAAGGCTACTTCTTCTGCGTGACAAGGACCTGATATCACAAGAATTTGATCGATGGGCACTTGGTATATTTCCCTGAAATAATCACCAATAATTAAGTTGTATTCTGGAACAATTCCTTTTATTGCCGATACTATGTATTTCGATTTAAAAACTTCTGGATTTACCGCTGAGAGTGTAGTATGTAAAAACGCTGCAGGTACTGCAAATATTAGGCAATCCACCTCGTCTATCACTTTGTTTAAATCAGAACTAACATGGTCTGGATTGATTTTTATTTCTGCAGAACGCAGGTAGTTTAAATTATGCCCGTATTTACGAATATTTTCTATTGCTAATTCATCTCGCATCCACCAACGTACTTCATGCTTAGCATCACATAGCATTTTCACTATAGCTGTAGCCCAACTCCCACCACCAATCACCGCTACTCTAGAATTCGCGCTTAACTTATCCATGTCCTTTAGTTTAGTTAAACAAATATATAATAATATGTTAATCTGTTAATGGGATAATATGTTAATGTGCTAATGTGCCAATGAGCTAATGTGCTAATGCTTGCTTTGGTAAAAACGAGGATTAAATAGGATGATAAGCAAGTATTTAAGTATGATTTGAGTCATAAACAAACCAATCACATTATTTTCAACTTTGTGTCATCAAAAAAACAATAACAAATTATGAGAAAAATATTCACGCTAATTGCGATGTCCCTTGTACTTGCTTCTTGTGGAGGAAGCAATAACCAAACTGAGGCCACAGAAAACGAATCATCAGAAAATAAAGATGTTTCAGACTATGATCCAAAACGAGGTGAAGGTAAATTTTCAAGTGTAGAATTGTCAGCGACATTAGACCAAACAATGGCTACCGATGGAGAAGCAGTGTATGGTGTAAAATGTTCATCATGTCACAAAACTACAGCTGAAAAATTAGTAGGACCAGGTTGGAATGGGGTAACAACTCGCAGACTACCAGAATGGATTATGAACTTTATCACTAATCCAGATCCTATGATAAATAAAGACCCAGAAGTACAAGCTCAATTAGAGATTTGCTTAGTGAGAATGCCGAATCAAGGATTAACAGATGATGAGGCAAGACATCTACTAGAATTCATGAGAAAAATTGACGGAGTAAAATAATCTATAACTAAAAATATATGAAAAAAAATTCTATCCTAGCTGTTGCACTTGCTCTAAGTACAATAGTTACAATAAACGCTTGTAAACCTAAAAATGCAAGCAATGCAGTATCGGGCGATGCTGCTGAGAAATCGTATGTAGCTCCAGGAAAATACGACACCTATTACAACTTTGTAAGTGGTGGATTTAGTGGACAGATGAGTGTATATGGCCTTCCTAGCGGTCGTTTACTTAGAGTTATTCCTGTATTTTCTGTTGATCCAGAAAAAAGTTGGGGCTATTCTGAAGAAACGAAACCAATGTTAAATACTTCACACGGTATGGTGCCTTGGGATGATTTACATCACACTGAACTTTCTCAAACAAATGGAGAAATTGATGGTCGTTGGGTATTTGGAAATGCTAATAACACACCACGTGTAGCTCGTATTGATTTGAAATCGTTCAGAACAGCTGAAATAATTGAATTGCCAAATAGTGCAGGTAACCACTCTTCTCCATTCATAACTGAAAATACAGAATATGTTGTAGCTGGAACAAGATTCAGTGTACCCGGAGATAATTCAAATGGAGATGTTCCAATTAATACTTATAAAGAAAATTTCAAAGGTCATTTAAGCTTTATAGGTGTAGATAAAGAAACAGGAAAAATGAATTTATCATTTCAAATCCGTTGCCCAGGCGTAAACTTCGATTTAAGTCACGCTGGTAAAGGCAAATCACATGGATGGTTCTTCTTCTCTTGTTATAATTCTGAGCAAGCAAATACTTTATTAGAAGTAAATGCTTCTCTAAAAGACAAAGACTTTATCATGGCAGTAAACTGGAAAAAAGCTGAAGAATATATCAAAGCTGGTAAGGGTAAAACTGAAAAAGTTAAGTATGCTCACAATACA
The DNA here is from genome assembly GCA_044337515.1 of Sphingobacteriales bacterium. Taxonomy (GTDB): domain Bacteria; phylum Bacteroidota; class Bacteroidia; order Sphingobacteriales; family Sphingobacteriaceae; genus CAJBVG01. The sequence goes on along the minus strand of JBIINK010000008.1, from coordinate 38,883 downwards.
TATAATGAATCAACTCATACTGCTACTTCTGAAATTATCAATACAGTACTTGTATTAGATGCTAAAGAATTAAAAGATATTTGTTACATGATCCCATGTCCTAAATCACCTCATGGTTGCGACGTAGATCCAACTGGTGAATTCATCGTAGGTAGTGGTAAACTTGCAGCAATTATTCCAGTATTTAGCTTTGATAAAATCCAAGCAGCTATCGCTAATAAATCTTTTGATGGAGAGTATGATGGAATTCCAGTAATTAAATACGAATCAGCTTTGTATGGCGAAGTTAAAAAACCAGGATTAGGTCCATTGCATACTGAATTTGATGGTAAAGGAAATGCATATACTTCTTTCTTTGTTTCGTCGGAAGTAGTAAAATGGAATATAAAAGATTTAAAAGTATTAGATAGAGCATCTACTTTCTATTCTGTAGGTCACATTTGTATCCCAGGTGGTGATAGTAAGAAACCATCTGCAAAATATTTAATTGCTTATAATAAAATTACAAAAGATCGCTACTTACCAACTGGACCAGAATTGGCTCAAAGTGCTCAATTATTTGATATCTCAGGTGATAAGATGCAGTTAATACTTGACTTCCCAACAATTGGCGAACCGCATTATGCACAAGCTGTACCAGCAGATTTAATTTCTAAAAATCAAATTAAGATTTTTAGAATTGATGATAACAAACACAAGTATGTTGCAAAAGGTGAAAAAGAATCAAAAGTAGTTAGAGAAGGAAATAAAGTACATGTATACATGACTTCAATTCGCTCACACTTCTCACCAGATAATATTGAAGGAATTAAAATGGGTGATGAAGTTTACTTCCATGTTACTAACCTTGAACAAGATTGGGATGTACCTCATGGTTTCGCAATTAAAGGAGCTAACAATGCTGAACTTTTAATCATGCCAGGAGAAACTTCAACTCTAAAATGGACACCAGACAGAGTAGGAATGTTCCCAATGTATTGTACAGATTTTTGTAGTGCTTTACACCAAGAAATGCAAGGATACGTAAGAGTATCACCAAAAGGTAGTTCTGTTCCCTTAACTTATAGTTTAGGAAATACAACTTCTAATACAAAAAAGTAAAATAACTTCTTCCGAGGGAGTATTCAATATGCTCCCTCTTTTTTATTTTCATTATCATGAAAAAAATCACTCGAATACTTTTAATACTTTCAGGAATATTTTTATTTGTTTCGATATTTGTTCCCATTTGGAGAATAGATTTAGATGCTCCTCAATATCCCGAAGGATTACGTTTACTTATCTACTCAAATAAATTATCTGGTGCCGTTGATATCATTAATGGCTTAAATCATTACATAGGCATGAAAACCCTACACGAAAATGATTTTATTGAATTTACAGTCTTACCATATATTATTGCATTCTTTTCAATATTTTCAATTGCAACTGCCTTAATGAAAAGTAAAAAAATGCTATCTATACTATTTTTTACATTTGTAGCATTTGGAATTATCGCTATGATTGATTTTTGGAGATGGGAATATGATTATGGGCACAATTTAGATCCAGCAGCAGCAATAATAGTTCCTGGCATGGCCTATCAGCCACCATTAATTGGCTTTAAACAACTATTGAATTTTGGCGCATACTCTATACCTGATATTGGAGGTGTTTTATTTATATTGTCTGGAATATTTATGTTAATTGGAATGTGGTTAGAACAAAAAAGTAAAAAAATGAAAACAACTTTAAATCTTATCCTAATAACAATTTGCTTCGGAGGCATATCTGGATGTTCGAACGATCAACCAGTAAGTATAAAATACAACTCAGACCCTTGTGATTTTTGTAGAATGACAATTGTTGACCCGAGATTCTCTTGTGAACTAAAAACAGATCATGGAAAAGCATACAAATTTGATGACATTGGCTGCATGACTTCTTTCGTGAAGGAACAAAAAACGGAGGAGTTTAAAATAAAAACATACTTTGTTTCGAATTACTTAAATAATAACGCACTAATAAACACAGAAAATCTAACTTTCATTCAAGGAGATGGCATTTCAAGTCCTATGGGCGGAGGAATTGCAGCATTCAGCAGTTTAGATTCTGCGATAGTATATAAAAATTATTTCACCGCAAAAGATATCTCTTGGAAAGAATTACTTTCAAATTAAATGATACGAAGCCCACTATTTACAATTTTATTGCTAATAATTTGCTTACCTATCTGTGCTAAAAATATACATGTAGGTGCTAAATACTCACATCAAAAAATAAAAAAAGCCTTATCTGAAGTTGTTGATGGTGATACTATTGTTATTCATGAAGGAACATACAAAGAGGGAAATATAATTATTCAAAAAAGAATTACTCTACTAGGAATTAACTACCCAGTACTAGATGGAGAAAAAAAATACGAAATTCTAAGTATTAAATCCAGTGGTGTAATAGTTCAAGGTTTAATCATTCAAAATTCTGGATTTTCAACTCTTGATGATCCAGGAGGTATAAAAATTTATAATTGCGACAATGTAATTATAAAGAACAATGAACTAAGTAATAACTTTTTTGGAATTTATTTACAACAAGCGAATCATTGTAAAATTGAAAACAATCGAATACATGCCAACGGAGTTGAAGAACAACTAATAGGAAATGGAATACATTGTTGGAAAAGTGATAGCATTATTATTGTTGGCAATAAAATTAATGGGCATAGAGATGGTATATATTTCGAATTTGTAACAAATTCAATTATTTGGAGAAATATTTCTTTTGCAAATATTCGTTATGGACTTCATTTTATGTTTTCCAATGATGATGCTTATATCTCTAATGTGTTTAAAAATAATGGCGCTGGAGTATCTGTAATGTTTACACATCGTGTAAAAATGTTTAATAATTTCTTTATCAATAATTGGGGTGATGCAGCGTATGGCCTATTGTTAAAAGAAATTTCAGATAGTTACATTCTTCATAATAGGTTTATCAACAATACATCTGGAATATACATGGAGGGAACTAATAGAATATTAGTAGAACATAATGCATTTAATGAAAATGGATGGGGAATGAAAATTCAAGCAAGTTGCATGGATAATATTATTCGAGAGAATAATTTCATAGGAAATACTTTTGACATCAGTACAAATGGAACTTTAGTTCTTAATACCTTTAATGAAAATTATTGGGATAAATATGAAGGTTACGATTTGGATAAAGACAAATTTGGAGATGTGCCCTACCGGCCATTAAGTTTATTTTCGGTTATGGTAGAGTCTAATTCTTCACTTATGTTATTATTTAGAAGTTTTATGGTTAGTTTATTAGACAAATCTGAGAAAATAATTCCTAGCTTAACTCCAGAGAATTTTATTGATAATAAACCAAGAATGCATTCAGTAGTAATATGATTGAGCTAATAGAAGTAAGAAAAAAATATAATAGATTAGAAGTTTTAAAAGGCATTTCAACTAAATTTAATCAGTCGGAATGCATTGCTTTAATCGGTCCAAATGGTTGTGGAAAAACAACACTTATAAAAAGTATCCTAGGCATGGTTCTGCCAGATTCAGGAGAAATTACATTTAACAATAAATCTATTTTCAACGAAACTGATTACCGAAATTATATTGGATATATGCCGCAAATAGGCAAGTATCCTGAAAATATGAGTATTGGCCAAATAGTTGAAATGATGAAAGAACTAAGAGGTAGCCATCTATCATTTGATGAAGACTTATACAAAGAGTATAAATTAGATCAAATTTTAAATAAAAGAATGCGAACACTTTCTGGAGGCACAACACAAAAAGTAAGTGCAGCATTAGCCTTTATGTTCAATCCTCTTGTATACATATTAGATGAACCAACTGCAGGATTAGACCCAATTTCAGCAGAAATTCTGAAAGATAAAATGCTATTAGAAAAATCTAATGGAAAATTAATTTTAATAACGTCTCACCTATTGAGTGATCTTGATGAACTCGTTTCGGAAATTGTATTCATGCAAGATGGTGAATTACTCATACACCAAACAGTAGAAGAACTTAAAAACAAAACTGGAGAGGCAAAATTGTCAAAAGCAATTTCAACTATTCTTAAAGAACAACTCATATGAATAGAATCATTAAATTTGTAATTCTAGATATATTAAGAAATAAAATAATTTTATTCTATACACTTCTATTAGCTATACTGTCATTTAGCATGTTCAGCTTAGAAGACAATGAATCGAAAGGGCTGTTAAGCTTGTTAAACTTAATACTTCTTAATGTACCTCTAGTCGCAATAATATTCTCCACTATATACATTTATAATAGCTCAGAATTTATAGAGCTTTTAATTAGTCAGCCCATAAAAAGAAATAAAATATGGATTAGCCTATACTTAGGGCTAAATACATCACTTGTTATTTCATTTATAATTGGAGCAGGAATTCCAATATTACTTTACAGCCCCAATTTAATAGGCATTATTCTAATTGTTATAGGTTGTATTATATCGGTAATATTTACTTCATTAGCATTTTTATGCTCTATAATAGCAAGAGATAAGGCTAAAGGGATTGGAATGTCAATTTTAATATGGCTTTTCTTCTCTTTGTTATTTGATGGCCTCATCATGTTCTTATTATTTCAGTTGGCAGATTACCCATTGGAAAACTGGATTGCCATAATAGCTGCTTTAAACCCTATAGATTTATCAAGAATAGTAATACTGCTACAACTAGACCTATCTGCTATGCTTGGCTTCACAGGGGCTGTATTCAAACAAACTTTTGGCACTGGCTGGGGAATACTCTTTTCTTCTTCGCTTTTGATTTTATGGATGATTATCCCTTTTATGATTTCACTAATAAAATTCAATAAGAAAGATCATTAAATTCAACAAGAAATTCGAAGCATGAAAAAAGATATAACTGATAGAAACGATTTAGAATTAATCATCAAAGAATTCTATCTGAAAGTAAGTACGGATAAAACCATTGGTCATTTCTTTACAGATGTAATGCATGTGAATTGGGAAACTCACTTACCTGCTATGATTGATTTCTGGGAGAACTTATTGTTTTTTAATAATGATTATGAAGGCAACCCGATGAGTATCCATAAAACTATAGATAAGAAGCACCCTATGAAAAAGAAAGACTTCAACAGGTGGCTTAAACTATTCAATACCACGATAGATTTTCATTTCGAAGGAGTAAATGCTGAAAATATAAAAATGAAAGCAAATAGAATAGCGAAAGTGATGCAGATCAACTTGGATAAAAAAATAAGAAAAGCATAGAGTTAATACTCCATGCTTTTCTACTTATACAATAAATCTTATAACCAATACTATTTATTGCCCTGGGATTAAGACTTGGTCAATAACATAAATAATACCATTAGAAGCAACAACGGTACCTAATATTTTTGCTTTTCCATTCACAAAATAGTCTTCACCTTTTTTAGTAACTATTACATTACCACCATTTACTTGTCCAATAGATTGGCCATCTTGTAAATTTTCTAATTTGTACACCCCAACAGATACATGGTATTGTAAAATATCAATTAGCGCATCTTTCTTTTCAGGAGTTAATAGAGATTCTACAGTTCCTGCAGGCAATGCATCGAACGCAGCATTTGTTGGCGCAAATACAGTAAATGGACCAGCGTTGCTTAATGCATCTACTAATTCACCAGCTTTAACTGCTGCTACTAGCGTTGTATGATCTTTACTCCCAACAGCAACTTGTACAACGTTTGGATTAGAAACATCATCCTGTACACCTGATTGACCAGTTTGTGCGGGAGTTTCAGTTGAAGTTGTATTGCTTGTATTTTCAGTTGTACTATTGCTTCCACATGCAGTGCTTAATACAATTCCTGAAATGATAATAGATTTAAATATTGTTTCCATAATGTTTAATTGTTTAATCAAAATTACTGCTTGTAACATTAGAGTTTTATGAGTTCAATCATAAAGATTGAATATGTCGAAAAACAGATATTACACTTAATACTATAAAAAAGCTGATAAAAAATAGATAATAATGGATATTCAGAATACTTATAGTAAACATACCTGCAAAGCCCTGAATACCTAACAAAATCTCATTAATTATTATAATAATCATAAAATAATAGATGTATTTTGAAAATGATTTGAGCAGAATATATCTAAATAAATAGTGTAAAATGAACATCGAGATGATCACTAATAAAACCAAATGCAAATAAGCAATTACAATAGGCCTCAAACTATAGGCTATATGGCTAATAAATGGAATGGTTGAAACCAATTGCAGTAATAATTTTAGTGTAAACGCAAATAAGATCACCCAAACAATTCTAGGGAAATACTTATCGGTTGATAACACGAGCTTCTTTTTATGAATAGAAACTTGAACCAATAAATAAACCCATGCGAGTAACTGCAATAAAGAGGATAAGATCACTATTACATATAATGATAAAGGAATTTTAAGCCATAAGATTGATAAAAAATAGCTAGGGAAAGTAGATAAGAAAAACACCCAGAAAATTGCCATCGCATTCTTTATGTGCATATACTTCAATAACTGATAGAACATCAAACCAAAACAGGTAAAGATAAACCACCCATTGTATTGAAAATGCAAATAAAAATAAACACTTGCGAGATGTACATCTTGCTGGTACGATTTGCTTATCATTAAATAAGCTAAATAAAATGTTCCGAAATTTGAAATAAAATTAAAAAACAATGCCGCATAAAACCAGTACTTTACAAAAGCCTGTTCTTTAAACTTCAAAGCATCTTTTATAAAAAAATAGGTGAATAGTACAGAGGTTATAACAATAAGAAAAGAGAATGTATTTGATGAAATATGATAACCATATAATATAAAAGAAATCATCATCCCAACAGATAAAACTGTATTTGCAATTAGTATCCTATTATATCTTTTCCAATTTATCTGAATATTTTGATCTAAAAAATAAATCAACAAAAGATATAAAGCTTGGCTAATCCAGGCTGCAAAAGCAAAATGCGAATGTGCGTGTTGTAAATGTTTTTGCTCTAGAAATGGGAAGGAAAATGCAATTTTATATCGCATCAGAAAACCTAACAATGCAACTATTAATAAGTTAGCGATTAACACTAAAATCCATTTTTTGTAATTCATACTAATAATACAACTTGTGATTTCTAATGATCAACTTGTCTAAAGTTTGCATCTTCATTAATGTTCTGATTACAGTTTCTACTCGTAACCCTGTAAAATTTGCTATTTCTTGCCTAGTAAATGGGATTAATATTTTCTCTTCACATGGGGCTATTGATTTCTTATAAGATTCTAAAAATCCAAGAATTCTAAATTCAGGATTATTATTCACAATCTCTTTTGCGGTAATTGACTTATTATATATTCGACGAGAAAAATGCTTTACAAAATCCTCCATCAATTTAGGATACTCTACAATAATTTTATTTAGATTTTCAATCGACATCCTAATTAATATAGATTTCTGTAAACACATCGCATTTGCAGGATAGGGTTTGTCTATAAATAATGGAGGCTCACCAAAACTTTGACTTTGGTAGAATATTCCTTGAAGGTACTCTTTACCTGCTTCATTCGAATTGTACATTTTAACACTGCCTTCTACAATTTGATAATAGAATCTGGCTAGTTCACCTTCATGAAAAACATGCTCATGCTTATCGTATTTTTTATATACGCCTCCCCATGCTGTTAATATATCAGGATCAATGTTCATCTAATTCACAAGATAAGTTAGACCATTTGTAACAGATTTTCCTAAGTCAGAAATTTTATTGTTATTGAAAATATCCATAAATAAATCCCTAGCTTCTTTATATTGATTGTGAATTGAACAAGGTTTCGTATGACTACATTTGCTCAACCCTAACCCACATTCTTTGAATATCTCTTTACCATCAATTGCTTCAACAATACTCATTACAGGCAATTGCATCTGCTGATTACTTATATAAAAACCACCAGAGGGACCTTTCTCACTAAATATAATGTTTCTTTTAACCAAAACTTGTAATAATTTCCCCAAAGTGTGTTCACTTACTTCTATTTCAGAAGCAATTTCTTTAATCGTGAAACGTTCATTCGTATCTATCTTAGTAGATAAAAAAACTACAGCATTAATAGCTATTTTACATGTATTACTTAGCATAATTAGAAAATTAGGTTCATTGATTTAGGAAATAATATATTATTTTCTAAATGTATATGTAAATGTAAATCCTCTTCAAATTCTTTTAACGTTTTATATAACATTAAATATGATGCACAGGCTGTTGCCGGTGGAGTAAAATGATTCGTTAGAATAGCAATTTCGGTAAACTTTTCCCCTACCGACTCGTGTTCAATTTCCATCATATGAATAGGCCCTTCTAACATCTCCTTCGTAATTGTTATTTTCTTGTCATTTACAAGACTTCTTATAAATGGAAATAAAATCACTTCTTCCTTTCTCATGTGCAACATTAATTCATTATTCACTAAATGAACTAGTTCATTTATTCTAAATAATTCTGGATCTCTTCCACCATGTTTGTTGGATACTTTATTTGAAATCTCTAGTAATGTAGGTAATACACTTTTCACATATTCATGATGTGTGTTTTCAATGTAATCACACAATATATCTAAGGGGAAGTCATTGAAATCATTTTCCACATTGCTTAACAGAGGTTCTGTTGCGTCTAATTCAAACTCCACTACTTTAACGTCTATACCCTTCTCCACACATACTTGACTTAATGTTTTCTTACCTCCACAGCAGAAATCGATTCCGTATTTTTTAAAAATTGCTACCTTTTTGATGTCTTTGGCTGCAATTTCGCCTACACTTTCTTCTGTATCTGTTTTTCGTAATTCTATTTCTACTTGCCATTCATCAGGACCATTTAATAAGTACGTCCAATTAAAAATATTACCTCGCTCAGCTAGTAACTGATAGTACAATGGCTTAGGGTCATGATCGTTAATAATTAACAAACTCTCCCCTTTGTTGAGTTCATCAAATCGTTCAAATATTCGCATATGCTTATATTTTGGCTCAATTATCCTTACATCTATACTATTTTCTATGATTCTTTCCATTTTTAACTGATTTATATAGATCAAATGTAATTCGAAAAAACTAATAAAGCAATAAAGTACTTAAATACTTTTATTAATTTGATACTAATATGACAATTGGGTAATTTTTGAATGCTGCTATGCAAATAACATCACAATTTTATACATTTGTTGTAACACCTAACATCATCAGTATGAAATCAACAATTGTCCTATTTTTCTCAATTGTATTATTTTCTTCATGTGGCGGTAGTACAACTCAACAATCAACTGAAAGTCAAACTGCTAACAAGCCTTACGACCCTATTTTAGGAGAAGGCAAGTTTACAAGCATTTCTATACCAGATAGTGTGGATGAGAACTTAGCCTCGTTAGGCGAACTTGTATTCCAATCAAAGTGTACAGCTTGTCATAAAATAACCGATGAAAAATTAGTTGGACCAGGATTAAAAGGAGTTAGCAAGCGCAAGAAAGCAGCTTGGATAATGAATTACATGACTAACTCTGATGTGATGATTGAGAAAGATCCAGAGCTTCAAGAGCAATTGAAAATATACGCTGTTCGTATGCCAAATCAAGGCTTAACAGACGATGATGCTAGACGTATCTATGAGTATTTACGTAAAAACGATAATTAATGTGCTAATGTGCTAATGTGCTAATGTGCTAGTGAAATAATTATTTGCACATTAACACATTAGCACATTAGCACATTAATTTTATTTCTTCTCTTCTTTAAACAACTCATCCTCTTTAACCACTTTCACTGCCGTTCCATTTTTCAACTTTTTAGAAATGGATAAATAAGGTGCTGTTACAACTTCTTGTCCTTCGGTTAAGCCTGAAAGAATTTGAATAAACTGATCATCTTGTATACCTGTTTTTACCAATTGCATTTTCACTTTCCCTTTTTCAACCACAAATACGTATTCGAATATTTCTGAGCTTTTTTCTGTTTTCGCTTTTGCAGCAGATTCTTCTTTCTTATCATCCTTTTTCGTAGAAGCTGCAACAATTGGAGACTTGTTGATACTCGTTGTATCATCTCTTGTTGTTACCGCTTGAATTGGCACTGTTAAGATATCTACAATCTTCTCTGTTTGAATATCTACTGTAGCTGATAATCCTGGACGGAATGGCGATGGTAAATTTTTGTCTTTTGATAATAAGCTAGCATATGATTCAGCAAGCACTCTAATTTTAACGGTGAAATTAGTCACTTGGTCAGCACTACTTCCAACTACGTTAGCTGAGTTTGCAATTTCTGTTACTACACCTTTAAATTTTTTATCGATAAATGCATCTACTTCAATTGTTGCGGTATCTCCTAAACTCAAACGGTTAATATCGTTCTCATTTACATCAACACTCACTTCCATGCTGTTTAGATTTGCAATACGCAACATTTCAGTACCTGTCATTTGTGATGTACCTACCACACGTTCACCCGACTCTACATTTAGTTTAGAAACCGTTCCATCTACTGGTGAGAAGATGGTTGTTTTTACTAAATTATCTTGAGCTTCCTTCAATGAAGCTTCAGCGCTTTTCACGTTAAATCGTGCTGCTTCAACTTCTGCTTTAGAAACCATGTAATTACTTTTGATTTGCTCAAAATCTGCATCCGAAATGACCTTGTCATTATGCAATTTTGTATTACGCTTATACGCTTGATCGGATTGAATGAAACGAGCATCTGCATTAGAAAGATTGGCTTTGCTATTGTTTACTGCTGCCGTTGCGCGATCGCGATACGACTCATAAACATCCGGACGAATCTTCACTAACAATTGCCCCTTCTTAACCTTATCTCCTTCTTTCACATATAATCCAATAATTTCTCCAGATACATCTGGTGAAATTTTAACTTCAATTTCTGGTTGTATTTTTCCTGAAGCAGAAACAGTTTCAATAATATTACGCTTTTCTACTTTTTCAACTGCAACTTGCTCATCTTTTGCACCACCGAACCAGCCAGATTTTTTACCTATTACCAAAACTATGATTAATACAACTACAGCAATTGATAAATAGATGACAATATTTTTATTCTTCTTTAACATGATCTTTCCTTAATTATTTCGAATTTATTAAAAAGTAAGCGGTTTACCATTATAAAAATCGAGAAGTTTTGCACGCAAAATTAATTCATATTTCGCTTGAATTAAATCCGCATCCGATTTTGCCACATTATTCTTCGATAAGCCATAATCAACTGAATTCAACAATCCCACATCAAATCGTTGTTGTGAGTATTTAAAGGCTTCTTTTAAGGATTGGTTACTGCGTTGAGTAGATTCGTATTTCATCTTAGCACCTCTCAAATCGGCAATAGCTTGTTGTATGTTTTTGCTCAAGGTTAACTTCGATTGCTGGCGATTTATATCAGCGCTAGATAAGGCTATACTTGCACGTTTTACATTGTTTCTTGCACTATACCCATTAAAAATTGGAACCGACAATTGGAAAGAAACAAATTTCGAAAAGTTATTATTGATTTGGTTGTTGAATGACGAAGGATTTACGTCGGCATAATCTGAACCTAAACCAGCTCCTAAATTTAAACGTGGATATAAATTTCCTTTGGCAGCTGCTAAATTAAATTTTGCTGCATTGTATTTGTATTCTAAAATTTTAACATCTGGCAATGTAGATTCTGCAGTACTGTACACGTCTTTTAAATTCGAAAATGTATTTGCAGTTAAATACTGTTCAACATTCTCCGGACGAACAACTTCAAATCCTTCGCCAGGGTCGCGGTCTAATAATTGAATTAAATCTAGCTTTGCAATGTCTAAGTTATTTTGTGCTGTAGTTACATTTAATTCGTCGGTAGCTACTTGCGATTTAATGTTCAACACATCACCCTGCGTAGCATTCCCTACTGCTGCATTTTTCTCCGAACGATCTAATTGTGATTTTGTAACATCTAATTGCTCCTTAGTAACACGCACTAAATCTTGGGTATATAACACATTCATGTATGCATTAATTACAAACAAAGCGATATCGTTCCTGCTTTTTTCGAGCGTTAACTTCTCTGCTTCTAATGATTCTTTATCACCTCTGAAAGCATTGATTTTGCTAAGACCATTGAACACAGTTACATTAGAGCTTGCATTTAAATTTACCGAGCTTACATTTTGAGATACATATGTATTCGTAAATGGGTTGATTGCTCTACCAAAAGAATTAGACTGAGAAGCAGATGCATTCAAATTAGGATACATCGAAAAACGAGAATCTAATTTGTTTATCTCTGCCATGTCAACATTCAACTTCGAGAGCTTAATGTTTAAATTGTTTTCCATTGCATAGCTCACACATTTGTCAAGCGTCCACACTTGAGCCTTAACACCACTAATGCTTAAGAAAGCAACCAAAATCAAAAATGTTCTTTTCATCATAAATAATTATTTTTATCTCAATACCCGATACTCACTACCCACTACTCATTACTCACTACCCGATACTCGATTAATGTAAAAATATGTTAAATTCGCTATTACAAAACAATGAAACAGCGTTGTTACGTAATATTTTCAAAGCGCAAAAAATGTACTTCATCAAAAATCCCAAGCTTTTAAAGAAAATGTACCCTTCATTGGTATGGGATATTCCGTCTGCATCGAAGACTTTATATTTAACCTTTGATGACGGGCCAATCCCCGAAGTTACTCCTTTTGTTTTGGAAACATTAGCAAAATATAATGCTAAAGCTACATTCTTTTGCATAGGTGATAATGTAAGAAAGCACCCCGAAGTTTATGAGCAAGTAGTAGCTGCAGGCCACAGTATTGGCAATCATACTTATAACCATTTAAATGGCTGGAGAACAGATACCAACGAGTACTTACAAAACATAGAGCAATGTACACAGTACACCGATATCTCCTATTTCAGACCACCGTATGGTAGGATTCTCCCCTCTCAAATAAAAGGGATCAAGAAACAATTTCCATCCACTCAAATTATAATGTGGGATGTACTTTCTGGTGATTTTGATGAGAGTATAGATGCCGAAAAATGTTTTGAAAATGTGACTACTGCAGCAGAACCTGGCTCCATCATTGTATTTCACGATAGTATCAAAGCCTACTCACGCTTAAAAGACGCACTCCCACGCGCACTCGACTTCTGGACCAAAGCTGATTATACTTTCCAATCTATTCAACTTTAACCTTCGCCAATTAACAGTAACTAGTCACCAGCTACCAGTCACCAGTTACCATCTATACTATTTTAGCTAATTCCTTATTTTCGCTCCAATAATTCCCCGAAAATTTCCTAAATTCGCGCATCTTTAACACGTTAATACACAAAAAAATGGCTTTTGATATCGATATGATTAAAAAGGTTTACGACAACCTTGACGCCAAAGTAAATGCAGCTCGAACAGTCGTTAATAAACCCTTAACCCTTACTGAAAAAATCTTATACGCCCATTTATGGGAAGGAACAGCTACTACAGCTTTCGAAAGAGGTAAGTCGTACGTAGATTTCGCACCAGACCGTGTAGCGATGCAAGATGCTACAGCACAAATGGCATTATTGCAATTTATGCAAGCAGGTCGACCACAAGTGGCAGTACCTTCAACAGTACATTGCGATCACTTAATTCAAGCAAAAGAAGGAGCAGATAAAGATTTGGCAACTGCCAATACTCAAAATAAAGAAGTTTACGATTTCCTATCATCGGTATCTAATAAATACGGATTAGGATTTTGGAAACCAGGTGCAGGTATTATTCACCAAGTGGTTTTAGAAAACTATGCATTCCCAGGTGGAATGATGATTGGTACCGACTCACACACTGTAAACGCAGGTGGTTTAGGTATGGTTGCGATTGGTGTAGGTGGAGCTGATGCTTGCGATGTAATGGCAGGTTTAGCTTGGGAATTAAAATTCCCGAAATTAATTGGTGTGAAATTAACTGGTAAATTATCAGGTTGGACATCAGCAAAAGACGTGATTTTAAAAGTTGCAGGTATCTTAACTGTTAAAGGTGGTACAGGTGCAATTGTTGAATATTTTGGTGATGGTGCTAACTCATTATCATGTACTGGTAAAGGAACTATTTGTAATATGGGTGCTGAAATTGGAGCAACAACTTCAATTTTCGGGTACGATGTGAAAATGGCTGATTACTTAAGAGGTACAGATCGTGCAGACGTAGCTACTTTAGCAGATGCAGTAGCTCATCACTTAACTGGTGATGCAGAAGTTTATGCAAACCCTGAATTATATTTCGATCAAGTTATTGAAATTAACTTATCAGAATTAGAACCACATATCAACGGTCCATTTACTCCAGATTTAGCTTGGCCTTTATCAAAATTTGCTGCTGCAGTTAAAGAAGGCGGATGGCCAGTAAAATTAGAAGTTGGATTAATTGGTTCATGTACGAACTCTTCTTACGAAGATATTTCTCGTGCGGCTTCAATTGCACAACAAGCAATCGACAAAGGATTAATTGCAAAAGCAGAATACACCATTACTCCAGGTTCGGAGCAAGTACGCTACACGGTTGATCGTGATGGTTACTTGAAAATATTCGAGCAAATGGGTGGTGTAGTATTAGCTAATGCTTGCGGTCCTTGTATCGGACAATGGGCTCGTCACGGTGCCGAAAAACAAGAGAAAAATTCTATCATCACTTCGTTCAACAGAAACTTTGCGAAACGTGCTGATGGGAATCCAAATACACATTCATTTGTAGCGTCACCAGAAATGGTTACGGCTTTCGCTATTGCGGGTGACTTAACGTTTAACCCAATGACAGATACCCTAACGAATAACAAAGGGGAACAAGTTAAATTAGACGAACCTCAAGGAATTGAATTACCAATTAAAGGATTTGCAGTAGAAGATGCAGGCTTCCAAGCCCCAGCAGCTGATGGTTCTGCAGTTCAAGTATTGGTTTCTGAAACTTCAGATCGTTTACAATTATTAGCACCATTCTCTGCGTGGGAAGGTACTGACATTAAAGGATTGAAATTATTAATTAAAGCAAAAGGTAAATGTACAACCGACCATATTTCTATGGCTGGACCATGGTTGAAATTCCGTGGACATTTAGATAATATTTCTAACAACATGTTAATTGGAGCGATCAACTTTTTCAATGAAAAAGCGGATACCGTTAAAAATCAATTAACAGGAGAATACGGCGCAGTGCCTGCTACTCAACGTGCATACAAAGCCGCTGGAGTTGGTGCAATCGTAGTAGGCGACGAAAACTATGGTGAAGGTTCATCTCGTGAACACGCAGCTATGGAGCCTCGTCACTTAGGTGTTCGTGCAATCCTTGTAAAATCATTTGCTCGTATCCACGAAACCAACTTGAAAAAACAAGGAATGTTAGCTTTAACATTTGCAAATAATGCAGACTACGATAAAGTCCAAGAAAATGATCAAATTGATATTGTTGGATTAACATCATTTGCTCCAGGAGCTTCATTAACCGTTGTGTTAAATCATGCTGATGGAACTAAAGATGAATTCAGCGTAAACCATACTTACAACCAACAACAAATTGAGTGGTTTAAAGCAGGTGGTGCGTTGAACATTATTCGTGCATCTGTAAAATAAAGTAATGAGTAGTGAGTAGTGGGTAATGAGAAATATTTCTACCCATTACTCACTACCCAATACTCACTACTCATAAATGAAAATCAGCCTAATCGCAATCAGCAAAACCACCGAAAAATATTTGCAGGAGGGTATAGCTATCTACGAAAACCGTTTGCAACATTATTGCAAATTTCAGCGTGTAGAAATTCCTGATTTAAAGAATAGTAAAAATTTAAGCTTCGAACAACAAAAACAAAAAGAGGCTGAATTGCTTTTAGCAAAAATATCCAATACAGATTTTGTAGTACTTCTAGATGAGAATGGAAAAGAGTTCAACTCTCTTCAATTCAGTAAGGAAATTAGCAAGTGGCAAAACCAAAGCATTACTCATGTGGTGTTTATTATTGGTGGGCCTTATGGCTTTGACCAAACGGTGTACGACCGTGCTAACCTAAAAATCTCCTTATCTAAACTTACTTTCTCTCACCAAATGGTACGATTATTCTTTGTGGAGCAATTGTACCGTGCGTATAGTATTTTAAAGGGAGAACCTTACCATCATCAGTAATATCGACAAGTTTTTTTTCATAATCACAGAGACTCAGAGTCACGGTTTTTCTCTGTGTCTTCGTGTTTAAGAAAAGCTGATAAATAAAAAATGCCCCGAATCCCAATAGATAAAGGGAATCGAGGCAATATTTTACGAGCATTTAAAATAACTATTCAGCTACTTCTTCTGCTTGCTCAGGATTTTCATTCCACAATGGTAATTGTGAAAGGATAGAATACCAAGTGATAATTTTTTTGATGTCTGATGAGTAAACTCTCTCTGGGTCGTGGTTTGGAGAAACAACAGTGAAGTATGTTCTCAAAATTTTACCATCTGCTTTTGCATCCGGAATTGGATGAGTTGCAGCAGTTTCTTTCATCTTCTCTAAAATACTAATCAACGTGATGTCATCATCTTCACCGAAGATCGTGATATCGTCTAATGTAGCCAACTTACTTGTTGCATTGGTTACAACTTTGTTTTTCGCTTCGTCTAATGATTCTAAAATAAATCCTGAACGGTTTTGCGCTAAAGCTTTATATAAACCTGCTTTCCCTGATAGGGATACTATTCCTCTTAAATTCATATTTTGAATGATGAGTTGTGAGTTGTGAGTTGTGAGTTTTAACAATACTCTAAAAACAACTCACAAATTAATTTATGCTTCTATAATTTCAATACTATTAATCTTGTCACCTTGTGCGATGCTATCGACTAAGTCAACGTTTTCTACCACCTTAGCAAACACCGTATGGTTTCTGTCTAAGTGAGCTGTATTCGTTCTGCTGTGGCAAATAAAGAATTGTGATCCACCAGTATCTCTACCTGCGTGAGCCATTGATAAAACACCACGATCATGGTATTGATTATCACCTTCTAATTCACATTTGATGTTGTAACCTGGTCCGCCTGTTCCTGCTCTGAATGCTGTTGCTTCGTCTTTAGAAAATGGGCAACCTGCTTGAACTACGAAATCAGGAATTACACGGTGAAATGTTACACCATTATAAAATCCTTCTTTAGCTAATTTTACGAAATTCTCCACTGTACCCGGAGCATCTTTTTCAAAAAACTCCACGGTCATGTCGCCTTTTGCTGTCTTTATTACTGCTTTCATATAGTATTCGTTTTTTATGGAACGCAAAAGTAATGAAAAAATAGGACTAAATGTATTAAGTATTAGGTATTAGGTATTATGAAATACACGTTCGCTGGAGTGTCCTTACTCAAGCATTTTTATTCGTCGGAGGCACAATGATAATTTTCGTTTCCTTTTACAACATACATAATACTTTGTACATAATACTTTGTACATAAAATTTCGTAATTTCGAGTTTAGCTTATGAAAAGGTTCATATTCATCGTATTAATGCTTTTTACTTCAAAGGTTACGCTTGCTTCTTCCATCCTTATTCCTATGGATGAGAGTCAGACGAACCACTTGAAATCGTATGGATTGGCCTATTGGACTTTAAAACAAGAGCTTCCCATACAATGGCTGCTCAATTACCGTGGGGGCAGTTTCTTAATCCCTTTTGCCAATACTTTAGAAAGTGAATGTAAAATCCGAGGGATATCCTATGAAATCATAGCCGATGTTCAGGCAGCATCCATTTTAAATGCCATTGCCGACCCCGAAACCAATATGGATGCGGTAAAACTGGAGAAAGCTCCTAAAATGGCGGTGTATTCCCCAAAAAACAAATTGCCTTGGGATGATGCCGTAACCATGGTGTTAACCTATGCTGAAATTCCTTACGATATTATTTATGATGAAGATGTTATTCGTGGCGTTCTTCCAAAATATGATTGGTTACACTTACATCACGAAGACTTTACTGGTCAATACGGTCGATTTTGGTCGGCATTTAAAAATGCTCCTTGGTATGTTAATGATGTGCGCTTAAATGAACAAACTGCGACCAATTTGGGATTCAAAAAAGTATCGGAATTAAAGCTCGCTGTAGCACAAAAAATACGTGACTTTACCGCAGGTGGTGGATTCTTATTTGCGATGTGCTCTGGAACGGACAGCTATGACATCGCTTTGTCTGCAGCTGGTGTAGATATCTGTGAACAGATGTTTGATGGCGACCGTGCTGATCCGAATGCACAAAGCAAATTAAATTTCAATAACACGTTTGCCTTTCAAAATTTCAAGCTTGATGTAAATCCATATAACTACGAATTCTCCGACATCGACAATACCATTGGAAGAAATTTAACAGAAGATAACGATTATTTTACACTATTTGATTTCTCCGCAAAGTGGGATCCCGTACCTTGCATGCTCACACAAGATCATGATAAATTTATCAAAGGTTTTATGGGACAAACAACTGCTTTTAGAAAAAATATAATAAAACCTGATGTGCTTGTTTTAGGGGAAACAAAAACTGCTAACGAAGCTCGTTATATTCACGGCGAATTTGGCAAAGGCACGTGGACCTTTTACGGTGGACATGATCCAGAGGATTATCAACACTTAGTAAACGACCCACCTACCGATTTGAACTTACATCCTAATTCACCAGGCTATCGATTAATTTTAAACAATGTGCTTTTCCCTGCGGCGAAGAAGAAGAAACAGAAAACCTAACATTAATATGTTAATATGTTAATGGGATAATATGTTAATTACAAAAAAATAAATCAAACTAAAATATATGAAAAAACTATTACTCTCTTTAGTTGCATTAACTTTGGTTACGGCAACTTTTGCAAGCAAGAGCCCTTTTGAAAAAAACAGGGAACGTGCGTTAGCAAGAAAAAAAGCAATCGAAAAATTCGAAATGCAAAATCGTTCAGCGTCAACTATTGATGTTGCAAAAACAACTAAGTATTCTTATTGGGATATGACATCAAATGCCTGGATGGGTTCTTATGCTACAGATGCAACCTATGCAAATGACAAGTTGGTTTCTCAATTACAATTGTCGTATACATTAACAGACACTTTTGGGAAAACATTCTACAACTATGATGTTAATGGAAGATATTCTTCGGTAGAATCTAAAGAATACAATCCTATGACTCATACCTTTACCGATGGATCAAGAAAAGTATATACTTATTCTACCAATGGTAGCTATGTAGAGTTATTCGAATTCTACGATTCGCAAACAAGTACTTGGACTCCTAGTTACCGTACAGCTATTGTATTCAATAGCCGTAAAGCACAAATTAAAGTGTTATCAGAAAATTATAGCAATGGACTTTGGTCAGTATCTTATGGGTACTCTCGTAATTTAACTTACTATAACAACACAAATAAGATTGTACAAGAAATAGATAGTAGCTATAACCAGAGTACACTTACTATGGAAGTTGATTATGGAATGATTCGTTCATTTAATGGTGCAGGACAAATCGTTCGTATTGAGAACTATTCTTATGATAATAACGTAGCTACTTTAGAAGAAGTGGATAGCGTGAAATATGATGGTGCTGGTTTGCCAATTTCATTAACACTTTATGATCCGATAACAATGGTAGCAATGTTGCGTATTGATAATATTACTTGGAATGGAACTTACAATCCAGATATCGATTTGTTCGAAAATCAACCTACATCATATTTGATGAACATGAATAACAATAATATTTGGGTATTAGCTGGTCGTTTTACTACAATTTACCCAGACAATTACGGTTCACAAATCCAATTAGAGGAAGTTTATGAAAATAATGTTTACATACCTGATAATAAATATTCAACTATAAATGATTTCAACTTCCATTTAATTGAAGAATCAAATCAGGCATACGATGCGGCTACATCTACTTGGACAGTAAATTATGGCAATCAATACACTTATCAATATGATGTAAATAATCGCATTACTGAATACATTAGTAAGCAACGTTATAATATGGACACTGCTTATATAAACAATCAAAAAATGGAATATTCTAATTTCATTAATGTTGTAGCAGGTGTAAACCATTCTTCAAATACCTTAGAAGTTAAATTATATCCTAACCCAAGCGAAAACGGAAATGTAAACATCAATTTGAATCTTGAAAAAGCTTCAAATATTTCTATTTCTGTAATGGACATCAATGGCAGAAAAGTATCTAGTCAAGATGTAAACTTAGGAACAGGTTTAAATACAGTACAATTAACAAATCTTAACGCAGGTTTATACTTTGTAGAGATTGTTTCTGATTATGGCGTTTCTAAATCGAAACTTATCGTAAAATAAATGTGCAAATGCGTAGATGTGCAAATGCGTAGATGTGCAATTGCCTGCCTCGGCTTAAGACGAGGTGCAAATGCGTAGATGTGCAAATGCGTAGATGTGCAAATGCCTGCCTCGGCTTAAGACGAGGTGCAAATAGCCCCTCTCCTTTGGAGAGGGGTTGGGGTGAGGCTAAATCTTACTTAAATATTGAAAAGGGTGCTGAGAAATCGGCGCCTTTTTTTGTATATTAGAGTATGAAAAGGTTGATCAATCTTCTGTTATTATTTGCACTAAGCATGAATTTACATGCCCAAGTAAAGAATAAAGGATTGAAAAAAGTTCCCACTCTAGTTAAAACCACCAGTACAATTCTAAAAACAAATGAGGTCAGGAGTAGCATTGCAGAAAAAAGAGTGTATGTTAATAATCTAGAAAAGCAATATATCCGTATGAACTACGCGATGACAGATACCGAATATCGTATAACAAATTACTACGATAAAAATGGGTACCTGGTTCAAGATCGTACTGAAGAAATGTATTATCAACCACATGTATTAGGATTTACGGGAAGAAGAAGGTTTTATTATTCTGATAATTATAGAAATGTTACCACAGTAAATGAACACGGGAGTTTAAATGGCACATATTGGTTTGATTTTTACAAACATTCTATATTCAAAGATTTAAATAACAATGTTATTTTTAATGGTGGTGAAACTTACAATTATGATTTTCACGAATGGGATACTTCATTTACCAAGTATGTTTACGATTACTTTCCTGGCACCACATTAATTCAAAACAAAACTGAGCTTTGGCATGTCGGTAACAATAATTATCAAACAAAATATCAATCTAGATTTGAATATGATAGTTTATATAGACTAGTTAAGCTAAGTGATTATAGGCTTAACCCTGATAATAACAATTGGGAGTTTGATTATTTAACCACCTATGAATATCAACAAAATGAAATAAATCCGTTTACAATTACTACAAATTATATTTATGCAGATACCATATATGGCAGCTTAAGATGTGATAGTATACGTTGGACTTATTTCGACAAAACAGTTCCAATGACAGCTGAATTTATTCGAAGTGCAAATCAAATTCACAAGCAAAATGTACTTGCGTATGATATGCAACAAAAATGGGCTGACAAAGGGTATTGGGAAATGATTTATAAAAACAAACTATTAGACATTGACAATATTGGTTCTACATTGAGTTGGAGTTATAATATTTATAAAAATAAGTACGTACCTAACGTTAAATTCTATACTATACAAAATGGGCTAGGTAATATTGCTGATGAATATTACGAACGATACGACACTACATCAAAAACATGGTCACATTTCGACTATGCCACATACACGTATTTATATAACTCTGATAATACTTTATTAGAATGCATAAAAGTTAGTGAAGGATATAGACATCGCTATGAATATTCAGATTATATTGAAATTTCTACTGGCCTAAACAACGAAGAAACTCCTATCATCAACCTCTACCCTAACCCAAATTCCGACGGCGTCTTTCACATCGATATTCCTACCGCAGAACGTATTGAATTGTATAACTTACAAGGACAATTAATTCGCGAATTAAAAATTGAAGATTTTAAAATTGAAATTAAAGATATTCCGAAAGGATTGTATTCACTTGTGATCTACACTACCAAAGGCAGCAGCCGAACCAAAATCGCCATAAACTAATTTGCGCATCTACGCATTTAATCGTAGAACGCCCATCTCAATCCAATCTTCACCACTCTATCTGGTAAAGGATATCCCTCAACCATGTAATAACCCTTATTCCAAAATCCTTGGTTAAGGTGGTCAACTTTCAACATCAACACGGCTCTTTTTAAGCTTGCTGTTAAGAAGAAATCAATGATTGGATAATCACCAAAGCTTTTGTTTGATAAGTAGAACTGTGAGCTCGCAGCGTCGTAATTGTAGGATTGCGTTTTCGGATAATAACGAACATCGAAACCAGTTCGTAGATTCAATGCTTTTTTGAAAACGTATGATTGGAAGTATAAAGATTGATAAGTAAATAAATACGGCAATCGCACAATCTCTTTCTCCGTATTCTGTTGCACATAAATTTGATTTAACAAATGAAACTTACCCAGCTTGAACGCTTTCTTTACTTGCAGTTGTGCATACTGATATGATTTCAATTGTTGAGGCGTCATTAAGGAATCGTAATATACTTTGTTGTTTACATTACCTAAAGAAACGCTCACTTCAAACTTGCGTTTCGTATTTTCGTAACTCGCTTTTAAAATATTATGTTGAACTTTTTTAAATCCGTTCGACCAAGTATGATGATTAGAAGTTAATGATCTTGAAAACACATCTACATCAATATCACTAAACGCATAGCTTAAGGAAACGTTAGAGGAATCATTCTTACTATAAAATTTCGCTTTGGCATCGAACATGGTATTATTAGAATAATCCATTATAATTCCTTGCTGTACTTTTGCTAAAATTTCTGTTCGTTTAGATAACTGGTAAGTCTCCTCTGCAGCAATTGATAAACCTGCATAGATATTTCCGTTGTATAAAATATTATCGTAACGTAGGTATGCAATAGTTGTATTTAATCGATTTGATTTTTGAGATACTGAATACAATTCTAACCCTAATCTGGTTTGAAAGTTTTTTACTTGATACACATCACCAGTATTGGTAGAATCCAAATATATATTCGCATAAACACCAGTATCAATTGGGGTTTCCAAGTATTGGTCTTTACGATTATTATAACGTATTTCATGAAACAAACGTAACCTAGGGCGAATTCTAGTAATACTTTGCGTGTCCAATTTAATCACTTCCGATGGACCAAATGCATAGGTTTGTTTTAAGAAATAATGTTTATCATCGATTCTATTTGATGCATTATTTAAATACACAGGTTCGAATTCGGAATTTATTGCGGATGCTACTCTGAATATAGAATCGTTTTTTAAACCACCATTTTCTTGTAGCACTAAACTACTATTAATGATGGCAGCGAAAGCCTGGTACTTCCTGTTTTTCGAAGTATACCAAGTTGATAAATCATAATTCAAATGATCAGCTTCTTGTCGAGCATAATCGCCTACCGAAACCAAACGTGTAAAGTTAAAAGCATAGTTCACCCTCGGACCAATATTTTGAGCGAAGCTAAAAGAGAATAATTGCTCTTTCTTTCTATTCCAAATGTAATACAGATTGGTATGAGGACTTAAGGTACGATAGAATTTCAAATCATCTATTTGTTTTAAGTACGGATCAAATGAATGACGACCCATATCAAAACCCCATTTCCTTTGATCTTGAAAAATCAATGAAGTGGTTGCTAATCCTAAATTGCCTAAATAGATTCTAGCATTATCATTGATGTTAGTATGTATGGGATTGAAAATCTGAAAACTATTCGCAGTGGTATCAAGCCCATGAAAGGTTAAGGTATCGGCATGCGTATCGGCAAGTTTTAGCCAATGCACTCCACTCGAAGAGTAAATCACCTTTGAGCTATCAGCAACAATGGCCTTGGCCCCAAATGAAAACAGACAAAAGGAAAGAAATAACAGTACTCGATTCACGCGGCTAAATTACAGATTAGCAATTAATTCTTTCAATATAAATGTAAGCTTAGGTTCTGCTGCTTGTGCAACTGCTACAATTTCTGGAATCGACACTGGCTTTAATGTTTCAGGGAATCCCTCATCAGTAATAACCGATATTGCAAATACAGGCATACTCATGTGGTTCGCAACAATTACTTCAGGAACGGTCGACATGCCCACAACATCACCACCAATAATTCGTAAGAACTTATATTCTGCACGGGTTTCCAAGTTAGGGCCCATCACACTTACATAAGTACCAATATGTGTTCTAATATTGTTTTTATCGGCAATGGCTTTTGCTTTGGTAATCATTTCTGCATCATAAGGTGCACTCATATCTGGGAAACGAGGACCAAACACATCATAATTGCGTCCACGTAATGGATTATCGCCTTGCAGATTAATATGATCTTCTAAAATCATTAAATCACCTTTTCGGTAATCTGGATTTAAACATCCACAAGCATTCGAAATGAATACGCGTTGAACGCCTAATATTTTCATCACACGAATCGGGAACGTAATTTCTTGCATACTGTACCCTTCGTAATAATGAAAACGACCCGACATCGCCATCACTTTTCTACCACCTAATTCTCCAAAAATTAATTTTCCGGTATGAAATTCTACTGTTGCAATTGGGAAATCTGGAATCATGGAATACAACAATTCGTATTTCACGTCAATCTCTGTTACTAATCCACCTAATCCTGTACCTAATATAATTCCATAGTCGGGCTGAAAATCGCCTATAATTCTTTTAATGTACTCCGTTGTGTTTTTTGCTTGTTCTAACATAATCTTTCACTTTATTATCAAACCACTCTTTATCTTTTTCGTGTATATCCGATTCTATCGGTAAATAATACATCGGCAATTGTTTTAATTTATTTTCGAATTTAGGATGCAATAAACGCATCGCATCTTTTTCTGTTGTAATGATAATTTTATCACCCTGCAATGAAGCAAATTCTTCAGCCCATTTATCCATATCATTTACTTGATAATTATAATGATCGGGATAATTGAAATGCTTAACAATTTTCAACTTATGTAATTCTAAATAATTGATGAGTAAGGTTGCATCTGCAATACCAGTAACGAGCACCACTTGCGTTTTCTTATCACATTGACTTAATGAACGCGATTCAAACGATTGATGCAATGGCTTAAAATCGCCGTAAGATAAAAAAGAATAAACGACTGGTATATTTAATGTATTCGGCAAATGAGACTCTACTCTTCGACGTTCCATCGGAGAAAATATTTTTGGAGTTTTCGTAATTAAAATAATATCGGCACGATTCAATCCTGAAACTGGTTCTCTTAAATTACCGAAGGGTAACATCCAATCCTTGTTAAATACTTTGTTATAATCGAACAATAAAATTTGCAGTCCTACTTTCACTTTACGATGTTGGAACGCATCATCTAAAATAACTGCATCGTAATCATTCTCTAATTTCTCCAAAGCACGAGTTCGGTTTTCATCAACCACCACATTTACCTCATTAAACTTTTGCTTAAACTGAGTAGGTTCATCGCCTATTTCTTCTGGTGAAGACAAAGCACTGGCTTCGATAAATCCTGAAGTTTTTCTGCCATAACCACGACTTAGAGTACTTATTTTGAAATCATCTTTTAATAAACGAATTAGGTATTCTACGGTTGGGCTTTTACCCGTACCACCCACATTGATGTTACCTACGCTAATGGTTGGCACTTTAAATGACCTTGAATTTAATAATTGCCAATCATAGAGCTTATTTCTCAAAACTATGATGAGCCAATAGAGCAAAGCGAACGGAAGACTGATCTTGCGCAGGAAATTCATAGTACTAAGCTACAAATAATATGTTAATATGTTAATGGGATAATATGTTAATGCCTGCCTCAGTTTAAGACGAGGTATCAATGTGCGAATTTGAACCTCGTCTTACGCCGAGGCAAGCATTGGAAAATGTATTTACACGAAGTGTTATACTCAATAACTGCCTCGTTTTAAAACGAGGCAGAAGAGGACGAAGTCCTCGTGGTGACAAGCTTGCACTCTCGTGCCTTGAGCCCGGAGGGCTCTACTTACAAAAGTTTCTACCATCGTTGTAGAATCGGATCGCGATAGCTTTCGGGATGCTGATATGCTAATTTGGGTATAGTTCTGTATATTTGCATTTCTTAATAAACAAACACTATGTCAACAGGATTTTTTGTAGTACCTACACCCGTAAACGAACCTATATTAAACTATGCACCAGGCTCTAAAGAGCGTGAATTGTTAAAAGCAGCAATTGCTGAAGCACGTGCAAAAACATTAGATATTCCGATGTATATCGGTGGTGAAGAAGTTAGATCTGGCAAAACCGTTTCTATACATCCCCCACACGATCATCAACATACCCTTGGGCATTATCACCAAGGCGATAAATCTCATATTGAAGCAGCCATTAATGCTGCCTTAAAAGCAAAAGCCGACTGGGCAAATATGCCTTGGGAGCAACGTGCTGCTATCTTTTTAAAAGCTGCTGAATTAATTGCTGGCCCCTACCGCTATAAATTAAATGCAGCTACGATGCTAGGGCAATCAAAAAATGCTTTCCAAGCAGAAATTGATTCGGCTTGCGAAATCATCGATTTCTTAAGATACAACGTGCAATACATGTCTGAAATCTACGCTCAACAAGTAGGTTCATCAAAAGGCATTTGGAACAGAATTGAACAACGCCCATTAGAAGGATTCGTGTTCGCATTAACTCCTTTCAACTTTACAGCGATTGCAGGTAACTTACCTACATCAGCTGCCATGATGGGTAACGTAGTGGTTTGGAAACCTTCAAACACTCAAATTTATTCGGCAAACGTATTAATGGAAATATTCCGCGAAGCAGGTGTTCCTGCTGGTGTTATTAACTTAGTATACGTATCTGGACCAGATGCAGGAGATGTCATCTTCTCTCACCCAGATTTTGCAGGTATTCACTTCACCGGTTCTACTTCAGTTTTCCAAGGCATTTGGAAAACAATAGGTAATAACATTCATAAATTTAAAACCTACCCTCGCATTGTTGGGGAAACAGGTGGTAAAGATTTTATTGTCGTTCACGAATCAGCTGATGTTGATGTAGCAAGTGTTGCTATTATGCGTGGTGCTTTCGAATACCAAGGACAAAAATGTTCTGCAGCTTCTAGAATTTACATTTCTGCTAAATTATGGCCAGCCATAAAAGATAGAATGCAGAAAGACATGGCGACCTTTAAAATGGGTGGTACAGAGAATTTCGAAAATTACATCAATGCAGTTATCGATGAAAAATCATTCGATAAATTAGCTTCTTATATTGATGCAGCTAAAAAAGATTCTTCAGTAGAAATTGTTGCAGGTGGTAATTACGATAAATCTAAAGGATACTTCATTGAACCTACTGTTATTGTAGCTAAAGATCCTAAATACGTGACGATGTGCGAAGAATTATTCGGACCAGTATTAACCGTTCATGTATTTGATGATGCAAAATTCGAAGAGACATTAGACGTTGTAGATACAACATCGATATACGCCTTAACAGGAGCAATTATTGCACAAGATCGTTATGCCATTACACTTGCCACTAAGAAATTAGAAAATGCAGCAGGTAACTTTTACATCAACGATAAATGTACTGGAGCTGTAGTTGGGCAACAACCATTCGGTGGTGCTAGAGGTTCTGGAACAAACGATAAAGCAGGATCTATGATTAACCTATTGCGTTGGGTTTCTCCACGTACCATTAAAGAAACATTCGACCCTGCAAAGGATTACCGTTATCCTTTTTTAGGGTAGTGAGTATTGGGTAGTGAGTAATGAGTAAAAATATAATAGCCCTAATGAACACTTAGGGCTTTTTTTATATATCGGCAATAGGAAATGAGTAATAAGTATCATACAATATTATACCCAATACCCATTACCCATTACCCACTACTAGTTCATCTGATACACCTCATCCATCGAATCATTATCTGATATCGACACGTGTTGGTCTTTCACTAAACCGGTATTAATATCAATCACCCATCCGTGCACAGAAAGTTCTTGTCCGGACTCCCAAGCGTTTTGAACGATGGTAGTTTTACAAACATTAAACACCCCTTCCACTACGTTTAATTCTACTAAACGATTTTCTTTTTCTTGCTTATCTTCAATTGCATCGATCTCTGCTTTGTGCAATCGATAAACATCTTTAATGTGGCGCAACCAATTATCGATTACTCCAAATTGCTTACTCGTTAATGCCGCGGCTATACCCCCGCATTTATAATGCCCTGCAACAATGATGTACCTAACTTTCAAAACGTTTACGGCAAAGTCCATTACACTCAATAAGTTCAGGTCAGTGTGGCTAACCACATTGGCAATATTACGGTGAACAAACACTTCGCCTGGAAGTGTTCCAGTTACTTGGTTTGCAGGCACTCGACTATCGGAGCAACCAATCCAAAGTACTGGAGGTGTTTGACCTTTTGCTAATTTTTCAAAATATTGGGGATCCATTTCTAATGTCTCCTCTACCCATTTGCGGTTGCCTTCTAAAAGGTCGTTGTAGTTTAATATGTGATTATGCTCCATTATAAGTTGTAAATTTTAAGTTGTAAGTTTTAAGTTTTAAATGGTGAATTTCGCTATCTCATATTTATCTTTTATTTCTATGAGGTTAACTTTAATGTTTTTTGTGTAAGCGTTTTCCTTGAAGTTATGAATAATTTCAAGTACATCATGATCAATATATCTCGCTAGAGTACCATCAATAATTACGGTTGAATTTTCGGGAAGATGAGTAAATGCATATTGTACAGCTCCCTTGTTCAAGAACGAAACTTCTTGTGCGAGTTCTAGTCGGTAGACCTTTTCTAATCCTGTACTTTTATCTAATTTAAAGAAGAAAGGATTTCGCATATTGGTACGTAAAATATATAATATACCAACTGCCATACCGATACCAACTCCAATTAGTAAATCAGTAAATACAACAGCAATTAATGTAACCATAAAGGGTATAAATTGATCCCAACCCAAGTGCCACATTTTCTTGATTAAGCTTGGTTTTGCTAGCTTATAACCTGTCATTAATAAGATGGCTGCTAGAGCCGAAAGTGGAATGTAATTAATCACATTTGGAATAAACACCAATGCCACTAATAACCAAACACCATGAAAAATACTACTCATTTTAGTGCGTGCTCCTGCTCCAACATTCGCCGATGAACGAACAATAACAGATGTCATTGGTAAACCGCCTAACATACCAGAAATTGTATTTCCAATACCTTGAGCAATTAACTCTCTGTTAGTTGGCGACACTCGTTTAATAGGGTCTAATTTATCTACTGCTTCTAAGCTCAACAGTGTTTCTAAACTCGCCACCACTGCAATAGTAAATGCAACAGTCCATACCTGTTTATTGGTAAACAATTGCGAAAAATCTGGAGAAACAAATAGTCCGAAAAACTCTGCAGCCGATTGTACAATTGGAATCTGAACACGCTGGTCGGCTTGTAGCGCAAGCGAAGTGCCATTAAATACTTGACCTAATATAATGCCAATTACCACTACTAATAAAGCAGAAGGCACTGCTGATAACTTTTTTATTTTTGGCCAAAATATTAAAATCAACACCGACAATACACTGATGATTACTGCACCAAAATTCAAAAACTCAAAAGCAGAAAACAATGAACTTATCGTATTTTCATTATCGGGTTGGAAGAAATCAAAATCACCTTGGTAATCTTTATCATAGCCAACGGCATGAGGGATTTGTTTTAAAATCAAAATAACACCAATGGCTGCAAGCATCCCTTCAATTACTGATGATGGGAAATAATTGCCTATCGTACCTGCTTTTACTAAGCCTAATATAATTTGGAATATACCTGCTAAAACTACTGCTGCTAAAAACAAAGGGAAACTACCCAGTGTAGCAATAGAAGTTAACACGATAACCGTTAAACCCGCTGCCGGACCAGATACCGATAATTGAGAACCACTAATGGATGCAGTGATAATACCACCTAATATACCAGTGATAATACCAGCAAACAAAGGAGCTCCCGAGGCAAGCGCAATTCCTAAACACAATGGAAGCGCTACTAAAAACACGACGATACTTGCAGGGATATCACGCTGCAAGTTCTTCAATAAGAAATACTTATTCATTAAAATGAATTTTGAATTATGAATTATGAATTATGAATTTCCAAGACTTTTTTAAAGACATTAGAAAATGATGTTTTGCAGA
Source organism: Sphingobacteriales bacterium (assembly GCA_044337515.1). Taxonomy (GTDB): domain Bacteria; phylum Bacteroidota; class Bacteroidia; order Sphingobacteriales; family Sphingobacteriaceae; genus CAJBVG01. The sequence continues at coordinate 8,582 of JBIINK010000008.1, read as the reverse complement.
TTGCAGTCGGTCCTTACAGTTATTTACTTAATACCTAATACAATGTACTTTTTACTTTAGTTTACGCTTCCGGAGGCGGAGTTACAATTTTAGAATAGATAGAATTGATAGGATATAGGTTCGAGAAACCTAAAAACTTATTGATAGTCGACTCATAATGCTGAGCATTAAATGTATCGAGGATAATCTGTTTGGTGTATTTCGATTCTTTTGCAAAAACTTCTTTTGTATTTTCGTTCGAATGATCATCATGCTCAATTTCTACTTGCATAATCAATGAATTCATGATACGATTATCGTTACTTTGAAAACAGAGCGTAGCAACGCACAACGAAACCTTCACAAGGAAGATTGACGAAAAGAGGGCGATAATGTAAGATTTTCTACTGCTCATTATTTGCAAACATAGCGATAACGTCGGAATGGTCAAAATGTTTTGCTTTTGTTTGTGTTCGTCGGAGCGTCCTCGTGTGTTCGTATAGTCCCTCTCCTTTGGAGAGGGATTTAGGGTGAGGCTATTATTATTGTCGAAGCGAGGACGCTTCGACGAACACTCACTACTTAATACATTTGCACATCTGCACATTTGCACATCTTCACATTTTTTAGGTATTTTAGCTCCATGGATTCCAAAATTACAGCACTAAACAAAAAGCGCGAAGAAGCACTGCTTGGCGGTGGTCAGGCTCGAATAGATTCACAACATAAAAAGGGCAAATTAACTGCCCGCGAACGTATACACTTCCTAATGGATGAAGGCAGCTTCGAAGAAATAGGAATGTTAGTCACGCATCGTTCTAAGGATTTCGGATTAGAAAACGAGCTATACCTAGGTGATGGTGTGGTAACGGGTTACGGAACGGTGAACGGTCGTTTAGTTTATGTGTTCTCTCAAGACTTTACCGTTTTCGGTGGATCACTTTCGGAAACACATGCGGAAAAGATTTGCAAAATAATGGACCTTGCCATGCAGAATGGTGCTCCGGTTATCGGACTAAACGATTCTGGTGGTGCTCGTATTCAAGAAGGCGTAGTATCATTAGGTGGATACGCTGATATTTTTTATAGAAATACCATGGCTTCTGGAGTAATTCCACAACTATCCGCAATCATGGGTCCATGTGCTGGTGGTGCGGTGTACTCTCCTGCCATTACCGATTTTATTCTAATGGTCGAAAATACTTCGTACATGTTTGTAACTGGTCCGAACGTAGTAAAAACCGTTACTCACGAAGAAGTAAGTTCTGAAGAATTAGGTGGTGCCAGTACGCACTCTACAAAATCGGGAGTTACGCATTTCTCTTGTGCAAACGAGATTGAATGCATAACCAACATCAAACAATTATTGAGCTATATGCCTCAAAATTGTGAAGACCGTGCTCCTGCATTAGCATATGATAATAATGGTTCTGAAGTACGTGAAGTACTAAATACCATTATCCCTGCGAACGCCAATCAACCTTACGATATCCGTGAAGTGATTGCTGCAACCATCGATGAAAATACCTTCTTAGAAGTACATAAAAATTTCGCTGAAAACATTGTAGTAGGCTTTGCTCGCCTTGCTGGTAAAAGTATTGGCATCGTTGCTAACCAACCAATGTTCCTTGCTGGTGTATTAGATAATAATGCATCGACAAAAGCAGCACGTTTTGTTCGCTTCTGCGATTGCTTCAATATTCCTTTGTTAGTGTTCGAAGATGTTCCTGGATTTTTACCGGGTACCGACCAAGAGTGGAATGCAATTATTACGAATGGTGCAAAATTATTATACGCATTCTCGGAAGCAACCGTTCCTCGCATTACAGTAATTACTCGTAAAGCTTATGGTGGTGCATATGATGTAATGAACTCTAAACACATTGGTGCCGACATGAACTATGCTTGGCCAAGTGCAGAGATTGCAGTAATGGGCGCTAAAGGTGCTGCTGAAATTATTTTCAAAAAAGAAATCAACGAGGCATCTGATAAAGAAGCGAAGTGGTTGGAAAAAGAAAAACAATATTCAGACATGTTCGCTAACCCTTATCGCGCTGCAGAACGTGGCTTTATTGATGAAGTAATTGATCCAGCTCAAACTAGAGAAAAATTAATTAAAGCATTTAAAATGCTAGAGAATAAGGTTAAAAATAATCCGAAGAAGAAACACGGAAATATTCCCCTTTAGTAGTGAGTAATGTGTAATGAGTAGTGAGAAAAAAAACTTACTATTCATTACATCTCACTACCCAATACTCACTACTCACTACTCAGAAAAATGGCTAAAAAAACCAGTACCCCAAAAGTAAAAGCAGTAACGAATAAAAATTCGATTACTTTTTTTGAAAAATATATTAATAATGCGGCTCCTACTTCTTTCGAGATTTCGGGACAAAAATTATGGTTAGATTATATTCGTCCGTATGTTGATGAAACATATGTCGACAATTACGGAACTGCTGTAGGTATTATTAATCCGAAAGCAGAATACAAAGTAGTGATTGAAGCGCATGCCGATGAAATTTCTTGGTATGTGAATTACATTACGAGCGACGGATTAATTTACGTGATTCGCAATGGAGGTTCCGATCATCTTATTGCTCCTTCGATGCGTGTAAACATTCATACGGATAAAGGAATAGTAAAAGGTGTTTTTGGATGGCCAGCTATACATACCCGTAGTGGTGAGAAAGAAGAAACCCCATCATTAAAAAATCTATTCATTGATATTGGTTGCGTTACAAAAGAAGAAGTAGAGAAAAAAGGAATACACGTAGGTTGTGTAGTAACTTTCGAAGATGAATTTATGCAGTTGAATGATCGTTATTATGTAGGTAGAGCATTAGATAACCGTGCCGGTGGATTCATGATAGCTGAAGTAGCTCGTTTATTAAAAGAAAACAAAAAGAAACTTCCATTTGGATTATATATTGTAAATTCTGTACAAGAAGAAATTGGCTTACGTGGTGCCGAAATGATTGCTAATAAAATCAAACCGCAAGTAGCCATTGTAACCGATGTAACGCACGATACCACTACACCAATGATTAGCAAAATTACTCAAGGTGATTTAGCTTGCGGACGTGGACCAGTAGTATCTTATGCTCCTGCGGTACAAATGAATTTGAATAAATTAATTATTAATACAGCCGATAAAAATAAAATTCCATTCCAACGTCAAGCTTCATCTCGTTCTACCGGAACAGATACCGATGCTTTTGCGTACTCGAATGATGGAGTGGTTTCTGCCCTTATTTCATTACCATTGCGCTACATGCATACTACTGTAGAAATGGTTCACAAAGACGACGTGGAAAATGTAATCAAGTTAATTTACGAAACATTACTTGTCATAAAAAACGGACAAGATTTCAAATACATGAAATAAGAATTGTACTATACCTATGATAAAAAAAACCTTATTGCTATTCAGTACGGTTGCACTATCTGCGTGCAGCATTACTCCCCAATCAAGTCAAATTGACCCCTTAGTGAGTCATATCGATTCTGCCATTTCACCGGGAGAAAATTTCTTTTTGTATGCTAATAATCGTTGGTTTACAGAGAATCCAATTCCTGGAACAAAAAACAGTGTAGGTATTTTCCGAACTATTCAAGATACTATTAACTCTCAAGTTCGTCAGGTTTGCGAAAAATCGGCAGCACTAACAAACGCAGAGAAAGGTAGTAAAGAACAAATGATTGGCGACTACTATGCTGCTGGATTAGATACGAATACCATTGAAAAGAATGGACTTTCTGCATTGAAAGAACAACTCGATATGATTAATGCGATTACATCTCCAATGGAAATTACAAGTGCGGCGGCTAAACTACATGTAGTAGGTTGTTCCCCATTATTTAATTTTCGTGTGGGTATAGATGATAAAAATTCAAGTGCATATGCTGCATTCTTTTATCAAGGTGGTATTGGATTACCCGATAGAGAATATTATTTCAGCAATGAAGGAGAAAATCCAAAAATCAGAACTGAATATGTTAAGCATATTCAAAACATGTTAAGCTTAGCAAAACTAACATCAAGTAAAGATGCAGGTGTTAAAGTTTTTGCTATTGAAAAATCATTAGCTCAAGCGAGCAGAAAACTAGAAGACACAAGAGATCCGTACAAAAATTACAATAAAGTTTCTGTACGTACATTCACCAATCGATTTACCGTTTTAAATACGGCTACAATATTATCCACTTATCAATTAAATAACATCGATAGTGTGATTATTGGGCAACCTGAATTTTTCACTGCATTAGAAAGTGCTTTGATGACAAATTCTTTAGCCGATTGGAAATTATATTTACAATGGAATTTAATTAGTTCGTATTCCGATAAATTAACTAAGAATCTTGATATAGAAAACTTCAACTTCTTTGGAAAAGTATTGTCGGGCAGAAAAGCTCAAAAGCCACGCTGGGAAAGGATTGTAGAAGATACAGATGGTTCATTAGGAGAACTTATCGGACAAATCTATGTGAAAGAATATTTACCAGAAGGAACCAAAGAAAAACTTTTAGAAATTGGAGAAAACATTCGTACCGTTTATGCTGAGCACATTAAGCAGTTAGACTGGATGAGTGCTACCACAAAAGAGGAAGCACTTTCTAAACTGGCGAAAGTAAATATGAAAGTTGGATACCCAGATAAGTGGAAAGACATGTCGAGTATCAACATTGATAGAACTAGCTATGCAAAAAATTCAATGTCGGTACGAGTATGGCAATTCAATGATATGATTAGCAAATACGGAAAACCTGTTGATAAATCGGAATGGGGAATGACTCCTCAAATGTACAACGCATATTATGACCCTACATTCAACGAAATATGTGTACCGGCATGTAACATCATCGTACCCGGTTTCGAAGGTCGTATGCCAGATGACGCTGTTTTATATGGCATCATTGGTGGTTCTACATTCGGACACGAATTAACTCATGGTTTTGATGACCAAGGAAGTTTATATGATGAAACTGGTAACCTACGCGATTGGTGGACGAAAGAAGACCGTGAGAAATTCGTAGCAAAAACAAAAATGATTGTGGAGCAATACAGTCAATACACCGTATTAAATAATTTGCACATCAATGGAGAAGCTACACAAGGCGAAAACATTGCAGACCTTGGTGGATTAGTAATGGGTTATGAAGCATTCAAAAAAACGAAGCAAGGACAATCAACCGAAAAAATTGGAGGATACACACCTGACCAACGTTTCTTCTTAGGCTATGCTTATGCATGGATGGTGAACTATACTAAAGAGTCACTTGAACAACGCGTAATGAGCGATGTACACTCTCCATCTGAATTCAGAGTAAATGGAGTGGTGGCGAATATGCCAGAATTCCATAATGCCTTTGGTGTTAAAGCTGGAGATAAAATGCACAGAGCAGAATCTGCTATAGTGAAGATCTGGTAATACCCAGTAAAAAATATTATTCGAAAGCCGTTCGAGACGATAAGTCCGGACGGCTTTTTTTATGTCATATCTGATATTATCTCCCCTCATGCCAAAACGGAACACTTTTGGCAATATAATCTATCCAGGAAACAGCAAAAAGAATAAAAATGCTTTTAAATGTAACCAAAAGCACTTTTTAGCCGTATCCAAGTGGAATGAGTTTTCCAAAATGCATTAGGTAAGTCCTTATTTGGGATGAAAGTACTTAAATGAGTAATGCAGAGGGATTTAGCTTTTTAAAATAAATAACAATGAAAAAATTTAGTATCATTTTAGTATTAGCAGCATTGGTTTTACCAATGATTGGTACTGCTCAATCGAGCAAATTTTACTTCAATAAGCCTAGAAATTTAAAGTCAATTACAATTGGTGTAGAAACAGGCATATTAAGAAGAACTTTAGTTTCATCAATTGATTTCTCTAAGCAAAAGTTTCTAGATTTAGGTTATAGAATTACCCTAAACAGAAGAATCAACAAAAGAGTGAGTTTTGAATTCGCTGCCATGAGCACATTAGATCGCTATGGTATATTAAAAAACAATACAATTGCTACCAATAATTATTTCCACGTACATAAGAACCGTACATTAAGCATCAATGCTCAATACTATTACATGCTTGGTAAATACATCAGTTTACATCCTAGTATTGGATTTGGATGGATGCAATACAAAGAAGTTTATCAAAATGATTTGAAACAAGACATCAGCACTAGCAAATCAGATCAATTAGTTATGATTGGCTTAAGTGGTAAACTTCATATTAGCACCGATTTCGCCATAGGAGGTTCTGTACAATACGTTCAAAGTGTTGATGCATTGAAAGACAAAGGAATATCGCATGTTGATTTAAACACACCATTTGCATCTGCAGGTATGTTTATCACTTTACCTTTAGAAAAAACTGGGCACAATGCATTTCGTACTGCACGTAAATGTCCGAAACGTTTTTAATTAAGATTCTTTTCTTCCTACAAATCTAACTACACTTCCTATACCATTATGGTATAAGCCTTCTTGCAATTGCACTTCTACTTCTTGTAGTTGTATAATTTGAAAGTTCGGAAAATCGGCAATCAGCTCGTTCATCGAAAATAACATATCAATATCATCCGGACCACCAATCGCAGGATCTAGTTTTTTAAGTTCGAGATTATTTTTTCCAAACGCTTCGAATATAATTAAGCCACCAACTTTTAAATACTCTGCTAAATCTTTGTGAATAGCTGATTTTACTGCTGCTGGGAAATGAGCATAGATTAATGCGATTGCATCAAACTCACCCTTCTGAAAATTCATATTTTTAAAATCACCTACTTGGTAATTTATACTCACATTTTTTTTCTCCGCTAATTTCATTGCTTTCTTCTGCCCTTCATCACTAATATCAAATGCGGAAACATCCCAGCCCATTTGCGCTGCAAATACCGCATTACGACCTTCACCCTCGGCAGGGAATAATACCTTACCTGGAGAGAATTGAATTAGGCACTGCTTTAAATATTCGTTGGCTTGTTCACCGTATGCATACGCTTCATTGGCGTAACGCTCATTCCATTTGTCTTTCATATTATTTTGATGAAGTTTCGATTACTCGCTTTAATTCCGGAAGCATCACCACACCCGCTTGCCTCCATACAATAGTACCACTTTTAAACAAGATTAAAGTAGGCACACTTTGTATTTGAAAAACTTGTGAAATTTGAGGATTATGATCAACATCAATCTTTAATACCTTCACCTGCTCACCCATCTCTTTCTTCAACTCTTCTAAAATAGGCTTCATCGTTTTACACGGACCACACCATTCTGCGAAGAAATCCACCAAAGTTGGCGTGTCACTTTTAATTATTTCTGAAAATTTATCTGACATCTTATTTTGTATTTAAATACAAAGATAAGGAGATGTAAGGGGGAAGAATGGAACAAATGTTACAGACTACAACTTCACTACCCTCTTCACTACCTGCCCAACTTTCAGCAAGTAAACTCCACTGTCTAATAAACTCAAATCAATTGGGACATTATTCTCCGCTTTGAAGTTCATCATTACTTTACCTTGTGCATTGTAAATAATTATATACTTTTTAGCTAATTGTTTTCACTACTAAATTATTGCTTGAAATGATGTATTAGGTATTATGTAAAAAGTACTATGTACTATGTATTAAAACTCATAATTCATAATTCATAACTCACAATTCACCTCGTCTTACGCCGAGGCAGGCAACTCATAATTCCTAATTCCTAATTCATAATTCCTAATTCCTAATTCAAAAAAGGTTATCTTTAAGAAAAACAAGCCATGAAAAAAGCACTCATCATCTTAATCGCATCACTGTTCGGTTGCTCTACAAAGCATCAACCGCTTGAAACAGTAAAGAGTGTAGACATTAAAAGATACGCTGGTAAATGGTTCGAAATCGCTTCATATCCACAACGATTTCAGAAGGGTTGTACTTGCACCACTGCCGAGTACACCGCAACGAATGATGGTTATGTAATCGTAGAAAATTCATGCAACAAGGATAGTGTGAATGGGGAAAAATCGGGCATCAAAGGGAAAGCATTTGTTGTAGAAAATTCTGGTAATGCAAAATTAGAGGTACAATTCTTTTGGCCCTTTAAAGGGAAATATTGGATCATCGATTTAGATAGCAATTACACCTACGCAGTAGTCGGCCACCCGAACCGCGAATACCTTTGGATACTCTCGCGAACTCCGCAAATGGACCAAGCCGTTTACGATGGCATCCTAGAACGTGTAAAAGCGAAAGGGTTTGATTTGGCGAAGTTGCAGGTAACGCTACAGAGGTAACTCGTATTTCGTATTTCGTAACTCGAAAGTAGATATGTTAATTTCTCAATTCTAACATCTCAATTCTTTAAACTAATAAAAAAAGCCCTGAATTTCTTCAAGGCTCTTCCTATTATTTACGCATCTGCACATTTACGCATTTGCACATCTGCACATTTGCACATTTACTTAACTTCTTCAAAATTCACATCTTGCACATTATCATCCGACGGTGCTGCTTGACCTGCGTCTGCTGCTCCACCTTCTGCGCCTGCTTCTTGTGTTGCTTTATACAACTCTTCTGATGCAGCGTTCCATGCGTTTGTTAATTCA
>JBIINK010000082.1:0-6293 GCA_044337515.1 Sphingobacteriales bacterium | reverse complement strand
AATATTAACTTGCCAAAAAACAGCAGAACATGTCAGTAATCATCAAAGGTCTTGGTTCATTTATTCCTGAAAATATCATAACCAATAGCGATTTTTTTAAACATGAATTTTATTCTGAAGACGGAGTAGCGTTAACTCAAAATACAGAAACGATTATTCGTAAATTCAAAGACATCACTGGAATTGAATCAAGAAGATATTCAGATGATACAATGTTGAATTCTGATATGGGTGCTATTGCTGCTAAGCGTGCAATTAAAAATGCTAATATTAGTATTGAAGACATCGATGCAATAATATTCGCGCATAATTTCGGAAACATACCAAAAGATACCATACAAACTGATGTATTACCTTGCTTAGCTACTCGTGTAAAACATGAGTTGGGAATTCAAAATCCTAATTGCGCTGCTTTCGATATTATTTTTGGTTGCCCAGGATGGGTACAAGGTGTTATCCTTGCTCGACAGTATATTCTATCGGGTGATGCAAAGAACGTTCTCGTAATAGGCTCTGAAGCACTCTCTCGAGTGGTTGATCCATTTGATAGAGACTCCATGATATATTCTGATGGTGCCGGAGCAAGTATTATATCTTACGCAGAAAATACTGAGTCTGGAATCATGAGCGTTGCGAGTCAGACTTTCGCAAATGAAGAAGCTTACTATTTATTTTACGGTCCATCATACAAAAAAGAAAATGCTGAAGGAACTCGTTACATTAAAATGCATGGACGAAAAATATATGAGTTTGCCTTAACGAACGTTCCATTAGCAATGAAAGCATGTTTAGATAAGGCCGGTGTTGATATCAAAGATTTATCGAAAGTATTTATACATCAAGCAAACGAGAAAATGGACGAAGCCATTATCGAACGTTTCTATAAATTATATGATATAAAGGATTTACCTCCTCATATTATGCCTATGAGTATTCATGAATTAGGCAATAGCTCGGTAGCTACCGTTCCTACACTACTAGATTTAGTGCTAAGTGGCAAGATCGACAATCATCAAATTAACAAAGGCGACATCATTTTACTAGCATCTGTGGGTGCAGGAATGAGTATTAATGCCATTTGTTATCGAGTATAATTAGGCGCTATTCTGATGTAATGCATACTATTACAAGCCATTACGCATCTTTCAAGTCTAGAAACCCAATAAAACCTATTAAGTAGGACTTTTTTTTTAACACAATGTGAATAATTTTTTTTCGCAAGTAACTTGCTATTACGAGAATTTACTTCTTCTTTTATATAACAAAATAAGGCGTTTCAGAAGAAACATAAAAAAAACAAATATTAATTAACATTTATTAACTGTACAATTATGAACAAAGCAGAATTAATCGAAGCAATCGCTTCAGGATCGAAGCTTACAAAAGCTGATTCAGGTAGAGCATTAGATGCATTTTTAGATGCAACTTCTAAAGCATTAAAAAAAGGTGACAAATTAACGTTAGTTGGTTTCGGTACTTTTTCAGTAACTAAAAGACCAGCTCGTATGGGTCGTAACCCAAAAACTGGTAAAGCAATTAAAATTGCTGCTAAGAAAGTTGCTAAATTTAAAGCAGGTGCTGCGTTAGCGAAAACCGTTAACAAGTAATCTCGAAATTTCGAACTAGCGAATTTGCGAACATGCGAATTAGCAAAGTTTCATAAAAAAAGTCCTCTATGAAAATATGAGGACTTTTTTTGTATTAATTTTTTCGACAATTCGACGTTTCGACCCTTCGAAATTTCGAATCGGTTACCATCCGTATGGATGTAAGTCAATAGTATCAGGGTGTCTAGTCGGTTGCACACTTAATACCGGAATCTCTGAATGGTTAATTAATTGCTGTGAAACTGGTCCCATAATATATTCAACAATGTCTTCTTTTTCCATGTCGGCCATTACAATTAATAAATCAGCATTGATTTCTTTACCGTAACTTAAAACTGCTTTAGAAAGGTTAGAATTTTTAACAATTTCCATTGTATGTTTCACTCCATGTTCGGTTAAATATGAATCGATTTGATGAGCTTCTCTTTCCATTTTAACAAGGTGACTTTGTTCCCCTTCGTTTTCAATTCCTAAACAGCTAATTTCTGCTTCGAACCATTTAGAAAGTTGTATTGCAACGTTAACTTTTTGACGAGAAAACGGATCATCATTAAAAGGTAATAATATTTTTTTGAACCCACCAGTTTTCATTGGCTTTTGAACCGATAATACCGGACAAGAACATTCAGTAATCATACGTACTGCATTACTTCCAATAATGAATTCTCTAAATCCACTCACTCCGTGAGTACTCATTACTAATAAGTCAATTTGTTCTGACTTTACATAATCGTTTACTGCACGATGGCTTTTTCCAAATATTACTGTAGCGCTAAAGTCGTAACTGTATTTCTCGCTCATCAATTTTGCAAAATGAGTTAATCTTTCATTTTTTATCGATTCTAATGCTTTTTCTTTTTCGATAAATTCTTCGGTTGTAAGCACGAAATCTCCTGGTACACTAAAATTCAACATGTCTTCAACAACATGGATAAAAGTTATTTGCGAAGTATGCACTTTCGCAATTTGCAAGGCATACTCAATAGCGTAAGTTGATAATTCCGAAAAATCTATAGGAATTAAAATCTTTTTGATGTTAATAGGTTTCATAATTCTGTATTCTTGGTGTTTTATAATACAATGGTAGGTATTATCTACCTATTAAAATATGATAATCATCATATTTTAAGCACTATTAGACTGAGTATTTGTGTTATCTGATATTTTTTTGAATATTTACTGATTATAAACACTTTTAATTTAAACTTATGAAAAAAACATGTTTACTTTTAATGCTATTTGCTTTAGGAACGATTTCCGCGAAATCACAATCATTTTCGGATAATTTCGATAGCTATACTTCAGGTATCAAATTAGGCCCACAGTCGCCAAACTGGACGACTTGGAGTAATGCCGATGGCGGTACAGAAGATGTGAATGTAGTGACTACTGCAGCACACAGTGGCACAAATTCAATCTACTTCTCTTCTACTAGTACTACTGGCGGACCAGCAGATGTGGTTTTACCTTTTGCAGGACCACACACTCAAGGCATATTTGAATTTAAAGCATGGTTTAAAGTTCCAACGAACAAAACTGCTTACTTCAATTTCCAAGCGGAAAACATAATTGGTACTACTTGGGCTATGGATTGCTATATGAATGCTGATGGATCATTACAAATCAACAATGCATCGACTACATTTATCACTGCATCATACCCACAAAACCAATGGTATCAATTAAAAGTGAAAGCTAATTTAAGCACTAACCAATGGGAAGTGTTTGTTGATAGCGTTTCTGTTGGAACCTTCTCAAACATTACAAATAAAATTGCTTCAATAGACATTTATCCAGCAAATGCATCTGCAAGTTTTTGGGTAGATGATGTTTCGTATTCACTTACTCCATATACTCTACCTCAAGTTAATGCTGCGGTAGGTACAATTAATATTCCAAATGGTTTAGTTGGTCAAGTTCGTAAACCAAAAGTTTCATTCAGAAACTTAGGTGATTCAGCAATTACATCATTCGATTTCAGTTTAACACATAAAGGAACTGCAATTACTAAAAACTTAACAGGCTTAAACATTGCAAAATTAGCTGAGTATAAATTAAATCTTACAGAAGATTTCATTTTACCTTTAAACAATGATACAGTTACATTAACAATTAGCAATATCAATGGTTTAGCAAATGATGATGACAGTACAGATAATTCTAAAACGATATTTATTAGAACTGTAGTCCCAGCTGACGGCAAAATCGTTTTAGCTGAAGAAGGTACAGGAACATGGTGTCAATGGTGCCCACGTGGTGCAGTTTTCATGGACATGATGTCTAAAAACTACGATGGATACTTTGCAGGAATTGCAGTACATAATGCAGATCCGATGACAGTTACAGAATATGATGCAGCAGTTAGTGCAGCTATCCCAGGATATCCAAGTGTATTAATTGATCGTTCAAGTGTAATCGACCCTAGTGATTTAGAGATTAGCTTTATTGATCAAATTGTAATGGCTCCAGATGCAACGTTGAAAAATGGTGCAACTTACGACGCTGTAACTAGAGAATTAAAAGTTTCGATCACAACAACATTAAACAAAGATATCGCTGGCGATTATCGTATCGCATGTGTATTAAGCCAAGACAGTGTACGTGGTACTGGTTCTGCTTACAACCAAGCGAATATATATTCAGGTGGTGCGAATGGTGCAATGGGTGGATTTGAATTATTAACAAACCCAGTTGCTGCAAGTAAAATGATTTACGATCACGTTGCTCGTCATATTAGCCCAAGTTTTGATGGTTATCCAAATGCATTTGGCGTTTCAACAGACAGTGGACAATCAGTAACGTATACGTTTAGTTATATTTTACCTGCAACTTGGAATGCATCTAAAATGAATATTATCGGTATGATGTTAGATCCTAATGGTGCTACAGTTAATGCAAGCACTAGTAGAATTAACACTGCAGTAACAAATGGTTATATCATCGGAACTGAAATTGGTGGTAACCTTACTGGTATTGATAAATTAGCTGGACCAGATGCAATTCATATTGCTCCTAACCCAGGTACTGAAGTTTCAAACATCATGTTATCATTAGTAAAAGAAGCTAATATTCAAGTGGAAATTTACAACATGAATGGTGCTAAAGTTGGAACTAAAAATTACGGTATGTTGAATGGTGAAATGAATTTACCAATTCAATTATCTGAATTAAGTTCTGGATTATACCTAGTGAAAATTATGGTTGATAATTATCCTACTACTTTGAAATTAATTAAGAACTAAGAATAAAGAAATTCTAAATTCTAAATTCTAAATTCTAAAAAAAGCTCCTTCGAAATCGAAGGAGCTTTTTTTATGTACTATGTAAATTGTATTAAGTATTATGTAAGCTGTATTATGTATTAATTTAATTGTACTTTTTACATTATACTTAATACAATGTACCTGATACATTGTACTTAATACAATGTACTTAATACATTCTACTTAATATTTCACAAATCTCGCTATCCCCTCTTCTGTCTTCAATATATATATTCCTGTAGGTAATGAACTTACATTTATTTGCCCGTCCACTAATTCTCTCTCCATAACTTTTTCACCTAAGTAATTGTAAACAGTAACTCGATACCCAATTCCCGATACTCTTAAAATATCATTAACTGGATTTGGATAAACTTGTATAATTTGATTAGTGTAATTTGAAATTCCAGAAAGAAGGAAATTCACGGTATCTGAAAATGCTTCACAATCGGCAAGGTCTTTAATTCTTACCTTGTACGATCCAGTACTTGAAACTGTATAATTTTGTGTAGTCGCATTTACAATAATGTTTTCATCTTTATACCATTGATATGCATTCGCAGAAGAAGATGTTAACGTTAATGAATCGACAGTAATTGTAGGTTGTGCAGGTAGCGGATGCATATTAACTTGTACGGCATCTGAACTTGTGCTGCAATTGGTTAAAGAACTAACTTCAACAGTAAATGAACCAGTAGTAGCAACAACAATATTTTGACCTGTTGCACCTGAAATTGCAGACCCATCTTTATACCATTGGTTATTTGAAACTGCGCTCGATGTAAACATTATTTGTTCACCATCGCAAAGTTCAGTGTCGCCTGAAAATAATACATTCGGTTTAGCAGGTTTTGGAACAGCAGTTACAGAAACTGCAATCGATTCTGTAAAACAATTCGCAGCATTTCCAACTCGAACAGTATAACTACCAGAAGTGGTAGCATAATATGTCTGACTTGTTGCTCCAATTATTTCTACATTGTTCCTGTACCATTTGTAAGCTGTAGCTGATTGCACACATTGCAACAATGCACTATCACCAACACAAAAATTCGTAATAGTTGCTTGTAATGTTGGTACCGATGGACCTGGAACTGTTGTTAATATTACGGCATCAGACAAAGCTGAACAAATTCCATCTATTACCTCAACAGTATAAGTACCTGAAGTAGTGGCTGTGTAATTAATAGTAGTATCATTTGTTAAAACAACGCCATTTTTATACCATTGATAAGTAAAATTAGCACCAACATTTGCTGTTAATACTAATGATCCATTATCACAAAAAGTGGTACTTGTTGGTGGTGTTATATTTGCCACCATTGCAGAACTTGTTAATTTGAATATACCACCAGTGGTGGTGCTTGTATTAAATCCACCAGACCATCCCGTACTCTCATTATAAAATTCTATCGCGGTATGT
>JBIINK010000037.1:0-22108 GCA_044337515.1 Sphingobacteriales bacterium | reverse complement strand
CGTCCCAGATGCTAACTCCGTTCTCTTTCAAGTATTGAATATTGGTATCGCCTTTCAAAAACCAAATCAGTTCGTGAATGATGGAACGTAGGTGAAGCTTCTTCGTGGTCACCATCGGGAATCCTTCCGACAGGTCGAAACGCATTTGGTAACCGAACACACTGATGGTGCCTGTTCCTGTTCTATCGTGTTTCTCGGCACCAAGGTCGAGAACGTGTTGCATTAAGTTGTGGTACTGCTTCATTTTAAGTAGTGGGTATTGAGTAGTGGGTATTGAGTTTAGTATTGAGATTTTTTACCCAATACCCATTACTCACTACTCACTACTAGTTTCATACAAATAAAATAAATGTAACTTTGTAATCCTATACATGTTGAAAAAGGATGATTGGCTTTCCTAATGCAAAAATTAATATTGGTTTAAACGTGATTGAAAAGCGTTTGGATGGGTTTCATAATCTCGAAACCATCTTTTACCCTGTTAATATCTTTGATAGCTTGGAGCTCATCGAAGCAAAGGAGCTTCGTTTTTATTCGTACGGACTCCAGATTCCGGGCAACGGTTCCGATAATTTATGTGTGAAAGTTTTTCAGTTGATGAAGGAGAAGTTCGGAATTCCGAACTTGGAAATTCACCTTTTGAAAAATATTCCCTTCGGAGCAGGATTGGGTGGGGGCTCGGCCGATGCGGCTTGGGTGTTAAAAATGATCAACGAAAAATTCGAGCTTAACCTTTCGGTTCCCGACTTAGAAAATTTTGCCGCAACATTGGGCAGCGACTGCCCGTTCTTCATCCAAAATTCGGCTCAATATGCGAGCGGTAGAGGAGAAATCTTATCGCCAGTAGACATTCACCTTCATAATTATAGTTTTGCGCTTATAAAGCCTAATTTTGGCATTAGTACGAAAGAGGCATTTTCAGGTCTTTCGCCAAAAGCATCTAATCAGGATCTTCGAGAACTGGTGAAACAACCGGTGGAGAGTTGGAGAGGAGTGATCAAAAATGATTTCGAGGAGAGTCTGTTTCCGAAATTTCCTGCCCTACAAAAAATCAAAAACGACCTTTACGAAAAGGGAGCAATTTACGCTTCGATGAGTGGGAGTGGTTCCACCCTTTTTGGAATTTTCAGTCCGGAGCTTAAGGGCTCTTTTGAGGCTTACCCCGACGCTCAATTGTTCTGGGTGTAATTTTGCCTTAGTCTTCCTTTAACCATTCTTTGTCTTCCTCTTCCAAAACACTATTTTCTATTTCCCCATTCTCTGATTTCAACTTCGGTGCTCCCCATAAAAGTCCGACAATTAGTCCGACAATGAAAACGACCAACATGAGCACTAATTTTGAAATCTGAAAATCCATCCACAAAAATTTCATGGAAATTACCTCCGAATTTTGAAAAAGTCCTAAGGTCAGGATGGCAGTAACTAAAATGGTAAAAATGGTTTTTAGTTTCATGTTATAACATTTATTACTAGTTTAATTTAAGTGTATTAAGTTATTGGTTATTAGGTTATTAAGTTTTGATAATAATTCTGATGCTAATTTTATTAGTATAATTTTGAGCTTTTAAATAACTATTACTTTAATTGAATGTATATAAATGTACTGATTATTAGTTGATTATATATGCTTACTTAAATTGAATTATTGTTGAAAATCAAATTTTTCAGGGAAGCCAAACCCTCTTTCTCGATCTTGTGGCCACCTTTGTAAGTGATGACATTGTGACGAAATTGCAAATCGGCTAAGGTCTGGTAATACTCCACTAATCGCTCTTCACGTACGAACTCATCTTCCGTACCCAGCACTAAAGTGGTTGTACAGTCATTATATTTTTGTGCCATCTTGGCATCAGTCTCTATTGGTAGTCCTGCGCCCCAAATAACCATGTTTTCCACTTTTCTGGAGGTATGTTGGTACCATCTGCAGGCCACAGCTGCCCCTTGAGAGAAGCCTAAAAGGTGCAATTTGTACTCCTGTTTAGGGTCGATTTCCAGCAGTAAATGGTCCACTAATTGGAGCTGATCCTTAATCTCATTTTCACGATTTTCCTTGGTCATCCAGCTTGCCCCCACCCTACCATCGAAGCCCTGAAGGTAGAATTTCGATAGCCCTTCTGGGGCTAAAATGAGGCTTTTGTCCGGATTGAATTCCTCGAAATTGAGCAAAAAATGGTAGGCACTCTGCCCATATCCATGGAACAAAATCCACACATTTTCGATCAAATTGGGATCGGTTTGCCTGCTAAAGTAACGGGCTGTTCGAGGGGTTTTGTAGGTGGATTCTTGGATCATTTGAGTATTGGGTAATGAGTAATGAGTAATGGGTAGTGAGTAGTGAGTAATGGGTAGTAAGAAATTATTAAATTATTTAATTTCCCAATACTCATTACACACTACCCAATACTTTTTCTATTGAAATAGGTCTTCACAAACGGGTAAACGAACACCGAAACCAAGATTATTGCTGCTCCTTGGTAGAAGCCGGCAGTCATTAATTCGCGTTTTCCGAAGATTAAAACTGCTAGAATAATCCCATAAACGGGCTCTAAATTCGTAGTTAGAACAACGGTATAGGCAGAAAGTTCTTTCATTACGGCAACACCCATCACATAAGCTAAGGCTGTACAGACCGTTCCGAGAACTAATAAATAGATTAAATCTGTGGATGATATGTTTAATTGATAGTTATTTTGGGTATTGGTAAGTAGCATATAGAGGCTAATACATACAAATCCACCGATCATTTCGTACTTCCCAATGGTACTTGCCTTAAGTCCTTTGACCTCTATTTCGTTTAAAATGGTAAATATAGTAGCGAATAAAGAGGCGAATAATCCATAGATAATGCCTTCTGTATAGCGACTTTCGAAGCTAAAAATGAGGATAATTCCGAGTATGATGACCGTCCCGATGAGGAGATCGACGATAGAAATATGCTTCTTTTTGTTAAATATCGGACTTAAAAAACTGGTGAATAAGGCTGATGAAGATAGGCAAACGAGTGAAACCGAGATAGTAGATGTTTTGATGGAATGGTAAAAAAAGAACCAATGCAAGGCTACTATTCCTCCAATACCGAGCAGTTTTAATTGTCTTTTGAAGTTTAATTTGGTCTCCGTTTTTACCCAGAAATGCTCATATATCATCAAGCTTAAGCTGGCAATAAGCATCCTATACCAAACCAATTCATAGGCCGATACCGAAATTAAGGCACCAAATATGGCGGTAAATCCCCATATAAATACCGTAATGTGAAGCAGTAAAAGGTTCTTATTTAGGTGCAATTTTTAAGAGATATAGACCGTAAATACCGTATATAACATTCGGAATCCATACCGAAACTACCGGATGTAATCCGCCTTTAAGGGCAAAAGTTGTGGTAAATTGCATTAACATAATGTAGGTAAAACTGCTCCCAATGCCGATTCCAAGTTGTGCTCCAACACCTCCTCGTACCTTACGTGAGCAGAGTGAAACTGCAATTAATACCAGGATAAAAGTGGCAAATGGCATGGCATAACGCTTGTAATATTCTACATCATAAGCTTCAACTCCACTAGCTCCACGCTTACGTTCTTTGGCAATATATTCTCTTAGTTCTGGAGTAGTTAGGGATGCTATGCTGTTATCTTTTCGTTCAAAATCATCAGGAATCATTGCTAAAATGGTATCTTTTCGATCACCACGTTCCATGGATTCCTTCATACCATCGATACGTTTTATGGAGTACGTTTGTATTTGCCAGTTCTTTTTACTCGAATCCCAACGAATTTGGTCGGAGATTAACTTATAGACTAATTCTTTTCCTCTAAATTTCTCTAAACTAAAGCGATAGCCCATTCCTTCTTGGTTATTATAGCTTTCCATATAAGCATAGGTAGAATCATCTAACTGCATATGGATATTTCGTTCCTTGTATACGAATTTTGAATTCACATACGTGTTTTCAAACTGAATTCTCACCTTATTCGCATTCGGAATGGTATAAGAATTAAAGAAAAAACTTAATATGGCGAGGAATAATGAGGTTACAAAATATGGGTAAAGTAGTCTTCTAAAGCTTACACCACCACTTAATATGGCTACAATTTCGGTGTTATTGGCCATACGTGCAGTAAACAATATGGCAGCAATAAAGATGAGCAGTGGACTTAATAGTCCGATGTAATAAGGAATGAAATTTA
The DNA here is from genome assembly GCA_044337515.1 of Sphingobacteriales bacterium. Classification (GTDB taxonomy): domain Bacteria; phylum Bacteroidota; class Bacteroidia; order Sphingobacteriales; family Sphingobacteriaceae; genus CAJBVG01. The sequence continues at coordinate 17,924 of JBIINK010000037.1, read as the reverse complement.
AGTAATAATCGAACATAATGGCTCCAATAGGAGCGTCAGTTCGTAAGAAATCGTCGATTTTTTCAGAAATATCAAATACAATAGCAATGGTTATAAAAATGGCTAATGTGAATACAAAGGTCCCTAAGAACTTCTTTATAATGTACCAATCTATAATCTGTAACTTGTATTTCTGCACGATATAAATATAAGAATGGTTTTTATAAACGTTGAGCTAATTTTTTCACCATTACGTCTTTCCAAGATGCAAAATCACCTTCAATAATATGCTTTCTGGCTTCGGTAACCAACCATAAATAGAAGTGTAAATTATGCAAAGTAGAAATTTGAGCTGCTAAAATCTCCTTAGAAATAGTCAAATGGCGCAAATAAGCTTTAGAATACACCATATCAGAATACAAATCGCTATTCGGATCAATCGCTGAAAAGTCGTTTTTCCACTTCTCATTTTTGATGTTGATAATTCCTTCCGATGTAAATAACATACCATTACGAGCATTACGAGTTGGCATCACACAATCGAACATATCAATACCTAAAGCTATACATTCTAATATATTAACAGGAGTGCCTACACCCATTAAGTAACGAGGCTTATCGCTTGGAAGTATATTCGTCACGATTTCTGTCATTTCATACATCTCCTCAGCCGGTTCACCAACCGATAAACCACCAATGGCATTGCCTTCTCTTCCAAAAGAAGCAATGGCTTCAGCCGATTGTACTCTTAAATCTTTGTATGTACTACCCTGTACTATAGGAAAAAAGGTTTGATCATATCCGTATTTTGGATCAGTTGTGTCAAATCTGTCACAGCAACGTTTTAACCAACGGTGCGTCATTTCCATAGAACGCTTAGCGTACTTATAATCACATGGATAAGGAGTACACTCATCAAATGCCATAATGATATCGGCACCAATAGTACGTTGTATGTCCATTACACCTTCTGGTGTAAATAATAGTTTCGAACCATCGATATGGGAACGAAAAGTTACGCCTTCTTCCTTAATCTTACGAACGGTAGATAGGGAATATACTTGGTAACCACCACTATCGGTTAAAATAGGACGATCCCAATTAATGAATTTATGTAAGCCTCCTGCTGCTTCAATGGTATCTAATCCCGGACGAAGGTAAAGGTGATAGGTATTGCCTAATATAATCTGTGCTTCAATATCATCTTTCAACTCACGTTGATGTACGCCTTTTACAGTTCCTGCTGTACCAACAGGCATAAATATGGGAGTTTGAATCGTACCATGTGCAGTTTCAATACTTCCAGCACGTGCTTTAGATCCTTTATCGGTGTGTTCTAATGTAAATTTCATTCCTCGCAAAGATATAATAATTACAAAGAACCCATTCACTTCAGCATCTTATCCATACGCATATGTGTAAAATTCTTTTTGTAAATAATAGATAAAATGTAATAGTTTAGCGACTATCTAATTTATTAAAACATTGAACTACACAAATCTATTGATTGGATTACTATCCTTTTTCTTTATTATTCAGATTTACTACTATTTACGATACTTTTCAGCGGTTTCGTTTCATAAAATACCAGAAGAAAAATCGTCTAAAAAACTACCTATTTCTGTCATTATTGCTGCACGAAACGAAGCCAATAACTTACAGCAATTTCTAGATTCGATATTAACACAAGATTATCCGAACTATGAAGTGATCGTAGTGAACGATTGTTCGTATGATAATTCAGAAGATATATTAAAGGGATTCCAAGCACGCTATCCACATTTAAAAGTAGTAGAGTTAGAAGAAGATGATAAGTACAGACATGGAAAGAAATTCGCATTAACCATTGGTATAAAAGCAGCAGTGAATGAACATTTATTATTTACCGATGCCGATTGTATGCCTGTCTCTAAAAACTGGGTAAGCCTTATGCTGCAAGGGTTTTCGGAGGGTAAAGAAATTGTATTAGGAATTTCACCATTCATTAAAACCAAAGGATTTTTAAACGCATTCTCTCGATTCGAAACGTTTTTTACCGCATTGCAATACTTATCATTTGCTATAAAAAAGAATACCTATATGGGTGTGGGAAGAAATTTAGCCTATACCAAGACCTTGTTTTTTAAAGGAAAAGGATTTGCAGCGCACATGCATTTACAATCGGGCGATGATGATTTATTCGTGAATCAGAATGCTACGAAAGATAATGTCTCGGTTTGTTTACATCCCGATAGCTTCGTAATGACTCCATCGAAAGAAACATGGTCGGATTATTTTCGTCAGAAAATCAGACATCTAGGTGATGGAAAAGAATATAAGAAGGCACATCAAATCAGTTTATCCTTAATATCCATATCGGCTTTATGCTATTATATTGTTCTTGCACTAAGCTTTGTATTCCAACTACCATATATAGTTTCGTTTGGTTTTTTAGGAGCAAGATTTTTAATGTTGGGTCTATTCTATTTTTATTCTATGCGCAAGCTTGGTACTAGAGATTTATTCTTATTTTATTTTATATTTGATATTATTTATCTTTTAGTTATCCCTTTTTGGGCACTTATATCTTTTTTTACGAAAGAAAAAAAATGGAAGTAAATCCAAATTTTTCACAAAAGGCCACCGAAGATTTAGAGTTGGTGAGAAAGGCAATATTGAACGATCAGAAAGCTTATGCAGAACTGATGGTTCGATATAAGGATGCCATTTATTTCATGATTCTAAAAATGGTTAACAATAAAGAAGATGCCAATGATTTAACGGTAGAAGCTTTTGCTAAAGCCTTTGAAAACATTGATAAATATAAGCCCGACTTCGCTTTTTCTACTTGGCTATTTAAAATTGCCACCAATAATTGTATCGATTTTATTCGTAAGAAAAGATTAAAAACGACATCCATTGATTCGGCATACGATAATCAGGATGGGGAAGAAGTACGAATTGATTTTGCATCGGAAGGACTAGATCCGGAAGAAAAAATGATTAAGAAACAGAAGAATGATTTGATGCGTACCATCGTTGATAATCTTCCTGCTCGTTATAAGCAATTAGTGATTTTGCGTTATTTTGATGAACGCGGTTATGAAGAAATTGCTGATGAACTTAAACTCCCAGTGGGTACAGTAAAAGCTCAATTATTTAGAGCAAGAGATTTATTATTTAACACAATTAAACACGGTAAGGAAAAAATATAGTGGATTTAATTAGAAAGTATTTTCCCGATTTAACCGAAACTCAATATGCTCAGCTCGAGCAATTAGCTCCGCTTTATAACGATTGGAATGAGAAGATCAATGTGATTTCTCGTAAGGACATGGAACATTTTTATGAGCGCCATGTGTTGCATTCATTGGGCTTAGCGAAGGTTATTAATTTTAAAGCAGGAACTAAAGTTTTAGATGTAGGAACTGGTGGTGGTTTCCCTGGAATTCCATTAGCAATATTATATCCCGATACCAATTTTTTTCTAGTAGATTCTATCGGTAAAAAAATAAAAGTAGTACAAGAAGTAGCAGCAGCTTTAGGATTAAAAAATGTACGTGCTGCACATTGTAGAGCCGAGGAAGTAAAAGAGAAATTCGATTTTGTAGTGTCGCGCGCCGTAACTCGATTAATTAATTTTTACCCTTGGGTTCATAATAAATTCTCGAAGAATCAGATTAACGATTTAGATAATGGAATCCTTTATTTAAAAGGTATTGAGCTATCTGAAGAGTTCGATGAAATCCATAAACCTTACCAACTATTTGCCCTTACCGAATACTTCGAAGAAGAGTTTTTCGATACGAAGGGGGTGATACATGTTCCGGTATTCAATTAGACACTGGACACTGGACAAAGGACACTGGACAAAAGACACTGAAGAAATTCTAAATTCTAAATTCTAAATTGAATTACCTAATTCCTAATACATATTACTTAATACATAATTCTACCTGCAAATAAAAAAACCTGCATATATGCAGTTGACAATTAGTTAAGCTTGCTGTATTTTTCGGGTATGGAGCAGGAGATGTTATATACCATTGCATTGAGCATGGTACCGATGGTGGGACCCGTAACCGCGAAAGAGTTAATAAAAACGATAGGTTCGGCAGAAGAAGTATTAAAAAGTTCGGAACGTAAATTACTACGAGTCGCGGGTGTTGGTCCGGCGATATCACAGCAATTACGATCCGCAAACTTTATTGAGCGGGCAGAACAAGAAATGCGTTTCTTACAGAAACATCAATTACAAGCCATTGCATTTTATCAATCCGAATATCCTTTACGTTTAAAACGATGTGCCGATTCCCCTTTAGTATTGTATGTAAATGGAAATTCTAATTTCGAAAACCGACATATTATTTCTATTGTAGGATCTCGTTTAGCCACCGAATATGGGAAAGGAATTTGCAGAGAATTTATTCAAGAGCTTAGGCCATATCATCCCATTATTGTAAGCGGATTAGCGTATGGAATAGACATTACTGCACACAAAGAAGCCTTACTCAATGGGCTCGATACCCTTGCTATTGTTGGGCATGGCTTGGATCGTATTTATCCACCTACGCATACTTCTGTTGCTAAAGAAATTGCAAAACAAGGTGCAATTGTTTCTGAATTTTGTAGTGAAGTTAAACCCGATCGAGAGAATTTTCCGGCACGAAATAGAATCATTGCTGGGATGTCGGATGCAACGATAGTTGTGGAGGCAAGAGAGCAAGGAGGGGCATTAATTACGGCTGAGTTGGCAAATCAATACAACCGAGATGTCTTCGCTTTTCCGGGTAGAATTAATGATGTGCAGAGCAAAGGTTGTAATCAGTTAATACGAAATAACTCGGCTCAATTACTCAGTTCTACATCCGAATTTTTAGATGCCTTAGGTTGGGATGAAGCACAGAAAACGAGCATTCAGAAAAAACTATTTATCGACCTAACGGAAGAAGAAAGGGTGATTGTGGAATACCTCATCCATAGCAGTGTGAATGTAGGTTATGACCAATTATTGAATCATTTGAACTGGAAAAACTCCAAATTGAGCACTGTGCTTTTACAACTGGAAATCAATGGTTTAATAAAAACCTTACCGGGTAGTATGTTTCGTTTATGTTAAATAATTGTTCCTGCTATGCACTCTTTTATTTATGCAGTATATTGCATTTTATATCATTTAAAAATCAATATTTCATGAAAAACAGAATTTATTCTAGTCTATTATTACTTGCAATATTTGTAAGTTTTAGTTCCTTCACTATTGTTAATCCCGACGATAATACGAAGAAGCCGGTAAATGTAATTTTACTAGTTGGCGATGGTATGGGATTAAGTCAGGTGAGTTATGCATTAATGATGGCTAACGAGCGTATGGCTTTTGAGCGATTCAAAACATTAGGGTTGAGTAGAACTTCTTCAGGAAGTCATAAGATTACCGACTCTGCAGCAGGTGCAACAGCATTTTCTTGTGGAACTAAAACGTACAATGGAGCAATTGGTGTGGACATGAATAAACTACCCATGACAACCATTTTAGAGATGGCAGAAGCAAAAGGATTTGCTACTGGTTTAGTAGCTACTTGTGCAATTACACATGCAACTCCAGCAGCATTTATTTCTCATCAACCCTCACGAGATATGTATGAAGAAATTGCAGCAGATTTCTTAAAAACCGACATCGATTTATTTATTGGTGGAGGTTATAATAATTTCGCGAAACGTAAGGACAGTGTTGATTTAACAGCACAATTGGTAAAGAAAGATTACAAAGTAATTCGTTCGGAAGAAGAATTGTATATGTACACCGGTACACAAAAATTAGCTGCATTAATTGCACCAATGCACATGCCTAAAATACAAGAAGGCAGAGGTAATTATTTAGCCAATGCAACACAATTAGCCATTAATAAATTAGCAAAAAATAAAGGTGGATTTTTCTTAATGGTTGAAGGTTCTCAAATTGATTGGGGAGGCCATAGTAATGATGCAGAATACATTCGTCAGGAGACCATGGACTTTGATAAAGCGATTGCGAAAGCACTTGATTTTGCAGAGAAAGATGGTAATACTTTAGTTATTGTTACTGCCGATCATGAAACAGGTGGATTTGCTTTAAGTGGCAATGAAGACGATAAAGTTAAAGATGCTATAGAACCAAAATTCATCACTAAAAACCATACAGCGACCATGGTTCCTGTTTATTCTTACGGACCGGGTTCATCGAGTTTAGGTGGTATTTATGAGAACACTTGGATTTACCAAGTGATGAAAAAATCAATGGGATTATAGTATATTTAACTATGAGAAAAATTATTACTGTGTTCGCAGTGCTTTTAACGATGTTGGGAGCCTGTAAAGAAGATCATTCTAAAATTCAAGCCGAAGCGCAAACGTTTATTGATACTTATACAACAGAATTTGTTCGTTTGTACTCCTTATCATCTGAAGCGCAATGGAAATCGAATATCGAAATTATTGAAGGCGACAGTACCAATGCAAAGGCTACCGAAAAAGCAAACGAAGAGTATGCGAAGTTTACCGGAAGTGCCGAAAACATTGAGAATGCAAAGAAGTATTTAGAACACAGTAAGCATTTATTACCCTTACAAGTAAAGCAATTAGAAACTATTTTATTTGCAGCAGGCAACAACCCTCAAACCGTTGCCGATGTAGTTAAAGAACGCATCAAAGCAGAAACTGCACAAACAGAAAAGTTATTCGGATTTGATTTCAAATTAGATGGTAAATCAGTTTCAACAAACCAATTAGATGATGTGTTAAAATCATCTAATAATTTAACCGAACGCAGAAAAGCTTGGGAGGCTAGTAAAGAAGTAGGTAAAGGATTGAAAGATGGATTAGTAAACCTTCGTCGATTACGTAACGAAACCGTAAAAGCGCTAGGCTATAATGATTACTATAGTTACCAAGTATCGGAGTATGGAATGAAAACGGATGAGATGATGGATATGATGCGTAAGTTAAACACAGAATTACGTCCACTGTTCAGAGAATTACATACCTATGCTCGTTATGAGTTAGCAAAAAAATATGGTGTTAAAGAAGTGCCAGATTATATTCCTGCCGATTGGTTGACTAATCGTTGGGCGCAAGATTGGAGTTCGATGATTACTGTTGATGGTTTAGACATTGATGGAGCATTAAAATCGAAATCACCGGAATGGATTGTTAAAGAAGGAGAGTCGTTTTACAAAAGTATTGGCTACCCTGCTTTACCAGCAACGTTCTGGGAGAAATCAAGTTTATATCCTTTAGCAGAAGGTTCTAAAATTAAAAAGAATAATCACGCTTCGGCTTGGCACATGGATTTGAATAATGATGTAAGAAGTTTAATGAGTGTGGAGCCCAATGCAGAATGGTTTGAAACTTCAAATCACGAGTTAGGACACATCTATTATTACATGACTTATACGAACCCTGATGTACCACCATTAATGCGTGGCGGTGCAAATAGAGCTTACCACGAAGCAATGGGAAGCTTGATGGGATTGGCTGCTATGCAAAAACCATTCTTAGTTCAAAGAGGCTTAATTGATGCGAATGCAAAAGTAGACGAAGTACAAAATTTATTAAAAGAAGCATTAAACTATGCGGTATTTATTCCATTTGCAGCAGGAGTAATGAGCGAGTTTGAGAAATCATTATACACCGATAATTTACCAGCAGATCAGTTCAACAAACGCTGGTGGGAATTAGTAAAAGAATACCAAGGTGTTGTTCCACCAACCAATAGAGGTGAAGAGTACTGCGATGCAGCTACGAAAACGCACATCAATGATGATGCTGCTCAATATTATGATTATGCCTTATCATACGTCATCTTATTCCAATTACACGACCATATTGCTAAAGAAATCTTAAAACAAGATCCACGTGCAACCAATTACTATGGCAACAAAGAAGTGGGAGATTTCTTGAAATCAATTATGTACCCTGGTGCATCTAAAGATTGGAGAGAAGTGTTAAAAGAGAAAACTGGCGAAGATTTGAATGCAAAAGCGTTAGTTTCATACTTCGAGCCATTGATGAAGCATTTGAAGGAGGTGAATAAGGGGAGGAAGTACACGATGTAATATGCTGGTATGCTAATATGCTGGTATGCTAATATGTTAATGAATGTGCTAATTTGTAAATGTGCCAATGTGCTAATATTTCGTATTTTGAAAATAAGTACTTATATTCGTACTTAAATAAATACTTAATAGCATGATTGCAGCGAATTATACCGAATTACGCACTGATCTAAAGAAATACTTAGATGAGGTAGAAGAGAATAACGAAACGCTCATTATTAAGCGAGGAACGGGAAAAGGGACGGTTTTGATATCGATGGAAGAGTACAATTCATTGATGGAGACTGTTCATTTGCTGAGTTCGAAGCGAAATGCTGAGCGTTTATTTGAATCGATTGAGCAAATGGAGAATGGGAAAACAGTGAATGGGAATTTGAAGGGAGGGAAATGAAAATTGTTTTTTCAAAGAATGCCTGGGAAGATTATAATTCTTGGCTAACAGATAATAAAAAGATGCTGAGTAAAATCAATGCATTAATAAAGGATATTCAGCATAATTCTTATGCTGGAAAAGGCAAACCAGAGCCTTTAAAATATGATTTACAAGGATTATGGTCCCGAAGAATTGACCAGGAACACCGCTTAGTTTATCGAGTAGAAGATGATACCCTCTTAATTTACGCTTGTCGATATCATTATTAAATCTTTAATTCGTATTAAATCCTTAATTGTATAGCGATGAAACTTGAACATAAAAACCAAGAATTAATCAGCATGCCTCGTTTTTTGCAACGAATGATGCGATACACCCTATTTGCAAGTTTATTAATTGTATTGTCGGTATTAATTGGCATGATTGGTTACTATACCATTGCCGATTGCACCTGGATTGATAGTTTCCACATGGCATGCTTAATTCTTACTGGAATGGGCCCTGCGGTAGAGATGCAAACCAATGCCGCGAAGATATTCTCTTCTTTATACGCATTGTATAGTGGCGTTGCATTCCTTACCATTTCAGGAGTTTTCTTTGCACCCATCATTCACCGAATACTACATATTTTACAAGTTGATGCTGAATAGTATGTTTACCGAAACTCAATCCTTTAGAAGGTGGATATTCGTACTTGTTCCACTTCATTTATTTTTCTTAGTTGGTATTTACCAACAGGTGCTTATGAACAAACCTTATGGCGATAATCCGATGCCAGATGCCGGATTATTTTTAGTTGAAGGTGGAATGTTATTACTAACTCTTTTTTTCTACTCTTTAAAATTAGAAACTATAGTGGATGATAATGGGATTTCTGTACGTTTCCTTCCAATTTTCCGCAGCTATAGAATTTACCAATGGAGCAATATAGACAAAGCCTATGTTCGTGAATACAGTCCGATAATGGAATATGGAGGTTGGGGTTTTCGTTCAAGCTTAAAAGGAAATGGAAAAGCTTGGAATGTATCTGGAAGTTCTGGTTTACAAATTGAAATGAAGGATGGTACAATGTTTTTAATCGGCACTCAAAAACCAGAAGAATTAACTTCAGTATTAATGCGATATTATAAATAAGCTATGCGAATGAAGAGTTCATTGAATAATCGCGAGTTTACAATGGTAAGTTCTATCAATTCAGCCATTAATCAAACCAGCTCAGTAGTCACTTTTACGGATTCAATGGCATTAAATAATAAAATGTATTATAATGTTTATACATTTAGTCACGCTTTAAATACCTCTAAATATTACTTACCCGATCTCTATTACACTCCACAAAGTGGTTTAATAGCTTATGATGTATCCGACGGAAGTACTTATTCATTGGTAGAATAACTTACGCATGACGCTCCTAAAAAAGATTGCCTTCTGGATTTTTATCATTGTCATTATTGGTACGCTTGCAGGTACTGCATCCGCATTCTTTTTGTGGACATTAGATCATGCAACCCAATTTAGATTAACTCATTCTTACATTATTTATGCATTACCAATTGTAGGTTTACTGGTTGGTTTACTCTATCATTACTATGGTGAGAAAGAAGTGAAGGGAAATAATTTACTTCTTGAAGAATTTCATGAACCGAGTGATGTTATTCATATAAGAATGGCTCCGCTAGTCTATATCGGAACGATGCTTTCTCATTTAGTAGGTGCATCAGTTGGTAGAGAAGGTACGGCAGTACAAATGTCGGGTGCTATTGCCGATCAAGCTACTCATTATTTTAAATTATCTGCAAATGCTCGAAAAGCATTGATTATAATAGGCATCAGTGCAGGCTTCGCCTCCGTATTTGGCACTCCTTGGGCAGGTGCTATTTTTGCATTAGAAGTTTTTCATAGCAGAAAATTACAGGTTCGTTATTTTTTACAAAGTATTTTAGCAGCATTTGTTGCACACTTTGTATGTTTATCATGGGGTATTCAGCATTCTACTTATGTCATACCATATGTTCCTGTAATAAGTTTCATTAATATATTTTGGGCTATAAACGCTGGCGTTATTTTCGGATTGATTTCTTATTTGTTTGCAAAGTCATCACATACCTTTACCGATATATTTCAACGCTATATAAAATTCCCTCCATTTCGTCCGTTTATTGGTGGTTTGTTTATCGTAGTCGTTTATTATTTTTTCGATATGAATAAATACATGGGTTTGGGTTTACCAAGCATTTCTGCAGCATTTACAGAACCCATGAACTCTTATGACTTTTTGATCAAGTTGTTCTTAACGGCATTTACCTTAGGGGTTGGATTTAAAGGGGGAGAGGTAACACCTCTGTTTTTTATAGGTGCTACGTTAGGAAATGTATTAATTTGGTTTATTCCATTACCTATGGCATTACTAGCAGGAATGGGCTTTGTAGCCGTTTTTGCAGGAGCAACAAATACCTTGTTTGCTTGTGTTATTATGGGTATAGAACTCTTCGGAATGGGCAGCTCAGTCTATGTTATTATTGCTTGTTTAGTAGCGTATTTGTTCTCCGGACATATAAGCGTTTACAGCTCACAACAACATCATTAATTAAGGAATAAGAATTTTATTTAATTCGGCAGTTCCCTGCGAAATCAATTTCCAATCGCTAAATGGAAAGTTTAATATCACTGTTCCCGATGTTGGTAAATCTCCAATTTGTACACCCGTAAAATAATCAACTGCATATTCAAATGCGGGATTATGACCAGTCATTAGAATACAATCGTAAGAATTATCAAGTTGATTAATCACCTTTAACAAAGCACTCATCGAAGCTTCGTAAATGGCTTCATTTAATTCAATATTTTTTTTAGAAACTTGAAAAGTTTTAGCAAATAGTTGCGCAGTTTGATATGCTCTATTCGCTGGACTACTGACTATTAATTGAGGAGTAAGTATTTTTGAAAGTTCTTCAGAAACCTTTAAAACATTGGCATTTCCGCGTTCGGTTAAATTCCTTTTGAAATCGTTTTCTCCAAAGTTTACCTTCTCAGCCTTACCATGTCGAGCGAGAATTAAAGTCTTATTCATTTTCTTTATTCGCTAGTTTCACTAATAAAGGAATGTCCTGCATTTCCATGCATTTGAAATGCTTTTTCGGACAAGCAACAAAGCCGATTTTACTGCAAGGTCTGCAGGATAAGTTAGACACTTCGAAGTTTGTATATTTTGTTTCGTATGGGTACATCCCAAATTCAGGTACAGTATTTCCCCAAACTGTTAAGATTTCTTTTTTAAATGCAGCAGCAATATGCATCATACCGGTATCGTGTGTTACTACGATATTGGCTTGTTTTACAAGCGAAGCCGATTGATTTAAATTATACTTACCACAGGCATTTATAATACGATCTGGAGCGATGCGTTGTAAATGCCAAGCATTGGCTGCATCATCTTTTCCTCCAATAACAATAATTGGCCTAGTACTTTCTTTACAAAACTTCTCTAATTTTAAAAGCGGTAATCTTTTGGTGCCGTGTTGTGCCCCAATCACTAATGCAATATAGTTTTTGTAGAAAACAGAAGGTAATTCAGCTAAGTCAATTTCATCTTTTTTCGCAATGAAATAATCTAAACCTTCACCATCATTTTTTACGCCTAATGTTTTACAGGTATCGAGGTAACGATCTACGATATGTTCTTTTGGCATACGGTTCCATTTCAAATTCACCAAGAGCCATTTTTTAATATTCAATTTATCAAAGGTGAATGCTTCTATATTCAAAGCTTTTTTGAATCGTATAGTTCTTAAATTATTATGAAGGTCGATAATGTAATCGAATTTTTCTTTCTTTAATTCTTCAACCGTTTTATCAAACATAGATGATAAAACATGTACTTTATCGATGTAAGGATTATTCTCTAAAATAGGTAAGAAGCTTGATTTTGTTAGGAAATGCACCTCAGCATTCATTTGCTTTTTTAAACAACGCACCACCGGACTCGTTAATACGATATCACCTATAGAACTAAAACGAATAACTAATATTTTCATTTCTTTTTAAAGTAAGCAGAGAGTTCTTCTTTCGTCCAAGCGTTCAAACAAAATTCTTTTGATAGTCCACCTTTCTGACCAACAAGTACTCCATATTTCATATCCTGGTAACCTTCTTTTTTATGAGCATCGGGATTAATACTTAAATATACACCTTTTGATAAGGCATAATCAACCCAACGCCAATCTAAATCTAAACGCAAAGGATTGGCATTAATTTCAATGGATACATTATTTGCTGCACAAGCATCAATAATGAGTTTGTGATTTATCGGATAACCTTGTCGTGCGAGTAGCAAACGTCCAGTTGGATGCCCAAGCATAGTGGTATAAGGGTTCTCAATGGCTTTTAATATACGATGGTTAGCTTTCTCTTCATCCATCTTTAAATTGGAGTGTACAGAAGCTACAATGAAATCGAATTTCGAAAGGATGTCCGTCTCGTAATCTAATGAACCATCATTTAATATATCCGACTCAATTCCTTTAAATATATGGAAGTTGGGATATTTTGTATTTAATAATTCAATTTCTGCATGTTGAGCTAATACTCTATCTACTTTCAATCCATTGGCATAAAATGCCGATTGTGAGTGATCACAAATACCCAAGTATGTGTAACCTAATTGGTGGCAATACACGGCCATTTCTTCGAGCGTATGTATTCCATCCGACCAAGTGCTGTGGTTATGCAAACTCCCTTTTAAATCTTCGTTGCGTATTAATGTTGGTATTTTATGTGCTTTCGCTTGTTCAACTTCTCGCAATCCTTCACGCATTGGAGTTGGAATAAATTGCATGTTGATGCTAGCGTATAGTTCATCTTCGGAGGTAATGTTTTTTAATCGGAGGGAAGCTTCATCGAAACCTGTTAACAAAGCAAGATGTTCTGGAGTAGCTGATTTTAAGAAATTATCCATCACCCAATTCTCTTCAGAAATAAAATCGATGCTAAGGCTAGAAGCATTATTATATAAGCCTTTCCACGTATTGTCTTCTAAATTACCCGACAAACTTTCTTCAGAAGAAAGTCCGTTTAGGATTTCATCTTGAGAAGATTTTTTTGCAGTAAAAGAAAGTTCTGTGATAATTTCACAATGCCGAGCCAATTGCCCTGAAGCAAACAATGTATTTCCTGTTTTCGAATTTAACTCTTTTAATAAACCTAATGCATTCGATAATAAGAGTGAGCCCTTATTCATCAAATTAAATTCAATAAGTTTTTTTACTTCTTCTTGAGTTTTATAACCAAAACCTTTGGCTTCAATAAGTCTGTTTTCTATACAAGCGTAGTATAATTCGCCAATGGTATCGATGGATAATTGTTGCCAAATAATTTGAATTTTCTTTGGTCCAAGTCCTTTGATACTCAACATATCCAATAGTCCTGGAGGAGTTATGGCTTTTAACTCTTCAAGTTCTTTTATAACATTGGTAGTGATGAATTCAATAATTTTACCGGCTACACTTTTACCAACGCCTTCGATTTTTGCTAAATCATCTTCCGATTTTTCGGCAAGTAATTCGGCAAATTTTCCAAGTTTAAAGGTTGCATTATTGATGGATTTTATCTTAAATGAATTTCCATCGTGTAGCTCCATTAATTGACCTAATAATTTTAAGGCCGAAACAATTTCCTTATTACTCTTCATGTTAATTAATCTCGAAGTTTAAAGGTAATCGAGCTTGAATTCCTTTGCTGTTTTTTACTTGTTCTAATGATTTAATGTATGGTGCTAGAGCCTTGTATTCATTAGGCATTAGGTAGATGCGTGCTTCGTTAGTTAGTGATTTCATTATCTTATCGAAAGGATCTTCCATTTCAGGATAATTTACAATTCTATACTCTGTTAACTTTGCTTTTTTTGCAGCGATGTTTACAGCATCTTCTAGATTTCCTAATACATCCACTAAGCCAATACGTTTAGCATCAATACCACTCCATACTCTACCTTCGGCGATGCTTCTTACTTTATCAATTGGCATATGACGACCAGCAGAAACTTTGTTCGTAAAATCTGCATAAATTCTATTGATTTCATTTTGGATAATATATCGTTCGGCAGGAGATAGGGGTTTAGTATAATTTCCTAAATCAGCGTAATCGCCAATCTTCACTTGGTCGAATGTTATGCCTAATTTATTGTTAAAGAATTTTTGCATGTTGAACAATACACCAAACACACCTATAGAGCCTGTAATGCTTGTAGGTTCAGCCACAATGGTATCGGCAGCACAAGCAATGTAATACCCACCAGATGCTGCTACATCACCCATAGAAACGATTACTGGTTTCGCTGCTTTGGCAAGAATAACTTCTCTCCAAATAACATCTGAAGCTAAGGCGCTTCCCCCAGGAGAGTTGATACGTAATACAATTGATTTGATCGATTTATCTAATCTTGCTTTGCGAATTTCATGAGATAGTTTTTCAGAACCAATGCTTTCATCATCACCATTTCCACCATTAATTTCACCATTTGCATAGATAATAGCAACCTTATCTTTTGCAGTAGAGATCTCTGATTTCATCGATTTCGAATATTTACGAAGGCTAATGTAATTGATTTCATTGCTATTAGCTTGCTTTGTTTCATGAGCAAATTTGTCAAGCAATTCATCTTTGTAAATTAATGCATCCGCTAACTTAAAAGTTACCGCATCTTCAGCAGTTCTTACTTTCAAATTCTTTGCAATGGCAAAGGTGCTATCGTATGACAAGTTACGAGCGGTTGCAATATTTTGAACCATGTGTCCGAATAATGCGGATAAATACACATTCGTTTGTAGTTTATTGGAATCACTCATATGGTCTAACATGTATGGTTCTACAGCACTTTTGAAAGAACCAACACGAATAATTTCTGGAGATATCTCTAATTTTTCTAAGGCATGTTGAAAGAACATGTACTGAGCATTTACACCTTTAAATTCTAATAAGCCTGAAGGGTTTAAAAATATACTATCAGATACAGATGCTAGGTAGTAAGCTTTTTGGGTATAGTATTCGCTGTAAGCATATATAAACTTATTGGATTCTTTAAACTTGATTAAAGCATTACGAATTTCTTCAACGGTTGATAGTCCAGCATCGATAGTACTAAGGTCTAAAAAGATGCCATCAATATTATCATCGTTTTTAGCATTACGAATATTAGCTAAAATGTTATTGAGCCCTAAGCGATTACTGTTTGTGAAATTTAAATAGCTTGGTAAATCTATTTGTTGGTCGTTACTGCGTTCGGCAATAGATTCGTTTAATTGTATGTGTAAAATAGAATGTTCTTTAACATTCACTTTTTCATCAGAACTGAGAGAGAGCACAGTACCTATAGAAACAAGTACGATTACAAATATGAGCAAAAGTATAGATAAGAAAGACCCTATCATGCTCGCAAAAACTGTTTTGAAAAATTGTTTCATCTTATTTAGATTATATGCAATAATAATAATAAAATCCCTTTATTTTTATAGCGATGAAATCGATATTATTATTAGGGAGTAATTTAGAAAATCCTATTCAGCAGCTCGAGTTAGCTAAAACCAAACTCAAAGATTTTTTCGGTGAGCTAAAAGAATCGTCTATCTATATGACTGCCGCTTGGGGAAACACCAATCAATCTGATTTCTATAATCAGGCTATTGAGCTTGAAACAAATATGGCCCCGAATCTATTTATGAAAAAGTTAATAGATATTGAAGAGTCGATGGGCAGAACACGATTAAACAAGTGGGAGCCAAGAATTATCGACATCGATATCATTGCAATGGAATCGGCTATAATTAAGGAAGAAAAGTTGGAAGTTCCACACCCTCATATGCAGAATAGAATGTTTGTTTTAATTCCGATGTTGGAATTAAGTCCAGAATGGATTCATCCCGAATTTCAAAAATCAATTTCTACCCTAATTTCAGAGTGTAAAGATGAGTTAGCCGTGACTAAAATTTAGTGAATGTTCAGAATAATTAATACCTTCAACTTATAATATAGATTAAAGTGCCTAATACATACGATTTAACTTATTTGAAAGAAGTCTCTAAAGGGAACGATGATTTTATGTTAGAAATGATTGATTTGTTTCTAACGAAAACTCCCGAAACCCTTTTAATTCTTGAGGCGGCAATAAACGACATGAATTGGGATCAAACTGGATTTTATGCACATAAATTAAAAGCAACCTATGCGTATATGGGGATGCATGATTTAAAAGAGATATTAGTCAAGATTGAAAAAGATGCAAAAATTTTATCGGAGTTAGAAAGCATCCCGGCATTATTTAAAAATTTAAAAACTCGAACACAACCTGCAATGCAAGAAATTAACGAGTATAAATTAAGTCTTGTTAGAGCATAAAAAAAATTGAGATATGAAAGTATTAATTGTTGATGATGAAGAAATGGCGATCAAATTGATCGAACATCAAATGATATCTGCAGGTTACGAAGTAGTAAGTTGTACTGACGGCAGAGAAGCATTAGAAATCATTAAAAATGAAACACCTGATTTAGTAATTTCAGACATTATGATGCCGTTTATGTCGGGATTAGAGTTATTAGAAGTTATTAAAGCGGAGAACAAAAAGATTCCTGTGATATTAATTTCAGCATTAGATGATGTAGAAGTGATACAAACAGCCATAGGTATGGGAGCCGATGATTTTGTAATTAAGCCAGTAAATATGGATGAATTAATACTCCGTATTACTAAAGTGTTAGCCAACACGAATAACTAATCGTTAATATTCCATTTATCAGTATTTTTTGGTAGAATTTTTGCTTATCTTATTTAAAAATTCTACTTATGAAAAGACTTGTACTCCTAGCTATTTCACTAATTTATAGTTGTTTAAGCTTTGCTCAATACAATTTAACTCAGTTGAGCACCTTGTCAATCGGTAATAATGGCTATGCCAATATATGGGGTTATAAGCAAGGGAATAAAGAATATGCACTTTTAGGATGTTCAGGTTCGAGTACACTTACCGATGCCTGCGCCATCATTAATATTACTTCACCTTCCAATCCAGTTACTTTATTTAAGGTTCCAGGACCTCGTTCACTTTGGCGAGAAATTCGCACTTGGCAACATTACGCTTATATTACTACGGAGCATTCTGATAATACCTTTGGTGTAACTATAGTTGATTTGCAATACTTACCAGATAGCATAAAAACCAAACAATACACAGCTAATGGCTTAATTAGTAATGTGCATGCTTTGCATATTGATAATGGATTTTTATACCTCTATGGTGCTAACAACTCAGTTTCCCTTACTGGAGCATTAATAATTAATCTTGCCGACCCTTGGAACCCAACAGTAGCGGGTGCTTACACGGGTAAGTACGTACATGATGGTATTGTTCGAAATAATAAATTATATGCTGGAGAAATTAATAGTGGAACATTTTCTATTGTTGATGTAACTAATAAATCAGCTCCAGTTGTTTTAAATACACAAACCAC
>JBIINK010000007.1:0-65024 GCA_044337515.1 Sphingobacteriales bacterium | reverse complement strand
TATTTATTGTTGATTACAAACTACTTCAAAAGAATAAAATTGTATTGCTATTGGATGGAGATAATGGAATTGGGATTGATGAAGTTGCAAAAGTGAGTAAGCATATTTCTCACCGAATGGAAGAAGAAAATGTAATTGAAGGTGCACATACCTTAGAAGTTTCTTCACCAGGAGTTGATTATCCATTAAAATTTCAACGTCAGTATCCACAACATATTGGCAGAACATTAGCGGTGCGAATGAATGATGGGAAAGAGCTTGAAGGAAAACTATTAGCGATTAATGGTGATATCATCAATGTGAATTTAGAAATAAAAGAAAAGGGAAAGAAAGCTCGATATGAAGAGCAAAGTATTTCTTTAACAGATATAAAAGAAGCAAAAATTAAGATCATTTTTTAGAAAAAAATAATTGAATTAATATGAATAACATCAATTTAATCGATTCTTTCCAGGAGTTCAAAGACTTCAAAAACATTGATCGTCCGACGATGATGAGTGTTTTGGAAGATGTATTCAGAAGTATGTTGCGTAAGAAATACGGAACAGACGAAAACTGTGATATTATCGTAAACACTGATAATGGTGACTTAGAGATTTGGAGAACACGTAGAGTAATGGAAGACGGTTTCTCTGAAGACGACGCCTTAGAAGTAGAAATTGCAGAAGCAAAAACCATCGACCCTGATTTAGAAGTTGGTGATGATGCAATTGAGCAAGTAACCTTAGAAAGTTTCGGAAGAAGAGCAATCTTAGCTGCTCGTCAAACCCTAGTATCAAAAATTATTGAACTAGAGAAAGACGAAGTTTACAAGAAATACAAAGATAGAATTGGCGAGATCGTATCTGGCGAAGTTTATCAAGTGTGGAAGAAAGAAATGTTGGTAATGGACGATGATGGTAATGAATTAATTTTACCAAAAACCGAACAAATCCCTGCTGACTTCTTCAAAAAAGGTGATAATGTGAAAGCAGTTGTTTTACGTGTAGACATGCAAAACAACAATCCACGTATTATTATTTCTAGAACCGCACCAAGTTTCTTAGAGCGTTTATTCGAACAAGAAGTTCCAGAAGTATTTGACGGATTAATCACCATCAAAAATATAGTTCGCGAACCAGGAGAGCGTGCAAAAGTAGCTGTTGAATCTTACGATGATCGTATTGATCCAGTAGGTGCTTGTGTGGGTATGAAAGGTTCACGTATTCATGGTATCGTTAGAGAATTGAAAAACGAGAACATCGACGTTATTAATTACACAAACAACTTATCATTATACATTCAAAGAGCTTTATCGCCTGCGAAAATCACATCGATTAAATTAGATGATGAAACGAAACGTGCTTCAGTTTATTTAAAATCTGATCAAGTTTCTTTAGCAATTGGTAAAGGTGGATACAACATTAAGTTAGCTGGTAAATTAACAGGTTACGAAATTGATGTATATCGTGAAAACGAAGAAAATGAGGAGGACGTAGACTTAGACGAGTTTACAGATGAGATTGAAGATTGGATTCTAGATGAGTTGAAAGCTGTTGGTTGTGATACTGCGAAGAGTGTATTAAACCTATCAGTAGAAGACTTAGTAAAACGTACCGATCTTGAAGAAGAGACGATTAGAGATGTAATAAACATCTTGAAATCTGAATTCGAATAAGAAATATAATAACGCATTAAATTGCATAACTATTAATAGATGTCAGACGACAAAAAAATTAATTTATTAAAAGCCGCGAAGGAATTCAACGTTAGTATTGGGACCATTGTAGAGCATCTTGGAAAACAAGGTGTAAACATCGACAATAAACCTGCTACTAAATTGAGCGACGAGCAATACGGAATCTTAATGAAAGATTTCCAATCGGACAAAACGATTCGCGAAGAAGCGAAGAGCATTGCCATTGGAAAACTTCGTAGAGAAGATGTTGTTCCGACAGATGCTGAACCTGCTCCGAAGAGCAAGGCAGAATCGGAAGTTGTAGAAGAGATTCTTATTAAGAACCTATCTGTAACTCCAGAAATTGTTGAAGCTAAACCTATCGTTAAGGCTCCTGAAAAGGAAAAAGTAGTAGAGAAAGAAGAAAGTTCTTCTCCAAGTTTTAAAATTCTTAGGAAGATTGATTTATCTACTGTTTCAGGCAAAGGCAAATCGGATAAGAAAGCAAAAGAAGAAAAGGCGAAAGAAGAAGTTGTTGAAGCGAAAGTTGAAGCGCCTAAAGTTGTTGAAGAAACTCCGGTTGAAAAACCTGCAAAGAAAGTTGCTCCAGTTGAGGAACCTGCTGTGAAGAAAAAAACTGAGAAAGCTCCTGAAAAAGCAGTAGAGAAAGTAGTAGAGAAAGTCGCAGAAAAAGCAGCAGAAAAGGTTGTTGAAAAAACTAAACCTGCAGGTGCTGAAGATGCTGTTCGTCCGGAAGATGTAATTCGTGCTAGAGCTACAAAACTTACTGGTCCGAACATTATTGGATCAATCGACTTATCGCAATTTGCTGCGAAGAAAAAAGCAACTCCGGTGGCTAGTTCTTCTGGAAATGCTGCAGATCAGAAAAAGAAAAGAAAGCGTAAAGAAAATAAACCAGTTAGTCCGAATACTCCTGGAGGCCAACATCCGCAAGGACAAGGTCAAGGTCAAGGACAGGGACAAGGTCAGGGACAGGGACAAGGTGGAAATAGAAACTTCCATGATCGTAAAAAACCTGGAGGAGGATACCAAGGCAATCGCCCTAATACTCCGAAGGAAGAACCTACTGAGAAAGAAATCCAAGATCAAATTAAAGCAACACTTGCTCGTTTAAGTGGGGCTGGTAAGTCTGGTAAATTTGCACAACGTGCTAAACTAAGAAGAGCTAAACGTGATGACGTTGCAGCAAACGCTGAAGAAGCAGCAAAAGAATTAGAATTACAATCTAAAATATTAAAAGTAACCGAGTTCGTAACAGCGAATGAATTAGCAAAAATGATGGATGTACAAGTAACGAAAGTAATTTCTACTTGTATGAGTTTAGGAATGTTCGTTTCTATTAACCAACGTTTAGATGCTGAAACATTAACAATTGTTGCTGATGAGTTTGGTTATGAAATTCAATTTGTTTCTACCGAAGAACAGGAAGTTGAACTTGAAGAAGTTGATCGTCCAGAAGATTTAGTTCCTCGTGCTCCTATCGTAACTGTTATGGGTCACGTCGATCACGGTAAAACATCATTACTTGACTTTGTACGTAACGCAAACGTAATTTCTGGTGAAGCCGGTGGTATCACTCAGCATATTGGTGCTTACGAAGTGCAATTAGAATCAGGTAAAAAAATCACATTCTTAGATACTCCAGGTCACGAAGCCTTTACGGCCATGCGTGCTCGTGGTGCTAAGGTAACGGATATTGTAATTATTGTAATTGCAGCAGACGATAGTGTGATGCCTCAAACAAAAGAAGCTATTAACCATGCACAAGCAGCAGGAGTACCTATCATTTTTGCCTTAAACAAAATGGATAAACCTGATGCAAATCCAGATAGAATTCGTGAGCAATTATCTGCAATGAATATTCTTGTGGAAGAGTGGGGTGGTAAATATCAATGTCAAGAAATTTCTGCGAAGAAAGGTTTGAACGTTGATGTTCTTTTAGAGAAAGTATTGTTAGAAGCAGAATTATTAGAGCTTAAAGCAAATCCAAATAAACATGCAATTGGTTCAGTAATTGAATCGGCATTAGATAAAGGTCGTGGTATCATTACTACTGTATTAGTATTAGCAGGAGAGTTAAGAGTTGGAGATCCAATTTTAGCAGGTTGCTATAGTGGTCGTGTAAAAGCGATGTATAATGAGCGTGGACAAAAGATAGAACTTGCAGGACCAGCAACTCCAGTACAAGTGTTGGGTATGAATGGTGCACCACAAGCTGGTGATAAGTTCAACTCAATGGAGAGTGAAGTGGAAGCAAGAGAGATTGCAAACAAGCGTTTACAATTACAAAGAGAGCAAGGTATTCGTACTCAGAAACACATTACTCTTGATGAGATTGGACGTCGTTTAGCAATTGGAAACTTTAAAGAGTTAAACATTATTGTTAAAGGTGACGTGGATGGTTCTATTGAAGCATTAGCAGACTCATTATTGAAATTATCTACTCCAGAAATACAAGTTAACATTATTCATAAGTCGGTTGGTCAGATCTCAGAATCAGACGTATTATTAGCATCAGCATCTGATGCGATTATCGTAGGTTTCCAAGTTCGTCCATCATTAAACGCTCGTAAGTTAGCAGAGCAAGAACAAATTGACATACGTATGTATTCAATTATCTACGATGCTATTAACGAAGTAAAATCGGCAATGGAAGGTATGTTGGCTCCACAATTCGAAGAGAAGATTACTGCAAACGTACAAATCCGCGAAACATTCAAAATCACTAAAGTGGGAACAATCGCAGGTTGTATGGTTATTGATGGTAAGATTAACAGAAATAGTAAAGTGCGTATCATTCGTGATGGTGTGGTAGTCCATACTGGCGAATTAGCTTCATTAAAACGTTTCAAAGACGATGTGAAAGAAGTAGCTACTAACTATGAGTGTGGTTTGAACATTCAAAACTTCAATAACATTGAAGTAGGCGATATTATCGAAGCTTACGAAAATGTAGAAGTGAAGCGTAAACTGTAATTTCAAAAATATTGTATTTATTAAATCCCGTTGAATTTCATCGGGATTTTTTGTTTACTAATACCTAATTCTTACATTTAACTATGCGACAATATTTCACACATAGAAATTTTTACCTATTTGGATTAATTTTGGTGGCTATTGGCTTATCCCTCTCACCAGCCCTAATGAGCATTGGACAAGCGGTATTGGTACTCAATTGGATTATTGAAGCTGAGTTTGCAGTTAAATGGGATAGCATTAAAAAAAACTATTATTTACAAGCCTTCCTCGGGATATTCACTATTCACATTCTAGGATTGTTCTACACAAGTAATTTCGGATATGCTATAAATGATTTAAAAATAAAGCTTCCTCTGTTAATTTTTCCAATAATAATTGCAAGTACTAAACAACTAACATGGGTAGAACTAAGATTCATTTTATATTGTTTAATTGTTTCGGTATTTGCATCATCAATTTATAGTTTAATTATTTATAGCTCTACAGATATTAGCAATGTTGACACACTCAGAAACATATCTCCAATAATTTCACACATTCGCTTATCACTTATTATATGTATGAGTTTATTTGCTATTATACATTTAATTATAAAATCGGGGAAGAAAATAAGTTCGGCATTAAATATTGTATTGATTTTAATAGCAACATGGTTCTTTATATTTATTGGAATTTTAGGAGCAAGAGCTGGCTACTTAGCGCTTTTAAGTTGCAGTGTAGTAATATTTATATATCAAATTGTTGCCACTAAAAAATGGAATATTGTTATTATTTTAATATCTGCTACCATTTTATTGCCGATATTAATGTACAAATATGTGCCATCGGTAAGTCAAAGAATTAGTGAAGTAAGAAATGAAATAAATCAATATAAAGATGGTGGAAATCCATCAGGACATTCCATTACACAGCGTTTTGAATATTGGAAAATAGCAAAACATATTTTTGTTAGCAATCCGATAATTGGCGTAGGCACTGGTGATATCAATGATGAGTATAAATTATATTATGAAATACACGATACACCAATAAAAAAAGAATTTCAGTTTAGAGCGCACAATCAATACTTCACTATTCTAAGCACCTTTGGCATTTTGGGCTTTGCAATTTTTATCTTTGCATTTATACTGCCTTATTTCAAAGGAATACAAAAATATTCATTACTACCAACAGTATTTATTATTATTACCATGTTATCGATGCTAACTGAAGATACGCTCGAAACTCAAGCAGGAGCAACATTTGTAAGTTTTTTCTTTAGTATATTATTGCTCTCGGCTTTTAAGCGGAAATAATATTTTTATAAACATTAAGTGTCTGTTCAGCCATAATTCTTTTGTCGAATTTTTTTACCTTTTCCATAGCATTTTCTACTATCCTATTTTTAAATTCTGTATCGTTACATGCTTTAATAATATTTACTGCTAGGGCTTTTGCATCGCCAACATCACTTAATAAACCTGTTACATTGTGTTCCACTATTTCGGGAATTCCGCCAGCATTGGTGCACACAACTGGGACTTTACAAGCAAATGCATCAAGTATAGAGCTTCCAAGTCCTTCGGTTTTTGAACTTAGAACAAACACATCTAGCTCAGCTAATATTTCATTTATATCCGTACGGAATCCAGTGAATGTAATTTTATCTTGCAAATTATTGGAAATTACTAACTCTTCAATATCTTTTTTTAAAGGGCCATCACCAATAATAAAATAATGTGCATTGAGGCTAGTTCCTATTTGTTTAATTGCTTCAATGAATGTTGGATAATCTTTATGTTCAGCAAGAGCAGCTGTACTCGCAATAATTTTCACATCCTTATTAATAGCAAACTCTTCTCTCAACTTATTGCTTTTTTTTATAAATTTTGATATATCAATACCATCATATATTGTAACACATTTACTTTTGTCATCAATATCCTTCTGCAATATAGTACGAATAGCATTAGACACACAAATAATTTTTTTAATAGCCGAACAATTATATTTAATTCTTGATAAGAAATTTTTAGAAATTGGAAAATCTACTTTTCGCGATAATACTAGATTTGTTTTATTTCCTAAGAAGTACGACCAAATTGAAATAGCATGTGCATGAGACGAGTGTAAATGAATAATATCGGCATTAAAACGAATAGCAATTTTTTTTAATTTTAAACTTGAGAACAAATCGAACTGATTGCTAAATGTTAAGCTTTTGTAAGGGATTCCATTGATTCTACAATACGTTTCAAAAGCAGAACCCGTTTTACAAACTACTAACTGTTCTACATTTAATTTCTGTAGTTCATCTATTAAGTAAGCAATTTGCTGCTCACCACCTCTCCATGTTTTTTCGGCACTAAGATGAATGACTCTCATATTCTATCCAGTGTTTTTTTAATTTTTCGTACTTTAAATATGCAGCATAAGCAGAATTTTTACAAACTGTAAAACCTGTAAAACCGTCTAAGAAACCTAATTTTATTATATAATCAGTGAAAAAACGTATAAATGGTTTTATATATAAATAATAAAAATTTGATCTAATCCCTTTATCGAATAATTCTTTAGAAGAGATGTTGGTAAACTTTTCTATTTGTAAAAGATGATCTTGTTCACAATGGAAAGAATAATGCAACAAATCTGCATTTAAGTTTTTAATATTGGAAGAATCTATTTCAATGGTTTCATGCAACCTCGGACCAGTCCAACGAGCTTGATCTTTTTTAAATATTCTTATCTTTCTATCTGGATACCAACCACAATGATGCACCCAAGTGCCGGCATAATTGGTTAGCCTATTTAATGCATATGCATCAGCAGAAAAATTATTTTTTATAGCTAATATTTCCTCCTTTAGATTTTCAGATATCACTTCATCAGCATCTAATGAAATAATATGTTCAAATTTACATAATGAATTTGCAAAATTCTTTTGTTTGGCGTAGCCTAAAAATTCTTGCTGAAATATTTGTGCGTTATATTTTTTAGCAATCAATACCGTATTATCTGTAGAAAAAGAATCTACAATTATAATCTCATCTGCAATACCTTCTAATGAGGCTAAGCATCTACCGATGTTTCTTTCCTCATTGAAAACGATGATGACTGCAGAAAGTTTTATCATTACTATTTTAACAATTTATAATTTTTGTATTCGCCAATTCTGTACCCTGTGTATTTTTCAATAAAAAATGTAAGTAAATATTTCCCTTTCAAATTCATTTTTGTTGGATCGAAGGAGAATTTCCAATTCATTTGTGCTATTCTCCTTTTCATAACTTCTGGATGTGTCTCCTTGAAATTATCGAGTGCATCTATTTGTGTATAATCAAATTCATTTGCTTCTGGGATATTAGTTTTCATCCAATCATCATCATGCCATAGCTTATTAAATGTTTTAGCCTTTTCTTGTTGTTTATTCGGATGTTTAACCCAGCCGTAATGATAGATATATGCATTAACTGCTTTTACATTTAATTTGCAATCATTTAATCTAAATCCTTGAGCATCTCGGTAAGATTTTATTTTCTTATTATTTCTGATGATTCTAATTTCATTTCTGTACCATCTTTTAGAAACACCTACGTAATCATAAGATCCATAAAAATGCAAATAATTAAAAAGTAATCCTTCAACTTTTACATCTTTCAAATTATCTTCCATTGCTTTTTTGATAACAGGAAGATATTTTTCGTGTACACATTCATCACCTTGAATATAGAAACACCAATCTGAATCTGCGGAAATGGCTTGAAACGCTTTATCGGTTTCAACGGCAAGTACTCTACCACCTTCACGTAAGGAATCATCCCAAGTGGTATGTATAATCTTTATCTTATCAGAACCAATGGAATGAATGAGGGCTTCTGTTTCGTCATCAGAATTACCAATAGCTACAATAAACTCATCACATATAGGCAAAATAGAAGTAATGGCTTCCACGATTGGGTAATCGTATTTAATTGCATTGCGAATAAAGCTAAAGCCACTTACTTTCATAGACTAGTTTAGATATGCTAAAATACTATTTCATACGGAATAGAGGCAATTTTTATGTGATGAAAAAATTTAGCTATGGATGAACGATGAATTTTTATTTACTTTGGGGAAAATAAACTATGAATTGGAATTCACTACGTGCGGAGATTAAGTTGGGTGACATTAAATCACTGGCTAGAGCTATTACTGGCGTAGAGAACGATTTAGAAGGGTACTTTGAATTCCTAAAAACCTTAGACATTAACAGAAACATCCCCATTATTGGGATTACTGGTCCACCAGGAGCAGGTAAGAGTACCTTGGTAAATGGCTTGCTGAAGCAATTCAGTTCAGAAGGAAAACGAATCGGTGTCATTGCAATCGACCCTACATCACCATTTCATTTCGGTTCCTTATTAGGAGACCGTATTCGAATGGTAGAGCACTTTGTAAACCCCAATGTATTTATTCGTTCACTGGCAACAAGAGGATCATTAGGCGGATTATCGGCTAAAACGATTGAGATTACCGATGTAATGCGTGCATTCCCTTTTGATATTTTAATTGTAGAAACCGTTGGTGTTGGGCAATCGGAAGTAGAGATTGTAGGATTAGCAGATACTACTATTTTGGTTTTAGTTCCAGAAGCAGGTGATGAAATACAAGGCATTAAATCTGGTGTAATGGAAATAGCAGATATTTTTGTGATTAATAAAGCCGACAGAGATGGCGCAGAAATATTCGTGAGCAACATTAAAAAAATGCTACATGAGCGAACAGAATCTGAAGGCATGGCACAAGTAGTAAAAACTATTGCATCACAACATCAAGGCATTGAAGAATTAATAACGGCCATACGCACAACGAATACTACAAAGGCATCTCACAAAAAAGATTTATTAATTGCCGAAAAAGCTTATCGATTAATTCAAACCGAAAAGATGAAGAACATCAATAAGAAAGAATTAATTGAGGCGATTAGTAAAGAGAATACGAAAGCTGAATTTAACTTGTATCAGTTTATTGAGAAGTATTTTTAATTACTTCATCATCCCCTTATTAAATTCTTCAGACTTTCCTTTGGCAATACTTAGAGTATTCCATTCATTGCCTTTCCAATGTTTTGCAAGAAAAACGATTTGTCCAACGTGGTAAGCGTAATGTGCAATTTGTCTGTTGATGGCTTTTAATGCCGATTGTCTTTCATCGCGAATAAAAACTGTTTGTGAAAGATCTTCCATTTTCATGTTATATAATAAGTCGAACAAGAGTGTCCAAGCGCTTTCCCAAGCAGCAAGCAATTGCTCCTTGCTCATATTTTTTTCTAGGAATTCTTCATCACGATTACGATTTGGTTTTTCGCCATCGGAAGTAAAGAAATCGGTAAAACGCGAACGTGCATTACCAATCATGTGCTGCATAATAATTGCAATTGAATTATCATCATCAGCAAGTGCGCGGTGTAATTCTTCTTCGGATAATTGTGCGATTGCTTTATCAGCAAGGCCTTTGTAAGTATTGAAATTATTAATGGCGATGTTTAAGTAATCGTTCATAGTGATTTTTATTTAATGAAAATCCTCCTGCAATAAATATAGATTCGGATTTTCAATATATTTAAGAGCGAGTTGAGTATTACAAATATAGCGAGATAAAGGTTTAATATCTAAATATTCATTAAAAGAACTAAAACTCCAATCCTGTGGGGAAATACAGAGCTTTGCCTCTACTGGGTTTTGATGAATATAGTTAAAAACCACATTTAAGTATCGACCCTTATCATAAACATTAATTTTTTTCCGTTTTGTATTTTGTTGAAACAAGGAACCTAATCTGTTTTCTTGATTATTTATGCCACGTGTGTAACTGGATAATACCACACGAAGTGCTTCTGATAAATTTTCAGAGTTCTCATTAGTAGAAACTAACAAATGAAAATGATTTGGCATTAGACAATATGCTAAGAGATTACAAGTTGGTGTAATGTGTGTCTCTATTTTATCAAGAAAATAATGGTAATTATCTTCATTGAAAAAAATATTTTGTTTGTTGTTACCACGATTATATATGTGGTAGAAAGAGTTATCACTGAATCCCATACACGTTTAATTTTAGTGCAAGGTAAGGAGGTGGGGCATTAAAAAAAACTGCATAAATGCAGGTTTTTTTATCATCCTGCATTTATGCAGGTAATTGGTGGCATGACTTAAGTGGTGCCACCAATCTAGAATCCCTTTATTTTAATCTTTCTTTAATATCCAAACGATGCACTCTCGCAGTATCCTGCGCGATATCATAACCTGCATCCATATGTCTAATTACTCCCATAGCTGGGTCGTTGTGTAATACTCGTTTAATACGTACTTCAGCATCCTTGGTTCCATCAGCAACGATAACCATACCTGCGTGAATAGAATAGCCAATACCTACACCACCACCGTGATGTAATGATACCCAACTTGCTCCACCAGCAGTGTTAATCAATGCATTTAAAACTGGCCAATCTGCGATTGCATCGGAGCCATCTAACATTGCTTCTGTTTCTCTATTAGGTGATGCTACAGAACCTGTATCTAAGTGATCTCTACCAATTACAATTGGTGCTTTTACTTTACCTTCTGCAACTAGTTTGTTAAATGCTAATCCTGCCTTTTCTCTTTCACCCTGACCTAACCAGCAAATACGTGCAGGCAATCCTTGGAATGCAATACGCTCTTGTGCCATTTTTATCCAACGAGCTAGCTCTTTATTTTCTGGAAATAATTCTAAAATCAATTTATCTGTTTCGTATATATCTTGAGGATCGCCAGATAAAGCTGCCCAACGGAACGGACCTTTACCTTCGCAGAATAACGGGCGAATATAGGCAGGTACAAAACCTGGGAAATCGAATGCATTTTCTACTCCAACTTCTTTTGCTCTTCCACGTAAGTTGTTACCATAATCAAATGTTACAGCACCTCGTTTTTGCATTTCTAACATTAAGCGAACGTGATGGGCCATCGTTTGATACGATAGTTTCATGTATTCGTCTGGATTAGATTCTCTCAATACTTTTGCCTCTTCTACATTTAAGCCTTGAGGGAAGTAACCGACTAATGGATCGTGTGCTGAAGTTTGATCAGTTAATACTTCTGGAGTGATGTTACGTTCAATCATTCGCTCTAATAAATCAACTGCATTACATACTACACCAATTGATAAATTTTCACCATTCTCTTTTGCTAATAAAGCACGGTCTATAGCTTCATCAATATCATGAATCATCACATCAATATAACGTGTGTCGATACGTTTTTGAATTCTCCACGCTTCTACTTCTGCAGCTAAACAAACACCATCGTTCATGGTAATGGCTAAAGGTTGTGCGCCACCCATTCCACCTAAACCAGCTGTTACAGATATGGTATTTTTAAGAGTGCCACCAAAATGTTTGCGTGCAACTGCAGCAAATGTTTCAAAAGTACCTTGTACAATTCCTTGCGACCCAATGTATATCCATGAACCAGCAGTCATCTGCCCATACATGATTAAGCCTTTATCTTCAAGTTCATTGAAATAATCGAAAGTAGCCCATTTCGGTACTAGTTGTGAGTTCGAAATTATTACTCTTGGAGCATCTTTATGTGTTGGAAGTATACCAACCGGTTTTCCTGATTGTATTAATAAGGTTTCGTCTTCTTCTAAATCTTTAAGAGCTTTTACAATTAATTCAAAAGCTTCTGGATTTCTTGCCGCTTTACCTCTTCCACCGTAAACGATTAATTCTTCAGGACGTTCAGCTACATCAGGATCCAGGTTATTTAATAACATGCGTAATGCTGCTTCCTGAACCCAACCTTTACATGTTAATGTAGTTCCTGTAGGTGTTTTTGTTTTCGATAAGTCGATTGTGCCAAATTTTGCGCTCATAGTATAGTTTATTCGATTTGAGTGGGACAAAAGTACTAAGCAATTCTCAATTCTTCGTAATTTCTTATTAACTTTGAATGTGAAACAATCGAAGTTTAACTATGGTTTTAGCGTATTGCTGCTTATTTGCATCAGTATGTCGAGCTTACCTTTAAGTTTGCTTCATCACCACGACCATAAAAACGATTGCGACGTAAGTTCGAATATCCCTTCAAAGTTTAAAAAAGAGAAAGATTCATACCCAAAACACTTCCATTCTCACGAGAAAGAGTGTTTTTTATGCTTCCAATCTAAAATATCAAGCTCTAAAGAAGTTTCAGTTTTTACTAAAACCATCTTATCGGCTTCAAATGTAGTTTTCATCTCTAAAAACTACATACCACAATCTTTAATACTCATCGAATTAAAAGGCAGAGGTCCTCCTGCACGATTGAATACTCTTAGTTAATTCAATAAGTTTCATTTTTAATTTATTTTCTGATGAGAAGAATATTCTTCCTTCTGCTATTATTTATTTTTAGTGCATCATTTCTATTTGCGCAAGCGGATTGCCATTATACTTTAAAAATTAAAGTTGTAGATGAGCAACATAAAACCGTATTGCCTGGGGCAGTTGTGCGTATTACAAATAACAATAAGGTTAACGAAACCGATGTAAATGGTATTGCAACTTTCGAATCATTATGTAGTGATTCTTATGAGGTAATCATTTCATTTTTATCCTATCATACGATTAGTCAGAAAATAGAATTACAATCTAATAAGACCTTCACTTTTGAGCTTTCACCTAGTGTGAAAAATATTGCCAACGTTACTATTCTATCAGAACGAACAAGCGTTCAAAGTACGATGAGTAAGATTGAGTTAAAAGGTATTGACCTCGAAAAAACTCGTGGACTCTCCTTAGCTGATGCATTAAAAGAAATTCCAGGTGTAACAACTCTTCAAACTGGACCAACGATTAGTAAGCCTATTATTCAAGGCATGCACAGCAATCGTATCTTGATTATCAATAATGGTATTCGTCAAGAAGGTCAGCAATGGGGGGCAGAACACGCTCCAGAAATTGATGCTTTTATTGCTAATAAGTTAACAGTGATTAAGGGTGCTGGAAGTATTAAATATGGATCGGATGCTATCGGTGGAGTAATTCTAGTAGAACCGAATCCATTAACAGACAGTTCTGGAATTCACGGAGAATTAAATTTAGTGGGAATAAGTAATGGCAAACAAGGTGTGGGTTCTGGAATTTTAGAAGGTAAATTAAAAAAGATTCCAATTAGCTGGAGAGTACAAGGAACCTTCAAAAAGGCAGGAAACATTAAGACTCCAGATTATTACTTGGCGAATAGTGGTTTCGAAGAGAAGAACTTTTCTTGGGCTACTCAATATGCTTCAAAGAAATTTAAAACCGAATTGTTTTACTCTCAATTCAATACTGACATTGGTGTATTTAAAGGAGCACATATTGGTAATCTAACTGATTTAGAAAAAGCATTCAATGCTTCAACTCCATTTTATACTTCTGGATTTGAATATAAAATTGATCGTCCGAAACAGCATGTAGAACATGAGTTGTTTAAATCAAAATCGGATTATGTATTCAATGAAAAATCTAAAGTAAGTTTAGTGCTTGCTCGTCAGTATAATTTAAGAGATGAATTCGATAAAGATTTACCATTGAATGATTCATTAGCTGCTTTAAACAAACCTGAGTTGCATTATGAAATCACTACCTATACTACTGACGCAAGTTATCAGCACTCCTTTACTGATAAACTAACTAGCAGTATTGGTTTCAATTCCATTCAGCAGGTGAATACTTATGAAGGCCGTGCATTTATTCCAAATTTTATTAATAATAACTATGCACTGTATTCTATTCATCAGTATAAATTAGAAAAAATTATGTTCGATTTTGGTATTCGATATGATTATGAATACCTAAAAATTTATCAGTGGAAATCGAGTTCTGTATTGTATTCTCCGGAGCGTACGTTCACAAATTTAAGTTTTAATACGGGCTTTGATTGGAACATTAATAAAAAGTTATCATATCATCTAAATGTTGGTACTGCATTCAGAGCTCCAAGTGTAAATGAATTATATGGTAGTGGATTGCATCATGGTGAAGGAAAATTCATTTACTCGAACGAAAACATGAAACCTGAAAAAGCAAAAGCCATTATAACTGGGATTGAATTACAAAACTTTAAACGCATTTCAGGTCACTTGGATTTTTACTACAAGCAAATGGATGGTTATATATTCTTGAAACCTACATTCCCTGCTACATTAAGCATCCGAGGGGCTTTCCCGAGTTTTCAATATGAACAAAGAGATGCCTATTTTACCGGAATGGATGCTTGGTTACATTTTGAAATTACCGAACATTTAAAATCTACACACAAAATAAATGTTGTTCGTGCGTACAATACGAATGATAAAAGTTATTTGCCATACATTCCATCCGACCGTTTTGAAAACGGGTTGAAGTATGAATTTAAAGAAACAAAACACTTTAAAGAAAGCAGTGTAGATTTGCATGTATTGTATGTGGCAAAACAAACGCGTGTAGAAGCTAATTCAGATTATAAAGAAGCGCCAAATGCATACTTCCTGCTCAATGCTGATGCAGGTACTAGCATTCATATTGGTAAGCAACATTATGAATTTGGAATGAGCATCAATAATATTTTAAACACAACCTACCGTGAGTACATGAATGCATTTCGATATTTTACCGATGAGCCAGGAAGGTCGGTAGTGTTGAGGTTTAAGTACCACTTTTGATAGACATAAGAATTGAGATATTAGACATGAGAAAAAAGCTTTAGAATAAAGACACTCGGATGAACAAAAAAATAAATTGTAAATTGTAAATTTTTGAATTATGAAAATAGAAAATAGAAAATCGTTAGTATATATTATGTTAATTGTGGTGATTAGCACCATACTTACTAGTTGTAAGAAAGACAATAATGATGTAACAAAACCTTCGGATATTAATGAAGGTGAATTAATCACAACCGTACAATTTAGAATTGTAGATACTGATAGTCCATTTGTTGAACATATTTTTAGTTATAGAGATGTAGATGGTTTGGGGGGAAATGCTCCTGTAATTGATACCATTAAATTAGATACAGGGAAAATCTATTCCGTTACTTTGCTTCTGTTAGATGAAAGTAAAAATCCAATTGATACCATTTCGAATGAAGTACTTGCAGAATCTAAAGATCATTTAGTGATTTACGAATCGCCAAGTACTGCATTTCAAATAACCATTAATGATTTCGATACTAATAACCCAGCATTACCATTGGGATTATTGACCTCTTGGACTACTTCAGCGCCTGTAAATACTACGTTGAAAGTAACTTTAAAACATCAACCTGGAATTAAAAATGGAGATTCTACAAGAGGAGAAACGGATGTGGAGGTAACCTTTCCTTTGAGTATTGAGTAGTGGGTATCGGGTATCGGGAAATTAGAAAATTGAAGAAAGATTGTTCGTCGGAGTGTCCTCAC
Organism: Sphingobacteriales bacterium; assembly: GCA_044337515.1. GTDB lineage: Bacteria > Bacteroidota > Bacteroidia > Sphingobacteriales > Sphingobacteriaceae > CAJBVG01. The sequence goes on along the minus strand of JBIINK010000007.1, from coordinate 48,958 downwards.
TCCGACGTTTTTTTATTATTGTCGAAGCGAGGACGCTTCGACGAACTCGATACTCGATACTCATTACCCACTACCCATTACCCATTACTATCTTTAAGCTCTAATAAACTCTAAAGAAGCCTGAATGTCTGCTGATAGGTATCTGTCTTCTGTGTTACGACTTACTACTATTCGGTAATCTGAAATATACTTTTCAATTGGTGGCGATGATTTTAATGGCCTTCTGAATTCTAATGCTTGTACGGCATTCATTAATTCAATTGCAAAAACACGATCAACATTTTCCACCACTCGCAATAATTTTGTAGCAGCATTGGCGCCCATACTTACATGGTCTTCTTGTCCGTTCGATGAAACTATTGAATCTACCGATGCAGGTGTACACAATTGCTTGTTCTCACTCACAATAGATGCAGCGGTGTATTGTGGTATCATAAATCCTGAATTCAATCCTGGATTCTCCACTAAGAAAGCAGGTAATCCACGTTGACCAGAAATTAATTGGTATGTTCTACGTTCAGAAATATTAGCAAGCTCTGCTAATGCGATGGCTAAGAAATCCATCACTAATGCTAAAGGTTGTCCGTGAAAATTTCCTCCCGAGATTATTAAATCCTCATCTGGAAATACATTAGGATTATCGGTTACCGAATTGATTTCGGTAGTTACTACATGGCGCACATGACTGATCGTATCTTTACTTGCACCATGTACTTGAGGAATACAACGGAATGAATATGGATCTTGTACTTGTACTTTTTTCTGCGTTGCGATTTCACTTCCTTCTAAATGCTCCAACATATGTTTCGCTGTTGTTAGCTGCCCTGTATGCGGACGAACAATATGTATTAACTCATTGAACGCATCGAGACGTCCATCGAATGCATCAAGAGAAATAGCTGCAATAAAATCTGATTGTACTGAAATACGTTTCGATTGTATTAAGCAATACACTGCATACGCACTCATGAATTGAGTACCATTCAATAATGCCAATCCTTCTTTCGATTGTAAATGAATTTCTTCCCAACTTAATTTCTTTAATAGCTCTGCTCCTGAAATTCGGTTACCTTTATAATCTACTTCACCCATTCCAATTAGTGGCAAACATAAATGTGCCAATGGAGATAAATCACCTGAAGCACCTAGAGAACCTTTGGTATAAATAACAGGATAGATATCGTTATTATAAAAATCAATTAAACGTTGTACAGTTTGCAATTGTACTCCCGAATGTCCGTATGATAATGATTGCACTTTTAGTAACAACATTATTTTAACAATGCTATGTGGAACTTCTTCACCAGTTCCGCAAGCATGCGACATCACTAAGTTTTTTTGTAGCTGTTCTAAATCGGCATTGTTAATCTTTACATCACATAAAGAACCGAAGCCTGTATTTATTCCATACACAGGATCTGAACTTGCTGCCATTCTATTGTCGATGTATTCACGGCAACGAATTATTTTATCTGTCGCTTCATCAGAAAGCGAAAGTGTTAATTGATTTGAAATTATTTCTTGAATTCTTTCAATAGATAAATGTGCTGTGCTTATAGTATGTTGAGTCATTTATAGCTGATGTATAATTTGATCAATAGATAATTTTTGTTGTTCTCCGGTATGCATATTTTTAAATGCTAGCAAACCAGTACTCATTTCCTCATCACCAATTACAATAACATATGGTACGCCTTTGTCGTTAGCATATTTCATTTGCTTTTGCATTTTCGCAATGTTCGGATAAAGCTCCGAAGAGATATTGGCATCTCTTAATTTTTGTATGATAGGTAATGCATATTGAAATGCTTTTTCATCAAAATGCGTAATTAATACTTTGGATGTCGCTAATGTATTTTCTGGAAATAATTTTAATTCTTCCATCACATCATAAATGCGATCGGCACCAAAGGAAACTCCTACACCAGTAAGATTCTTCAAACCAAACATCCCTGTAAGGTCATCGTATCGTCCACCACCACCGATACTACCCATGTCTACTTCATTTGTTTTTACTTCGAAGATAGCACCAGTGTAATAATTCAAACCACGAGCTAAAGTAATATCGAGTATTAATTTTCCATTTTTTAAATGGAAGGTATTGAAATAATTAAATACTTCATGTAACTCTTCAATTCCTTTTAGTCCGATGCTTGATGAAGATAAAATAGTAGAAAGGGTTTTTAATTTATTTTCATTACTTCCCGCTAAATTTATAATGGGTGATAATGTATTGATATCATTTTCAGTAAATCCTTTTTCTAATAATTCTTTAGTTACCCCATCGAAGCCAATTTTATCAAGCTTATCAATGGCAACCGTCATGTCGATTAACAATTCAGGCTTGCCAACAATTTCTGCAATACCTGCTAATATTTTTCTATTGTTAATTCTAATTTCAAAATCTTTTAAGCCTAATAGACTTAATGCTTCATCATAGATTAATACAAATTCAGCTTCGTTTAATAATGACTCCGATCCTACTACATCGGCATCGCATTGGTAGAACTCTCTGTATCTTCCTTTTTGCGGACGATCAGCTCTCCACACTGGTTGAATTTGATATCGCTTAAAAGGAAATGAAATTTCATTTTGGTGCATCACTACATAACGAGCAAAGGGAACTGTTAAATCGTATCGTAATGCTTTTTCGGAAATATCTGAAGTAATGCTTTTTGAATTTTTAGTAGCTAATTTATCATCAGAAACATTTGATAAATAATCACCTGAGTTGAGCACTTTAAAAATCAATTGGTCACCCTCGTCGCCATACTTACCAGTCAATGTAGATAAGTTCTCCATGGTAGGCGTTTCAATCGGCTGATAACCATATTTCTTAAATACCGAACGAATGGTATCAAAAATAAAAGTACGTTTGGTAACCACCTCTGGTGAAAAATCGCGTGTACCTTTAGGAATGCTAGGTTTACTCATATCCCAAAAATAGTAAATAAGTATTGAGATATTAGTATAGTAAATAAGAATTGAGATATTAGTATTGAGAAACTCAATTTGTAGGAATTTGGTAATGATATATTAGTATAGGTAAAGTCTAAAATAATGAATACCAACTACCTCAAATAGCATCTTTTAGCATCTCAAACCTGGGATAGTATTGCCTTACAACATGCTACAATTTCATTGAAAACTGGCTCAAAAAGGGCATCATCAAACCAAGGGTCACGAACGCCACGGTTCATCCCTGGCTCTAATCGATTTAAAAAAAGCTCCACCTTCAATTTGTCTTGCTCATTTCTAGCAAGTTTTATGATGTCTTGATAGTTTTGGGCATCCATAGCAAATATGTAATCAAAGTCATCAAAATCATTCAAACTAAATTGTCTTGCTGTTAGACTAGAAATATCAACATTATACTTTTGGGCTGCTAATTGGGCCCGCTTGTCGGGATGTTCTCCTATATGATAATTTGCTGTTCCTGCCGAATCAACCATCCAATTAAGGTTTTTCTTTTTCACAAGATCTCGCATCACACCGTCAGCAAGAGGCGAGCGGCAGATGTTTCCAAGGCAAACAAATAGTAGTTTCATAGATTTAAAAATTGAAATTACACAAGAATACTTTAATAGAAAAAAACTGCATATATGCAGTTGACTTTCATCACTAATGCATTTTAATTTGTAATAAACAAAATTATAATAATATGCATAAACTAGATGATTTAATTATTTGGAAAAAGTCGATGAAATTGGCTAAAGTTATTTATACGTTAACAGATACCTTTCCGAAAGATGAAAGATTTGGAATCATTTCTCAAATGAGGAGAGCTTCTGTCTCTATTGCTTCAAACATTGCAGAAGGTGCTGGACGTGAATCGAAGAAAGAGTTTTTAAACTTTCTATCCATTGCTAGTGGATCTAGCTATGAATTAGAAACACAGTTATTTGTTTCTGAAGACCTTGGTTATATTACTGAAGAGAAATGTAAAGAAACAAGGAGTTTACTTGAAGAAATTCAAAAAATGAATTATGTCTTTAGAAAAAAACTTTATGATATTAATTAATAAAGGTGAGTTTAGTATTGAGAAAAGTAGACAGTAACTTTCTCAATACTAACATCTCAATACTTACTTATCTAGAAAGTGATGAAACGTATCACTTCTCAATCCTAATCGTAAAGTTTCTAAAGGAATCAATTCGTTAGGTGGAATGTTTCCTAAATTCACGTTAGCTCCAATTAATTTGATGAACCAAGTTTGTTGTGCTTTTTGTGGTGCTTCCCAAAGAATTTTTTCAGATGGAATTTTCGTTAATAATTCTTGAACTAAACCTTGACGAACTTCTCCTGAATCTCTGTAGATGCCGATGTTTCCGCTTTCACGTGCTTCAGCAATTACGTATTGAGAACCTGCTTCTAATTCGGCAGTCATCAATTCAATCCATTGGTAAGGCGCCATAATATTTGCTGCATCTTTTGAACCAACTTCTGAAACAACTTTTACATGTTGTTTTAAATCGCGGATTAATTCACATTTTTTTGAATGGTCTAAGATGATTGATCCATCTGAGATTTCTGCCCATTCCATTTTATATTTATCTAATATTCTTTTGTAATCTTCGTATTGATCGCGAATTATAAACGCTTCGAATAATGTACCTCCAAAATAAACAGGGATACCGGCTTCTCTATAGATGGCTAATTTTCGATCTAGTACTGGCGTGACGAATGAGGTTGACCAACCTAATTTTACAATGTCAACATAAGGACCAGCAACTTCAATGAAGTTCTCTACTTCTCTTGTACTTAAACCTTTGTCCATGACCATGGTCATGCCATTTGATCTTGGTTTTGCTGTACGTTCGGGGATTTGTGATAAATGGTAATGCATATTGATTATTATAAAGAGTGCAAATTAGTGGAAATTAAATTAAATACCGCTGTATAATTTGCTGAATTGATAAGTTAGTTTGTAATTGAGGTAAATATTCAAAAAGCACCTCGTGTTTTTCCGGACTAATACTTAGTCCAACCTCCAAATATTGAATCGCTTCTTGGTAATGTCCTCGGCTAAATAAGTACGCTACCATTCGGTAATGTAATTCAGCAGCTTCGGGGTTTGCGCGAATAGCTTCAATGATTATATCGATGGCTTCTTGTAGTTTTCCTTGTTCGTATAATATAGCGGAGTAATCCAACCATACTTCAATATCGTTCTCGGTAATTTCAATCACCTTTTCATAAGCTTCTTCTGCTTGTTTGAAGTGGCCTAATTTATAATGCGAATCAGCTAAAGCGAACCAGTAATCAGAAACTGTTGCATCTAAACTGATCGCTTTATTATAGAAATGTAATGACTCGTACCAACGCTCTTCATAATCGAGTGTAACACCAATACCAAACCAAGCATCCGCTAAATTGGCATCAATCTTTACTGCTTTTTTATAATACGATCTCGACTCATCCATAAGCTCTAGCTTCTCATAACATTCGCCAATACTGCAAAATGTTTCGGCGCTAGGTTGCTCGTATTCCATGGTTTGCTTGTACACCTCTATCGCATCAGCATAACGTTCTAAATTAGCAAGTGCGTTTCCTTTGTTGAAGTATGCAGAAGCAAATGCTTCATTAATGATAATGGCGTAATCGTAAGCATCTATTGACTTCTCGTACAATTCTGCTTTGGTGTATGCATTACCTAAATTGTACCATGCAGCAAATGAATAAGGATCGTTCTCTATGAATTGAAGGTAGAAGTTAATGCTATCTTCTGGTTTATCTAATATGTCGAAACAAAAAGCAATCTCATATAAAGCATCCATGTTTTGTGGATTAACTTCAAGTGCTAATTTTAAATGTGTAATGGCTTGATCGTATTGTCCTAAATTTTCGAAAGCATAAGCAATGTGTAAATGAATCTCATCTACATCTTCAGCAAATTCTATAGCTAAATTATATTGCTCAATAGCTTGATCAAATAATTCAAACTTTTCAAAAATGCTTCCACGAATAATAAAAATATCTGGGTTGCTCGATTCCAATGTAGCCGCACGGTCTAAGATGGCTAATGCATCATGTGCGCGATTGGTAACAACGTATAATTGTGCTTGTCTGATTAAAAACACTGAAGCGTATGGGTGTTGGTTCACCGCATATTCTACTACTTGAAGTGCTTTAATAGGGTCATTCTTTTCAATAAAATAATCGATGATACCTTCGAATGCTTGTGCATCAAAAAAATATTGATCCTTATTTCGGATCATCTCCTCATATCGCTCTACAGAAAAACGCAGTTCCTCTGCATCATTAAATTCAAATTCTTCGTCCATAATTTAAAATCTATCTAAAAAAGAACACGATAGAAAATCAAATCAAGCTCGCTTCATAAAAAAGAAGCCTTTTTGTCATCATTTCTTCTGATTAATTTCGGATATTTCCGTTCTTAATCACATTTTTGTTTTTCCACAAGGTCCAATAACTACATTAAATAACTGATAAATAGATTATTATGTTTAATAGAAAATCAATTGCGTTAACTGTTCTACTCTTCTGCTATTTGCTTTTCAGTAGTAACGTCAAAACATATGCCCAAAATACATGGCAGCAACAATTAAACTATCAAATTAATGTCAAATTAAATGACGACAAGCATTTCCTGAAGGGTGACATCCGTATAGTGTATCATAATGAGTCGGAACAACAACTATCGGAGATATGGATGCATGTATGGCCAAACGCATTTAAAAACAATGAATCATCATTCGCCAAACAAAAGCTAGAAGATAAAAATACCAAGTTTGAGTATTCTAAAAATACGGAACGAGGTTACATGGATTCACTACAGTTCTTAGTGAATGGCTTCCCAGTGCAAGTGATATCAAACGAAGAATTTCCAGATATTATTAAACTGATATTACCAACAAGTTTACAACCAAAAGATTCCATTATTATTACTACACCATTCAGAGTAAAACTTCCTTATACCTTTTCTAGAATTGGACATGTGGAACAATCGTATCAGATTTCGCAATGGTACCCAAAGCCAGCGGTGTATGATCAGAAAGGATGGCATCCAATTCCGTATTTAGATCAAGGTGAGTTTTATGCAGAGTATGCAACGTACGATGTACACATTACCTTACCGCAAAATTATGTGGTAGGTGCTACGGGTGAATTACAAAATCCGGAAGAGAACCAATTTTTAGATAGTATTTCAAAAGCAACTTTATTAATTACAGAATATTCATCACAAGATACTTTCCCTACATCATCTAAAACGTTAAAGACATTACATTATAAACAAAGTAACGTGCATGATTTTGCATGGTTTGCCGATAAACGCTTTCATGTACTTACTTCGGAAGTGGAATTACCACAATCGAAACGTAAAGTGAAAACCTATGTGTTATTTACGAACAAGTATGCAAAATATTGGAAAGATGCATCGAGTTATATTAATGATGCGGTGTATTATTATTCATTATGGAATGGCGATTATCCGTATAACTATTGCACCGCTGTTGATGGTGCCTTAAGTGCTGGTGGTGGAATGGAATACCCAATGATTACAGTAATTGGCGTGGTAGGTAGTGCAAAAACACTTGATCGAGTTATTGCACATGAAGTTGGACATAATTGGTTTTATGGAATATTAGGAAGCAATGAACGTGAACATCCTTGGATGGATGAAGGCATAAATACATTCTACGAAGTTCGTTACATGCGTAAAAAATATTCTGATGGAAAAATGATTCCAGCGAAAAGTCAGAATGCACTTTCTAGAATCTTCGGATTAAATTATTTTCCGAATGATTATGAATCGTATCTGCTCTATGAGTATACAGCATCCTGCGGAAAAGCGCAAGCCCTAAATACACATGCAGAACAATTCACTACTATAAATTATGGAACAATTGCTTACACAAAAACAGCTTTAGCATTACGTTACTTAGAGCAATACTTAGGTACGGCGCTCTTTGATTCTACGATGCACATTTACTATAACACTTGGAAATTCAGACATCCGTACCCGGAAGACATGAAAGCGGTATTTGAAAAAACTACTGGAGAAAACATGTCGTGGTTCTTTGATGAATTAATTAATGCAAGCAAAGATCCTGAGTTTAAATTAATGTTTGCAAAGAAAAAAAATCAGGAATTGCAAGTAAAAGTTAAAAACACATCGGCGGTACCCGGACCAGTATTTGTGAGTACGTATGATAAAAAAGGTAACCTATTAGAAACGCAAAGAACTGCACCATTTATTGAGAGTGCTTACTTGTATTTCGAAAATAAAGAGGTGAGAAAAGTAGTGGTTGATCCCTTGTACATGATTCCTGAAAAAAATCGAAATAATAATACTATTCAATTCAATACACCACTAAAAAAAGTAGAACCTTTACGATTACAATTGTTAGGTAGCGCTACTCGTCCAGATAAAACGAATTTATTTTTTATGCCAACGATTGGGTATAATAATTCGGATGGTTGGATGCCAGGATTAGCTTTGTATAACAATGTATTCCCCTTTAAAAATGTAGAGTGGATTATAGTTCCAATGTATGGATTGAGATCGAAAAGGTTAAATGGAACTGGAGCTATTAATCATTATGCATATCCTGAAAAATTCCAAGAAGTAAAAACCAGTTTTCATTTCAGTAGTTTCAGTGCTCTGAATTTAGAAAATCTAGCATTAAGTCAATCTTTTGAATTAACCTATCAAAAATTTGCTTTGGGATCTACCTTTACCTTAAAGCCGAGTTCAGCACGATCAAGAGTACGCGAAAAAATAGCATACCGAATTATACATACTCGTGAAACAGCCGTTGCTAATTATGATGATGGTACTTTACGTTACACCACTACATCAATTGATCCACATAATTATTTACAACTCACTTACTCGAAAGAAAATACAGGGTTCTTTAGGCCTTATCAGTTCACCTTCTTATATGAATATGCTAATACTTTAAACAAGCTATTTCCAAATACTGCTAGAACTGGAACTGATTTACAACATCATAAATTGTTAGCGGTGTACAAACAGAAGTTCAATTACAAAGAATCTAAAAAAGGAGTTTCAGTACGATTATTTGCAGGAACTATTTTTACAAATACAAGCGCAAATGGGCAATCCGATTTCTTTAGCTTGTCTGGATATAATGATTATACCTATGATCGTGCCTTTTTCAATAGAAATGATTTTAACAGACATCAATTTTACGAGATTGATGGAGCATTTAAATCCTATACCTATTCGCCACCTGTTCGAAATATGATAGGTGTAAATTTGAAGGCACCATTAAAAACAAAACTTCCAATAGGATTATTTGCTGATGCTGCTTTTTCTAAAATAGATCAAACGCAAACAAACTTTAATTTCGATGTAGACTTTGGAATTTACTTGCCAATTGCTAGCGATGTTATTGAGGTATATTTCCCGATTGTCACTAGTCAGCGATTTTATAAACCAGATCAATACAAAGATATGATTCGATTTATGATTGATTTGCAATCGATAGAGCCGTTTGGGCTTAGAAGAAGATTGCAGATTTTATAGCGTAATGAGTAGTGGGTAATGGGTAATGGGTAGTGGGAAATTGTTTAATTACATAATTTCTCAATACCCACTACCCATTACTCACTACTCAGAAACATGTTCTATCATTCCCTCCATTCCTAGCATATTTATCCAAATGCAAAAAAGCCTATAAACATGCCTAATTTTTGGTATTTTTGCGGCACTTATTACAAACACTATGAACGTACAGGAAGTATTAAACAGACTAGGAATTAAAGATATTAATCAAGGTGCCTCAACAGGTTATACTTGGTTCAATACAACAGGTGATATCATTGAATCGTATTCGCCAGTAGATGGTAAATTAATTGCAAAAGTTACGCAAGGAACGGCTGACGATTATGAAACCATCATCAATAAAGCACAAAAAGCATTTATCAATTGGAGAATGATGCCAGCACCTAAGCGTGGTGAAATTGTTCGTCAGATGGGTAACGCTTTACGCGATGCGAAAGAAGATTTAGGATACCTTGTTTCTTACGAAATGGGTAAGAGCTACCAAGAAGGGTTAGGAGAAGTACAAGAGATGATCGACATTTGCGATTTCGCAGTTGGTTTATCTCGTCAACTAAACGGCTCTACACTTCACAGTGAGCGTCCTAAACACAGAATGTACGATCAATACCATCCATTAGGAATTGTTGGCGTAATTTCTGCATTTAATTTCCCAGTAGCAGTATGGTCGTGGAACGCAATGCTAGCGATGATTTGCGGAGATGTGGTGGTTTGGAAACCAAGTTCTAAAGTAATGTTATGTGCTATTGCTACTCAAAACATTATTGCAAAAGTATTGAAGGATAATGATGTGGAAGAAGGAGTATTAAATTTAATTGCTGCGGGTTCTAAACATGTTGGCGATAATTTCTTAGCCGATAAACGTGTTCCATTAATTTCGGCAACTGGTTCTACTCGCGTAGGTAAACGTGTAGGAAGTATTGTAGGTGAGCGTTTAGGAAGAAGCTTATTAGAATTAGGTGGAAACAACGCTATTGTTATTACTGAACATGCTGATTTAGATATGGCATTACGTGCCGTTGTATTTGGTGCAGTGGGTACTGCTGGTCAACGTTGTACTTCTACTCGTCGTTTAATTATTAAAGACAGTATTTACGATGCCTTCAAAGAAAAATTAGTAAAAGCATACGCACAAATTACGATTGGGAATCCATTAGATACTAAAAATTTAGTAGGACCACTTATCGATACCGATGCAGTGAAAAGCTTTGTGAATGCTATAGAAGCCGTGAAGAAAGAAGGCGGAAATGTTATTTATGGTGGTGAAGTTTTGAGTGGTGCAGGTTACGAGTCGGGATGTTATGTTCGCCCTTGTATTGCTGAAGCTAAAAACAGTTTCCACATTGTACAAGAAGAAACCTTCGCTCCTATTTTATACTTGATGAAATACTCAACGATTGAAGAAGCGATGCGAATTCATAATGATGTTCCACAAGGATTATCATCAGCAATCTTCTCGCAAAATATTTTAGAAACAGAACGTTTCCTTTCTCATGAAGGATCGGATTGTGGTATTGCTAACGTAAACATCGGAACTTCTGGTGCAGAAATTGGTGGTGCTTTTGGTGGGGAAAAAGAAACTGGTGGTGGACGAGAATCAGGTTCTGATGCTTGGAAAGTTTACATGCGCAGACAAACAAATACAATAAACTTTAGTACTGAGATGCCATTGGCGCAAGGGATAAAGTTCGATTTTTAGAGTAGTGAGTAATGGGTAGTGGGTAGAATAATTTTATTTTTCTCATTACTCACTACCCATTACTCAATACTCATTACCATAATCTCCACGATTCCTCCGCTTGTGCTTTCAGCATTTCCAAACCATTTTTAGTTTTTGCTCCGCGTTCGCGCATCGATTTTAAAAACAATGTTTCTTCTGGATTATAAATTAAGTCGAATGCACGATGCTTCGAACTTACTGCTCCCATTGGGATTGGAGGCATTTCATTTATATTAGGTGATGTTCCTACTGGTGTTGTTTGTACTATTAATTGTATGGATGAAATAAAATCATCATTTAATTCATCAAAAGAAAGTACTCCATCGGTTTTTGTTCTGTTTGCGATTTGATACTCGATACCAATTCTATTGAGCACATATTTCACTGCTTTTGCAGCGCCACCATTGCCGATGATTAAGGCTTTCTTTATGTCTGGAGAAACCATACCGAGCAGCGATTTTGCAAAACCCCAAGCGTCGGTATTGTATCCAATTAATTTTCCATCTACAAATTTTATCATGTTCACAGCACCCACTGCTTGCGCAGTTTCATCGAGCTCCGTTAAATAAGGAATGATGCTTTCTTTATAGGGGATGGTCACACTGAGTCCTTTTAAATCCTGAATACTTTCAATTAATGCAGGGAACTCTTCAATATGTTCGAGGGGGTAGTTTTGAAATTCGGCATCAAGGATATTCTCTCTATCAAACTTCTTCTCAAAAAATGCTTTTGAAAAAGAATGCGAGAGAGGATATCCTATAAGTCCGAATTTTCTCATGTCTAGAAATTATAAATTTCCAACCATACTTTCTGGGCGAACCCATTCATCAAATTGAGCATCGGTTAGTAAACCTAATTCGATTGCTGCTTCTTTTAATGTTTTATTTTCTTTATGTGCTTTCTTTGCAATTTTCGCAGCATTATCGTAGCCGATATGTGTGTTTAAAGCAGTAACAAGCATCAATGAATTATCAAGGTTTTTCTTAATGTCGGCGTAATTTGGAACAATACCAACTGCGCAATTTAAATTGAATGAAACGCAAGCATCGCCAATTAAACGAGCCGAGTGTAATACGTTTGCTGCAATTAAAGGTTTGAAAACGTTTAACTCGAAATGACCAGTAGCACCACCGAAAGAAACGGCAACATCATTACCTACCACTTGAGCGCAAACCATTGTTAATGCTTCTGGTTGAGTAGGGTTTACTTTACCTGGCATGATTGAAGAACCTGGTTCGTTATCAGGAATTATAATTTCACCGATACCACAACGAGGACCAGAACTTAACATACGAACATCGTTTGCAATTTTCATTAAAGCAACTGCAGAACGTTTTAATGCACCTGATAATTCTACCATGGCATCGTGTGCAGCTAAAGCTTCAAATTTATTTGGAGCAGTTACAAATGGATGTCCAGAAATTTCTGCAATTTTCTGTGCTACTAATTCAGCATATCCTTTTGGAGCATTTAAACCAGTACCTACAGCCGTTCCACCCAATGCTAATTCTTTCACCATCTCTAAAGCATTGTTTAATGCTCTTACAGAATTGGTAATTTGTTGAACATAACCAGAGAATTCTTGTCCGAGTGTAAGAGGAGTTGCATCCATAAAATGGGTACGACCGATTTTCACTACGTTCATGTATTCTTTCGCCTTTCTATCTAAGGTATCTCTCAATTGAATCATACCTGGAATTGTAATTTCTACTACTTGCTTATATGCCGCAATGTGCATAGCTGTTGGGTAGGTATCGTTAGATGATTGTGATTTATTCACATCATCATTAGGGTGAAGTACTTTTTTCTCGTCCATTAAAGAACCACCAGTAATAACGTGACCGCGGTTAGCAACCACTTCATTTACGTTCATATTACTTTGTGTTCCTGAACCAGTTTGCCAAATCACTAAAGGAAACTCATTATCAAGTTTACCTTCTAAAATCTCATCACAAACTTTACCAATTAATGCTGCCTTATCAGCGGCTAATACACCTAGATCTTGATTCGTTAATGCTGCTGCTTTCTTAAGAATAGCAAAGGCACGAATAATTTCTAGTGGCATTTTATCTGCGGGACCACCAATTTTAAAGTTTTGTAATGAACGTTGTGTTTGTGCAGCCCAATATTTATCAGCAGGTACGTTTACCTCACCGAGACTGTCTTTTTCGATACGAAATTCCATGATTGTTTAATTTAACGATGCAAATTTACTAATTTTTTGGGCTAATTATACAGAATGATTAGCTTCTGAAACCCTTGTAAATCAAACTATTCCACAGATATTTCATAAATGTGGATAAATCAACGACTTTGGCATAGGCTTAGGAGTTTAACTTTGTTAAAATTTAACAAACATGAAAAAACTTATATCTCCATTATTTCTTCTTTTGGCAGTTGTATTAATGGCATCATGTGTAGTTCCTAAAAAGAAATTTTTAGCGATGCAACACGAAAGAGATTCATTACAAAATGGATTAAATATTGCAAACATTAAAATCGACAGCTTAACTAAAGCATTAGCTTTTCATAGAGATACGATTAATGATTTAAGACAACAAGTATCTTCACTGACTTCACGCTTAAACAACTTGCAAGAGCAGTACAATACATTGTCTGATAATTATAAACAACTTCGTTCGAACAGTACTGATGAGATTAAGAAGCTGATTAAAGATTTAGAAAATGCACAAGCGAATTTAGCCGCACGTGAGAAACGTTTACAAGAAGTAGAAGATGCGATGGCACGCAGAGATGCAGCTGTAAAAGCATTACGCGATAAATTACAAAATGCATTGCTTGGCTTTAATAAGAGCGGATTGACTGTAAACATTAAGGATGGAAAGGTGTATGTTTCTTTAACAGATAAATTATTATTCAGTTCAGGTAGTATTGAAATAGATGAACGTGGTAAAGAAGCGTTAACAGAACTTGCGAAAGTATTACAAACTCAAGCTGATATTAACATCTTAGTAGAAGGACATACTGACAACATGAAGGTAAGTAACCTTGGACAGATAAAAGATAACTGGGATTTAAGTGTGTTACGTTCTACAGCAGTAGTTCGTTTCTTAACTGAAACACAGAAGTTAGATCCATTGAGAGTTACTGCATCGGGAAGAGGTGAAATTCTTCCAGTAGAGAAAATGAATACTGCAGATTCACGTAGTAAAAACAGACGTATTGAAATTATATTAACACCGAAATTGGATGTGTTGTATAATTTGTTGAATGAAGACTTAAAATAAATGTGCAGATGTGCAGATGTGCAGATGCGTAAATGAAATATAATTAAATCGGAGTGGGGTTGTCTTTGGGCGGCTTATCACTCCGATTTTTTTTTGAATAATAACATAAAAAAGCACTAGCTTTACTTGTCACATACAGATAAACACCCCCGTTTATATGTGATCTAAATAGGTAAATTAAAACCTACGCTCAAAATTTAATATAGTAATTGATCATTTCTATTTTGTATTCAGAATGGTTTGTGCTAAGTCTATGAGCAAATTGAATACAAATTATTTTACTATTAAACAAAATGCTAAATAAACGATTTAGTCTTATTAGCTTGGTATTAATATCAGCGGTAAGCAGCTTACTTTCAGTATTCGTTTTTGCTGAAAAAAGTAAACACAAAAGAGTTGTAGAAAATCAACCAAAAGTTATTGAAGTGCATTCTACAAATTCCTGCGAAGTTGAATCGAAACGATTAGTTGGGTATAAATTTATTAAACCATTATTATATAGCAATAAGACTTGCGATTCAACAAATTACAATAAATTAAAATCAAGCATTATTGAAATTATTGAACAAAATAAACGAATGGGGAACATTGATAAAGCTTCAGTTTATTTGAAAATATTGAATAGTCGTGATTTCATTACTATAAACGAAGAAGATCAATTTCATCCTGCCTCTCTGATTAAATTGCCTTTATTAATGACTTATTTACAAATGGAGGAGAGAAATCCTGGCACATTAAATAAAAAAATTGTGTTTCATCCATTACAAGGTTTACCGAATCAAACGTATAAATCGAAAAAAATTGAACCTGAAAAAAGTTATACCATTAAAGAGTTACTTAAATACATGATTGCCTATTCAGATAATAATGCTACTTATTTACTAAATGAAAATGTTGATGAAAATGCTTTCAAAAAAATGTTTTCAGACTTTGGGTTAATCGTTCCAGATATACATGATGTAAATTATCAAATTTCAGCAAAAGATTATTCCGTGTTCTTAAATGTAATTTACAATGGTGGGTATATCACCATTCGCAATGCAGAGTATGCATGTGAGCTTTTAAATGAATGCGATTTCAATGAGGGTATGCAAAGTGGTTTACCTGGAAACATCAATATCATTCATAAATTTGGTGAATGGGGCGATAGAAATAATCGGTCTATACATCAGCTTTCTGAATCAGGCATCATTTATCTAGATAATTCGCCTTATTTACTTACAATTATGACTCAAGGAAAAGAGGTAGCGAAACTCCCAAGCGTATTGAGCAATGTCTCAAAAACGGTTTATGATTTCTTGAAATCTGATAATAATAATTAGACACTAGATTTAATTTTTCTAGTGCCCTATTTATAATGGACTCCCAACCATTGGTGAAATCGTGATGCCAATGGAGGATTAGTTTCGGCCAATAATTTTTGAATATATTGGAAAATATTCTATTTTTGATAGTATCAAATGATACTATCAATGAAACCACCATATGATATTAGTCCTGGCATTTTAAAATTAGTAAGTGCTATATCCGAAAAACTAGGAGAAGTAAATGCTAATTACCTAAATAAGCAATCTCCTCTACTTCGAAAACAAAACAGAATAAAGACTATTCAATCTACTTTAGAAATAGAAGGGAATACAATTACTGAGGAGCAAATAACTGCAATTATTGAAAACAAAAAAGTAACTGGCCCTAAAAAAGATATATTAGAAGTGTTAAATGCTATAAAAGTTTACGAATCGTTAAGCGATTTTAACTTTTTATCTGAAAAGCATTTCTTAAAGGCACATCAGAAACTAATGCATGGTTTATTAGATGATGGCGGGAAATATAGACAAAATAGTGTTGGCGTTGTGAAAGGTAATAAATTAACTCATTTAGCCCCACCTCATAAAAATGTACCTTATTTGATGAATGATTTATTTGAATATCTAAATAAATCTGACGAGTTAATAATCATTAAAAGTTGTGTATTTCATTATGAAATGGAATTTATACACCCTTTTCAGGATGGAAATAGGAGAATGGGAAGATTATGGCAAAATTTAATTCTAAAATCGGAATATCCCATCTTTGAATTTCTACCTTTTGAAACATTAATTAGTCAGACTCAAAAACAATATTACAAATCATTAGCACTCTCCGATAAATCTGGAAAATCAACACTGTTCATTGAGTATATGCTTGGTGTTATTAATAATTCACTCGAAAGTATTCTTTCGTATAATAATAGGACATTAAAGGACATCGACCGGTTGGAATACTTTGTTTCATTGGGTGTAAATAGATTTACACGAAAAGATTATATGAATATATTTAAAGATCTTTCATCTGCTACGGCAAGTAGGGATCTGAAAAAGGGTGTGGAATTGAGTCTATTTAAAACAATAGGTGATAAGAACAGAACCATATACAAAATAGATTAAACTATATTAAATTGTATAGTAAATACTTATTAAATTAACATTACAGGATAAGTATAAAGAAATAAAAAAAACTACATTACATTTATATTAAATATTTCTACACCTAACCTTATGAAAAAATATACAGTCATCCTTATTGTAATCATCTTTTTCTTTTTAAATAAAAACGATTCATTTTCGCAAATACCTTTTGGAGTAAATTTAGCTGGTGCTGAATTTGGTGCAAATATGCCTGGCATATTTAATAGTGATTACACTTACCCTACAAGTGGGGAATTGGATTACTATAATTCGAAAGGATTAAAATTAATACGCTTACCAATAAGATGGGAAAGAGTTCAACCAACTTTAAATGGTCCAATAAATGGTCCAGAATTATTACGAATTAAAAATTTTCTGCAGTTAGCGCAAAATCGAAATATGCTTGTAATTATTGATTTACATAATTATTGCAGATATACATTAAATGGAACAGAGGTTATTATTGGATCACCTAGTTTAAGTATTGCTAACGCAAAAGATTTATGGACTAAACTAGCATTCGAATTAAAGTCAAATTCAAATATTTGGGGATATGGCATAATGAACGAACCCCATGATATGCTAACTAGTGCAAAATGGTTCAATATTGCTCAAGAAATTATAAATGGGATTAGAACTAATGATACTGTTACAAGAATAATAGTTGGTGGTGATAGTTGGAGTTCGGCTGCTCGATGGATACAATACAGTGATAATTTAAAAAATCTAATAGATCCAGCAAAAAATCTAACTTTTGAAGCTCATGTATATTTTGATAATGATGCATCTGGATCATACGATACAGATTATGTTACTGAAGGTGCTAATCCTAATACTGGTGTCACTAGAGCAACTCCATTTGTAAATTGGTTAAAGACAAATAAACTGAATGGCTTTATTGGTGAATACGGAGTTCCGGCTAATGATGCTCGTTGGTTAGTTGTTCTTGATAATTTCTTAAACTATTTAAAAACAAATTGTATTAATGGAACATATTGGGCAGGTGGCCCATGGTGGGGGAATTATATTCTATCCATAGAACCATCAAATAATATTGATAAACCACAAATGAGCACTTTGCTAAATCACTTAAATACTACTTGCCTTCCATTAAATATAAACGAAAATGAAATCCCTAAGCAGGGTTATAATTTATCCCCAAATCCATTTATTGACCATATAATGGTAAATGGTATCACAGATGGTGAAGAAATAAGTATCTATGATTTACAAGGTAGGTACATTAACTCTCGTATAATCATCAACTCTAAAATTGATAATTTAAGTTATTTAGAACCTGGGGTATATTTAATAAAATATAAGGACTCTATCATTTCAAAAATGATAAAATAAAGACTCTAAGTATTTTCGATAAGGGAAAATAAATCTCTAAGTATAATATAGATTTTGTCTGATTAAAACGGACTTACAAACTCTGCAAACGTAGGCAGTTCCTTGTCTTTGTCGGATACGAACAATCCCTCTACTTTCCAATCAATACCTAAAGCTGGGTCGTTGAATAGTACTCCACCTTCGTCTGCTTTACTATAGTAGTTGGTACATTTATAGCAAAATATAGTATTGTCTTCTAGGGTTGAGAAACCATGTGCAAATCCTGGTGGGATAAAAAATTGAGTTTGATTTTCTGCATTTAGCTCTATAGCAAAATGCTGCCCGTATGTTGGCGAGTTTTTGCGTATATCTAATACAACATCGAGTACTCTTCCTTGTACTACCCTCACTAATTTTCCTTGTTCATTTGGTGATACTTGAAAATGCAATCCTCTTATTGTTCCCTTCTGTGAAAGTGATTGATTATCCTGAACAAAGCTCACATCAATATTTAATTTCGAAAATACATCGGCTCTAAAACTTTCGAAAAAATATCCTCTATCATCTTTCCAGATTTTAGGTTGCAAAACAAGCAAGCCTTCTATTGGAGTTGTAGTTACTTCCATTATTCAATCACGTCTAAAATGGTACGAAATGCTAAGTATTGATTTGCAAATTTGCTATCAACATCTGCTCTTAAGGCAGGAGCATAAACTTCGAGGTACTGTGTAAGTATCGCATCGGTCTCAGCAAAATATTGAAACGAGTATGTATTGCCATCTTGAATAGGATCTTTCAATCGCATAATTTTATTTGATACAAAACAACCTGTGTTCATTACATCGGGCACATGAACCTCTCTCATCCATTGTAACCACTCCTCATGCACTTCATCTGCAACATTTACTGTAACACTGTATAATACCATTTGAATTTAATTTTCTGCAAATTTATAATTATTCTCTCAACTTCCCCTAAGTAATCGGTATCGCTTCCTGGCTTCTACCATAAATAAGCTCCCTGGGAAATCTTCTATTAATTGCTGATAAGCTTTCATCGCCAATTCAGTATTCTTTAATTTAAATTGATATGCCTCTGCAATAGCAAATAAAGCATCATCAGCCCAAATGCCATCTTTATACTGATCTACAATTTTTCGGTAATGCTCAATCGCTTGTCCGAAATTCTGCTCATTCATTTCAATTGTAGATTTTAACCACAGAATATCATCATCTAAATCATTTACCGGAAATAGGGTATCAATGGAATCTAATTTTACAATCGCTGATTTGTATTGATGTTGATAAACCAACAAATCTGCCGATGCAAATAATCGCAAGGCTTGCTGATTGGTGTCTACATTTTGATTATCTGAAATCAACAAACTTAAATTTAAGGCATCATTTGCGATCAACTGTGATGTACTCGCTTTTAAAATATCCAGTTGCGCTTTCGACCAATCAAATTCCCCAGCATAATAAGATAAGCGAGCATTCCTATATTTTGCCATTTGCCCCAAAGGCTCGTCTTTATAAGCTTTGTCGACTTGCCCATACAACAACGCTGCTTCCCAAATTTCACCACTATACAAATAGTAATCGCCTAAATCTAATTTACATTGCGATAAGAAAGATGTGATTCCAAATCGATTATCAATAATTTTCTTTAGAATATCTATTGCCTGAGCTGACTTGTTTAAATACAAGGCTAAGAGTTCTGCATATTCTCTCATGGTTTCTGCAGTGTTCGATTGCTCGCCGAAATCTTGTAAGTAGGTTTTGTAATTACTTTCTAAGGTGAGTATATCGTTCTGCGAATAAACACTTGATGTAATTTTTTCTTTTTGTGTAGTTAATAGTAATTGTCTACAAGGCAAATAAAATGGTGATGAATTTCCTTTATCAACTACTGCTTTAAAGGCTTTACTAGCCACTTCATATTGTTTATTGTTCTTACAGTAAACCCCTAATGAATACAGGCGTTGACCATTTTCCGACAAACGTTTATCCATGGCTAAACTTTGCATAAATGCAGCTTCAAAATTTTGTTGCTGTATGAATGTCCAAATTAATAAGTCTGAATAAAATTGTTGATCGGGAAATTTCTGAAGTTTTTGTAACAGTACTACTTTCAACAAATCATAATCTTTTGCATCTGTAAAATAATCCTGAAAGGTTTGTTGGATTTGTTCTTGATCGTAGGCGTTTTGTTCGAACAGGTTTAGTTGTTCTTCTATGATTCCTTGTTTGTTATTTTGCAGACTATAAATTTTAGAAGCATCAACACTCATTAATGTTGGGTTGTTGCTTAACTTTCTTCCTTTGTCAATAGACCTTAGTGCGTAATCGTATAAATTTGCTTCAGTGAAATTAGCACAAACATCGACCAACATCATTAAATCGGGTTGCATCCGTTTTAAAGCTTCCTCATATTGTTTCTTTGCCTTGTCTGGCAGTGTTTGCATATCATACAACAACCCTAAATCAATATAATAGACTGGATAACTATTTGTACGTTTTAACATTTTCTTAACTAGCTTCTCTGCATCGTTATATTTCTTTTGAATAACCAAGCACTGGAAGTATTTGTTGTAATATTCTGTATTCGTTGGATCAGCTTGGTAGAGCTTAATGTAAATTGTTTCAGACTTATCATACTCCCCATTCTTGAAATACTCTTTAGCTAAAGCCTCGTTATTGCTTCGTTGTGCAAAAACAGTTCCGCCTATAAGCATTAAAACAAAAAAGAGTTGGAGTATTCGTTTCATAATAATCTGGATAAAAATATCGAATATTTTTATAATTATCAGTAGTTATTAAGTAATATGCCTATAATGCAAATAGGGTAAAATTGGTGTTACAGCTAAAGGATATGAGCAATTCTGCCTATATTTTATTAAATTCGAATCTATTTTAAACTTTTGAAACGGATAATCTATTTTTTCGGACTTCTTCTTTATCTCTTAGCAGCATGCAAAGGTGATAAGAAAGAGTATGTGAAAATTCCACTAGAGGACTTTTTTAAAAATCCAGAGAAAAGCAAGATGCTACTTTCTCCAGACGGTGAATATGTTTCGTTCATCAAAAACTACAAAAACAGAGCTAACATATTTGTTCAGGATTTGCAATCAGGGGAAATACAACAACTCACCTATGATACTGCCCGAGGTATTGCTAATTATGTTTGGGTAAATAACCACAAATTACTTTACTTGGTTGATATTGATGGTAATGAAACTTACCATCTGTTTTCAATTGGGAGTGATGGTAAAAATAAAGTAGACCTTACTCCATTTGAAAATATTCAAATGCGTTTTCTAGATATTTTACCACAAAAAGGTGATGAGATATACATTTGCTTTAATAATAGAAAACAAGAATTATTCGATTTGTATAAGTTAAACTACAATACCGGTGCTCTTACATTAGTTGATAAAAATCCTGGAAACATTTCCTACTGGAATGAAGATTTACAAGGCAATATACGTTTAGCGGTAAGTACCGATGGTGTTAATGAAAAAGTGCTCTATAAAAAAACCATTCAAGATTCATACAAAGAAATTCTCACTGTTAATTTTAAAGAAATCTTCTATCCCATTTGTTTTCGTGAGGATGGCCATAGTGTTTATGCACTCTCTAATATCAATAGAGATAAGGTGGCATTAGTAATTTTCAATTTAGAAACAGGGAAAGAACAGGAAGTTATCTATCAACAAAATGATGCTGACATAACTGATCTTTCAGTTTCCTATACAACACACTTACCATTGTACGCAAAGTATCGAACAGGAAAATTATACACACACTTTTTAAACCCAACACTTAAAAAAATTGAGATTGCATGTAAAAAAATTGACCAAAAATGCAATTTCAATATTATAAACAATACTATAGATGATAATCAATTCCTAATTAAATTCTATAGTGATAAAAGCTTAGGAACATATTATATCTACAATCTAAAAAAGGATGAGATAAAAGAAATTGGAAAACTATCACCATGGTTAGATGATACACAATTAGCCAGCAGTGAATCATTTGAATTTAAATCTCGAGATGGCTTAACCATTCAAGGTTATTTAACATTACCACTGATTAAACAAACCCAATACCCATTAATTGTATTGGCAAAGCCTTATTTATGGCAACGAACACATTGGGCGTTTAACCCAGAAGTACAGTTCTTTGCAAATAGAGGCTATGCTGTACTACGAGTAAACCCAAGAGGTGTAGAAGGTTTTGGTAAGGCCTTTCATCAATCTGGCTTTAAACAAATAGGTCGTAAAATGCAGGATGATTATACCGATGCTGTGTATCATCTTATCAATAAAGGCATTATTGATACTGCGAGAATAGGGATATATGGAATGAGCTTCGGTGGTTACTTTGCCTTAAATGGCGTGATTAGAGACTCTGGTTTATATAAATGTGCTGCATCGTGTTCTGGCTATACCAATTTGTTTTCTTACTTAAAAGAAGTGCCTCCTTATGATCATCAATATTTAGAGATGATGTATGAGATGATTGGCAACCCCGAAAAAGATGTGGAATATTTAAAAGAGTGTTCTCCAGCATTTCATACCGATAAAATTAGAGTACCCTTATTTATTGCACATGGTGAGAATGATCACCGTATGAGTGTTGATGAAATTAATCAGTTTGTAAAAAATATTAAGAATCAAAATATCAAAGTAAACTATTTACTCATCCCCGATGAAGCTCATGGCTTTAGGAAAGAAGAAAATAAAATTACACTCTACACTGAGTTAGAAATGTTTTTTGAAGAGAATTTAATGAATAGGAAATGAGTAATAAACCTCAAAAGAATTCGTACAGAAAAAATTATGCGCTCATCCCTATTTTTATAGTGGTGTTAACTATAACATTTTTTATCGCTTTATTCTTTGGTTATAAATTCACTCAGAAAGTAATCGAATCTCAATTCGTAACCGATAAGGTAGAAGTATTAGAAGATGCTCTGAAACCCTATAATGAGTTAATCTTTACAAAGATTCCGCAGATATCATTATACCAAGGTTACCTCGACTCAGTATCGATGATCGCCCTCTCGGACAACTTTTTTAAAAATTATTCCATCATTAAAAACATTACTTTTTATGATATTGAAGTAGGCAATCTTCCCATCAATGATGGATTTCGTCAGGATAAGTTTTCGATAGGGGTGAAATCTGTTTACGACATTCAATACAAAGCTGATCGTCCGGTTGCTACTTGCTTATTTAAAAAGAACACCTTTGGAGAATTTACTGGTAAGGATGCAAATGATTTTAGTAAGGCTGTGATTAAATTTGCTGACTACGTGAATCATTACGACTCTACCAAAGAAATTACACCCGATGTAGTGTTTAAAGTTTTCTACTCTTTCAATGATAAGCAAGTTAGCTTTATAAATGTACCACGTAATACCGACTTAAGAGTATACAGTAACTTAACGAATTTCAACATCAAAGAAATATTTGCCTACGATCAGGATATGTTGAGTTTCCATTTGGATCCAAACAAACTTAAAATTTACAATAGCAATCCGAACCTGTACGAGAACATTTTAATTCGTCCGGTTACGTTTGACTCGCTGATGAATGACCGTGGTTATTTTACCACAGGCATTGCTTTACCTGGCGCCTTTTCTGATTACCAATTATACTTTGTGTCATCAAAGCAATTTGTGAATCATCGTATCAGTATGCTGTTTACACCAATAGCTA
The DNA here is from genome assembly GCA_044337515.1 of Sphingobacteriales bacterium. Classification (GTDB taxonomy): domain Bacteria; phylum Bacteroidota; class Bacteroidia; order Sphingobacteriales; family Sphingobacteriaceae; genus CAJBVG01. Next base: position 24,936 of record JBIINK010000007.1, on the reverse strand, counting down.
TTGGTATTTTGGCGGTTTACCTTATTATGTTGTTTATTGCGATTTTAATTTATCGAAACCTCAACATTAATGCAAAGCTATTTAAGCTTCAATATGATTTCGTAAACAATTTAACGCATGAGTTTAAAACTCCTGTGAGTGTTATAAAAATTGCAGCTAATAATATTAAAAATCAAAAGGTATTAAATGAAAAGGATAAAGAGTTGTACGGGAGAATACTGGACGAAGAAGCAGATAAACTAAATGAATTAATGAATAAACTTCTTTCATTAACTCAATTAGAAAATAGAAGTTTAATTATAAAGAAAGAGAAAATAGATTTATACGATTTCTGTAGAGACATTGTAGATGCTTATCAATTAAAATATCCTGATTTCAATATAGAATATTCAGTACAAAATATTTTATACTATAATGGTGATCGAGTTTTATTATATAGCTTGTTTCAAAACTTAATAGACAATGCCTACAAGTATTCTCCGATTGATAAAAAACATCTTCAAATAAAAATACGTAGAGTAAAAGATCAGTTGACAATCTTCTTTACCGATAAAGGTATTGGTATTCCGAAAGATGAAATTGAAAATGTATTTAATAAGTTTTACCGAATAGAAAATCAATTTAACCAACAAGGTAGTGTGGGCATAGGATTAGCCTTTTGTAAGGAAGTGGTTAAATTTATGAAAGGAGATATCTCCGTGAAAAGTGAATTGGGACAAGGCTCAGAATTTAGAATATTATTACCTATAGATTAATTATAATAAGCTTGTTACAATAAATTACAGAATTGTATAATAGCTTTGCACTTATAAAACCACAACCATGGAAAAGAACCAAGTAAAAATTGCCATTGTAGAAGACGACGCCAACTTGCGTTTATTAGTAAGCCAACGCATCGCTTCAGAAGGTTACCAAGTTTTTGAAGCAGCTGATGGAAACAGCGGTGAGGCCTTAATCATAAAAGAACAACCTCATATAGTTTTATTGGATTGGATGCTACCTGGTAAAACGGGTAATGAAGTTTGTACTGCTGTTCGCGAAAAAGATTTCAATGGTATTGTAATTATGATTACCGCGAAAGCTCAAGATATTGATAAAATTGATGCCTATAATTTTGGTGTAAGTGATTACATCACCAAACCTTTTAGCATGGAAGTGTTAATGGCATTGATTGAAAACAAAGTGAAATTCATTGTGAATTCCGACAAACCCGATATCATTAAATTCGCTAACATGGAGCATCACCCAAGTACTCACATGTTAATGCGTGAAGGCAAAAAAGTGGAGCTTACCATTTTAGAGAACCGCATATTATTATACTTCTTAAAAAACATGAACAAGGTTATTAACCGTGATGAATTGATGATGGTGGTTTGGGGTTATAACTCTGATGTAAATACTCGTACACTTGATATGCACATCGTTCGTTTACGTAAGAAAATAGAAACTAACCCAGAACACCCGATGCTATTGCAAACGGTTAGAGGGATTGGATATAAGTTTGTGTTGGAATAGTATCAAGAATTGAGATATTAGTATTGAGAAAGCCGGTTTATGCGAACTGGCTTTTTTTATATTTATTACTTTATTTTCACATACTTATCATAAATACTACCCTCAAACATTAGTCTATTTTTTAATAATAATTTTCTGAGAATATAAAAGCTTTTTGTTTCGAATAATACTTATAGAATAAATACCATCAGATAATTCATTCACATTAATCTTTAACTCTTCATCATCCGTATAATAGATCTCTTTAACTATTTTACCAGTTCCATCATAAATATTCACCCTTAATCTTTTATTTAAAGGATATTTGTTTTTTATAGTTATTTCATTGCTACTTGGATTAGGAAAAATAACAAAAGAATTTCCAATATCTGATTTTTGCAACTCTAAACTTGTTGTTAAATCGAAAGCTACAATCCAAGCATCGGTGTATTGAGTGCCCAAACTTTGATTGTAATCATATCTACCACACTCAACATCTCCATCTGGGAAACTTGATGGTGGATATAAACGAGTGCCAATTATAATCTGATTTTCACTAAACACCATTAACTTTTTTTGTTCTGTATATATTAATGCGCAATCTTTATTACTAGATCCAAAATTTCTTGACCATATAATATTAAAATTAGAATCAGTTTTTAATAACCAAAAATCCGCATATCCTCCTTTATAATTGATAATATCTCCAGAATTAGTATTGGAATTCGTTTCTCCAAGAAAATAGAAATTACCATACTCATCAATATTAAAATCTGTAAAAAAATCATTATTAGAAGAACCAAAAGATTTTGCAAAAATACAATTGAAATTAGAATCAAAAATCCCTATTCTACCCTCACGTTCATTATGATATGGAAAAGTAGGATTCGATGAAAGCTTTGCATCTATATTACCCACTTTGTAATATTTCCCATTCCTATAAATACTTTTATTTAACCAATGAAAGTTTCTACCAGATTCATCTAACTGATGCAATAATTGATTTCCGTTTGAATCCAAAGCCACTGTGAGAATTCTATAATTCAAACTGTCAAAATCCATGGGCTTTGTACTATCAAAATCGCAATCGTCTGAATTAGAAAATACATCAAACACAAACTTATTTGAATTTACTTCAATTATACTTCCTATTGGTTTCTCGTTTTTGGTACCAGTAAATACTTTAACCCATTTCTTTTTACCTAAAGAGTCAATCTTAATTATAAAAGCATCTCTTGTAAATGGATTATAACATGGTGGAAAAGGGATTAAATCTCCACCCTGAAAATTAGTATCTCCACTAATTAAAAAATCACCATTTGATGTCATGATAATATCCGAAGGGTATTCTTCACCGTTTGTTCCAAATGCCTTCGCCCAAATAATGTTTTTCCCTGTAGAATCTAGTTTCATCAAGGCCACATCGGGAGCATAAAAATCTACGGTGTGTAGACTATCAAACAACTCATATTTATCTAAATATTTAGATACTTGCCCACCCAGTACTAGCGAATTATCCTGTAAAACGAAAATTCGTGTTGCATAAAATGGAATATGCATTTTCCACTGTATATTAAAATTGTTATCAAACCTAATTAGATAACCTCCTGTAGAGGTGTCATTACTCAAAAAGTTATCTTTAGCTTCAAAATACATTGTTGCTAGAAACCCTCCTTTAGGGTGTTCCTTTATACATAATACTTCATCATTTTTACTTGTACTAAAGCACTTTTGCCAAGAAATATTTGGTCCAGGGTTTTGAGGGAAACATCTCAAAACAAAAAAAGAAAAAATACATAATAGTAATACCTTTTTCATAATTAATTTTTAGTAATGACTATTTTTTGACTAATAGGTTTAATTCCATCAGCCTTAAGTGTTACGATGTAATTACCAGTAATCATACTTCCACAATCAATTATAATTTCATCAATTCTATTTTCTAATTTTCTCATCAAAACTTCATTACCAATATTGTCATTTATAACCAATTTAAGATTAGAACATTTTTCCAACACTTTATATTTTGCAATGAATAAATCTTTAACAGGGTTGGGGCTTATATTCAATGAGGATTCCGAAGGATCTAATTCTTGTATTAATTGATTACTGCCAATTTTTACAACTCTATTTGAATTCGTTTGTGGTATTAATAATGGCTCATTATATACAAGCATATTATTAAGTTTTAATAATGCCATTGCAGGTGCCACAGAGGAAACTGGAATTGAGATCATTGATTCCAAATTCAATATTTCTTCCGGATTCAAATTTAGAATATCAACATTATTTATTGAATAATCAAAACATTTTAATCGCATTGTACTAAAAATATTAAAATTTTCTTGATCCTCTTCAGAAATATTAGATGCTAATTGCGAAAGAAGATCATTACTTTGATTTTCTCTACCAGATGCATCTAACCATTGAATCTCCTGAAGTTTTAATGATGGGTCTTCTATTTCATTAAAAATATTAAAAATACTATTCGATAGGTCCAATGTGTCTTGAGTTGCCCTCCACATGGTCTCTATTATAGATTGGTCTATTTCACTTTTATATGAGCCTATAATCTTTTCTTCCACCTCCAAAGCCGACATTTCTATTAATCCAAGATTAATTTGTTCTCTCATATAAATAGGAAGTTGATTACTTCTATTATCCAAAAACATTTGAATTTCATCATCCTTTGCAGCTTGAGAACATGCTACCAACACATTTCTTATCATAGCATTTGAAAAAGCGCATTCATTTGCTACTACCTTTAATAAAACACTTTTTGATAAAAATGGTGAAACATTCATTAACAAAAAGTAATTTGAATTTATAAAATTTTCATTACTCAAATCCAAGCCTAGTAAAAATTCCTCAGTATTTCCAGCATCTAACAATTCCGATAGTGCAGCAATATTTTCCTCCATTTGAAATTTCTTTGTAATTACAGATGATCTTAATTGTTCTGCAGTAAAGATATTTGTGAAAGATGTAAGACATGCTTCTTCAATTATATATGGTGTATTTGTATTTATTAGTCCAATTTTTGTTACATCACTATAAATATGAGGTTTTAACCGATTTTTATTTGTTGGAGAATGATGATAGTAATTTATAAAACCACCTTCATTAATAAAATTTCCAATAAGATGGGTGCTAGAATTTCCAAATAAATTTCCAGCCAACTTTCCAGGGTTGAGTGGGTCGGGGAATCCTTGACTTCTTGCAATTCCTCTAATATTATTTTGAACAGGGATATCAGGATCGTTTGTCACATATATATCAAATTTAGAATCACTAAAATCATTACAGATTATTTGTAAGCCCTTTTCAAGTGTTGAGCTTTTATTTCTGCCGATTGCTTCAATTCCAATAGTAAGGTTTACTAATCTATTTTTATAAATTCTTGTGTTTTCCCCATGCATATTTCGAGCAACAATACCAAATGAACTTGTATTATTACTATTAATATCCCCCATTACACCATTTTCTTCGATTTTATATGATTTACACATATCTAAATATATACCATATCTTTCTAGGCTAGATTGGTCTTCAATTTGACTTTGTTTCTTAATTACGTTTATTGTATTTAGAAAAACAGAGGCGTAATCAACTCCATTCAAATAAATTGCTCGATTACATTTTTCAAAAATTGTATTTCCAATATTTACACTATACTTTGGATTAGATTGTCCGAAGCTATAAACTCCATAATTTAAATTGGTAAATTTAGACTCGTCACCATTACAAGCAGGCTTAGATGCAACTGGAATTTCATCTGTTACAGCACAAAATTCGTTTATATTAAAACCTGATGAAATTGTATAAATTCCTATGCCGCCAATTGGACTCTCACGTGAATCAATAAATTCTGAGCCCACAATATTAACTCCATTAACATCCCACATTGTTATATGTACGGGAGTCTGATTTTCAAATAAATAATCATTGTCAGTTATAAATTTACACTTTGAGAAAACTGCTCTATAGGGTAATTCTGAAGTTTTGTGGTCAGGTATTCTATGATAAGAAAGTAGTTCAACATCCCTTCTGTTATTTCTAAAAGTAGAATTATAACAAGTAATAATTCCTCCTGTTGTATTTTGGTCCCACCCCCAATCATAAACCTTACTTGTACTTATACCAGTCCTTGCATTTTCAATTATTGCTCCATTTTTAAGAATAATTCTTCCTTGATTTTCATCTGTTTGAAAACTTGATTTTTGTCCAATTACGCGAATACCATCCCATAAATCACAATGATTGGTAATCGTAGCACCAGAAATAATAAGTTTTCCTCCTGGTTCAACCATAATTTGTCTTTCTTTAGGAATTCTGATTTCTACTGAATTAGTATTGTCATTACTATTATGATTTCCTTCAATAGTTAAAGTTGCACCACTTTTTATAAGAACATTTTTATAGGTGTCTCTTGTTGTATTCCAAAGTTGGTTACTTGTAATTTCAATTGGCAATTCATTATCAAATCCAATATCAGGTAATGTAGTCTCCCAGATTCCTCGCCCCGATGTACTTGCTCTTAAACTATTTGAACAATAATTTATCTCAAGATCATTTACAGTTGAATATGGAAAGCTATTCATGAATGGCGTCCATGTATTATTTAGCTTATCATAATAATAGACACCTACATCAGTACCGGCAAAAATTATGTCATCAGATCCCTTCCAATAAACTAAACATAGAACCGGAAAGTCTGGTAACCCATTACTAAAATCAAACCATTGATAACTGTTTGTATTGATGTCATATTGTCTTTTGAAAACCCTCCCAATTCCATTCAGACCTCTTAATCCTCCAAATGCAATCCAAACTTCTTCTGGGTTATTATCATTATATTCAATGTCTTGTGCCCAAGTTTCATAAACAGTATTATTAGGCACCAAATCCCTATTACTATTATAGACATTAAAGGGAGTAATATCAGTTCTTATATATTTTAAATCTGCTGTTGCACTATTTGGGTCATACTTAACAGATATAACTCTACTTTTTGTATCAGAAAATTCATTTACATCAACTACACCTTTCATGGTATAAATAGAATGTGTAATACCATTGGCATCCTCAAAAAATCTAAATGCTGAGATTGCACCTCTTGTTTTTATTGGAGATGTATTATTAGACTCAAAATAATCTGTTGTGCTTTTATTAGTCCATGAGGGTGCATGGGATTGATTTGTGGTTTCAAAATATTTAGGGTAATAGAATACATCACTAGTGGTACTATATAATCCGCCATCAAAATCAAAATCATTTTGGCGTTGAAAATAATTATTCTCGTATTTTGTATCTATTGAAGATGGAGGCAGGTAGCCTCCATAATTACCTGGCCTATAATCGTAGTTTAATACACTAAAATCATACCCACTACCATTAATTGTGGCTACAATGTTTTTTTGATCAATATCATATTTTTTACTAATTGTTACATCAAATGCATCTGCAGGTAAAGTTTTAATAATAGATATTGATTTTGTGTCTTGAGTAAAAATAAGATTACCATTTTGTCTCTTTCTTATCCATGAATTTCCATCGTAACCACCAAAAGCGTAATAAAACTTATCGAACTCCGAATTATTAAATCCCAAACTTTCGGAAATAGTCAAACCGATTCCATTTATGTTTGTCCAATCATATGCATATGTAGGTAATGAATTTGCCATACTAACACCACCATCTGTTGCTATAAATATAGGCGAAGTATTTATAGAGTTACTTTTTAATTGATAGATATCTCTGATGTCGGCATGCGTATCTCCATCTCCAGTAGAGGGTAAATAATATGAGAAACTATAAAAAGAAATTTCAGAAATATTATTATCAAATATACCTTTCTTAATTACTCCTTGTGTTTGTCCATATATACATTCATACTTTTGAGATATATTATTATACGAAATGACCATCTCACCTAAGATGCCTTTAAAAATAGGTTCTTCGGTGTCTGAATTAAAATTATTAATATCCCATTTATTTGATGTTTCAACAAAATTGCCATTTACGTCTTGAGCAAATCTAATTAATCTACCCTTTAATGTTTTATTAGAATTTACTGAGTATTTCGTAGCTATCAACAAATAAATATCATTATTATAGAACGTGCTACTAATTAAACATTCAAAATCAGTGGCACCTGAAGGCTTATTAAAATAGTTTGCACTTGTATTATAAGTAAAATTTTTCCATATATTGCCACCATCTAAGGTATATTTTGTAAATAAATGAGTGTCGAAATCGCCTTTGAAAATTGCAATATTAGGATTATCATCATTAAACTGAATACTTGTTATAATTAAGGAACTACTAAGGGCACTTAAATCAGACTTAGCTAATAAATCCCAATACTGATTATTTTCTTCACAATGCTTTTTCCAAACTTTCTTCTCACAACCAATAAGTAATTCGTATGAATTTGGTTTAAATGCTAATGGAATTGTAAATCTTTTCCCATTACTTCCACTATTTCCCAAAAAACCTACAGGGAATTCTGAATCCTGTTCTCGTTGCCAAGTTGATCCACCATCATAACTTTTAATTAATCCTCCTCCATAAAAAGAAACCAAACTCCCAGAAAAAGAAGTTGAAGCATATATAACATTTGTATCAGTTGCTACTGCAATTGAAGAAATCCCACAAGCTTTCATGTTTGGAGTAATACATTCCCAGACAGGATTAACATAACCGCCTTTTGTTTTCCATATCCCACTACTTCTTGTACCTATAATTACATTATAAGGAGATTGTGGATTAACCCAAATAGCTGTTACTCTACCTATACTAGAAATTAAATCTTTATTAGGTCCTATATTAAACCAATCTGAGATCAGAGCAGAATTTGCTGTAGAAATACTATTATTTGAAATCGAATTGTTAAAATTATGTACAGCATTTACATAATCTGAAATTTTTGAAGATTTGTTAAACTTATAATCCATTTCACTTACAAATCTTTTATATTGAGTGTTACCACCGTCAAAACTTGTATCATTTTTACCCACCGTAAAGTTGTAAAACTGTTTTTTAATTGAATCAAAGGTTGGTTCATCATTTAATATTTGTCCAAATAATCTAAAAGAGCCAATTAAAAATAAAATAAGAAATATAAGCCTACGTTTCATGTTGAATAGTTTTAAATTATTTATTCATTAATAAATAAATATATTACTTGTAGTAGTAATATTTATTTGAATGTAGATATATATTTGATAACATGGAACATATTATTAATTAAGTCTTAATTCCTAATTCTTTCACCGCTTTCTCAAATCTACTATTCCCTATTCCATCAACAATCTCATACTTCGCTCCTTTTTCTTCCATAAGTCGAGTATACCATTCCATAAAGTAAGCGCGTTCGCCTGGGAAATTTCGGAGTGGATCATCTTGCCAAGGCAAGTCGTCTTTCATTACTAAATACAAATCGTAATGCCTAGTTTGGTATTCTTGTTCTACTTCGGGTGGACAATATCCGAACACGTGTTCGCACCATACTTTTACAGTAATGATGGTGGTGTCGCAAAATAAATAAGGATGATTATTTTCGAGTGCTTCTTTTTCAATTTTGTGTTCTAAGGCTAACTGTCCGTGAAACATATTGATTTCATCTTCTATGGTACATTCTCTGTCTAAGTTTGCACAATATTCACGTGCATACTCGGGTACCCACAAACAATTAAAATGCTTGGCGAGGTAGGCAGCCATTTCCGACTTACCTGTAGATTCTGGACCAATGATGGCTATTTTAAGCATGTAATTGTTTCTTCCACTCACGTAAACCTAACACAGCTAGTGCAACGAGTATGGCATAAAGTACTGCGGTTAAATACGCTTCTTTATAAATATACAAAACGATGTACGATAAATTAATAACAATCCAGAAATACCAATTTTCTAAAAACATTTTTGCTGATAGAATGGATGCCACAATACTTGCACTAAACAAAATGCTATCGTATTCTGCATACGTTGCATCAGAAAACTTCGTTAAAATTTTTGCAATTATAATTCCTGAAAATGCAATTAATAAAAATAATCCGGTGATGTTTTTTATTGCTAATCGGTGTACAACAAATGCATGTTCATTCGCCATAGATTTCTTCCAATTAATCCATGCGAAAATAGAAGTAGCTACAAAAAAGAATTGCAAAGAGAAGTCGGCGTAAAGTTTTATCTCGAAGAAAAAATAAGCATAGGCCAATGAACTCAGAATGAGAATTGGCCATGCGATAATATTTTTTTTAGCAGTTAAATAAATTCCAAGAACAGCTGTTACAAACCCAATGATTTCAATAGCGTTCATTAGAAAATTATTTACTTAAGTACATCGATTTCTCTTTGTACAACTGACGGAAGTAAGGATCTTCTAAATCTTTAATGAAACGAATTGCTTCACCTGTTGATCTCATTTCAGGTCCTAACTCTTTCTTCACTTCAGGGAATTTATGGAAAGAGAAAACAGGTTCTTTAATAGCATAACCCGTTAACTTACGTTCTATTTTAAAGTCTTTTAACTTATTTGCACCAATCATCACTTTCGCTGCAATGTTGATGTAAGGTACATCGTATGCTTTCGCAATAAATGGTACCGTACGAGATGCACGTGGGTTCGCTTCAATAACATACACTTCTTCTTTCTTAATGGCGAACTGAATGTTTAGTAAACCTAAAACGTTTAATGCTTTGGCTAATTTCACAGTATACTCTTCCATTAAACCAATCACTTTTGGTGATAAGTCGAATGGTGGAAGTACCGCACTCGAATCTCCAGAGTGAATACCAGCAGGCTCAATGTGTTCCATTAATCCTACAATGTGAACATCTGTTCCATCACTAATCGAATCCGATTCTGCTTCTTCAGCACGATCCAAGAAATGGTCAATTAATATTCTATTTCCAGGGATGTCTCTTAATAATTTTACAACAGCTTTTTCTAACTCTTCATCATTAATTACGATGCTCATGCCTTGTCCACCGAGTACATAACTCGGACGAACCAACACTGGGTAACCTACTTCTTTGGCAACCTTAATCGCTTCATCAGCAGTTTCAGCAACACCATATTTCGGATATGGAATTCCTAAATCGTGCAATAGATCCGAGAATCTACCACGGTCTTCAGCGATGTCCATATTATCATAAGAGGTACCAATAATTTTTATTCCGTTGCGGTGTAAATCTTCTGCCATTTTCAATGCAGTTTGTCCACCTAACTGAACAATCACACCTTCTGGTTTTTCTAAATCGATAATCTCACGAACATGTTCCCAGAATACTGGCTCGAAGTATAATTTATCGGCCATGTTAAAGTCGGTAGAAACCGTTTCAGGATTACAGTTAATCATGATGGCTTCGTAACCTGATTCTTTTGCAGCCATTAAACCGTGTACGCAAGAGTAATCGAATTCGATACCTTGCCCAATACGATTCGGACCAGAACCTAGTACGATAATTTTTTTCTTATCAGAAACTATTGATTCGTTTTCACCTTCGAATGTTGAGTAGAAATATGGAGTTTGTGCTGGGAATTCTGCAGCGCAAGTATCTACCATTTTATATACTCTACGCATGTTTAAAGATTTTCTTTTATCGTAAACTTCATCTTCGGTAACACCAAGTAAGTATGCAATTTGTAAATCAGAAAATCCTTTTTGTTTTGCGTTGAACAAAACATCGGTAGGAATATTAGCTAGTGAATAACGTTTTACTTCTAATTCGATATTTACCAGTTCATTAATTTGCATTAAGAACCAACGATCAATTTTAGTCGCTTTTTGTACTGATGTAATTGGCACACCTAAACTTAAAGCATCACGCACATGGAATAAACGATCCCAACTTGCGTTCTCTAAGCCTTTCATTATTTCTTCAAGGTTTCTGCTTTGCTTACCATCGGCACCTAATCCAATTCTATTTATTTCTAAAGATTGACAAGCTTTTTGTAAGGCTTCGTTGAAGCTTCTACCAATCGCCATTACTTCACCAACCGATTTCATTTGTAAGCCTAGTGTTCTGTTGGCACCTTTAAATTTATCGAAGTTCCATCTAGGAATTTTTACGATAACGTAATCTAAAGTTGGTTCAAAATATGCTGAAGTAGTTTTGGTAATTTGATTTTCAATTTCATCAAGGTTATAACCGATTGCTAATTTTGCAGCAATCTTTGCGATTGGATATCCAGTAGCTTTAGAAGCTAAGGCTGATGAACGAGAAACTCTAGGATTAATTTCGATGGCAATAATTTCTTCGGTATCTGGGTTCACAGAGAACTGAACATTACATCCACCAGCGAAATCACCAATCGAGCGCATCATCTTTATGGCATGGTTACGCATCTCTTGGTAACAACGATCCGATAACGTCATGGCAGGAGCAACCGTAATAGAGTCGCCTGTATGAATACCCATTGGGTCGAAGTTTTCTATAGAGCAAATGATAATGATGTTATCATTATTATCACGAAGTAATTCTAATTCGTATTCTTTCCAACCAATAACCGCTTGTTCTACTAACACCTCATGTGTTGGAGAAGCTTGTAAACCGTGGTTTAATGCTTCATCAATTTCATCTTTATTGTGAACGAATCCACCTCCGTAACCTCCTAAGGTATATGATGGGCGAATTACTAGTGGGTATCCTATTTCTTGTGCGGCTTCTTTCCCTTCTAGGTAAGAGTTTGCTATTCTAGAGTTGGCAATACCTACACCAATTTCTATCATCAATTTACGGAACTCCTCACGGTTTTCAGTTTTTTCGATGGCAGCAATCGCCACACCTTTAATTACTACGCCATATTTCTTCCAAATTCCACGCTCATCTGCTTCAACTGCTAGATTCAAGGCTGTTTGTCCGCCCATGGTAGGAATTACCGCATCAATTTTACGTTCTTGTAAAATTTGCTCAATTGATTCGCAGGTAAGTGGTAATAAATACACATGGTCAGCAATAACCTTATCGGTCATGATGGTAGCCGGATTCGAGTTGATAATCGACACTTCAATGCCTTCTTCTTTTAAAGATAAGGCAGCTTGAGAGCCAGAATAATCGAATTCGCAGGCTTGTCCGATGATAATTGGACCTGAACCGATAATTAATACTGATTTTATGGATTGATCTTTTGGCATAATAGGAAGGCTATAAATTGGCCAAAGGTATCCTTTTTTTCGAAATGTCGAAAGGCCGAACAGTCGAATTGTCGAAAAAACTGTTAAATAATTTTGTAGATGTCTTTGTAGTTTCGTCCTAGTCCGTCATAGTCAAGGCCATAGCCCAACACAAAAGCATTCGGTATTTCGAAACCAATGTAGTCAATGCTTAAGGGATGAGTTAATGCATCGGGTTTTAAGAGAAGAGTACATATTTTAACTGATGCTGGTTGATATGCTTTTATCTCTTCGAGGAGGAAAGTGAGTGTGGTGCCTGTATCAATAATATCTTCCAAAAGTATTACATGCTTATTGTTGATTTGGTCATTGAACGGAAGCTGAAATTCAATTTTACCAGTGCTGCTTAGTCCTTCGTATGATTTACACTTTACGGTTTGCAAGGTACAAGGCTTTGGGTAGTTCAACATTAAATCGGAGGTAAAATAGAGTGCACCGTTTAGTACCGATACGAAACAAACTTCAATATCCTTATAATCGGCTTCTATTTGCGCGGCTAATTCAGTAATTCTATTTTGAATTAACTCAGACGAGATATATAATTCGAATTTTTTATTATTTACAATTAGGGTAGACATGTTTCCGATACCGTTTTTGTTAAAAATGAACAAAAAATTACTTAAATCATTCTATTTGAATTTAAAAAATCAAATAATTTCAAAGTATTCAGTTAAAAGATGGCGAATAAATTGCATGAGAGGGGAAAAGTTGCATTTATGCAACTTTTTTAAAAAACATGCATAAATGCAGGTAATTGGTGGCATGACTTAAGTGGTGCCACCAATTATAAATTCAAAAAAAAAGCCCCGAATAAATTCGAGGCTTTTTTGATATTTTTTTAGAGATTAAATTGCTTTTTTAGCTTCTGCTTGAGGAACTAATACTCCAATTGCTTCGAATGATAATTCGTTTTTATCTTCTTTAATCGCATCTATTACTTCTTTAGATTCACCACCATCTTCTGCGTAGTGTTTTTGATCAGCTACTGTTATGGTTTCAAATTTTGCAGTTCCTTGGATGATTACATTTTGACCAACCATTTTCTCTTTATCTGCAGGAACGAAAAAACCGTAGTCTTTAAAAGTAACGCGCATCATTTCGCCATTACCTAATTCAACAGACATCCAGCATCCTTTTTTCACACAAACATCTACAACTGTACCTTTAATTTTAGCATCATATGTTGGAGCATTGCCCATTTCAGCAACTAATAATGTTGCATCAATTGCGCTATCGGGAGTAATTACTTCACCGTACGCATCGAATTTACCCATAGCTGTTTCAACTGTTGTAGAATCAGCACTTGTGCTTTGTTTTGGTTCTGAAGAACATGCAGCTAATACAGTAGCGGCAGCGAACATTAAGAAAATTTTTCTCATTTTATATTAATCTGTTGTTTGATGCAAATATAGTAAATCGGTAATCGAAAACGAAAAAGTAATGCCTGAATGAATTGATTTCTAACCAAATAATTGTTGAAATAACTCTTCTAACTTGCTTAAAGGAACGATTTCGATGTTGTATTTTTTGGTATCAAGTCCTTTAATAGCATACCTCGACACAAATATCTTCTCAAAACCTAAACGTTCGGCTTCAGAGATTCTTTGCTCTATTCTGTTTACGGTTCTAATTTCTCCTGATAATCCAACTTCCGCTGCGAAGCAATGTTTACTAGAGATGGCAAGGTCTTCATGTGATGAAATGATAGCACTTACTACTCCTAAATCGATTGCAGGGTCTTCTACTTTTATACCACCTGTAATGTTTAGAAACACATCTTTCACCCCTAATCTAAAACCACAGCGTTTTTCTAATACTGCTAAAAGCATATTCATTCGTCGGGTATCAAACCCTGTAGCCGAACGTTGAGGTGTACCATAGGCCGAAACACTTACTAATGCTTGTGCTTCAATCAACATTGGGCGCATGCCTTCTATAGTTACCGAGATAGCGATACCACTCAATTCTTCATCACGCTGAGATATTAATATTTCCGAAGGGTTTGAAACTTCTCTTAATCCGTTTCCACGCATTTCATAAATTCCTAACTCACTCGTAGAACCAAATCTGTTTTTTATGGAACGTAATATTCTATAGGTATGATGTCTGTCACCTTCAAACTGAAGTACAGTATCCACCATGTGCTCTAAAATTTTCGGACCAGCAATTGAACCGTCTTTGGTAATATGACCAACTAAGAAAACAGGGGTATTGGTTTCTTTTGCAAAACGAAGTAATTCTGCAGTACACTCACGAATCTGCGAAACGCTACCTGGTGTTGATTCTATGTGTGCTGAATATAAAGTTTGAATAGAATCAACAATCACTATTTGCGGTTGTAATTCTTCAATTTGTTTAAATATATTTTGGGTTGATGTTTCGGTTAGGATAAAGCAATTCGGGAATTCAGCACTTTGCATACGCATTGCACGCATCTTTATTTGTTGCTCACTTTCTTCACCAGAAATGTATAAAATCTTTTTAGTTTTAAGTTGTAGAGCTAATTGTAATAGCAAGGTTGATTTTCCAATACCAGGTTCACCACCAATTAATACAATTGATCCAGGCACTATGCCACCTCCTAATACTCTGTTCAATTCATCATCTTGAGCGTTAATTCTAACGTCCGCATTTTTCTCAATCTGATCAATGGCAATAGGTTTATTGGAGCGTGGTGTTGTAGATGATTGCTTCCAATCGGGTTTAGCGGTATTTTTCTCTACTACTTCTTCTACAAATGTATTCCACTCCCCACACGATGGGCAATTGCCCAACCATTTTGCCGCTTGATATCCACAACTCTGACAAAAGAAAACCGATTTAGATTTAGCCATGAACGAAGATAGCTTGAATATTGGAAAAGCTCAAATCATTTTATGTAACTTAGTGTAAATGAAAAAAAGGATTTTTCTTTTCTTGTTCCTAATCCCATTTTTAGGTAATGCTCAATATAAAAACTCCAGCAAGTTCTTATATGGAAAGTCTCGCTCATCATTACCTTATTACTTATCTTTTCAAGCTGGCATCGCTTCCAATAATTATGTGTTTAACAAAGACTTTACCACCTACGGACGAGGTTTTGCTTGGGGATTTAGTTTTGAGAAACCTCTAGGTTATAGACCCGCATTAGCTTTAACCATGCGAGCCATGGGTAAATACAAATCTTCTATTTTAAATTCTACAAGCATAAGTACAGATCTTATAGCACAAAAAACGAGTTCTGAATTGACTTCATCTTTCGATTTTTCACTTAACTACTCATACATGATTTACGATTGGTATGGATGGCAATACCGAGCTGGATTAGGAATTGGATTTGTGAATAATACAATTGATGTTACTGATACTATACTTCATTCTGTAAAAACATCAACACCCATTATACCACTACAAGTAAGCACTACTAAAGTCTTAAAGAAAAGATGGGAAATGGAAATTGGGTATCGGTATTATTTAGGATTAGATAATAAAATAGAAGGTATTGCTTATCACAACACCCTCGATAAATATTCTTTCTTGTTTCTTGCCATTAAATACCGCCTAGGCGAAAAAGATTATCGCTTTCAACGTGGGGATATTTGTCCAACACCAGCACAATAATATGCTGATATGCTAGTATGCTGATATGCTTATGAAAATAAACGTTAGCATATTAACATATTATCCCATTAACATATTAACCTATTAGTTTTGCTGCTTCAGCTCTCGCTTTAGCCATAATATCATCTGCCTTCTTATCACCTTCAGCAATAATTTTCGCACACTTTTCATCTGTTTCTTTTTTCGCTTTATCGGCTAATTTTTTAGCAACTGTTTTTGCTACAGGATTACTTGCCGATGAAACTAATTTATCTGCAGCGGCATATCCTTCTGCTTTAGTAATATCTGCTAATTTACGAGCTTGAACTTTTACAGCATCGGCTTGTACTTGTGCTGCGGCTAAGATTTGATCTGCACGTTTTTTCGCTTCCTCTTTGCCTCTTGCTACAGCCTCGTTCTTTTTAGTAGTTAACACATCTTTCACAGCATTTTTAATATTAGCACCCATATCGGCCATGCTTAATTTTACTGTTGGTTTGCTCATTAATCCACCTACCAATGCATTTACATTAATAGCATCTGCTGGTGAATAATTTGCACCGTTAGAATTAAGTTTAGATGTTAATCCTGATAACACTGATGCAGAACTATTACCCAAGAAATTCTTTGGCAATTTCAATTTCATCACATAGTCAATCGTTTGATCTAATCCGCTTGAACCACCAATATTTAATGTAGCAATTCCAGCATTTAAATCAAATGGTTTCACATTCACCCTACCATTTTCTATGGTGAACTGCAACATGGTATTTTTGATGTTTAACTCTTTAAATTTATCTGATTTCAATGCATTGCCTAACTCTATTAGCATTGGCGAACCTTTAACTGATGCGCCTATTAACTCTAAAGTACCTGCTCCTTCTGTTGAACTTAACACTGGACTCATATCATTACCCATCAAAGAATTGAATTGTAAAGTAGTACTGAATTTACCAGAAGTGTTTTCTGCAATTGGTGCAAGTTTCTGAACAGTGTTAAAAGTTTTAAATGATTTCTGTATATCCATATTCTGAATAGCAAAATTCATTTTAACTTCAGGTTTAGTAATATCTTGTGTGGTATAATAACCATCCATCTTTACTGTACCATCAAGCATTTTCATCCCCACTTTATCGAAGCTTAATTTTTTATCTTTAATACTGATAGCACCAGCGATATCACTTAATTCCATGTTATCATATAACACTTTGCTAATTGATGAATTCAATACAAAGTCAATGTTTGCTGGTATTTCAACGAGTGTTAATGTATCAGTTGTAGTCTCCTCTTTTTCTTCAGATGATGCAGGACCCATCATTTCATTTAAGTCGATTAGTTTAGCATTAAATGTTAATCTAGCTTTTATTGGTGCTCCCTTCAACGCATAAGCTAAGTAATTTTCCAAAGTACCATTTGCTGAAAAATCACTTTTGCCATAGGTTGCCGAGAATGAATTCATAGCAATGTTTTTCGGACTTAAATTAAAACTTGCGTTACTAATGCTTAATGGAAGTGGGGATTCTTTACTACTGTATTTTAAATTGCTAATGCTAACATTACCTTTAGCATCAAAGCTTTCATAATTACCTTTTTCAATCGTCGACATTTTTCCTTTGGCCATCATATCTGCTTTAATGATACCCGAAAGTGTTGTGCCTTCTAAAGGAACAATTTTTAAGATATTAGCTAAATCAATAGTACCTATTATTTCTGTAGCAATATCAGGATCCGATTCTGGTGTCTTTAATAACAACACTGCATCAAACGGTTCAGCACCGAATTCTACGTGAAGCTTTTTCATATCAACAACAGTATGATCAAACACTCCATCTTTATCTTCAACATTTAATTGCAATTGAACATTGTTAACACCAGTAGGTAAATCAGGGTATTTAAAACTACCATTCTCTACCAGTACATTTAATCCAAAGCCCGGCATTGATACAGCGTTCATTCTTCCTTTGTAGTATCCTTTTAAGGCAAACTTTCCATTAGCGGTTAGTTTATCGAAAGAGCTTGAATATAGCGCAGGCACAAGAGATAGGAAGTTTTTGAATTCAGATTTCTGAGCATCAAAAGTTAAATCTAAATCGATATTAGTATCGGGCATCGCCACCATACCTGCTAAATTAATTAACAAATCATTTAAGTGAATGACATTGTCTTTAAACGTAAAAACAAAATCTTTCATATTCATGTCGATGGCTGCATCAGCATCTACTTTCACTTTACTCAAATAATTTACTCCACCGTAACCTACGGTTAATTCATCTGCTTCTGTTTTCGTTAACAGTGTAAATAAATCTTGAGTGAAATCTCCAGAACCTGAGTGGTTCACATTTTTCAATGCAGTATAAAAAGTTAATGACTTATCATCATACACAATGCTTGAGTTTTTAAGAGAGTAAGACTTCAATGCAATTTTAAAATTACTTGCTGCCGTATCTGTTGTTGTTACAGTTGTTGTATCAGCTTTTGCAATATCCCAATTTGCTTTACCACTTTGCAATACTTTGAATTTTAAATCTGCATGATTTAAGTCCAATGATTTTATTTTTATTGTGCCACCATTAATTACACTCATTAAATCAACGACTACTTTAAAATCTTGAATATTCGCCATGGTATCATTCTTAAACGAATCAACACCAACAACCATCAGGTTTTCCATGCTGAAGGATAAGTTAGGGAAACTGCGAATTAGACTTACATTGAAATCTCCAAAGCTTACTTCTGCATTTACGCTTTCATTAATCGTTGACTTCACCTTAGCGATGATATCATCTTTGTAAATAATTGGAAGTGTAATTGCTGCTGCAAAAAACAAAACGATAATAATGCCAAAGGCATAAATAATTTTCTTGATCATGATACGTAAATATAAAAATGCAACATTAAGAAATAATTAACTGACGAGTTTCTTCATCTATTATTTCTATTGATATTTTCAAGGGCGAATCGGGAAGTAAGGCTTCTACCTTTTCACTCCATTCTAAAAAGCAATAATTTCCTGAATACAAATACTCTTCTAAACCGAAATCAAACGCTTCTTCAATAGTTTTTATTCTATAGAAATCGAAATGATAGATAACTCCAACATTCGATTGGTATTCGTTTACGATAGAAAAGGTGGGACTGCTTAAATCGTCGGTAGAACCTAATGATTTACATAAAGCAGAGAAAAGAGTAGTTTTTCCAGCACCCATAGGGCCATCAAACAACACCACTTTATGCGATTGCAAATGTGGTGTGATGAATTCAATGGCCTTATGAATTTCTGAAATGTTATAGTTCATGTTATGCGCTAGCTGTAGGCATCTGACGATCAACTTTTTTCACGAGGCCTTGTAATACGGCACCCGGACCAACTTCTGTGAATGATGATGCACCATCAGCAATCATTGCTTTCACTGTTTGTGTCCAACGAACTGCACCAGTTAATTGTGCAATTAGATTAGCTTGAATGGTTGCTGGATCTGTAGTTGGCATTGCATTTACATTTTGATAAACAGGGCAAATGGGTGTATTGAAAGTCGTTGCCTTAATAGCTGCTTCTAATTCAACACGAGCTGGTTCCATTAATGGAGAGTGAAAAGCACCCCCAACATTTAAAACTAATGCTCTTTTCGCTCCAGCTTCTGTCATTTTCGTACAAGCTTCGTTTACTCCTTCAATACTACCCGAAATCACTAACTGACCTGGGCAATTATAATTCGCTGCAACAACCACTTCATTAATGGATGCGCAAATCTCTTCTACTTTTTCATCTTCTAAACCTAAAATAGCAGCCATAGTAGATGGGCGAACTTCACAAGCCTTTTGCATGGCATTAGCACGAGCAATAACTAATCGGAATGCATCTTCGAAAGCAAGTGTGCCATTTGCTACTAATGCGGAAAACTCTCCTAAAGAGTGTCCAGCAACCATTTCTGGTTTAAAATCGGCTATGGTTTTTGCTAATATAACCGAATGTAAAAAGATAGCAGGCTGAGTAACTTTAGTTTGTCTTAAGTCCTCATCTGTTCCATCAAACATTAAGTCTGTAATTCGGAAACCGATAATTTCATTTGCCTTTTCGAACATCGCCTTTGCTTCAGCGTTCTGTTCGTATAGTTCTTTGCCCATTCCTACGAATTGAGCTCCTTGTCCAGGGAAAACGTATGCCTTCATGAGTGTATATTTTGTTACAAATATAACATTATTCGAATATTAGAAACTCCTATATTTACACCATGAACTTAAAAGAATCGCATCGCTGGGTAATTATTCGCTTAATTATAATATCAATCCTGTTTTCAATTATTGCTTTACTAATTGATAATTACGTTTGGGCTAAGCCAATGAATCCATTTTACACTATTAGCATTTGGTCTGTAGTGGTAATGAACGTAATTGCTTGCTTTGTATTCTTTTTAATAAGTCCGAAAGTAGATTTACTCGAAGATGAATACACGGAAGCACATCGTTACGGTAAATTATCTAGAAACATATACTTGTTTTCCATTCTAATGTTTTTCACCGGGTTCATGACATTCAGCTCTACAGCTGGTAGGGTTTCATATTTGTTCTTTTTACTCGGACTCGTAACTATGCCCGTAGCACATATCCTTTACGGTATCTGGATTAGAGTAATGAATAATACTAAATAGTTAACTTTCTGCGGTCTAGAATCTCATTTCTAAATACTACCTTTGTATAGTTTTGAACATTAAAGATTTATTTCAACTTTACAAAACCGACGAAAGAATTACGAGCATAGCTCGTGCAATTGCTTCTCAAAAAAATCCTCACATTCATTTAAAAGGATTAGTTGGCTCGTCGGATGCCTTAGTATCATTAGCTTTGTATTTTGTACAAAAG
This sequence comes from Sphingobacteriales bacterium, assembly GCA_044337515.1. Lineage (GTDB taxonomy): Bacteria > Bacteroidota > Bacteroidia > Sphingobacteriales > Sphingobacteriaceae > CAJBVG01. The sequence continues at coordinate 3,823 of JBIINK010000007.1, read as the reverse complement.
CAAGGGCAACTTATTGTCTTATCCGACCGAGAGGAAGCTGTTTACTTTCAGAATGACTTAGAAAACCTAAGCGATAAAAAGGTTTTACTCTTCCCATCATCTTTCCGAAAATCATTCGACATTACCAATATTGATAGGCAAGCGGTGCTTCAACGTGCCGAAGTATTGAATGAATTAAAGCATACATCAGAATTTGAGAAGATAATTGTTACCTATCCGGAAGCACTTGCCGAAAAGGTAATGGATAAATCTGCCTTAGAGGAATATACACTTGAACTAAAAAGTGGCGAACGTTGCTCTATAGAAACCATTAACGATTTCTTAACAGAATATGAATTTGAACGAGTTGACTTTGTTTACGAAGCTGGGCAGTTTTCTATTCGTGGAGGTATAGTCGATATCTATTCGTTTTCAAATGAACTACCTTATCGTATCGAATTTTTTGGAGATCATATTGAATCGATACGAACATTCGACATTGAAAACCAATTATCTGTTGAAGCTGTACAAGAACTTTCCATCATCCCTAATATACAATCTCAAAAATTAGCAAATCATCAAGCATCACTTTTACAATACCTTTCGCAAGGTAGCAGTATTTGGTTTAAAGATGTTCAGTTTGCTTATGATGTATTTGATGAAGGAAAAGCAAAAGGTGAAGAAATTTTTGCCACGTTAAGTAAAGAAGATTTAATATTACATCCCGAATTTTCAAATCCTAGTGATGTGTTTCAAACCTCATCAGAATTTAATTCAAGTCTTAAAAGCTTTGCCTGCATTGAGTTTGGTAAGCAGTTTTATTTTAAAGCTGATGAAAGCATATTATTTAATACTCGTCCGCAACCATCTTTCAACAAAGATTTTAATTTATTGATTCATAATTTAAAAAAGAACGAATCGGAAAATATTGCCAACTATATCTTTGCAGATCAGACGAAACAAATAGAACGACTGTATACTATCTTCGATGATATTTATAAGGACAGTAAAGACGAACGTAAAAAAGTTTCGTTCACTCCAATTCCGATTTCTATACGCGAAGGATTTATTGATGAGCAATTAAAGTTTGCATTTTATACCGACCATCAAATTTTTGATCGATACTATAAATATAAAGTCCATAAAAATTATTCGAAATCACAAGCACTAACCTTGCGCGAATTGCGTGAATTAAAACCTGGTGATTTTGTGGTGCACATTGATCATGGTATTGGCAAATATGCCGGATTAGAGAAAGTAGAAGTAAACGGTAAGCTACAAGAAGCGATACGATTGGTTTATGCCGACAATGATTTGTTGTACGTAAACATCAATTCATTAAATCGTATTTCTAAATACTCAGGTAAAGATGGCACTGCACCTAAGATGCATAAGTTAGGTTCAGAAGTTTGGGAGAAGTTAAAAAAGAATACAAAGAAAAAAGTAAAAGACATTGCGCGCGATTTGATTAAGCTCTATGCAAAGCGTAAAGCTCAAATGGGAAATGAATTTCTACCCGATACTTATTTGCAAGTGGAGTTAGAAGCATCCTTTATGTGGGAAGACACTCCCGATCAAATTAAAGCTACTGCCGATATTAAGAAAGATATGGAATCGCCACATCCAATGGATAGACTGGTGTGTGGAGATGTTGGATTTGGAAAAACAGAAGTGGCTGTACGTGCCGCATTTAAAGCAGTTACCGATAGTAAGCAAGTTGCCATATTAGTACCAACTACAATTTTGGCAATGCAACATTATAAAACATTTAAAGAACGATTAAAAGATTTCCCGTGTAACGTAGAGTATATTAATCGCTTCCGTTCTAATAAAGAAATAAAAGAAATATTACAAAAAACTGCTGATGGGAAAATTGATATTCTCATTGGAACTCACCGAATCGTAAGTAAAGATGTTAAGTTTAAAGACTTAGGATTAATGATTATTGATGAGGAACAAAAGTTTGGAGTAAGCACAAAAGAAAAATTAAAACAATTCCGTGCAAACATCGACACTTTAACATTAACTGCTACACCAATTCCGAGAACATTACATTTCTCCTTAATGGGTGCTAGAGATTTATCCATAATTAATACTCCTCCTCCAAATCGCCAACCAGTTACTACCGAGTTGCACGTGTTTAATGAGAAGTTAATTAAAGAAGCCATTGAGTTTGAAGTGGAGCGTGGTGGACAAGTATTCTTCATACATAATAGAGTACAAGACATTGCACAAGTAGCTGGATTAATACAACGTATTTGTCCTGGAGTACGCATAGGCATTGGGCATGGGCAGTTAGATGGTAATGCTTTGGAAGATGTGATGCTTAAATTCATGTCTGGCGAGTATGATGTTTTAGTAGCGACGACTATTATCGAATCGGGATTAGATATTTCGAATGCAAATACTATATTTATTAATAATGCACAGAACTTTGGTTTAAGTGATATGCATCAAATGCGTGGGCGAGTAGGACGTTCAACTAAAAAAGCTTTTTGCTATTTGTTAAGTCCACCATTATCTGCAGTAACACCAGAAGCGCGTAAGCGCTTAAGTGCTATTGAAGAGTTTTCTGATTTAGGAAGTGGATTCCAAGTAGCGATGCGCGATTTAGATATACGTGGTGCAGGAAATTTATTAGGTGCCGAACAAAGTGGATTTATTGCTGAGATTGGTTTTGAGCTTTATCATAAAATTTTGGATGAAGCAATTCAAGAATTAAAAGAAGACGAGTTTAAAGATTTGTTTAAAGATCAACCTCCTCCTCCACATGTAAGTTTTTGTCAGATTGATACCGACCAAGAATTGTTAATCCCTGATGAATATGTAACCAATATAGCTGAGCGATTAAATTTATACACTGAACTGAATAAGATAGAAACAGAAGAGGGATTAAAAGCGTTTGAATTACAATTGCTAGATCGCTTCGGAACGGTACCAAGAGAAGTTCGCGAACTATTAAATGCATTACGTTTGCAGTGGTTAGCTAAGAGTATTGGATTTGAAAAATTGAGTTTAAAAAATAATATATTGAGGGGGAATTTCCCTTCAAACCCCCATTCTGGTTTTTACGAATCGGATACTTTCCGTGCGATATTAAGCTATGTGCAGAAATATCCACGAGGAGTAAAAATGAAAGAAGGAAAAACAAGTTTAATAATGATATTTGATCAGGTTACTTCAGTATCGCATGCTATTGCGATATTAACTGAAATGAGTGGTTAATAAAATAACAAGAAGCATGAGTTTAAATCTAGATATAAAAAAGATAAACCAAGATTGGAAAAATCTTAGTGAAAAAATTCAACAGGATTTCGATTCTGATGAACCCGATGTAAAAGTGTTTTTATTTCTAATTGGCGTTCAAGAATTGGGGCAAGGACCTAAGAAATTTTCGAAACGACAAAAAGAAGAATTGATGCACATCGCTACTTGTCGTTTGATGAGTGAAATGGGATTCTACGAACTCGAAGGTTTGGACCAAGACGGTTGGCCACATTGGAATGCCGTGAAAGCTATACCAGCATACACTACACTTGAGCAAGAGTTTTTATTGAAGCAGTTGATTATTCACTACTTTGAGGAAATAGAGTAATGAAAATGACACATAGTGCCACCACTTAAAGTGGTGGCACTAATTATTAAATAAAAAACAAAGCAGTATAAAGTTATTCGTAGCACGAAGTAGTGAGTTGTGGTGCTACGACTCCAAGTCGTGGCACCACTAAAAAAAACTTAACAAAGCAGTATAAAGTTATTCGTAGCACGAAGTAGTGAGTTGTGGTGCTACGACTCCATGTCGTGGCACCACTAAAAAAAACTTAACAAAGCAGTATAAAGTTAT
>JBIINK010000081.1:0-6418 GCA_044337515.1 Sphingobacteriales bacterium | reverse complement strand
TCTTTATACTAGTAAACGTACCGGTTCTTCTAATAATGATTTTACGGTTTGCAAGAATGCAGCACCTGTAGCACCATCAACAACACGGTGATCGCATGATAGTGTTAATTTCATAATGTTACCTGGTACAACTTGCCCGTTTTTAACAACTGGAACAGATTGAATTCCTCCAACAGCTAAAATACAAGCATCTGGTGGATTGATAATCGCAGTGAATTCATCAATACCAAACATTCCTAAGTTTGAAATAGTAAATGTTGAACCTTCCCAATCACTTGGTTGTAATTTTTTATCTTTTGCTTTTTGTGCGAAGTCTTTTACTTCAGCAGAAATATGCGATAATGATTTACCGTCTGCGAAACGAACTACTGGTACCAATAAACCATCTTCTACTGCAACCGCAACACCAATGTTTACATGTTCGTTATAACGAATACGATCGCCTAACCAAGACGAGTTTACATTTGGATGTTGTTTCAATGCAACAGCAACTGCTTTTAAAACGATATCGTTAAATGAAATTTTAACTTGAGCAACTTCATTCATTTTAACACGAGCATCCATAGCAGCGCTCATATCAATTGTCATTTTAAGATAGAAGTGTGGTGCAGTAAATTTACTTTCTGCTAAACGTTTTGCAATTACTTTACGCATTTGCGAAACAGGTACTTCTGTATATTTTTCTTGTCCGATAAAAGCAGGAATGTTTACAGTTGTAGATTTTGCAGCTGGTGCAGCACCTGCTTTGAAATCTTCCACATCTTTTTTAATGATACGTCCATTTTCTGCCGAACCTTTAACTTGTGATAAATCTATTCCTTTATCTTCTGCGATTTTCTTTGCTAATGGAGAAGCCTTTACTCTAGCGTCTGAACTTGCGCTAACTACTGGAGCCGAAACTGCTGCTGCAGGAGTTGATGCAACTGGTGCTGTTTCTACTGCTACTGGAGATGTGGTGCTTGCAGCTGGAGCATCTGTTAATAAAGAAGCATAATCTTCTCCCTCTTTACCAAGCACTGCAATAATTCCATCTACTGGAACTGCTTTACCTTCTTCTACTCCGATATATAATATGGTACCTTCTTGAAAAGATTCAAAATCCATTGTTGCTTTGTCAGTTTCCACTTCTGCAACTAGATCACCCGACTTCACTTTATCACCAACCTTTTTATGCCACTTTGCTAATACCCCTTCAGTCATGGTATCGCTCATCTTCGGCATTCTTACTACTTCAGCCATATTTTTTAGTATTTAAGTATTGAGATGTTAGAATTAAGAGACTCTCTATTGTGCTAACATCTATAAAATCTTTAATCTTTATTTTAGTACTTTTTCTTATGTCCCGTGTCCTAAGTCTAATTAGTCCATAATATATGGATAATCACTTTGAACATACACATCAGTATATAATTCAGAAGCTGCTGGATATGGAGATTCTTCTGCAAATTGAACAGATGCTTCAACAATATCTTTAATTTTTTGATCCACTTCCTCTAACCATTTTTCATCAGCATATTTCTTTTTCAAGATAGTTGCTCTCACTTGCTCGATAGGATCTTTTTGTTTGTAATCTTCAACTTCTTCTTTCGAACGATATTTTGCAGGGTCAGACATTGAGTGACCTTTATAACGATATGTCTTTATTTCTAAGAATGTTGGACCATCACCTCTACGAGCTCTGTCTACTGCTTCATCCATTGCAGTGTGAACTGCTTCACAACTCATACCATCTACAGGAGCACATGGCATATCAAAACCTAATCCGATTTTATAAATATCAGGCATGTTCGTTGTACGTTGTACAGAAGTACCCATTGCATAACCATTGTTTTCGCAAATAAAGATTACTGGTAATTTCCATAGCATTGCCATGTTAAAGGTTTCGTTTAATGCACCCTGACGAACTGCACCATCACCCATATAACAAACGCAAACATTATCTGTTCCTTTATATTTTTCAGCAAATGCAATACCTGCTCCCAAAGGAATTTGTCCACCAACGATACCGTGTCCGCCGAAGAAATTACATTCCGCATCAAACATGTGCATTGAACCACCTTTACCTTTCGAGCAACCTGTTGCTTTACCGTATAGTTCTGCCATCACTGCATTTGCAGAAACACCTTTTGCTAATGCATGTGCGTGATCACGATAAGCAGTGATCATTCCATCTTCTTTACGTAAGTTCGACATTGCACCTGCTACAACAGCTTCCTGACCAATGTATAAATGACAAAATCCACGAATCTTTTGTTGACCGTATAATTGTCCAGCACGCTCTTCAAACTTGCGCATAAGCACCATTGATTCGTACCAGTTTAAATAAGTTTCTTTAGTAATCTTAACTGCCATATTTTTTTAGTTGAGCAATAGAATCGCAAATCTATCAATAAAAAGCAAAAAAGTAAATCTTCCTGCAATTCTTCGATATATTTTTGAAGCTAAATTTAATGCAAAATACTCATTTTCTTGCATTATTCAAGTTCGTGTAGGTTTTACACTTAGTAAAAACTGATATTTTAAGGAAAGATGCGTATTTTTGAAATCCCAGATTGGTTTTTTAGGATGAATAAAGTAGTTAAAACTGTATTTTTTGTGATAATGATGATGTGCTTTGGAGTTCAATACAGTGCTGCACAATTTTCTAAAGCGAAGAACAGAAAGTACAAATTACCTGATATATCTGAAAAAGATGTAGTTAAGGACAGAGATGTATTAGATCCGGATACTCTTAGATTTCAATTTCATGCTCAAAAAACGGGTTTGCCGGTAGACTCCGCTTCTAAATTGGAACTTTATTACCAAATGTATGAATGGTTAGGCACGAGGTATCGATTTGGTGGTGAAACTAAAAAGGGGGTTGATTGCTCAGGATTTACAGGTATTATTTACGAAAAGGTATATAATAGAGTACTTCCAAGAGATTCTCGAAGTATGTACAAAATGACCAACCCTGTTGCTCGTTCAGAAATGAAGGAAGGGGATTTGTTATTCTTTAGAATTCATCGTGGGCAAGTTTCGCATGTTGGGGTTTACATTGGAGAGAATAAATTCGTACACGCCTCCACCACACAAGGCGTTATTGTTTCCGATTTAAGAGAAGGATATTACAGAAGATATTTCTATAAAGCAGGTCGCTTAAAAAGTGCTACTGATGTTGTGGAAAGTGTCCGCGATTAAAATACAATTGTACTTCTGTATTAATTTCTTAAATTTAGATTAGTATACACCCCAATTTATAAAAAACATGGACGTCTTAAAAAGAATTCTCTATGCGATAGGAGCTATTATTGCGCTCATACTAATCGTAGCGGCAATTATGCCTAAAGAACTAAATTTAGAATCTGAAGTCATTATTGCAAAACCAAAACAAGTTGTGTTCGACTATGTGAAAATACTCGACAACCAAAAGTATTACAGTAAATGGGTAATGCAAGACCCCAACGTAAAAATGACGATGACAGGTACTGATGGCACTGTAGGTGCTATTTCTGCTTGGGAAAGTAATGTAGAAGATGTTGGAGTTGGAGAACAAGAAATAAAAACAATTGTAGATGGTGAGCGAATTGAATATGAATTACGCTTCAAAAAACCATTCGAAGCAACTGACTCTGCTTATACTACTTTTGTGGCTATTGATAGTACTCATACCAAAGTGATTAATGGTTTTAGAAGTAAAATGCCATTCCCTATGAATTTGATGATGCCAATGGTTAGAAAAATGTTAACCGCTGATATGGCCATCAATATGAAAAATTTGAATGAGCAACTGTCTAAAGACTAGTATCCAGAATTGAGATGTTAGAATTGAGAAAGTTAAATTTTTACATTTATACAAAATAGTAATGAAAAACTTCTGAAAGTGTAATTAATCAAATTAGTGCTAATTTTACTTTCTCAATTCTTACAACTAAATAAAATGTTTAGGCACAAGGGAAAAAATAGAACGTTCAGACATAACTTATTATTAGCAGCTTTGCTCTCCTCAAATGCTGGATTAGTAAATATTACCGGTGTGCTTTCAATTGGAATTTTAACTACCAATGTTACCGGACATTTCGCATTTTTTGCTGAAGAGTTAACTAAAAAAGATTATCAACAAGCATTCGTTGTTTTAATTTATATTCTTTCTTTTTTGTTTGGCTCGTTCTTTTCTAGTATACTAACAGAATATTTTGAATTTAAAGAAAAGAAAACTTCTCATGGATTTTCTATGAGTATAGAAATCATCATCTTGTTTTCTGTAGGGTATTACCTTACCTATCTAGATCCTTATTTATCGAAATCAATTGTTGCTTCAATTATACTATTTTCAATGGGTATGCAGAATTCCTTAGTCACGCAAATATCTGCATCTACCGTTCGGACAACACACCTAACAGGATTGTTTACTGATTTGGGAATCGAATTATCTCAACTCTTTTTTCACAAAAAAGAAGAGCATCGAAGTTTGTTGTGGAATAGCATTAAGTTAAGACTTACTATCATATTATTCTTTTTTGCAGGTGGTGTAATTGGGGGATATTTATATCAATCTATACAAGCCAAAACGCTTTTGTTAGCTTCAGGAATTTTAACATTTGCTTTGATGTTCGATATATTTAGAAAACAATACTATCGAATAAAACGAAAAATATAAGTTAGATGAATAGACTCAGAATTGTATTATTATTTGCACTACTTGTACTATTTAAGATTAGTTACTCTTCGAGTATACCAAAACTGAAGTCTGAGAAAATCCAACTTCCTTACAAAATGATTGTTGGACATGTAAACGGAGTATTTGGAACCTACAAAGGGTATGAAATGTTACTCAACCAAATCGAACCGGAGTTCCCTTACACTTTAATCCTAGAAAAAAGTGCAAGCTATTGCTTCTTCATCAATTTATACATTAGTGGTAGAGATACAACAGCATTTACTAAAATCAATATTAGTAATATAGAAGAGAAAAATTTTTACTTACATATTCGCGATCTAAACAAAGAACGAAATTATTCAAATCGAATCATTATTAAGTCGATTGATTTGGAGCACCAGGATAATTTTAAAAACTCCTTGAACGCAGTGTACTATATGCTTAGTCAAGTTAGTAATAATCATTACCAAAAGATTGCAGACAGTATATACCGTGATAGCATAAAATCATATCATGTGAAAGCAAAAGATTTAATTCGCTTGATTGACAGCACACGTATGTCATACCTAATGACTGATGACAGTGTATTGCAAGTAATAAAGAAGAACCTATATCGTACAACAGACTTAGGTGTACCTTATGGAGTTTCGTGGGCATCAAATAGAGAAAAAATACTTTTAGAATTCTTTAATGCAGCAACTTATGGGTTAAACAGATACTGCTGTATTACGGATGTGAAACATCTTCCTAAATCTGGCAAACGCAAAGCATTCTTAAACAAAGCGAACCTTAAATCATTTGGTGTATCTTGTATCTACCCTGTATATTTCAACCATTATTTCAACACAGGATTTAAGAAAACTTTTTATTGTGCTCATCCCGCTAATCCATTTAAATGGAAATCAGCACTTAAAAATCAGTTTAAACAAAAAAAAGGTGCTTGGTTGATGAATACCGAAAAGTACACATACCTAATCATTTCAAATTAATCGCAGGTTGCTTTCTCAATGATGCTAAAATTTATGAAGCAATTATTCTTTGGAAATTATTTCTATGGAATTTGTGCAGTAGCGCTTAGTATCGAAGCTAGCTTACAACAACAAGTACCAATAAATTCTTTTTTATATTATTTCATTCTTTTTGTAGGAACAATATTCTATTATACAAATGCCTACACCCATATTAACGACACGCAAAGCCACAACCCTCGTATTTATTGGTATTCTCAACGCTTAAATAAAATAAAAACAAATCAGACATTCCGAATCTTAACTATTTTCATATTATCAATTTTCTATTTAAAAATATTTGTCACCAAGTCATACAATTATTATATAGATAATAATTTGCTTCTCTTAATTATCTTCCCAATTAGCGGGTTGTTATATTATGGGATTAGTTCAAAAGGAGTAGCTAAATATAATTTTCGGAGTGTTGGTTGGTTAAAGCCTATTCTCATTGGATTTACTTGGGCAGGTATAGTAACTTTATATCCAGTTATTTTTTCTAGCATAGAGCAACAACATGTTTTTGAAATTAGTACCATCAACAATCTGTTGTTCCTGAAAAATATGATGTTTATTACTGTGCTCTGTATTATGTTCGATGTAAAAGATTATGCATCGGATTACAATAAGAGTTTGAAAACTTTTGTGGTTTACTTCGGATTAAGGAATACGATATTTTATATACTAATCCCTTTGAGCACTATTGGATTGGGCACATTTATTATGTATGGAATTAATCACGATTTTTCGATACAAAAACTAATCATCAATT
>JBIINK010000006.1:0-65609 GCA_044337515.1 Sphingobacteriales bacterium | reverse complement strand
AAGAAGGGACTCGAACCCCCATCTCGTCTGAAGACGAGACCAGATCCTAATTCTGATTAAATGAAAATGAAAAAGCCCTGCGTTGTGCAAGGCTTTTTATGTGCGGAAGAAGGGACTCGAACCCCCATCTCGTCTGAAGACGAGACCAGATCCTAATTCTGATTAAATGAAAATGAAAAAGCCCTGCGTTGTGCAAGGCTTTTTATGTGCGGAAGAAGGGACTCGAACCCCCACGCCGTGAAGCGCCAGATCCTAAGTCTGGTGCGGCTACCAATTACGCCACTTCCGCGTACTCTAACTATTCAAAATCTTAGGAATCACTCATTGAATAGGATTGCAAAGGTAAAATTAATTAGAGAATTTGGGAAATATATTTTAGAATAGCTTAACTATTTGATTTCAAGGAGATTTTTAAAATAATCCGCCGATTTCAATAGTCGTGAACCGTACCAGCTAAACATTTCTCCATCAACAAGCTGTACTTTAGCTAGAGGCCACATCATGCCTAATTCTTCAATATGTTTTTCGTTAAATGGAAAGGGTTCTGACGATAAGAATAAGCGATCGGGATTCAGTTTACTGATCTCGTCAATTAGGATTGTTGGATAACGACTACCTACAGTTTCAGGTAAATCTTGACAAATATTGTAATAACCGATTTTTGAAAGCAAGTGATCAATAAACGTATGTGTACCAGCTAACATGGTTGGGTTTCTCCAAATGAAATAGGCAATTCGCTCATGAGTTGGTTTTAAATTAGCTTCTAGTTCTGCGAACGAAGTTTTTATCCCTTCGATGATTTTGTTCGTTTGCTCTTGCTTTTGAAACAATTCGCCTAGCCTGCTCATCATTTCATAAGCATCATCCAATGTATAAATATCACTAATCCAAACAGGAACGAGTTTAGCTAACTCATCAATTTGAACTTGTGTATTTTCTTCCTTATTGGCTATAATCAAGTCGGGTTTTAAGGATAAAATATTTTCGATGGATAAGTTTTTAGTTCCACCAACATTGATCTTCTTCTCTACTTTATTTTCTGGGTGAATACAAAACTTTGTTAAACCTACTATTTGCTCCTCTAAGCCAATATCGAACAAAAACTCTGTTTGAGAAGGTACAATAGATATTATTCGAGTAGGAATAGTTTCAAAATTAAAAGTATTTCCTAATTGATCAGTGGTGGTTATCATTATTTCGATAGTTCAAAAGCAGTATTACCTAATTCAAATTTTAGTAAACGATTAGGATACTTTGCTTCGAAGGTATAGCTATTTTGCTTATGTTCATTAAGTTTAACGGTTACTGTCGCTATATCATTAGCCATCACTACAGAAACTTTAGCATGGTATATTTGGAAGTTACTTGTGCCATCAGTTAATTGCGACTCAAGCACATCTACATTAAATGCTGTAGAATCGTTTAATTTCAAAGCTCTCAAGCATATTGGTAATTGATCTTCAAAAAATACGTCTTTTGGAAACACTTTGTCAGAAATTCCTTCTTTATCCTTATATGAATCGTATTTTAATGTGATCACACTTTTTTGATTGAAGTATGATTTATGTGTTATTCCCCATTGGTGTTGAGTTGAACTTGTCATTTTATGCAATACAAATGGGTTCATGCAAAGAGAAGCTAATTGAGCTAAATAAGTAGTATCAGAGCTTGCTATAGTTTTACGAATTGAAGTATTTAATACTTTATATAAATCTGGGCGAGCAGTGGTACTTGTATTTACATTAAACTGATCGTTGAAGGTTTCCTTTCGGGTTGCTATGGTATACGAAACTGGGTTAGTACCAGTAGTTGAATTATACGTATACATTTCTATTCCTACAGAATCCCAATAGGCATCTTGAGCCCAGTTTTTATTGAAGTTTTGATGAATTGCATTGAAGTACGTTTGACGACTATCAAACTCTTGTTTGGTTTTACTTTTTGCAAATTGTATAGAAAACCAAATGGCAAACAATACGGCTAGAACCCCTATTCCTGCTATAACTTTGGTTGAATTATCAAGTACTCGTTTGGCTTTTTCGTTTCTATCAGTCATGCGGCAAAGATAGTAAGTAGATTTGAGATTTGGGACATGGGATTTGAGACTTGGGACACTGGACAAGATTAATATGTTAATATGTTAATGGGAGAATATGTTAATGGACAAGGGACACTGGACAAGATTAATATGTTAATATGTTAATGGGAGAATATGTTAATGGACAAGGGACACTGGACAAGATTAATATGTTAATGAGGGAATGAGTTAATATGTTAATGGACTTGGGACACTGGACAAGATTAATATGTTAATGAGGGAATGTGTTAATATGTTAATGGACTTGGGACAAGGGACAAGGGATACAAGATTTAGAATTTAGAATTTAGAATTTAGAATTTAGAATTTAGAATTTAGAATTTAGAATTTAGAATCGGGATATTGTTAAATAAAAAAAGCTCTTCTTTCGAAGAGCTTTTTTTAGTACCCAGCGCCGGAGTCGAACCGGCACGGTTTCCCACAGGTGTTTGAGACCAGCGCGTCTACCAATTCCGCCAGCTGGGCATTGATTTGTCTAAATCAGGTCGCAAACTTATTCAAACTATCTTTAATTCGCAACAAATATTTTTTTCTGTACCAAAGGTCCTTTATAGTCAGCAGTATACTCGTATCATTTGCTGTATCATATTGCTTAGCAAGTGAGCTTATTTCATCGAGTAGTTCTTTTTCGATAGCAGAAGCTTGATTCTTAAGTTGGTTTAACTTTTCAGGATTAGAATCGAATTCTAATTCCATAATCTCTTCATTGATATCCATCATCTCCATTAAAAACTCAGGAGGTAAGCTGTATTTTTCGTCGTCGGTAAGTACATTATTAAGTTTTAATAGGTACTCTAAACGTGTATTTAATGACTTTAATACGAAATATGCTTTGTTATTGTAAGTAGAGAGTTCCAACATTTTTTGCTGCTCATCTTGTGATTTCAGTGCATGAAAATCGGGATGGAAATCTTTACTGTGTTGATAGAATAGCTTTTTCAGCAATTCCTCATCAATAAAGAAAGCAGGTTGAATAGTATAAAACTCGAAATAATTCATTGAAGCACTTTACTTACTTAACAAACAATTTCCACAAATCGTTTCCGAAAGCAAACACCATTAAAGCAATTAAAATAAAGAAACCTACCATTTGAGCACGCTCCATAAATTTATCACTTAGTGGTCTTCCTATAGCCATCTCGATTAATAAAAACACTGAATGACCACCATCTAAAGCTGGTATCGGTAAAATGTTCATAAAAGCTAAGATCATTGACAATACTCCGGTTAATGTCCAGAATTTTATCCAATTAAATGTTGATCCATATATTGATGCAATACCGATTGGACCTTGTATCGCTTTAGTAGCCTTCACTTCTCCTTTTACTACTTTAGCCAAACCTTTAACATTATCTGTTAATGTAGTCCATGCTTTGTTGATACCGATAGGTAATGCTTCAAAGAAACTATAATCAATATGTTTCATCGAGAATTCAATCTTCGGTGCGAAACCTATAGTACCATCTTCAGAAACTAGTGTAGGAATAGCTACTGTGTCAGTACCTCTCAGAACTTTGAATGTAATTTCTTTTGATTTGTTGTTTTGTAAAAATACACGCAACTCATCCATAAACATTACTGATGTATCGCCTACTGCAATTAGATGATCCCTTTTTTTGAGTCCAGCTTTTTCAGCATTATTATTCGGTATGATACTATCAATTACTGCCAGTGTACGCGGTAAATCATCAATGTAATTACTTCTACCTTTATCAGAAATCTTCTCAATAAAATTGGAAGGGATTCTGATTTTGATGGTTTCATTATCTCTAAAAACATCTAATACACCAGAACCTAATACAATTTCAGTACTCCATAAATCACTATATTTTTCAAGGGGTTTGCCATTAATAGCCATCACCTTATCCCCTGTTTTCAATCCAATTTCTTGTGCTAAATCATAGGCAACAATACCATATTTTGCTTCTGCATTGGGAATGTAATTATCACCATAACTAAAAGTAAGCATCCAAAAAATGAACGCACCTAAAATTACGTTAACAGTAACACCACCAAGCATTACAATTAAACGTTGCCAAGCTGGTTTAGAGCGAAACTCCCATTCTTGTGCTGGTTGTTTTAATTGCTCAGTATCCATTGACTCATCAATCATACCTGCAATTTTCACATAGCCACCAAGTGGTAACCAACCTAAACCATATTCAGTATCACCTATTTTAAAGCTGAAGAATTTAAATCCCCAAGCATCAAAGAATAAGTAGAACTTCTCCACTTTTATTCCAAACGCTCTTGCGGCAAGGAAGTGACCAAGTTCATGTAAAATTACCAAAATCGATAAGCCCGCAATAAGTTGGGCTGCCATTATTAATCCATTCATATCTATAGTTCTAAGTATTGAGATGTTAGATATGAGAAACTCAATATCTGCTCAATTCCTATTTTATTTTTATTTTCTATTTTCAAAATCGCACTCAAACTATTTCTAAAATCTCAATTCTCAATTCTGAGAACTATTAAAATTGAGATGTTAGATATGAGAAACTCAATATCTGCTCAATTCCTTTTTTTTATATTTTCTATTTTAAAACTCGTAATCAAACTACTTCTAAAATCTCAATTCTCAATTCTGAGAACTATTACAATTGAGATGTTAGATTTGAGAAACTCAATTCTCTGCTCAATTCCTATTTTATTTTTATTTTCTATTTTCAAAATCGCACTCAAACTATTTCTAAAATCTCAATTCTCAATTCTGGAAACTAGTTCGGTCGCGAATATACGGGTTTCTTTATCAGTATTAACGTATTCCTCGTAATTTGGATTGGCGATGAATGTAATTTTTTCCATACATTTTTCGAGTACATCCGACATCGCAAGGAATCCAATTTTATCTTTCAAAAAGGCCTCTACGGCAATTTCATTAGCAGCATTTAAGATGCAAGCCATATTACCACCTTGATCTAAAGCATTGAATGCTAGTCCTAAATTCCTAAACGTTTTTACATCAGCTTGTTCAAAAGTTAAGGCTGGATAGTCCATAAAATTAAAACGCGGAAAATCTGATACGATACGATGTGGATACGCCAAAGCATATTGAATCGGCAATTTCATATCTGGTAATCCCATTTGTGCTTTCATCGATCCATCCTGAAACTGAACGATAGAATGAACGATAGATTGTGGATGAACAATCACTTCAATTTGCTTAGGATCTAAATTAAACAACCATTTAGCTTCTATAACTTCAAGACCTTTATTCATTAAACTCGCCGAATCAATGGTGATTTTAGCACCCATTACCCAGTTGGGATGTTTTAAAGCTTGTGCTCTCGTAACATGTGCAAGATCTGCTGTTGTTTTTCCTCTAAACGGTCCACCAGAAGCGGTTAGAACAATTTTCTCAATTGGATTGTGCCATTCGCCAGCCAAACATTGAAAGATGGCTGAGTGCTCCGAATCAACGGGTAAAATATGCACGTTGTTTTCTTCTGCAAGTTTAGTAATTAAATCACCTGCAACTACAAGAGTTTCTTTGTTAGCTAAGGCAATATTCTTTTTCGCTTTAATAGCACTGATGGTAGGTTTTAATCCAGCGTAACCTACTAAGGCAGTTAATACTATTTCAACAGATTCGTAGGTTACTACATCTGCTAAAGCATCTTCTCCACAAAATACTTTAATATCGGTATTGGATAAAAGTGATTTCAAGGCTTCATATTTTGATTCTTCTTGAATCACTACAGTATTTACATCAAACTCTATAGCTTGTGCAGCTAATAATTCGATGTTAGAGAATGCTGTTAAGACTTCAACCTTGAATTTATCTTTATTCGCTCTTACAACATCGAGTGCTTGAGTTCCAATAGACCCTGTAGAACCTAAAATGGCTATGTTTTTCATATGATTAACCCCCCATTTATTAGTTCGTCAGCAATTTTACGATCGTTCGATAAGCGAGGAACTTTATTTTGCCCACCTAATTTTCCTTGCGATCGCATGTAATCAATAAATGAATTTTTTTTCAATGATCTTATCTCGAGTGGTCTTAAAATTGAACCTTTTATTAAATCGAGGTAATAAATATTTTTATGTTGAAGATAACGATCCACTTTTGTACTGAATGCTTTTAAATCTTTAGGCTCTTGCTCAAACTCTACAAACCATTCGTGGTAAGGCAAGCCGCCTTCCGATGGGTTCACTTGTGGTGCTACGGTGAATTCAATAATTTCTAAATTCTCTTCTTTTGCAGCAGTCATTAATGCATACTCCACTTCCTCTCCAATTACGTGCTCTCCGAACGCCGATATAAAATGTTTTATACGACCTGTTACTATAATTCGATATGGATCTTTAGATACAAATTTTATCGTATCGCCAATAGAATAACCCCACAATCCTGCATTGGTATTTAAAATGATGGCGTAGTTTTTATCGAGTTCGATTTCTGCGAGCGAAAAACGTGATGGCTTCTCATTAAAATATTCATCAACCGGTACAAATTCAAAATAAATCCCTCCATCAACATTAAGCAAAAGCCCTGGAAGTGTTTGTGTATCTTGAAATGCGATGAATCCTTCTGAAGCGGGATAGGTTTCTATGGTATCAATTTTTTCGCCAATACTTTGTTCAATTTTTGCACGATACGGCTCGAAGTTCACACCTCCGTAAACGAACAATTTAAAATTCGGAAAAATGTCTTTTATTTTTTTACTACCTGACTTCTCTGTTAACTTATCAAAGTACATTTGCACCCAAGGTGGAATACCAGAAATTAAAGTCATGTTCTGATCAATTGTTTCATCAACAATTGCATCAACTTTCGTTTCCCAATCATCTATACAATTCGTTGCTAAAGAAGGCAATCTATTTTTTTGAAGATATGATGGTACATGATGTGCAACAATACCGGATAAACGTCCGGTTGGTATTCCAGCTTTAACATCCAACTCTGGACTACCTTGTAAGAAAATCATTTTACCATTAACGAAATCTGTTTTACCTGTTTCGTTAATATAACACAGCAAAGCTAATTTAGCAGCTTCGATATGTGATGGCATTGATTCCTTAGAAATTGGAATGTATTTTACTCCTGATGTTGTTCCGGATGTTTTAGAAAAATATAAGGGTAAGCCAGGCCAAAGAATATTGGCTTTGCCTTCTAATAAGTCTTCAATGTATGGCGACTTAAGAGCTTCATAATCGCAAATAGGAATATGATTTTTGAAATCTTCAGCGGTTTGAATTAAATCAAAATGATGGTCAATTCCGAAATTTGTAAATTTTGCTTGTTCTATTAATTCTTTACGTACACGTTCTTGAATTTTTATAGCATTCTTATTCCAGTCGGCTAATTTTCGAACTTGCCATGCTGCATAATATTTGCTAATGAACGCTTTTACTCCCATTATTCTGCTGTTGTATTTTCTGGATGCGACTCTAGGTACGTTTGTTCTAATGAACGATACAATAATATCATGATGAGCATTGACATTGGTATGGTAAATAACAATCCAATGAATAACGCAATAATTCCTAATATGTTTAACAACACTATTACAATCACTGTAAGAACGATATACAATAAGTATCCTTTGGTAATTTTAAAACTATGATTAATAGAAATACCTAAATCTAATTTCTTATCAATAACTAAATAAGAAGCAAATTGCAAACGCATATAAAACAAAACTGAGGGTATTGCTAAAAGTATGAACACTACAACTGCGTAGAGAATTTCTTGTTTACTATAATTCACTAAATTATCTGGATTTTTTATTACATCGGAAAGAAAAGTACTAAGTCCAGGCTTCAACACATTTATCAAACCGAATACACCAATAGTAATCATAAAGGTTACCATGAAAATTAAAAACAATAACAACCCTACTGATAAGTACTTAACCATTTCAGACCAAGTTGGTTTTATTTCTGAGAATTCTGGTTCTTTACCATCGATTATGTTTAGCATCAATTTCAATATGCCAACTCCAAAATAAAGTTGAAAAATTAATGAACATAAATTTAAGACAAAGCCTACAAAAGGCATGCTTTGAAAAGCGCCTATAATGAAACTAAAGAAAAATGAAATTAAAAAGGTAGTCAGTAAAACTCCAATGAGTACAAGTGCATTTTTCTTTGTTAATTCAAATGCGTTTTTAATAATTTCTAGCATATCGTTTTTATTGAGTAATTGCTTTAGCGTAATTCTCCCAGCTTAATTTCGATGCTGTTTCTGCAACATTATCTCTATTGATGGGGTGTTCTATCATTCTATTCATTTCTGTTGCCATAGATTGAATATCTTGATCTTCGGCAAGGTATCCGTTATATCCATGTATTATAGTTTCGGGGAAATGCCCTACTTTCGTAGCTAACACAGGCAATTTAAAATTATAGGAAATTGACTCTACTCCTGATGGAGTTGCTGTTAAGTAATACAAAAGTATAGCATCACTTAATTGAAAGTAACGATGAACATCTTCGTTCGGAACAAATTCGTTCATTACATATACGCTATCTTTTAAATTCAATTGGTCTAAAAGTTCAAGTGGTTTGTAATTTTGTTCGTTATCTGAGTTCTTTAAAAATATTGATTTCGCTGTTTTAAACAATACGTTTTTAATTCGTGTTGAAATTTTATTTTGATCTAATGTATTCCAAAAAGATTCACCAACAATTAACAAAGAAACATCATCGCGTTTTTCTGTTAATAATTTAAAAGCTTCAATAGTTTGATGTAAACCCTTGTATTTACGTATGAATCCAAAGAACAGCAATACATGTTTTTTCAATCCTAGCTTTGCTTTCTCTTCTTCTAAATTGAAATTCGGATTAGGTTTAAACATATCATAAATGGGATGATATAGTTTAATTACATTTCTATCTTTCTTGTTTTTAGAACGCAGTCCGTCTTCAGTAACTGAGTAAGAAAATTGCGGAAATGTTTGTTTAAGTTCATCTACCGTTTTGTAAGCATGTGCGATATAAGTATCGGCAACTTTCAATCCGTACTTACTAAAATATTGATCGATAGAACTTGCTTCTTTTTGAATTACGAGATGTAAGTCGATTATAACTTCAGCATTCGTTTTGCGCTTTAATCTACGACAAATATATCCTATTGGTAAACCTTGAATGGCAATTGCCCATTGGAAAATAACCTTATCGGCACCAAGGTTTTTAATAAAACTAACTGTTTCATTCCAAGTTGCTGGGTTATTATAATTGGTGATGTAAGTAACTTTAATATTTGTGCCTTCTAGCTGATCGGTTTTGCTTTTGCGATCAATAAAATCGCGAGGAATAATTGCTGGGTACTGTTGAGTCCAAGATACAATATGCACCTCGTGCCCTAGTTTATCTAGTGCTTTCGCTAATGATGTATTATAATTTGCTATCCCGCCCTTAAATTGGGGACCAGGACCAAAAAGTACTATTTTCTGAGCCGCCATATCATCCAAAAAAATCAGTTGAATTATTTATTTATATTTTCAACTGCTCTATTATACACTCTACGCATTCCTTCTTCTAAAGAAATTTTTGGTTTCCAACCATAAGTTTCTAAAACGTAAGTCATGTCGGAGTGACGAGCATGAACACCAACAGGTTTGTCTAATAAAGGTTTAATAGTTGGTTCGTAACCAGCGAATTTTGTAAACAATTCAATAATTTCTAGGAACGAGAATAAGCGGCCAGCACCGATGTTAATGGCAGAACCATCTGTAATATTATCAAGTGCTAAAAATATAGCATCGATACAATCGTCGATGTGTACGAAATCTCTACCTTGCTTACCACTACCCCACACTTCGAAAGGATCTTCTTTTTTTGCAGCACGAGCAGCAATTGCAGGAACTGGGTACGATAAATCTTGATCTTCTCCATAACCTGAAAACGGACGAACACACGCCACTGAAATGCCGTAATATTTTGCAGCGATACGCGCCAAATATTCACCAGTAAGTTTCGACCAACCGTAGGTCATGTCGGGTTTACCTAAATTATGATCAAAGTCGATATCGCTTTCTTTCAACGCTACGAAATCGGTATCCGATTGTAAGTCGATTGGATAAGCAGCAGAAGAACTTGGATACATTACACGAGCAGGCTTGTGGTTACAAACCCAATAGAAGAATTCAGCATCGATTGCTAAATCGATTGCAACCATCATTGGGTCACCATCAATTTTAGCACGACCACCAACAATGGCAGCGAAGTGAAATACATCTGTAAACTTGTCAAAATCTAACCCGTATGTTTTTTGAATATACTGTTGATCTTCGGTCATTGCATTAAGCAACTTTCTAAAATCACCATGAAAAAATAATACACGACCATCTTCAAAAACCTCTAAGTCTTTGATATTTTCTTGCTGTCCTTTTAACCATTTCGAAGGATGAATTCCTGTAGAAAGGTTATCTACAATGATAATACGATCATTGTTCATTGATAAAATTCTTCTCACGAGGTTTCTTCCAACAAAACCACACGCTCCAGATACTAAGTGATACTTCATTATAAATTGTAAGTTGTAAATTAAAATATTGTTCAAATTAAATATTCTCTTCTATTTTGTAATGATTTCTTTCTGACGAATTCCTACCCACCATTTCTGCAATGAATCCGGTTAAGAACAATTGCATGCCAATAATCGCCATCGTTAATGCGATGTAAAACAAAGGTTGAGATGTAACCTCTCTACCCATTTGTTTACCTTCATAAATACGATATAGCTTTTCGCCTATGATGTAAAATGAAATGATAAATCCTGTTAAAAACGATAAGGTTCCAATGGTTCCGAAGAAGTGCATTGGACGTTTCTGAAATTTACCCACAAAGAAGATTGATAATAAATCTAGGAAGCCATTTACAAAACGACTTAATCCGAATTTAGTTACTCCGTATTTACGAGCTCTATGTTCTACTACTTGTTCTTCGATTTTTTTGAAACCAGACCATTTAGCAATTACTGGAATATAGCGGTGCATTTCACCGTACACTTCAATGTTTTTAACTACTGCAGAACGATATGCTTTAAGTCCACAATTAAAATCGTGAAGATTGTTAATTCCCGACATTTTACGAGTTGCCCAGTTGAATAATTTCGTAGGGATTGTTTTCGTAATAGGATCGTAGCGTTTCTTTTTCCAACCAGAAATGATATCCAGTTTCTCCTCTTTCATTCGTTTGAATAAAACTGGAATTTCGTCTGGACTATCTTGCAAATCGGCATCCATTGTAATTACTATGTCGCCTTGAGTTGCTTCAAAACCTACATTTAAGCCAGCAGACTTACCATAGTTTCTACGAAACTTAATTCCACGAACATGAGGATTTGATTTACTTAATGATTGAATTACTTCCCAAGAACGGTCGGTACTACCATCATCTACAAAAATCACTTCGTAAGAATATTGATGACTCTCCATTACACGCTTTATCCAATCATGGAGTTCGGGTAATGATTCGTCTTCGTTATATAAGGGTATTACTATTGATATATCCATGTAAAATACTATTCAAAAATTGCTCTCTTTTTCTTCATAATTAGAGCGATGATAAAACAAGCTATAAAACTAAGTGCTGAATCAATTATAAACTTTAAGGACATCATTTTAACAGAAGAAATGTTAATAAGCCCATCTAACATCTCTAGTTTTTTATTTATTTCTTCTTCACTTTCTCCCATATTTCGCATCTTCTCAACTGCATTGTATATTGACTGTTCTTTTAACAAAACAGGTAAATTAGGATCTATCCAATTGAAAAGTATATAACTGAAAATCGTGTTTAAAACTGTTGCAATAATATATATCAAAAATGCTGAAAATAAAGCTTCCGACAACGAAATATATCCACCTTGATTTGAGCGTACTTCTTTAACACCTATTACCAAAACGACTATTAACATTAAATATCCAACAAAACTAGCCCATCCATTAATCATCAAATAATAATCAACGATATACATTAAAACGGTATACAAAATTACTACTCCACCACCTATCAATCCCCATTTCAATGAAGTTGACTTAAAGTTCGACACTACAGCAGCGTCTTTGCTAATTTGAGAGTTTTCCATACGTTTATTTTTGTATGCAATTTAAAAAAGTTTTTGGGAATATGGCAGTTCCGTGGTAATAGGCATAGATTCCAGCTAATGTTGCAGCATCATAAGGCTTATTATCGCTGTGTTTTAAATACTCATTAAACTCTTCTTCTTCAATGATTAGATTAGCAAAAAAGGTCATTAATGGGTAAAAAACAGGTTTTACATCGTCATCCTCAGGGATTAACTTGTAAACACGAGCAATTTCAGACGTTTCTGCCTCTACCAAGATTTGGTTAGCAATTACTTGCTCATAAATCTCATATTCATCCTGAAATTCATCCTCATCTATCAATAAAAACTCTTTTAAGAAGTGGCTTAATTCCGGCTCATCATCTTCTTCTTTGCACTCTTTTAAGTACAAGAACAAGTTTAAAAGCTCGGTACCTCGCTCTATAGTTTCGTCTTCAATGTTTTCCCACTCATCAGAATCGAGGTAATCTTCTTCTAAACGTTGAGCATCTGTACTGAAAAAATGTATAAATAGAATATCGACTAATACTTCACGAATAGACTCCGCGAAAGGATATTCATCCATTACTTCGTCTAATTTTTCCAACTTCAATAAAAAATCTGGTTCCCCTTCAAAAGCAGATAACACTGATTGATGAAGTTCTTTAGGATTTACAGAGGCTTGTTGAGATTCTGTTAATCCATTCCAACAACCACTAATGATTGCATCGATTGCTTGACTTACTTGTACTTCCATTAGATTGTAGTTAATTGGTTGTTATTGATCATCATCTTTACTTTACCTTTTAGTGTTTGACCAAACAGGTTAGAGTTTTGAGATTTCGATTTGTTGGTTTTGTCATTATACTCCCATGATTCATTTTCGTTATAAATACATAGGCAGGCAGTTTGATTCGTATCGATAGAACGTGCTTCTAATCCAAGTATAGTTCGTGGCTTAGCGGTTAAACTTTCTACGATGTCGGCCCATTCTAAGTTCTTTGATGCTATACGAAGTGCTTGTGGTAATAGGGTTTGCAGACTTATCATTCCATATTCTGCCACTTCAAATTCTACTACTTTGTGTTCTTTTTCGATGGCAGTATGTGATGATGAGACTGCATCTATTACTCCATCTTTTAATCCTTGTCGTAGAGCCTTAATGTCAACTGCAGTTCTTAAAGGTGGTCTTAATTTGAAATTAGAGTCGAAACCTTCTAGCACAGTTTCATCATAACATAGGTGATGAATAGAAACATCAGCAGTGACATTCACTCCACGTTTTTTAGCGGCTTTAATAAGTTCTACACTTCTTTCAGAACTGATATTGCTTAAATGTATTTTAGCTTCTTGGTATTCGGCTAAGAACAAATCTCTCGAAACCATGAGTTCTTCTGCCAAGCTAGGGTTACCCTTCATTCCAAGCAGTGTACTCATCACACCTTCGTTTACTTTTGCATTAGCAGCAATATTTTTATCTTCTGGGAAATCAATTACGAAAGTATCTATTCCTTTCGCGTAAAGCATTGCTCTACTCATCAGTCCCGCATCTTGTATTGATTTATTTGCATCCGAAAATGCTATTGCTCCCGACTTCTTCATGTCGAACATTTCGGTCATGTCCTTACCATCGCGATTTACGCTAAGCGCACCAACACATAAGGCATTCACAAAATGTTTTTCTGTTTTGTTGACGATGTACTCTACATCAGATTTAGTTTGTACTGTTGGGTTCCCTGTTGGGAACAAGAGTACATCGGTAAACCCGCCTGCAAGCGCAGTATTCAATGTGCTTATTAAATCATCTCTTTGCTCGAACCCAGGTTCTGTTGCAAAGCAGTTCATATCCACAAATCCTGGTGATACGGAACATGATTTTAAATCGTAGGCTTTAACCCCATCCCCCTTAATATTTTTCGCAATTTTTTGAATCACTCCATCAACAATTAGTATGTCTACTGTTTGCAAATGCCAAGGCGACTGCTTATCTACAATTTTTAAGGATTTGAGTAGGGCTTTCATTCTAGGAGTATTTAGGTTTTTTTGTTTAACAATCTATCGCCGAAACGTATTAAGAGTATTTCTATTCCAATGAAAAACAGTGTAAAAATAACACATATTTTCCACAATCTATATCCGAAGGCTTCTTCTTTTATTAATCCCGACAAAGAAGCATCGCCAGTGTTCCACACTTTGGTATTACTGTTTAAAATCGATGATAAATCTGATTGATTAATTGCAGATAAATCCGATTCTGCTCTGCTAACATTAAAAGCTATTTTAGCAAGAGTTGTGTTCTCTTGAGTTAATATGTAGGTACCAGCATCTGTCAGCTGATCATAAATTGCTATTTGATCTAATCCATTCACACTTTTAATTTCAGGGACAATGGATATCGTGCCTTTTCGTAATTCATGTTTAACACGTTCATCGATCAATAAAGCCGGTAAACTAATATTAGTATTCAAACCTATGGTATACGATATAGCATCCATACGATGATGAATGGTAGCCATGCGCAATAGTGTAGGAACAATAAGGGCATGCTTAGGAAAATCAGTGAATGAAGCTTGAAGCGGAAAAGCAAATTGGTATACGACACCCGAATTGAAATTGTACTTATTTAAAACAGATTGACCATTTGATAAACTCAACAACACTTCTGGCAATTGAGATGATCTCTCGAATGGGTAGTAACTTAATACATTCGGCAAATCTGCTCGAACATTATCTTGTTCAAAAAAGATGTTTTCAAATAAAGCATTGGTGTGATTTATTTTATCAATGCGTTCGTTTATTTTAAGCGCAGGAAGAATTTTACTTAAACGAAAGCGGGAATTGAATTCGTTGATTTTCGCATTATCTTTTGTTGATGGAATGATAACAACTACACATGATTTCTTTAAAGACTTTTCAAGTTCGGTAAACAATCCTGTACTGAATTCATCTACTTCATTTAAAAATATGATGCTAGATTCTGATAAGTATTTGTAATCTATTTGCTGATAGTTAAATGATTTAACAATAAAAAAAGGTTCTGTTTGAAAAACGGATTGTATATAATTTGAAGCGTTCGCTCCTTGAATTACTGCTACCTTTCTACTGGATTCAATATTATAGGCAAAATGATAGTTATTATCGAAATGCAATGATTGGTCTTTGATGTTTACCTCTCCTTCTTGCCAATTGATGGTTTTATTTTTGAAAATAAAGGTATCGACTACAAACGATTCTGCTGGTATTTTAACATTTCCAATGCCAAGAACATTGCCATTAATTTTCACTTCGTAGGCTAATGAGCGAATTTCAGAAGCTGAATAGTTATAAATTTTGACTAGCAAGTTTTCCTGAGAATTTGGGAAGTGTAAGGGGGAATAAAACCAAACGGAGTCGATGGCTATATTATCATTTCTTTTGTTTTCGAGCATTACCATTTGCCAATCTATACTCGAATCGTTGTTAAGATTTGTAGAATTGGTGACAAATGATTTTTGAAAATCGGAGATAACAAAAGCTTTTGCTGAATTTCCCTTTTTACCATTTAATAGAGATTTCTGCCTATTGAACACATCGATTAGTGATCTGGACTCAGGACGAATTTTCAACTCTTCTAATGATTTTATGAAGCCTTCTTTACCAATCCAACGTTGTTGATTTCCTGAGAATTCATTTCCTAGCAATTGAAAATCATCATTGCTTTTAAATGAAGCTACTATTTCTTTAGCTTTCCTTTTCGCTTCGTCGAACAAGGTACCATTCGCCCCTTGCCTATCCATGCTAAATGAATTGTCGACATATATAGAAACATAGTTCTTATCAGAATTAACAAGCTGCTTATTGACAGGAATATAGGGCTGAGCAAAGGCTAAGACTAAAAACAGTATGGTTAAAATCCGGGCTAATAAAACTAAAAGGTGTTTGAGTTTACTGCTTTGGCGCTGCTGTTCTTCAATAGAGTGCAAGAATGCCACATTGGAGAAAAAGATCTTCTTATACCTCCGAAGTTGTATTAAATGGATGATAATGGGTATTGATATAGCCGAAAGTGCGAATAAAAATGCTGGATTTACAAAACTCATTGATTCAAAAATACGCAAGGAAAACGACATTTCGGGGGTTTTATGTTAAGTTTTTAAAGAAATCTCTGAATTAATGAGATTTTTTACGAAATTTAAGCTCATTTAAAATTATTGCCATGTATATTATCCCTGCGATTGATTTGTTGGATAAGAAAGTAGTACGACTAACGGGAGGTCGTTACGATTCAGTTACTGAATATGATGTAAATCTTGAAAGTATCTTATCACAATTAAATTCTAATGGAACTGACTTCGTTCAAATCATAGATTTGAATGGTGCAAAAGGCGATTTTAGCCAACAATCTTACCTCTTCGACATCTTACATAAATCACCACTAAAAATTCAATATGGTGGTGGAGTTCGAAGTATTGAAAAAGTAAAAGAACTTGTAGCTGCAGGTTTTCATCGAATCATTATTGGCACAAAAGCCATAACCGACGAAGGCTTCTTGAAGGAGTTAAGTCAGGAGTTATGCGGTAAAGATTCTTGCTCAGACCAGGTAGTAATTGCAGTAGACACCTTAAATGGTGAATTGATGCATAGTGGTTGGGAGAAAGCATCAGACATTAAGCCTATTGATTTTATTGACAAATGTGTTGGATTGGGTTATTTCCGTTTTATCTGTACTGATATTGGTAACGATGGTAAATTAAATGGCTCGAATGTAGATTTATATAAAAGCTTCAAATCTCAATTCCCATTTATTAAATTAATTGCACAAGGTGGTATCACAACCATCGATGATATTAAATCGTTGAATACTGCCAATCTAGAATCTATTGTTATTGGTAAAGCGATTTACGAAAACAAAATTACTTTTGAAGATGTTAAAAATTGGAACCTACAAGCATTGGTTAATTTTTAATGGTTAAACTCAAAAAAGTGGCCAATTTAGAAGGCCACGAACATCCTATTTACGCCCTCTGTATTTCTCAAAAAGAACATATCTTATTTTCCGCAGGTGGAGAAGGAGCTGTTGTGGAATGGAGTTTAAAAAACATGGCACCTATAAAGGTGATGTTTAAAACACGTGCCACAATATATAGCTTACATTGCCCGAAATCCTTACCCCTATTAATTTCTGGAGATCGCAACGGACAAATAAGCATATTCGATTTTATTCAGCAAAAAATTGTATTTCAAAAACAACTAACCGAAAAACCCATATTCGGAATGCTAAGTGTTGGAAATCTTTTGTATTTCATTTCTGAAGATGGGACGTTACGTACATTCGATTTAGTACAATTTAAAATCATAGAAGATCATTTAATCGCTAATGAATCGTTGAGAAGTATTGCTTTCAACGAGCATGATCAACTCATTTATATTGGAGCAAAAGATAACCGTATTTATAGCTATTCGATAATTGAAAAAAGAGTGATTCGCTCTGATGAGGAACATACACTTCCTGTGTTTTCTTTAGCTTATGATGAACAAGCGCAAGTGTTATATTCTGGATCGAGAGACGCTCAAATAAAAATTTGGAATGATAATAAAACCGAAAATATTGCAGCACACCTTTATGCTGTAAATGACTTATTACTTATCCCCGAAACTAACTTCTTACTTAGCGCGAGTATGGATAAAAGTATTAAAGTTTGGGATAAGGATACCCAGCAATTACTAGCTATTGGTGATGCTCAGCGGAATGATGGTCATCAGAAATCGGTTAATGTTTTAGCGTATACTGTTTTTGAAAATTATGTGATTTCTGCCGGGGATGATAGGATGATTTTTGTTTGGACGCTGGACGCTGGACAATAGACACTGGACATTGGACTCTGGATACTGGACGCTGGACATTGGATACTGGACATTGGACACTGGACATTGGACACTGGACATTGGACAATAGACACTGGATACTGGACGCTGGACGCTGGACATTGGACAATAGTCACTGGACATTGGACACTGGGCACTGGACTCTGGATACTGGACACTGGACTCTGGATACTGGACTATAGACAATTAGCTCCGCTGAATCGTGATGTTTTCTACTTATTTCATAGCTCATATTATTGCATCACGATTTCGATATTAAGGGCGCTTAGGAAATTCATTTCGACTCTTCGACAATTCTACAATTCGACAGTTCGACAATTAGCTTCGCTCCGCTGAATCGTGATGTTTTCTACTTTTTTTATATTATATTTAAATGCTTCACGATTTCGATATCAAGGGTTCTTTGGGAATTCATCTCTAATCTTCAACAATTCGAAAATTCGACGTTTCGACACTTCGACCCTTCGACAATTCGACCCTTCGACAATTCGACGTTTCGACAATTCGACAATTCGACCCTTCGACAATTCGACGTTTCGATAATTAGAAAAGCCTCTTAATAATTCTAAGCTTATGCGAGTACTTCTTGGTATCGACGTTGAAAATACCTTGATGGTCTAAGCGATCGATTCTTACATGACCTGAAGCGTGAATGATTTGTTGATTTTCGAGTACGATACCTACATGAATAATGCGTTCTTCGGCGTTATCAAAGAAAGCAAGGTCGCCAGGAAGTGCTTCTTCTACAAAACTTACAAGGTTCCCTTGTTCTGCTTGTTGATAAGCATCTCGATGTAATTTAACACCATGCATTTTAAATACCGATTGAGTAAATCCAGAGCAATCAATACCAAACAAAGAACGTCCACCCCAGAGGTATGGAGTAGTTAACCATTTTAATGAAAGCTGACTTATAGATTCTATTGCTTTTGCCCCCATTTCAACAGAACGTCCGGTGAAGCGACATTTCGCATTGGGCAAATAAGAGTTTACTAATTCTGTGTTGATGGTACTTGCGATAGATAAGAGTGCTGTAGCGTTATACATTTCTACTTCTGCATAACGATCAACTTGTACTTGTGCACGAAGGCTAGCCAGTGCATCTTGTTCTTCTATGCCTGTAATTATTTGTTTGCTATCTACCCAAGCTTCGTAATTATCCCAAAGACATTTTACGCGTGTCCATTTTTCTGTTTGCTCAAGTACTTCCACGCATTCACCAAAGAGTAATTGAGAAATCATTTCAGAGCTATCCGAAGCTTCGGAACGCAATGGAACAACTGATAAATGGCAAAATCCGTAATTAGACATTATAATTATTCTCGTGTTTGAGCATTAAAACCAAATAGTAAAGAAAAGCGAACTCCTTTACTTGATGGAACTACTGCAAGATTAAGTGGAAAATTTAAATCCCCATTTTTAAATGTATGTCCGACAGCTAAAACAAATGCTGCACCTGAAAGAGATAAGTTAGGGCCAAATGCAAATTCGGTTCCACTTGGAGCACGAACACCGATGAGTAAACTACCACTAGGTAAAAATTTATTTTGCTCTAAACCACCAATTAATCCTACAAACTCTACTAATCCAGCTGTACCATTATCAAGCGCGAAATATTGCGTTTCAAACTGCCAACCAAACTGAGTAAATAAGGGTGTCATGCCTATTTTACTTTGCAGTGAATCGGCAGCTTCTCCTGGCGTGATGTAGGTAAATCCTAAACGTGGACCAGAAAGTTGAACAGGCTTGACTACTCGCTGAGTAGATTGAGCGAAAGTGCTAGAGATGATAGTAACACTTGCTATAGCAATTAAGAATAATGTTCTTTTCATACAACGAATATAAAAATAAAAAAGGGACTTGTCGTCCCTTTCAATATTTATTCCTCTAAATGCATCCATTTTTTCTTTTCAAGTAGATCTTCTTTACTTTCTCGTACATCCACATCATCTATACAACAATCTACAGGGCAAACAGCGGCACATTGAGGTTCATCGTGAAAACCAACACATTCCGTGCATTTATCGGGCACAATGTAATATACTTCATCTGAAACTGGCTTTTGAGCAGCATCAGCATCAATTGTATGTCCTTCACCAAAATCAATTATTCCTTTTAAACTCGTACCTTCCGAAAATTTCCATGCAGCACCTGCGTCATAAATTGCGTTATTTGGACATTCGGGTTCACATGCCCCACAATTTATACACTCGTCAGTAATTATAATAGCCATTGTTTATCTAAATCTATATTTTTGCGCTGCAAATATAACACATAAACCATTTTTTGGTTTAAAAAAATAAAATATGAGGGAAAAACTTCTAAAAGCCTTTGATTCATTAGGGAAATATATAGCTGAAGAGAATACAGAATTGCTCGAAGTGATTGATAATGCCTATCATCAGAACACTTGGTTCAGTGCAAATGAGACAAAACATGCTTTACGAGCTTGGGCTAAACAACTTGAAATAGAAAATACAAGGTCGTGGTTATCACATTATCCTGAAACGAATAGTAGTCCGAAGAAAGTAGGATTGATCCTTGCAGGGAACATCCCAATGGTTGGATTTCATGATGTTTGTAGTGTATTATTTTCTGGAAACATCGCTCAAATCAAACTATCATCACAAGATGGCGTATTAATCAAACACTTAATAGCAAAGCTTATTGAGTTTGAACCAAGCATTGCCGATCAGGTTATTTACGAAGATCGCATGAACACCATTGATGCAATTATTGCAACAGGGAGTAATAATTCAGCTCGACATTTTGAATACTATTTCGGTAAAATTCCAAACATCATTCGTAGAAATAGGAATAGCGTAGCCATACTAACAGGTAACGAAACAGGTGAAGATTTTGTGAATTTAGGAGAAGATATTTTTCGCTATTACGGGCAAGGGTGCAGAAATGTATCTAAAGTATATGTACCAATTGACTATGATTTCATACCCATGTTAGACGCTCTAGAAGTGTTTAATTATGTAGGCGATCAACATAAGTACTTGAACAATTACAACTATTACAAATCTATCTACTTAGTGAATAGAGAACATCACTTAGACAATGGTTTTTTATTGCTTAGAGAAAGCGATTCCATGCAAGCGCCCTTATCGGTTTTGTATTTCGAACACTATCAAAATATTACAGAATTAAATTCTAAACTTGATTTGGTAAAAGATCAAATTCAATGTATAGTAGCTGACTCTAATGTAGAGATAGAAGTCAAATTACCTTTCGGACAAACACAAGCACCAGGTTGGATGGATTATGCGGATGGGGTGGATACGATGAAGTTTCTGATGAAACTTTAATCGAAACGTCGAAGGGTCGAATCGTCGAAGAGTCGAAACGTCAAAGGGTCGAAGGGTCGAACTAGCAAAATTGCGAACTAGCGAATTTGCGAAACTGCGAAAACTATTATATATAAAAAACGCCCCGATGCTATTAGTAGCTCGGGGCTTTTTTATTGAATTATTTTAAATTAGGAATTTTGCGAGTTCGTAAATTCGCTAGTTCGCTAATTCGATTATCGAACAGCAACTTTGAATAAGTCAGTGTCCATATATTTCTTAAACTCTAAATCTTTCTTAGCTACTTCACGTAATGAAGCATTTTCGCGGATTGCGCGAGTTAAGTTAGTAGTTAACATATCTAAGTTATTAGTACGAGCACCAATAATTGCTTTTAAGTAGAATGCATCAGCATCTTGAGTAGCACATTCAGCATTTTTCTTAGCAGCATCATAGTTACCAGCTAAAGTTGCAGCTAATGCAGCATTGTAGCTACAAGAGTTTGCTGAGCCATAGAATGAAGCAGCAGCAGCGTAATCACCAGTACGTACTTTCAAGTTACCTAAGTTAACATTGTTTTGAGCACCTAATGATTTTGCTAATGTGTAATATTTCTCTGCGTTTTTGTAGTCTTTTAATTGAGCATAAGCTACACCCATATTGTTATAAACTACTGCATTGTCTTTATCTAAACCGTTAGCTTCTTTTAACAAAGATAATGCTTGATCAGCTTTACCACCTTCAGTTAAATAAACATAAGCAACATTGTTTTTACCTCTCCAGTCTGATGAGAATTGAGTAGAAACTCTATTGTAAATAGCAAGTTTCTCATTCATATCAACAGTTAAAGTAGATGCATACATTAATTCTTCTACTGTTAATTTAGAAGTATCAATTTTAGACATTGTAGCGATTTCTTCATCCGTTTTACGTTTTTCAGTAGCCATTAATGTTACTTCTGATCTTCTTAATTGTGGCAATAATTTGTCAGCAATTTTACGGTATGATTTTAATTTTTTGATTTCTCTCTCACGAGCATCAATATCAGAGATTGTAGTTACGAT
Source organism: Sphingobacteriales bacterium (assembly GCA_044337515.1). Taxonomy (GTDB): domain Bacteria; phylum Bacteroidota; class Bacteroidia; order Sphingobacteriales; family Sphingobacteriaceae; genus CAJBVG01. The sequence continues at coordinate 43,268 of JBIINK010000006.1, read as the reverse complement.
GTTTACAATTTCGTCACGATCAGCAAAATCTGATGCAGAAGCAACTTGTTTCAAACCATCCCAGTCCTCAGCAGTTGCTGATTTCTTGTAGAATGAACTATCGTTTACTTGAGTGATTTTGTTTTTCTTCAACCAAGTGATGAAATACTTGTAAGTAGCATCTGTTCTTTGAACCGATAATTGATCATTTCTTTTTAACTCACCATCTGGAGATGCATAAGAAGAAATAGAGATACCAGTTAATTGATTTGTTTTGATGAATTCCTCAAAACCTTTCATATCTGCAGTTTTCTTTTGTTTCTCAGAAACAACAGCACGATCGATATCGAAGTAAACTTTACCTTTTACTTCTACAGGAACAACTTTTGCATAGTTGTCGTTTCCTAACATTGCAACATCAGTTGATTTGTTAGATAACGCAGTTGTTAATGTACCAGCAACAACGTCAACTTTCGTAAACGCTAATGATTTAGTACCACGAGCTGCAACTGGATTGAAAGATACTGTCGCATTTTTCATTTCTGGTTTGTAAGCAACTTTATCACGGTAAGTGAAAGATCCGCCATTTACTTTGCTGATTACAATACCATCAGCAGTAGAAGCTTCTCCTTTTAATGTTAAAGGGCGTAATTTAATTGAACCACCATCATATGTCAATGTAGGGTTCATGTTTAAAGAAGATTTTTTATCGAAATATTTTACTGGAATTTTTCCTGTAATAACCATTTCAACACTGTCGCCACGAACTTCCAATGGATTTGGTTTAGCTTCGTACGTTACCGTATTTGACTTCTTTTGCATAGATTTCAATGCGTTACAGCCTGTTAATAAAGCTGAAGCAACGAAAACTGATAAAATAAACTTAATTTGTAAGTTCTTCATGATTGTTAATTTGAATTTTTTTAATGAACAGAATACTATAAATTTGTTACCGTTTCACATAGGTGGCAAATATAAAACAATTAATAGAATATCCAATTAGAACTATATAGAGTGTACATTATTAAAGTAAAAGGAATTGCGAAAATTCCAGATTATATCCAGCTTCGCGACGATAAGTTCACTTTATTAGCTTATTTTCGGGTCGACAGGCCAGAAAAGGCTTTAGAAAAGTGCGGTTTAAGTGATAAAACAGAAGAAATTAACGAATTGATTAAAGAATTACCATTTGGGGTAATTAAAAAACTAGAATTTTAATGGACAATTTTGAAATAATCAGATTAGATCAGGTAGATGTTTTTCAACGAAACCACTTGGTGCTATCTGATGTAAGCTTAAAAGTAAACAAAGGTGAGTTCATCTTTCTTATTGGACAAACTGGTAGCGGAAAGAGCAGTTTGTTGAAAATGATCTACGGTGACCTGATGATCAGTAGAGGTACTGGTAGCGTTGTCGGGTTTGAACTCGGTAAGATTAAAATTTCAGAAGTGCCTTATATGCGTCGTAAGATGGGTATAGTATTTCAGGATTTTCAATTATTAACCGACCGATCTGTTGAAGACAATTTACGTTTTGTAATGGAAGCCACAGGTTGGGATGATCAGCCTTTAATGGATGCTCGACTAGCGGAAGTATTAAATGAAGTTGGGTTAAATGGCAAAAACCATAAAATGCCACATCAACTTTCAGGTGGTGAACAACAACGAGTAGTTATTGCTCGTGCTTTAATTAATCACCCTGAAGTAATACTAGCCGACGAACCTACGGGCAATTTAGACCCCGATTCGTCCGTTGAAGTGATGAATTTATTAATGAAGATTAGTAAAACCGGAACTGCTGTATTAATGGCTACCCACGATTATAGAATGATAGAGAAATTCCCTTCGAGAATTATCAAGTGCGAGAATGGGAAGATTGTGGAGGATAAGTATCAGTGGGTTTAACTAATTAAGAATTAGGAATTAGGAATTAGGAATTTAATTATAAGATTTAGAATTTAGAATTTAGGATTTAGAAATTAGAATTTATGAAGAAAACAATATTAGCAGTTACATTATTATTCATTGGATTTACAACATTTGCTCAAGAGATAGGCATTAACGTTGGCGACAAAGCTAAAGACATCGTATTGATGAATACGGAAGGTAAAGAAATCAAATTATCTTCTATTAAAGGTAAAGTAGTATTAATTGATTTTTGGGCTTCGTGGTGTGGACCTTGCAGAATGGAGAATCCAAACTTAGTAAAGAGTTATGCTAAATATAAAGATGCAAAATACAAGGATGCTAAAGGATTCGACATCTATAGTGTTTCATTAGATAAAAACAAAGAAGCTTGGGTAGCTGCTATTGCAAAAGATCAATTAACATGGGAGAATCATGTAAGTGACTTAAAAGGATGGCAATCATCTGCTGGAGCGGATTATCAAGTGAATTTCATTCCACAAAATTTCCTAATCAATGAAAAAGGAATTATCGTAGCTAAGAACTTAAGAGGAGAAGAGCTTGATAAGGAGCTTGACAAATTATTGAAATAATCACATTTGAAATACATAATTCATTCTCTCTTCATGCAAATGGGGAGAGAATTTTTATTTTTTGACTGACAAACTGACGATTGCACCTGATTGGCAAACAATTTGAATAATTGGGTAAAACGAATATATATTGAAAATTAGAACGAAATGACAGAGCAAGAAGCAGATAATATGACAAATGAGCCTATTGATTCGACAGAAATGGAAAATCAAGAAGAATTGACAACAGAAAAAACAGAAACCGTTGAATTGAGCGCTGAAGAGACTTTAAAAGCTCAATTAGAAACTGTAAATGATAAGTACATCCGATTGTTAGCAGAGTTTGATAATTTCAAACGCAGAACAGCTAAAGAGCGCATGGATTTATATAAAGTAGCTAATGAAGATTCTTTAAAATCGATGATTACTGTTTTAGATGATTTTGATCGTGCACAGAAATCAGTAGAAACTGCTGTGGATATGGAAGCAGTGAAAGAAGGATTGAAGTTGGTACATCATAAATTAAAAAGTACAGTTACTGCACAAGGATTGAAAGAAATGGAGAACACAATAGGTTCTGCTTTCAATACAGATTTACATGAGGCAGTAACTAATATACCTGCACCAACAGAAGATTTGAAGGGCAAAGTAATTGACGAATTAGAAAAAGGTTATACATTAAACGACAAAGTGATTCGATTCGCTAAAGTTGTAGTTGGAGCATAATATGGCAAAAAGAGATTACTATGATATTCTGGGTGTAGCAAGAACTGCTGATGCTGACGAAATCAAGAAGGCTTATCGAAAATTAGCAATAAAATTTCACCCGGATAAAAATCCAGGCGACAAAGCAGCGGAAGATAAATTCAAAGAAGCTGCTGAAGCTTATGAAATATTGAGTAGCCCAGAGAAAAAACAACGTTACGATCAATTCGGACATTCTGGTGGTAGTGCTAGTGCAGGTGGTTATGGTGGTGGACCAGGTGGCATGAACATGGAAGATATTTTCAGTCAGTTCGGCGACATTTTTGGCGGTGGTGGTGGAGGTGGATTTGATGGGTTCTTCGGTGGTGGTGGTAGTTCACGTGGTGGAAGAAGAATGCACAAAGGTTCTAACCTTCGAATTAAAGTAAAATTAACCTTAGACGAAATTACAAACGGCGTAGAGAAAACCATCAAGGTAACGAAGATGGCTTCTTGTAAAAACTGTGGAGGAACTGGAGCAAAAGATAAAACAGCATTTTCTAAATGTGGAACTTGTGGTGGAGCAGGAAGTGTAAGAAGAGTACAAAATACTATTCTTGGACAAATGCAAACTACCTCTACCTGCCCTACTTGTAATGGAGAAGGACAAACGATAACTTCTAAGTGTGGTACTTGCCATGGAGAAGGGATTGAACGCGCAGAAGAAACAATTTCCATAAATATTCCAGCAGGTGTTGTTGATGGTATGCAATTATCGATGACAGGCAAAGGTAATGCAGCACCAAGAGGTGGTATTCCTGGAGATTTATTAATCTTAATTGAAGAAGTAGAACACAAACAATTAAAACGTGATGGTATTAATATCATCTTCGATTTATACATCAGCTTTATTGATGCAGCATTAGGTACCAGTATTGAAATACCAACCATTGATGGCAAAGCAAGAATTAAAATTGAACCCGGAACTCAAGCCGGCAGAATACTTCGTTTAAAAGGCAAAGGAATTAAGGATATCAATTCTTATCAAAAAGGTGATCAATTGGTACACGTTAACATCTGGACACCTAAAACTCTTTCTAGAGAAGAACGTCAAATACTAGAAAAACTCCAAGAATCTCCAAACTTCAAACCCAATCCGGATAAGAATGACAAGGGATTTTTTGAGCGTATGAAAGAGTATTTTGAGTAAACTCTAGACTTGAGACATGGGACATTAGACACGAGACATTTTTAACTAAATTTCTGGATTAGTGAAATTATTTCTCGATAATCAACTTCCCAAACGCTTGAGATTTATTCTCTAATAGAATTTGAACTATATAAACCCCTCTCTGTAAATGTTCAACATTTATCCCATTTTCTAAATAATTTCCAGCCATTAACAATTTCCCTGTGTAATCCGCAATGCGAAATGATAAGATTTTACCACTGTGCTCAAATTGAATTTTATCTTTTGCAGGATTCGGATAAATCTTAATTTCTTCTCGACTGAATGGAATGTTATCAATACCCACTAATTGACAACCTGGAGTAAGACATCCGAAACTATCTACTTTTAAAAACCAAGCGTCTTGTGTGTTTACAGAATCATTGGGATCTATACCATATCCTGACATTAAGAAACCATAATCTGATTTATTAATATTATAAATTTGTTCAGACCAAATTGAATGCGGATTATAAAATCTTTGATATAGACTATCACCTTTGGAATTGATAGCAAATAGCCAGCCTTGAGACCTATTTAAAGAATCGAAGCTATTATTTGTACCAGCAAAAATAAATTTATCATTAAAACGTACTATGCTTGTAAATTCGCATTTATCATTTCCACCATAAGAATTGCTCCATATTTCAATGCCAGATGTGTCAATTAACATTGCACAACCTCTAACAACCCCAGCTGTACCCCCACTTGCATCTGTAGAGTATGAGCCTCCTAATAAAATCCTATTGCCATCAGAACGTATTATTGTAATTCCTGCTTGACGAGGGTACTTATTATAAGTTTTTTGCCACAATAAATTACCTAAACTATCTGTCTTAACGAGAAACCATTTCATTAAGCTATTGAGTGTTGTTTGACCAAACAAATAAAATGTTCCATCTGGTAATTGAATTACTGAATTTGGATTTTCAAAACTGGTATTACTTTGCTTATAGATTTGATGCCATTGCTTGTTCGCATTACTATCTAATTTCATCAAAAAATAATTGCACTTTTTACCCGATTGAATTTGATTACAAGTTTGCCCAAAGACTACGAAACCATTATCATTTGAATGAATAATTTTTATTGAATAATCATTACCCATTTGCAAGTCATAATTTATTGTTGAAATTGTATCACCGTATTCATTTATTTTCCATAATTTTATATATGAACCTAAACTGTTCTCTTGGTATTTTTTTAAATTAAATTCTTTTGCAGCGAGTAAATATCCCCAATTTGTTTTGATAAGTTTTATTCCATCAATATTGAATCTAGGCTTATGATATATCTTTGTAAAAATTGTATCGCCAAATTGGTTGGTTTTAATAAAATACAAATAAGTCTTTAAGAAATTAAGAGTATCCTTTTCTTTTAAATCTAAACATTCACTCACAGTAAAATACCCTGTATCAGCAAGCACTACAACATCTGAAATTATATTTGCAGTTCGGTTGTAATCGTAGAATTTAGAAAAACGTATCTGCCCCTTTACATTCGAAAATGTATAAATTAGGAGTATAATTGATAGACAGATACGTTTCATTTATTATTCTAATATAATAATTCTTTTATTAAGCTGGTAAGATTCAGCTCCATTAAGCAGTCGAATAGTATACACTCCTGGATCGAAAGCACCCTTTTCTATTCTTAATTCCCCATTTTCTTCAACGCTTACTTCCTTTACTATCTTACCATGCATATCAATAATATTGATTAATCCGCTAGCCGATGGGCCCAACTTTATGACGAAGTTTCCATTGCTTGGATTAGGTATTAGAAGAAAATCAGGTTTGATTACTTGTTTTATGTCTTTGTTTTCTTTTTGAGAATCATTCTTCTCTGCTTCCTCTTGATTAGCTAGAGATTTTGTGGTTCCAGTATTGTTATTTCTTATCCTACTTGATTCTGCCCAACGTTCCGCTTCCCTTACGTATTGGTACCCATAAAAAATCTCCAAAATTTTTCTGGCAGCAGCAGAAATTGATGAACTTCCTTCTGCTATTTCGAAAATATCCTCTGTTAGTCCAATATCTCCTAAACTATCTATTGGTAAAGTTTCATTATTTATATCCAATACTAATTGCATAAAATCTTTATACTCGCCAGAAGGTAAATTATTAATTAAATCTTGAGGATTAATATTCATATCCTCTCCATATTCAATATAAATTGGAAGTTTTAATTCTTCCCATTCCGATGCTGTTTCTGCTTCAATTAACACTCTCAATTCTTCTATCATTCCACTGTCTCTAAATTGTTGAGCCAAATTAAGTTTATACTTAAATATTATTTCGGCACTTGCTTCGGTATTATTATTTACTAAATCTTGTGCGTAGGCTACACAAGGTATTGGATTTCCACCACAAGGGTCAAATGGGGTTTCACATTCTTCATTATATTCCGAACCAGCTACTGCGTTAACTGTAACATTAATTGGTGTAACATAGATAGGTATGGCAGTGTCTGGAGACGAAACACTATTATATTGCAAGGACATATTTTCATTTATCCTAATATTATTATACTCTGTTAACCCATCGGGGAAAAAATTAGCGGCTTGAACTTCAGGTTGCATTGTAAGTCCAAAGTCATGAATTACACCAACAGTAACTGGATTTATTGACCAATCTTGCGTTGATTGATTGTACTGATTGCATTGAATTCCAATTACATTATTATCTCCTTCTAATTGATTTGCAAATTCAAGTTTCCTGAAGAAATTATGTTCTATTATACAAGGTATAGTAGCCGAATTTTTCACTAATATTCCATAAGTATTTGCATTACTAATCAACGATGGTACTCGGATTAAGTTATTAGAAACATTAAATCCTCTTGATACATCTTGTTTAATTCCATAGTTTTCCATTAACCATGTATTACTTTCATAAGCAGGTAATACTATTGTGTTTTCTCTAATTTGAGATCCTGCTTGAGCAGTTTCAGTTATCGCCAAAGAAACATCAGTGAAATCATTTCCATATATACTATTTGATTGTAGTGGATTTTGAAAACCAGCTGCTTCTATTCCATAGGTTAGTCCAGAAAAATCATTGTTATGAATATAAGTCCTGCTACCCCAGGTTACAATTCCTGAACCCTTTAAATCTGCTCTTGGGTGATAAGTGCTTTCAAAATCATTGTTGATAATTCTTACCCCGCTTTGTTGGGCTATACCAACAAAATATTTACTCCCTTCATATTTACCGTCATCTATATAACTTTTATCAATCATAGCTCGATAACATTTAAAATTCGAATTTGCAATCACACTATAGTTGGTATGAATTTGATTTTTTGCCAAGCTATACTTTCCAAAAAATACTCCGAATCTATTATTAATAAATTTGCCACCTATTACTCTTACAACTCCTCCATTATTACTTTTAATCGCAATCCTAGCATTTTCAATTATACCTTCATTTTTAACTTCACACCAGCCATGATTAAATGACGATTGGCCTAATAAAGCTGTACCCTCAACTACAATTCCATTCCACATTCCCCCGCAATAGTTTGTAATTACTCCACCATCAACCACTAATTTTCCTCCCGTGTTTATTGTAATGCTCGAATTATTTGGCATAATTAATTTACCAGTGATTACCAAAGTTGCTCCCGATAAAATTATGATGTTTTTATTAGCTCTGGTTTCTGCAGAATAAGTAACAGTGCCTTCTTCTATATATTGAGGGGCTCCTGTATAAAAAACACATTGTTTCAAATTTGTTTCCCATACACCACGGCCAAATGTAGCTGCTCTTAATTTATTGTTCGAATAACTAATTACTAATTTCATAATGATACATTTTGGCAATCCTGAATTGTATTCATACCAAGTATTGTTTGAATTATCAAAATAATATACCCCTCTATCAGTGCCTGCAAACAACATATTATTAACATTATCAAATGCAATAGTGTTTACAGGATATTCACCTAATGTATTATTACCTAACTTCGACCAAGTATTTCCTAAATCATTCGTATGCCAGACTCTATCTCCATCCCAACTGAACCCCCCTTTTGTAACCCAAATATCATACGTACCGCCATTTTTATTGATTTCAATATCAACAATTCCAGAAGTTCCAGGGTAGCTTAACTTCGAAAATGTTAAACCTGCATTTGAAGAAATATAAAGAGATGCATCATAATTATTCGTTGATAAATTCTTACCCCATGTTCCAATTATCCATACTTGATTATCATCAGATACTTCAAAACTCGAAAATTCTAAATGGTTTGGAATTCCAGTATATGAATGGGTAGTCCAACTATCTCCTTTATTTGAGGATTTGTAAATTACATTATTAGGTTGTCCATTCCTAACTATATCTATATAGTAAACCAAAACAGTGTTACCTGATTTAGCTTTGTCTATAAACCTGCACATAGTTGTACCCAAACTACCTGCGTCAAAAGATTTTAAATTGCTTACTAATTTCACTCTCATATCATTCGCATTTGTAAAAGCAACTGTACCTTCTTTTTGATGATCATCCTCAATTATTAATGTTTGACCAAAACCATCGCCCCCTACATTTGCAGTCCAGGCATCAAACTCCTTAATATTAGTACCTGAGTCGTGAACTCCTCCTATGATTAAATTGGGATCATTTTCTGAAATACTTAGATTATAAAAATTTGAAGCCTGTATTCCATTAGCTATAAATTGATATGTCACTCCATTGTCAACAGACAGATCTATGCCAGCATCATGAGCAACATAAATATAATTATTTGCACCAATTGATTTGACTTTAATATCTCGTACATCATCATGCATCGATGTATTTTTCTTTATGATATTCAAACCACTATTGCTTGAATAACCATAATCGATTGAACCAAAATATAATTCATTAGTATTATTTTCAGGAATTGCTAATTCCAAAAATGATTGCAATCTAAAATTAGAGGGTACTGAATTATTTATATTTGATATTAAATTAACAACAATATTATTTGGATTTTCTAAATTCATATTATACAAATTGTAACTATTGCCTTGTCGAGCTAAAATTCGAATATTATGTTCAAGTGCATTATTGCAAGTTATTGAAATGGCAGTATAATACGAGATAGACGAATTAAGTTCGTTAGTAATGTTTTCCCAATTTTGCCCTGAATCATAAGATATAAAAAGACCGTTTCCACTAGCAATAACAATATTATTGTCTACTGGCAATGCTTCTATTTTGTAAAACCCTAAAACCCCACTAATGTTGCTTGCTGCATCATATGTGGAAAATGTCACACCTCCATCATATGATGTATGAATTTTATTGTCAGATAATGCATGGATAATCACGTTACTTGGGTTTGCATTACCCACAATAGTAATATCTTTAATATTTACTTGATCATACAAATTAGGACTCAAACCTGAACGTTTCCATGTTGCTCCAGAATTGTATGAATATAATACGCCATAAGAATACTTATGAGTATAGCCAGTCTGTAGTTCTCTGCTACCAGTGCCAATATAAATTCTTGAAGTATCATTTGGGTCTATTTTAATAGACATTACCCCAATCAAACCAATGTCATAATTCCCTGAGCTTGTTTCAATCATAAACTTTAAAGGCCTCCAACTTTGCCCCAGATTGTCGGTCCTCCAAATACCACCATTAGGGGTACCCGCCAAAATAATATTGTTATTTAAAGGATTAATTTCTAAACAAAAAACCATCCCAATACCTCCTAATCTTTCATTTGGCTTCTTACTTAACCCAATTGGGACCCAAGGCTCCAAATTGCTGCTATTGCTTTTATTTTGGAATGCACTTGCATTATTATCCAGTAAACTATCTAACTTTTTTGGCAAATCAATTGTATAACCATTCACATCTAATCTATTTGACCAATAAAAACTCCACCTTAAAAAATCTTTATACCCATACTTTCGAATTTCTCTGAGAGAATCATGTTGGCTAAAAAATTGTTCAGCACTATCCCTTTTTTGATAGTAGGTTAAGGTTTCATTATCTAAATGTTTTTTCCATTGATAAGTATCTAGGGTTTGTGCTTTCATGTAATTTACATTTATTATAAAAAGCAAGAGGAACAAGAGTTTTTTTTTCATAATCAGTTTGATTAAAAAAGTTAGAATATTATATGCATTAAATAGTGTAGAATAATTTATTCAATAATTTCATTTTTTGTAACAGTGACACTATTTGAATATTAGATATAAAAGAGTAGTATATTTTAAATAGTAGAAATTATTAATGTTACAAACCAAATCTAGTTATTGAAACACTCATTTATGACAACTTATAGTTGTAATTAACAACCATAGGTTGTAGGAATTTCAAAATATTATATGTAATAATTCAATATTCTTGCTATTTTTAGTAATAATATTCATATAACGTAATTATGATTACTATTAATGAAAAAATTAAAGAGTTTAGAGAAAGACATGAATTTTCACAAGAATATGTAGGAATTAAACTTGGAATTTCTCAGCAGGCCTATCAAAAAATTGAAAACGGCACTACAGAGCTGAAAATAGAAATTTTATATATGTTGGCGAGGATTTATAAAGTTGGATGTTATGAATTTATCGGAAATGCAGATTCTGAATTGCAAGAAATTTTCGATTCGAAAAACAATGAAATAGCTAATCTGAAATTTGAAATAATTAAACTAAATGAGACTATACATTTCCTACAGAATGAGTTATTGAAATTGAAGTCAGATGTTAAATAAAAATAACCCCAATTATTTACCATTTATTTTAAATCCATTTATAATATAAGTGCAACTGCATATATGCATCTTTTTTCAATTATATAATTCGAATTAGTTGAAATATCTGTCGCAAATCCTTTACAAAAAGTCCTGAGTCTAATGTCCCGTGTCTCAAGTCTAATTCTTATATTTATCTCAAACAATTCGGAATATGCTAAAAATCGAAAACATCGTAAAGCAGTATGAGAATCATATTGCACTGAACGACGTAAGCTTAACTGTGCCTCAAGGCTCTGTATTTGGACTGCTTGGTCCGAATGGTGCAGGAAAAACTTCTTTAATTCGTATCGTCAATCAAATTACCGCACCCGATTCTGGTGTTGTGTATTTCAAAGGCGAAAAGCTAAAGCCCGAACATATTAGTTTAATTGGATACTTACCTGAAGAGCGTGGTTTGTATAAGAAGATGGAGATTGGTGAGCAGATACTTTACCTCGCACAACTTAAAGGATTAACAAAAAGCGAATCAATAAAAAGAGCAAAATATTGGTTCGAGAAAATGGAAATCGAATCGTGGTGGACAAAAAAAGTAGAAGAACTTTCGAAAGGGATGCAGCAAAAAGTTCAGTTCATTGCTACCATTATACACGAACCTGAACTCTTAATTCTTGATGAGCCATTCAGTGGTTTCGACCCTGTGAATGCGGATATCATTAAGAATGAATTCTTAGAGCTTAACAAAAAAGGAACTACGATTATTTTCTCTTCTCACCGTATGGAATCGGTTGAGCAATTATGCGATCATATTGCATTAATTGATAAGTCGAAAAAAATATTGGAAGGCAAAGTTGTTGATATCAGAAATAAATATAAAAACAATACCTACCGAGTAGTTATTCGCAAAGGTAAATCTGATGAAGAAATTAGAAGTGCTGAAATGAATGTAATTTCAATTTCCAATACTGAAGAGCACACACAATTGGAAATCAAAATTAATGATGGGAAAAGTATTAATGAAACGCTGTCTCATATAATTTCTCATTTCGAACTTATTTCATTCGAAGAAATAATTCCATCTATCCACGATATATTTATTCAAAACGTTACTCCATCTAAATAAACCTATGAAAAAAATAGCCTTAATTATAAGCCGTGAATACCTGAGCAGAGTAAAGAAAAAGTCGTTTATCATCATGACTTTCTTAGGCCCTATTCTAATAGGTGGAATGTATGCCATTGCCATTTGGTTAGCTGTAAATGCTGATGAAATGAATCAGAAAAAGAATGTATACGTAATTGATGAAACGGAACAATTTAAAGATCATTTCAGAGATTCAAAATCATTGAGTTTTCAATATGTGAATTCCAATTTAGACTCCACAAAAAAACTTATTGAGGGTGATGAAGATAGTTATGTATTGTACATCCCGAACCTTACAAAAGATTTATCTGGAGTTCAACTTTATTCTACGAAACAAGCTAGTATTTCTGTAGTCAGTTATATCGAAAAAGAAATTGAATCGGAATTAAAAGATAAGAAGCTTGTGGAAAATGGTATCTCTAGAGATATATTAAAAAGCCTAGATATGGATGTTTCTTTGAATACTATTCGATTAACAGATAAAGGTGAAGAGAGCGGAAGTGCAGGAGCAAGTTTTGGAATTGGCATGTTTGCTTCGGTATTAATTTACTTATTCATCTTCCTTTATGGAGTGCAAGTAATGCGTGGGGTTATTGAAGAAAAAAATAATCGAATTGTAGAAGTTATTATTTCTTCAGTAAAACCTTTCCAGTTAATGATGGGTAAAATCATTGGTATAGCATTAGTAGGCTTAACACAATTTGTACTGTGGGTGGTATTAACCACCACCATTAGTGGAATAGCTACACAAAAATTAAGTTCCAATTTATCAAACACTACTGAACAAACTACTGGAGTAGCTGTTGGTGCAGGAGCTTCGGCATTTGATCAATCAAAACAAATGAGTGGTAATGATGCCGCTCAAATTATGGATGCCATCAACACTATCAATTTCCCATTACTTATTGGAACATTTATATTTTACTTCTTAGGAGGATACTTGTTATATTCTGCATTGTTTGCAGCTATTGGATCTGCGGTCGATAATGAATCGGAGACACAACAATTTATGTTCCCGGTTACGATACCCCTCATCTTCTCATTTGTACTTTCAAGTTCTGCAGTAGCGAATAATCCCGATGGCCCTATTGCCTTTTGGATGTCGATGATACCACTCACCTCTCCTATTGTGATGATGGTGCGAATTCCATTCGGTGTACCGGTATGGCAATTAGTATTATCAATGGTGTTATTAATCTTAGGATTTATGGGAACAGTTTGGATAGCAGCGAAAATTTACCGTACTGGAATATTAATGTATGGCAAGAAGGTAACGTTTAAGGAATTGTATAAGTGGCTACGGTATTAATATGCTAGTATGCTAATATGCTGATATGCTAATTCGTTAGTTCGCTAATTCGCAGTTTCGCAGTTTCGTTAGTTCGCAATTTCGTTAATTCGCAGAAAGAGTTTTTCTGTCGGCAATCCCATTACATTGGTGTAGGAGCCGTTAATAGACGTTACGCAGGTTAGTCCGATCCATTCTTGTATTCCGTATGCTCCGGCTTTGTCGTAGGGCTTATATTCACTGATATAGAATTCTATTTCTTCGTTAGTCATGGTACGAAATACAACATCCGTTTTATCTACAAAAGATGTGATTTGATGATTATGTAATAAAGCAACACCGGTATATACTTGATGTGTTTTACCTGATAATTTTTGAAGCATTCTTTTTGCATCGGCTTCGTCGGTTGGTTTGCCAAGAATTTCACCATCTATTGAAACGATGGTGTCTGCAGTAATTAAGATTTCATCCTTGAGTTCGTCATCGAAGGCATGTGCTTTTTTCTCGGCAATGTATTTTGCAACTTCTTCTGGACTTAATCCTTCTTCGTATGATTCGTCAACATCTTTCGATACTACTTTAAAATCAATGCCCATCAGGCTTAATAATTCCTGGCGACGAGGTGATTTTGAAAATAAGATAACTTTCATTATTAATTTCCAGAGAAGTAATTGAGTACTGGAATCGCAAGAACTCCAAATATCATGATGATAGAAATCAGACGAACGATGTACTTGTATTTTTCACTTTTGTTCGTAAGGAACAGCATTGTATTCGCTAGTATTAATGGGATTTCAATGGTAAAAACAATATACATTAAAGGAATATATGCTTTGTTTAAATACTGCATATTTTGAATATAGAACAATGCGAATATCAACATTACACTAACGATGGTAAAGGTAAATTTTGAAGCCATTTCGCCGGCAACTATCGGTAAAGTTCTGCAACCTGTAGCTTCATCACCAGGCATATCATGTAAATCCTTCACTAATGCATAAAGTAAATTAATACCAAATGCGATAAATGAAAAGTAGCCAATCACTTTAAATAGCAAAACAGCTACTTCCCTATTATCAATAGAAAGATAAGCTCTGAATAATGCGGGTTCATATAGTATTGAAAGAATGATAGGAAGTACACCTACAAAGGCTAATACTAAATTACCAATAACAAATTGGCGTTTGTATTCTGTAGAATAAAACCATAGTAATCCTACAATAAATATTGGAAGAAAGGCTAATACCCAAACATGGATTATGTACGAGAGGTATAAACCTATAGCGATACCAACTCCACTTAATACGAAATGAGCAGCCATGGCAGTGCGACGTTTAATCGTTTTACCTATAATAATATCATCTTCATTTCTGTTGATATAATCTCGTTTTAAATCGAAATAATCATTAATAACATAACCTGCAGTAGTAATACTGATGGTCATTATAAGTAACAAAATAAATTGGAAATCTGTTAATACTAACTCTAAGCCAAAAGAGTTTAATATTGGACTAATAAAGAATTTTCTTAAAAAATATTGAAGCAATACAATGATAAAAAGATTACTTATTCTGAATAATTTAAAGATGGAACGCATTAGTTAGATCGGGTTAAAACACTGTATTCATTATTCCAGTTATTTCTGGCTTTCATTACTTTTTCGATAATATCACGAACACAACCTTCTCCACCTTTTTTATCTGAAATGTAATGGCTAATGGCTTTTATTTCGGAAACAGCATCTGCAGGCGCGGTTGCAATGTTTGCTCTTAACATCACATCGGTATCTGGAATATCGTCGCCCATAAAGATTACGTTCTTCCAAGATTTATTATGTTTTGTTAAAAGTGTTTCGATGAGTTCAACTTTGTTTTTAGCACCGATATGAATTTCGTGGATGCCTAAATTTTCTAAACGTTTCACAACGGTTTGTGTGTTACCGCCCGAAATTACCATAATCGTATACCCTACTTTAGCAGCAAGTTGAATGGCATAGCCATCACGAATAAACATTCTGCGTAATTGCTCACCAGATTCGGTGACTAATACACTACCATCTGTTAAAACACCATCTAAATCAAGAATAATGGTGTCGATATCGATAAGTCGTGTAAGGTATGACATGGGTTATTGTTTTTGCTTAACGAAGATAAGGATAAAATCCTATTTCTGATTATCTCTCCATTCGTAAACCCAAGCAGATTGAATCATCTCTAGGTGAGATTCGTTGCAATCTTCTTTTTTACCAACGAAATTTGGAAGAGTTAACACCCACTCCAATAAATCGGTAAAACGTATTCTATAAATCTTTGACTCACCAAAGTCATCACCATATTTTTCATATAATGCAATGGCTATATCTTCTGTATCTTTCCAACCAAAGGTTAGTGCAAATTTGTCGTTCATTGTTATTATTGTATTATGTACTATGTATCAAGTATTAAGATTAGCATATCAGCATATTAGCATACTAACATATCAGCATACTAATTAGTGTCCCATAAACCCACTCTGATTCGGGATAAAAACCTCTAGATTACCTGTTTGTGCAATACATTGGCAACCTAAGCGAGAGTTTATTCTTGGATTCACAGCACGGTCTATAAAATCTTCTTCTTTATCTGATATCTCTTGAATGGTGTCCATTCCATTTTCTACATAGATATGGCAAGTACTACAACCACATACACCACCGCAGTTGTGTTGTAGGTCGATTCCGTGTTCCATACATACATCGAGTACCGATTCGCCTTGTGCAATGGGTAATTCAATGGATGCATGATCCGCCTCTTCAAAATTTATTTTCAGTTTATAAATTTCCATATGGGTGCAAAACTAACAATTTTTGTTCTTTTTAGAAACTTTCTAAATAAGAAGAATTGAAGTGAAATTGTTTTAAGAATTTTGATTTTTCTCAATCCCCTCTGAAATAGACTTATATAAGTCAAAAAGTTCAGGATTTTGGGTTAAAGCTTCTAAATGTTTTTGCATTGTTAGTACATCGTGACGTTTAGCGGGGCCTGTTTGAGCTGCTATGGGACTTAATTTTTCAATTTTGTGCGCAGTTTCTAAGATTAGAGGCTTTAGTAAGTCGAACGGTAATTGATGCTGAGCCATTAATTGCTCTGCGATGCTATACATATGATTACTAAAGTTACAAGCAAATACTGCTGCAATATGCAAATGAAGGCGTTGTTCTGAATTTGCAAGGGTATAGTTAGCACCTAATTGAGTACAAAAAAGTTTAAGTGAATTAAGCAATATATCTGTATTTGCTTCCAGTAAAAACGGTACATCTTTACTATTTACACTTTTCGATTTAGAGAATGTTTGTAGTGGATATAAGACGCCATAACTTGCAGAAGAAGAAAACACACTCATCGCCGTTGAACCTGCTGTATGCACAATGGGAATGTTTAATCCGGCTAACTGTTCTGAGAGTTCTGTTAATGCATCATCGTTAATGGAAACAATGATAAAATCTACATTGGGAGAAAGCTCAGAAATAGAGTTCACGGCTATCGCGTGGCAAGTATCCGCTAATTGTTTAGCGTGATCAAATGACTTTGAGTACACATTAATCAGTTCAATGTTGTTATCTACACAAGCTATGGCTAGATGTGTAGCTACATTTCCGGAACCGATTAATGATACCTTCATATTATTATTCCTTTGTTACTTTCAATTCTTTAATGCGACGAACAATAGCTAAAATAAAGCCGATCACCATTACAATGGTACCACCCCATAATAGATTGATGTAAGGAAAAACTATAGCTTTCATAATTACATAATCACGTATAGGAGCTTTTTTCTTTAAGAACGTAATTTCAATTTTACGTGCTTCAGGATCAATTTTAGTGAAGCTAAATTTCATGCCAAGTTCTTCGATTTTTTTCGGCAAATCGAAAGGCACATTATTTTTGATAATGTATAAAGGTTCAGCTGTATATTTTTTGTTATTCGAATCGACTTCAATTACAGCAGCAACAGAAACATCATTTTTACCAAGAGCTAAATCCTTAACAGGAACGTTATTCTTTAGGGTTTTCAAATGAATATCAAAACCATCAATATGTACAGTATCGCCAATGCTAAAAGTTAAAATTTTAGGCTCATCATATTTCTCGTTATCTGAATGTTCTTCACCATCATCATGTTTTTCTTCAGTTTTATCTGGCACAGAACTCACGTGTGTATACACATCATGCAACAAGTAATGCTTAGTATCTGGAGATGCTATTAATCCCATCTTCGGATTAATTTGAGCATTTGGATAAAGATCGAAATCGTTTGTAACTTTACCGTCGTTATCTAATTCTTTATAGTTTACTTTATAATAGGTATTGGGTGCAATGGTTGTATCTCCTAGATAAGTCACAATGTAATTGTTCATTTTCGTGGGCTCATTTATCCAAAGCAAAATATTTTCTTTTGTGTTTTTCTCGTTAAATTCTTTACCGTAAGAGAAACCTGTATTGTTTATAGAAATTACTTCACTTTTAGAAGCTGCGATTAAAGCACCTAACATAATGAAACCAAATCCAATATGAGCGACTGCTGATCCTGCTAATTTTATTTTCCCTTTAAATGCATCTGCAAGGATTCTAACATTAGCTAGTATTGTAAATATTGAAGCAAAGATTAAAAGCATGTACGGAATATTTCTATAAAATTCTCCGAAGTACGAAATCAATCCAGTTAAAATAATGGCTAAAGCAAAAGCAACAAATACATTTCTCAAAAATTTAGTTCCGTCTGTTTTCTTATACTTTAAATATTGTGCAAAACCAGAGATCAATAATATTAACACTGCAATGGGCACTTGCCATTTGTTATAGTGATCAATTACATCAGTAGGTGGAGCAACATTAGTTCCGAACAACTTATTGATTACAGGAATTGATGTGGTTAATATCACTTGAAAACAAGAGATCGTAAGCATAATTGCACCGATGAATAACCAGAATTCGCGAGAATACGTTGCTTCATCTTTTTTGGTGATTGGAAAAGATTTCCAATTTTTAATTAACAACCAAGAACCAAGGATCAGGAATACTAAAATATAAATTACTAATTGACCCGACATTCCTAAATCGGTAAATGCATGCACAGAAGCATTTCCTAAAATTCCACTACGCGTTAAGAAAGATGCATAAAGTACAAGGATGTAACTTATAAAAACTAAAAATAATGAAGTAAAATAAGAGTGACCAGTATGCTTATAAGCAAGCATTACGTGTACTGCAGCGATTAAAGTTAACCAAGGAATTAGAGAAGCATTCTCTACTGGATCCCAAGCCCAGAAACCACCAAAGTTTAGTGCTTCATAAGCCCAGAATGAACCCATAATAATACCAGTTCCTAAAATCATTACTGCGAAAAGAGACCATGGTAAAGCAGGCTTCATCCATTCGTCGTATTTTTTCCTCCAAACACCTGCAATAGCAAATGCAAAAGGAATAACCATGGATGCAAAGCCAAGGAATAAAGTTGGAGGGTGAATTACCATCCAATAATTTTGAAGCAATGGATTTAAACCATTACCATCTTTTATTAACGACAAGTAATCTGCACGTTGAAAGATTGGAGCTTGCATAGCTTCACGCAATAAAATAAATGGTGAACTTCCGATACCTTGTCCGAAGATGTGTACCCCTAACAACATCGAAGTAATGAATACTTGTGAAAGCAAAACAATACTTAACACTGCAGATTCCCAAACGCCACCTTTACGAAGGATAAACCAAGAAAGTACCATTTGCCAAAATGCCCAAAGCAAGAAGCTACCCTCTTGACCTTCCCAGAAACATGAAATGATATATTCTGATGGAAGTGTACGAGAAGAATGAGCCCAAGCGTAATGGTATTCGAATAAATGATTTCCGATAATGTAGGCTAGACTACAAATAATGCCAACGATAGCAACCGTATGAATGTAAAATGATTTTCTGGCTAAATGTCTCCAAGAATCATCGTTTTTTTGTTGAGCTAGAAAGTAAGCTAAGCTTGAAAATAATGCAGTAGCAAATGAAACTATGATAAAAAATTGGCCCAAATTGCCGGGCCATAAGTTTTCTCCAATAAATTGTATTTCCATGAATTTAATTAGTGGTGTAACGCAAAATGCGTATTAGGATGCTTTGTACTCTTTAGTTTCAACTTTGTCATTCGTGTATTTCGAAGGACATTTCATTAAGATTTTAGAAGCGTGAAATTCTTCTCCTGACATTTTACCTGTGATTACAATCTGTTCTGAACGTTCAAAATCTTGTGGCTTCGTTCCACTGAAAATTACTTTACATTCTTTCCCTTTATTGTCGGTTAAATAGAAAGCAAAATAGTTAGCATCTTTAACTGGGTCGTAAGTCATCTCTTTTGATTTTACTAATTTCCCTACCACATGTATTTCTGTACCATTTTCTTGTGCTTCATCAAAGTTCCCATAAGTACTAGAATCTGCGAATGTGCTGAAAATTGCACCGATTGCAACAGCAATAATTATTAATAAAATGATATGACTCTTTTTCATATTTCGACTACGTTAAATGCTTCACAAATTTACGTATAATAATGCCTAAAAAAGAAATAAATATGGTTGAAAGGGCTTTAAATACCCCTCAACGAGCACAGATATTCAGATTTCACAAAACTCAACACGTACTATGCAAAACTTAGCACTTCAGAACGGTCACGTTCGCCTATTTGTTGACGCCACATAGCATAATATAGACCTTTACCTTCTAATAGGGTTTCGTGCTTACCTTCTTCGATAATATTACCTCTTTCGAGTACATAAATACGATCAGCATGCATAATGGTTGATAAACGATGGGCAATCATAATAGTGATATGTTCATTACCAGAAGAAACTGATTTAATGGTATCGTTAATTTCATCTTCAGTAAGTGAATCTAATGCCGATGTAGCTTCGTCGAATACCATTAAATTTGGTTTACGAAGTAATGCACGAGCAATTGATAAACGTTGCTTCTCCCCACCAGAAACTTTTACGCCACCCTCACCTATCATTGAATCTAATCCTTTATCGGCACGAGAAAGTAAGTTCTGACAAGCAGATTTATTCAATACCTCTAAGCACTCTTCATCTGTTGCGGTTGGATTAACGAATAATAAGTTTTCGCGAATAGTACCAGCAAACAATTGAGTGTCTTGTGTAACAAATCCAATTCGCTCTCTCATCAAGTCTAGATCAATTTCTTTACCAGTTACATTATTGTAAAATATTTCACCTTCCATTGGCTGATATAAGCCCACTAATAATTTAACAAGAGTAGTTTTGCCAGAGCCCGAAGGACCAACAAATGCAATGGTTTCACCAGATTTCACGTTGAAATTGATATCGTTTATTGCTTTTGAATTTGATGTTTGATGTTGAAAGGTTACGCCTTTAAATTCTAATGATGTTACTTTTTCTATGCGTACAGGCGACTCTGGTTTCGGTTCTTTCGGAGTGCTCATTATTTTCTCGAAGTTAGCTAATGATACTTCTGCTTCTCTGTAGGTATTTATTACATTACCTAATTCCTGTAATGGTCCGAAAATAAAGAATGAATAGAACATTAAAGAGAACATTTGTCCGACTGAAATTTCTTTTTGAAAAATAAGAAACAACATGATGAACATAATGCAAGTACGAAGGAAGTTAACTGCAGTACCTTGAATAAAACTTAAGCTACGGATGTATTTTACTTTCTTAAGCTCTAGTCCTAAAATTTTAATAGTAGTACTATTTAAACGATTAATTTCTTGCTTAACTAGCCCTAAAGATTTAACCAACTCAATATTTCGAAGTGATTCTGTTGTTGAACCAGCTAATGCAGTAGTTTCACCAACAATTTCTTTCTGAATTTTTTTAATGCGCTTACTTAAAGCTGAGCTTAATGCACCTAACAAAGGAACAACTGCTAAGAATACTGGTGCAATTATCCAATGCACGGATATTGCATAAAACATTACGAATATGATTCCAATGATGGAAGTAAATAGAGTGTTTACAGATACTGCAATTAATTTTTCTACATCACTACGTACTTTTTGAAGTATTCCTAAAGTTTCCCCACTACGTTGATCTTCAAACTGAGCATAAGATAAAGCAAGTGAATGTTCAAGACCATCAGAGTACATTTGAGCCCCTAGACGTTGTGTAATTACGTTAACAAAATAGTCTTGAAAGTTCTTAGCTATACGTGAAATAAATGCTACACCAATTGTACCACATAACAATAAACCAACACCACGTATGTATTCTTCTTTAGTTAATTGATCAAATTTGGTAGCATAATTATCGATTACATGTCGAAAAATTAAAGGATCTAACAAAGAGAAGCCTTGGTTGATTGCGGCCAAAAAAAGCGCTAATATGCCAAGCTGCCAATAGTTTTTAAGGTATTTGTAAAGAATATTCATGGGTGTAATAGCGTATTGTATGGGAGTAAAAGTAATAATAACCTATTAAAATGTAGTTTGTTTAATTTTATTTTTTATAATTATGAAAAATAATTTAGATTGCATTGTGCGACGCTTACTCATCTCAATACTTGCATTCAGCTTATTTTACCAAATTTTCGGATACTTAATTGTGTTCGACGTGAATACTATGCTCTGTAAAAAAGAGGCGAAAAGTATTATTAAAGCTGGATTGAAAGTTGAGGAAATGACTGCCTTTCGATTTACTTCGAATGAATTTTCAGCTTTGAATTGGCAAAATAAAAAAGAGTTTAAGCATCAAGACAATCTATACGACGTTGTTCGAACCGAAAAAATCGGGCAAGATTCCATTTTAGTGTATTGTATTAATGACAAGAAGGAAGCGGAATTATTTGCCAATTTAGCTGCTCACATGGAGCAAAGTTCAGATATACAAACAACAGGAAAGCCAATTTCAAAAGCACTTTTGAAATTAGTTAAAATTGAAGGTTTATTAATTAAGGAAGAGAATTGTGTTTTATTTACGGCACTTGAGATTCCTTACATAAAACACAATTCTCGTATTGTAACGCAAATTTCTACGGTAAGTACTCCTCCACCAGAACAATTTCTAAGTAAATTGTAATCAAAAAATCAACCCAATTAATCTAAAATACAATACTTAGGAAATGAAAAGATATTTACTCTTTTTGTTGATGAGTATATGCTGTAAAATTGGTGCTGCTCAAACTATTTCTGTAAAAGACAACGTAAGCTTAACTCCTATTCAAGGAGTGATTGTACGCGTTGGAGGAAATGAAATATATAGTACTGATAAAAACGGCATTGCTAACATCAACAATTTAAAAATAAACGAAACGATAGAATTAAGTTGCATTGGCTATAGTAAGAAGATTACCAATTTAGCAGAAATAACAAAAAACAACTTTGTGGTCTATTTATCTGAGCGAGCTTACAATACTAATGAAGTAGTTATTTCGGCAAATCGATTTGAAGAATCTTCTGAAAAATTACCACAACATATTGCTGTTTTAAAAGCAAAATCGATTGAAAAAAGCAACGTACAAACCACTGCAGATTTAATTCAAAACACAGGCTTAGTAAACGTTCAAAAAAGCCAAGCAGGTGGTGGAAGTCCGATGATTAGAGGCTTTGAAGCCAACAAAGTGTTGATGGTTGTTGATGGTGTTCGTATGAACAATGCCATCTATAGAGGAGGACATTTACAAAATGTAATCTCTATGGACCAATCTTCATTAGAACGTATGGAAATTTTATTTGGTGCTGGTTCTCTACTTTATGGTAGTGATGCATTAGGTGGTGTCATTAGTTTTTATACAAAAGATCCGAAACTATCAAACTCTAAAAATTTAAACATAAATGGATCTGCCTATAGCCGTTATGTTTCAAGTAATAATGAACGAACAGCGCATGTGGATTTATCTATTGCTAATGACAGATTTGGTTCATTAACAAGTTTTACCGCATCAGATTTTGGCGATCTTCGTCAGGGAAAAAATCGATCATCGGCATGGGGAAGTTTAGGCATCCGTAATTTTTATCAAGATCGTATCAATGGTGTAGATACGATGATGAAGAACGATGATTCATTGCTCCAAAAATCGAGTGGCTATTTCCAATATGATTTAATGCAAAAAATTTTATTTAAGCAAAATGATCGTTTAACACATGTAGTAAGTCTACAATATTCAAACTCTAGCAATGTTCCGAGATATGATCGATTATCAGAAATTGGAGCATCGGGAAAATTTAATAATGCTGAATGGTATTATGGACCACAAAAAAGAATGATGTTGAGTTATCAATTACGTTTAAAAGGTAGTCGATTTTATAATGAGGCCCAAGTGACGTTAGCTTATCAAGACATTGAAGAAAGCAGACACAGTAGAGGTTGGGGGAAATCAAAATTAAATCATCGTATAGAAAATGTAAAAGTATATAGCTTAAATGCTGATTACGATAAGATGATTAAAAAATTTGATTTACGTTATGGTTTAGAAATAGTAATGAATGATGTAGAATCTATTGCAAGTGCTGAGAATATTGTAACTGGCGCCATTACAGCATTAGATACACGTTACCCTGATGGAGGTTCTAAAACTAATTCCGCTTCCATATATGCAACTGCAGACAGAGCTATTAATAATAAAATTTCATTACAAGCTGGATTGAGAGCAAACTATTATAGCTTGAATTCTAAATTCGTTGATAAGACATTTTTCCCATTTCCATTTAACGAAATAAATCAAAGCAGCGTTATTGTTACTGGGCAATTGGGTGTTGTATATCATCCAACGAATACATGGAAAATAGGAATAAATCTATCAACTGGTTATCGCTCACCGAACGTAGATGATGTGTCGAAAGTATTTGAGTCTACTAAAGGAGATACCATTGGGAGCAGCAGTACTATAGGGACTATTATCGTTCCAAACCCTGACTTAACACCAGAAAAAACTTACAATTTTGAATTGTCAATTTCTAAAAACATTGCCGATAAACTATATGTAAAAGGGATATTTTTTACCACGAAAATTATAGATGGTATAGTAACTCAGAATTCCACTTTTAATGGATCTGATTATATTTTATTTGGTGATACATTAAGTAGAGTTCAAAGGAATGTAAATGCTTCTGAAGCGATGATTTCAGGAATTACAGGTTTGTTAAATTATGAGATTACATCCAATTTAAGTGCAAGCGCATCCTATAATTTCACTAAAGGTAAAATCACGAGTGTAACACCAGTTTCACCACTTGATCATATTGCACCAGCTTTTGGTAAAGTATCTTTTGTTTGGACAGCGAAGAAAATGCGTGCAGAAGCATTCAGTATTTTCAATGCTGCTAAAGAGTTAAAGGATTACAATATAGCAGGAGAAGATAACTTAAACTATGCAACAGTTAATGGGATGCCAGCTTGGTATACTCTTAATTTGCGTTGCAGTTATCAATTCAATAAATATTTTCAAGCACAAGTAAATTTAGATAACATCACTGATCAAGCGTATCGTGTGTTTGCATCTGGAATTAACTCGTCAGGAAGAAATGTTGGGGTAACACTTAGAGCAAATTTCTAATGTGCTAATGTGCCAATAAATAAATTGGCACATTGGCACATTAACTTATTGGCACATTATCTTTTTTTCTGATAGCCAAAGCTGCAATCAACGATGCGATTAAACCAATCGGGAAAATTTCTATAAACGTTAATCCCATTCTATACCAAGCTTTCACATACATAACTGCTTGATGAGCCATTTCAGTTTGTTTAGCAGCAACCTCAGTCGCAGTAGCGCCAGACTCTGCTAATTGCTTTACACAAAATTCAGAATACTTTTCCATGAAGTTCGGAATGTATACATTGAATACTACTTCCCAAGTTAATACATAGATTAACGAAGCAACAAAACTTACTCCTAGTCCGAGCAAAAAAGCTCTTTTAAATTGATACGATGTACCATCAACTTTCCTGAATTTCCAAATGGAAATAAATGGTAGTATAAAAGCAATCAACATGAATGAAAAACCATAAATCATGTTTTCGTTAAAGTTGATAACATCGTTATACTTTAATATAGAAAATGCCATAATTGCCGATATCAAAGCACCGCCTAGAATACCGTGGGTTAAAATTATTTTTTTCATATGGGGTGTATTTTAAATTGAATTTAGTGATATAAATCAATAGCTCAAAAAAAAGCCGCCAAAGTAAAAAACTTGGCGGCTTTTTTTTTGTGTTTGTAGTATAATATTAAGGGAAAATACCAAGATTCATATAAGAAACGGCGATTTTGTCGATTGCTCCAACAAATGCTGCAGTTCTTAAACTATCGATTTTCTTATTCATTAATTTAATCTCACGAATTTCGTGGTATGAACGTACCATTGATTCTTCTAAACCAGAATTTACTAATTCTAATTCATCTGGACCTTTAACGATTAATTTACGTTGATCTTCTGAAAGCTTCACTCCTGTTGCTTTTTCAATTGTATCAACTAATGTTCTGTTTTGGTTTTCTTCGTAACGTTTATCCATACGACCAAAAGCCACATGAGATAAATTTTTCAACCATTCGAAGTACGAAACAGTTACACCACCTGCATTACAATAAGCATCTGGAATAATGATACCACCTTTTTTCATGAAGTAATCTGCTGCTTCAGGAGTAGTTGGACCATTAGCACCTTCAGCAATAATTTTTGCTTTAATGCGCTTAATGTTATCAATATTGATTTGGTTTTCTAAAGCGGCTGGAACTAAGATATCGCAATCTTGCTCTAAACCTAAACTAGAATTTTTGAATTCTTTAGTAGCACCTTTGTAACCAAGGATAGAACCTGTTTTCTTTCTGTGATCAAATACTTTTTCTACATCTAAACCTTTAGGGTTATAAATAGAACCTTCGTATTCGCAAAGACCTACAATGATACCACCACCTTCTTGGATGAATTTAGCTGAGTAGAAACCTACGTTACCTAAACCTTGAACGATTACTCGTTTACCATCCATACCTGGTGTTAATCCAATTTTCTTCATGTCTTCTGGAACAGAAACACACTCTCTAGTTGCGAAGTAAACACCACGACCAGTAGCTTCACGACGACCGTTAATACCTGATTGAGAAATTGGTTTACCAGTAACACATGCACTAGCATCTAATGAACCTGGATTGAAAGTAGCGTACGTATCAACGATCCACGACATTTCTCTTTCTCCTGTTCCATAATCTGGAGCTGGCACATCGATACCTGGACCGATGAAGTTCTTTTTAATTAATTCCGTAGTATAACGACGAGTTATATTTTCTAACTCACCTACCGTATAATTTTTAGGGTTGATTCTTACACCACCTTTTGCACCACCGAAACCTACGTTTACGATTGCACACTTATACGTCATCAAAGCTGCTAATGCCATCACTTCATCTTCATTCACCATCTCACTGTAACGAATACCACCTTTAGTTGGTAATTTGTGATGAGAGTGTTCTACTCTCCAAGCATCGATTACTTCAATAGAACCGTTTGCTTTTCGAATAGGAAATTGAAAGCGATAAACACTGTTACATGTTTTGATTTGGTTTAATAAACCTTGCGGATGATTTGTAAAGCTTGCTGCTTTATCAAAGAACGCACAAACATCACCAAAGAAATTGGTGTCGTGTGCTGCTGCTTTTGCTTTTACGCTTTTAGCCATAAACACTATTTTTTAAATAATTGTTGAATTGTGATTGTTAAATTCTAAGCAAATGTTTGATTAATAATCCTCTTTAGCAAATTATTTCTGTTCTTTTTCTAATTTACTTAAACGCTTGTCCAAATAAATTAAATAAGTCGCTATACCTAAGAATATTACAGCGATAACAGATACTACAACATAAATTTTCCCTGAATTTCTGAGAGTGTCTGCCATTTCAACATTTGTTGAAGTTTGAGCATAACTTACAGACATCATAAGTAGCATAAAAAGTAGTGAGAATATCTTTTTCATCTTAATTTTCTAATGATTTATCTTCTAATGTTCTTAATCTAAATTTTAACTGCGTAATCCATATTCCAATACATATCCAACCAATTACAGCCGGATAAAAAACTTTACGAACATTATTGTCCATATCATAGGTATTAAACCCTGGATTTCCACCATTTCCCGGATGCAGAGAATCTGTTAATCTTGGTAAGATAAACACCAAAACAATCATCACTGGGAAAGCAAACACGCTATATACTGCTGATATTTTAGCTTTCTTCTGTTCATCGTCTATAGAACCTCTTAAAACGAAATAAGCCATGTAAACTAATAAGGCAATTGCAGCACTATTTTGTTTAGGATCATTACTCCAAGCTTCGCCCCAAGTAAACTTCGCCCAAATCATGCCAGTAACAATGCCTAAAACACCTAGCAAAACCCCAACATTAGCTGATTCTACAGCCCATCTATCATCCGACTCTGCTCCTACTCTTAAGTAGCGAATACTATACCATGCGTTCATTACGAACAGCACTATCATTGCAAACCACATGGGTACATGGAAGTAAACGTTTCGAATGGTTTCGTGTAAAATTGGAAGTGTTGGAACTGGGCCTAGAAAGCCGCTAATAATGGAATATAAAACAAAAACAATTCCCATCCATTTCCACCAGCTAATTTTGTTAAACATATTGTATAGATGTTACGTTTATTCTCGCCAAATGTAAGGAAATAACAATAAAGAAACTGCAATGGTGATAACATTCAGCATTACAATGGCTATCAATTCATTATAACTTACCGCACGATCTAACCCATCAATCGCATTCTTTGAAAATTTGATTAAAAGCATCAATAATGGGACCATAATTGGGAAACTAAGTATGGCCATTAATGTCGTATTATTATTCACTTTGGAAGCAATGGCTGAAACCATTGTTAAAATGGTTGAAAAGCTTAATCCTCCTAGTAAAACTGCAATACCATAAAACAATGGATCTTGAACCGGATTTTTAAAAACCAAAGCATAAAAAATGATACTTATGCTCGATAATAATATCATCAACAATGAATTATAAATTATTTTAGAGATGATTATATTTTGAGCAGAACTTAAGGAGTACATATACAGAAAACGACCCTTCGTTTCTTGCATAAAACTCTTAGCCACAGCGTTTACAGAAGCAAACAGCATGATGATCCAAAATAAAGCATTCCAAACTACTGGATTAATTTGTTTGAATGATAGATAGCAAATGAAAACCGTAGAGAATACATAGAGCAGAATCCCATTGAAAGAGTACTTATTTCTCCACTCTATTAGTAGATCTTTAAGCAATAATGCTTTAATTGTTTTAGTGTCTATCACGACCCAAAATTAGAATTTATTCTGATTATCTCACTAGATTTTCAAAAGGCTGTATTTTATCGTCAAAATTGATATTTTTACACTTTATAGAAGTTTATCTTAAATCAATATTACATTGAAAAAAATACTAATTGCCAATCGCGGAGAAATTGCATTGCGTATAATGCGTTCGGCGAAAGAAATGGGAATTGCAACTGTTGCTGTATATTCAGAAGCTGATCGTTTATCTCCTCACGTACAATACGCTGATGAAGCTGTATTAATTGGCCCTGCACCTTCCAATCAATCGTATTTAGTAATGGAAAATATTATCAATGCTTGTAAAAGTACAGGTGCTGATGCTATTCATCCAGGTTATGGTTTCTTATCTGAAAACGCTGCCTTTGCTCGCAAAGTAAGAGAGGCTGGATTGATTTTAATAGGCCCATCGCCAGAAGCAATGGAAATGATGGGTAACAAGCTATCTGCGAAAGCAGCAGCTTTAAGATATAATATCCCGATGGTTCCTGGAACCGAAGAAGCAATTGGAGATATCCAAGTAGCAAAAGATCGTGCCGTTGAAGTAGGATTCCCGATTCTAATTAAAGCTGCAGCCGGTGGTGGCGGTAAAGGAATGCGTGTGGTAGATAGAGTAGAAGATTTTGAAGAACAAATGGACTTAGCCGTTAGTGAAGCGACTTCAGCATTTGGTGATGGATCTGTATTTATTGAACGTTATGTTGGCTCCCCTCGTCATATTGAAATTCAAGTGTTAGGAGACTCTCATGGGAATATAGTTTACTTGTTTGAACGCGAATGTTCTATTCAACGTCGACATCAAAAAGTTATTGAAGAAGCACCTTCTTCAGTATTAACACCAGCAATTAGAAAAGCAATGGGTGAATGCGCTGTAGATGTAGCAAGAGCTTGTAATTATTTAGGTGCTGGTACCGTAGAATTTATATTAGAAGATAATGTGAACTTCTACTTCCTAGAAATGAATACCCGTTTGCAAGTAGAACATCCTGTTACCGAACAAATAACTGGAATCGACTTAGTAAAAGAGCAAATTAAAATAGCACGTGGTGAAAAATTATCATTCACCCAAGACGATTTACAAATAAATGGACACTCAATAGAATTGCGTGTTTATGCTGAAGACCCTAATAATAACTTCCTTCCAGACATTGGAAATTTACAATCGTACAAGATACCACAAGGTTTAGGCGTACGTGTAGATGATGGTTTTGTTGAAGGTATGGATATTCCTATCTATTACGATCCGATGATTGCCAAGCTTGTAACCTTCGGAAAAGACCGTGAGGAGGCCATAGAGCGTATGATTCGCGCCATTGATGATTATAAAATCACAGGAATTCAAACAACATTACCGTTTGGAAAATTTGTCATGCAACATGATGCTTTTAGATCGGGTAATTTTGATACCCATTTTGTAAAAAACTACTTTAATGCCGACAGCTTAAAGGATTCTTCGAGTGATGAAGCTGAAATAGCGGCATTAATGATTGCCAATCTTTGGAAAGAGTCGAAAGCAAAGCAAAACCATACCTCTTCTGCTGATGAGAATAAATCAGCTTGGGTTAGTAATAGAAAATCATAATGGTACGTTAGTTGTGGGAAGGTGAATGATGAAAAAACTACTACTGCTCTTATTCGGGACACTCTTTTTCTCCTCTACGTATGCTACGCATAATAGAGCTGGGGAAATTACGTACCGACAATTAAGTGCATTACAGTACGAATTCACACTTACTACATTTACCGATGTCAGCAATGCTGGCAATGCCGATCGTCCAACAGCAACTATGTTTTTTGGTGATGGCACTCAAGATGAACGCCCAAGAGTTGAGAAAACTCTAGTAGGACCATTCGTCCAACGAAATCGATATACTTTCATCCATACGTTTCCCGGCTATTCTACTTACATCATAAGTTATCAAGACCCCAATAGAAACAACAATGTTCAAAACATGTTGAATTCGGTGAATACAGCCTTCTATGTTGAGACGGAATTAGTGATTAATCCGTTCATCGGTTTTAACAACTCTCCTGTACTTTTATTGGAGCCAATAGATTTTGGAGGACTTAATAAATTGTTTGTTCACAACCCAAATGCATTTGATGTTGATGGCGACAGTTTAAGCTTTAAGCTCGTTCCTTGTAAGCAAGATGTTGGTGAAGATGTATATGGATTTAAAATCCCCGATGTTGCTAATGGTTTTGCCTCTATTAAATTCGAAATCGACCCGGTTACCGGACAATTAATTTGGGAAAACCCAATTCGTTTAGGATTATATAACATTGCCATTATGGTGGAAGAATGGCGATTCATTACGAAAAATAAAAAATACGTTCGTATTGGTTATATCGTACGCGATATGCAGATCGAGATTGTGAACACTGATAATAACCCACCAGTTATAACTCCTATAAAAGACACTTGTATCATTGCAGGTCAATCGTTCAACATACAAGTACATGCCACTGACGTTGATAATGATAGAATTACATTAAGTGCCACTGGAGGACCCTTTGAAATTGGGCTTCCCGACACTGTAATCTTCCCACAAAATACAGTTGCAGTAGGCAATGTTGTTCAAGATTTCTATTGGAGAAGTACTTGCAATTCTGTTCGTAAACAACCTTATCAAATTGTTTTCAAAGCAATAGATAATGGTAGTCCGAAGTTAGTTGACTTAGAAGACTGGCAAATACATATTGTTTCTCCAGCTCCTAAAAATTTAGTCGCTGTTGCTCAAGGGAATGGAATAAATTTAACGTGGGAAAAACTAGAATGTTTAAATGCAGTTGGCTATAAAATCTATAGAAGAAATAATAGTAACCCATTTTCTCCTACAGTTTGTGAAACTGGGCTTTCACCCGATAAAGGATATGAACTTATTAAAACTATTAATGATATCAATGAATTAACGTATCGCGATAACGACAATGGAAATGGATTAGCAGTTGGTAGAGATTATTGTTATCGAATTATTGCATTTTTCCCAGATGGTGCAGAAAGTATTGTATCAAACGAAAGCTGTAATCATTTAACACGAGATGTCCCTTCTATCACTTTGGTTAGTATCGACTCTACAAGTATCAGTACTGGTAAAGATTCTTTAATGTTTAGTAAACCTACAGAATTAGATACGGCACAATACAGTGGACCATACGAATTCCGTTGGTTCCAATCGGCAAATAACTCCCCATTTCAATTAATAAAAACAGTTACTGGGAATGTGCTGGGAAACATAATAGATACTGCCTATACAGAGGTTAATATCAATACTCAGGAGAAACAATTTGTATATCGTGTAGATTTATATTCTAACAATCAATTTGTGGGCTCATCACGTCAAGCAAGTTCTATATTTTTAAGTTCCAATTCTGCAGAAAATCAAAAAGTAGAATTAACTTGGAGTGTAAATACTCCTTGGGAAAATGATAGCTTTATTGTTTATCGTCAAAATAAAACTACTTCAATATTCGATTCTATTGGCGTAAGCTATACTACTTCATATAGTGATGCGAATTTAACGGATGGCGTAAATTATTGTTATTTGGTTAAGTCTATTGGACAATATCATGCAGGTGGATTTGTTAAACCAATTATTAATTTCTCTCAAATTTATTGTGCAGAACCACAAGATACACGCAAACCAGAACCTCCAATTTTAATAGTAAATCCTAGTTGTGGATTATATCGTAATGAACTAGAATGGACGCCTAGCACAGTAAATACAGGCGATGTTGTGAAATACAACATTTACAAATCTCCTTTTGAAGGAAGTGATTTCGTACTTATAAACACTACATCATCATCTTCTGTTGTTGCCTACTCTGATATCAACTTATTGCAATCAATTGCAGGATGTTACTTTGTAACTGCCATTGATTCATTTAACAATGAGAGCGCAAGAAGCAATATGGTTTGTGTAGATAATTGCCCCGAGCTATATTTACCAAATGTATTTACTCCGAATGCTGATAATATTAATGATTTATTCAAACCGATAAAAGATAGCATCAACTTTGTAGAAAAAGTACAGATCAGTATTTACAACCGATATGGAAAACTAATTTACCAAACCAACGATCCACAAATAAATTGGAATGGTAAAGAAAACAATACCGGTGGTGATATGCCAGAAGGCACGTACTTCTATACTATTGAATACAGTGAAGTACGTTTAGTTGGATTAAAACCCAAAGCAAAAACTGGCTTTATCGAACTTATCCGATAGTATGCTGATATGATAGTATGCTGATATGCTAGTATGCTAATATGCTGATTTTGAAAATTTAGAATTTAAAATTTAGAATTTAAAAAGCGTGTTTACAGGAATTATAGAAACAATAGGCAAGATTACATCAATCGAAAAAGAAAATTCAAACCTTCATTTTACGATTGAATCAACAATTTCTGCTGAATTAAAAGTTGACCAAAGTGTAGCACACAATGGCGTTTGCTTAACTGTTGTAAGATGTGATGAACATTCACATACTGTTACTGCGATTGCAGAAACCCTTGCAAAAACCAATCTCAGTTTTTTACAAGATGGAAGTAAAATAAACCTCGAACGTTGCATGCAAATGAATGGACGATTAGATGGTCATATTGTACAAGGACATGTTGATACAAAAGCAAAGTGTATAAACATTTCAGATGAAGGTGGTAGTTGGAGATTTCAATTTGAGCACCCGATTGCAGAAGGCTTTGTAACCGTAGAAAAAGGTTCTGTTTGTATAAATGGAATTAGTTTAACCGTTGTTGATTCTACAAAAAACACATTTGCAGTTGCAATAATTCCTTACACCTACGAGCATACCAATATGCACACCTTAAAAGTTGGCGATGATGTTAATATTGAGTTCGATATACTTGGAAAATACATTGCCAAGTTGATGAACAATAAAACTAATTAAACGATTTTCGAAGCCACATCAATTACGGCTTCTTTTAGCTGAGCTGCAGGGACTGCACCACTTAATCCGTATTCATTATTAATGATAAAGAAAGGCACACCGCTCACTCCCATTGAACGTAAACTATCTTGCACGATGCGAATCTCATTCGAACCTTCATCGCTACCTAATAATTTATACAACAAGTCTTCGTCGATTCCATTTTCTACAGCAATACGAACTACATTTTCACTATTCGTTAAATCAATTTGTTGTTCGAAATAGGCTTTCATATAGGCCTCTTTTACTACTGCTTGCAATCCGAATTGATGAGCAAACTGTATAATGCGATGGATATTAAACGTATTCGGACTACGGTTGATGTGTTCAAAATCGAAATTGATTCCGATACCTTGTCCACGCTCTACTAAGAATTTTGTGCCGGCTAAGAATTTATCCCAATCGCCAAATTTCTTAGTGATGTAAGGTTGAAAATCCTCCCCTTCAGTGGCCATTTCTGGCGCTAATTCGAAAGGCAAATATTGTATATCAAAATGGAATTCATCTTTCAACTCATCCATCATTTTTTCTAATTCTTTTTTACCAACATAGCACCATGGACAAACCACATCTGATGCTACTTTTATACTTATTGTTTTCTTACTCATCTACTTTTTTCCCTTTCATAGCGTGTGAAACGGCAATATCCATTACGCGTTCGGCAAATGGCTTGGTATATTCGTTTAATTGATCGATTGCTTTTAATATCGAATCTTTATCGCCTTTTGGCAATTCCGATTTCAACAACTCTATTAATGAATTTGTATGTTCAATTTCATCTGTGCTTAAGTATTCAGCACTTTTTTTGATGAAATTTTCGGCAGTGTAAACCATTTGTTTCCCTTCTGTTCTCGCTTCAATCACCATACGTTGTTGAACGTCATCTTTAGCATGTTCAACAGAGTCGAGTAGCATTTTTTCTACTTCATCATCTGTTAAACCATAGGTAGGTTTTACTTCAACTTCTTGTTTTACTCCTGAGCGAAGCTCAATTGCTTGAACCTTTAAAATACCATCGGCATTTAAAAGGAAATTGATATCAACTTTCGGAAAACCAGCAGGCATCGAAGGAATACCCTTCAAATCAAATTCTGCTAATTTTCTATTTTCTTTTACCAAATCACGTTCCCCTTGATATACGGAAACCTTCATGTTTACTTGACCATCAATAGACGTGGTGTATTGTCTGCCTGCTTTTGTAGGCACTTTAGAATTACGAGGAATGATAACATCCATTAAACCACCCATAGTTTCTATACCTAAGGATAGAGGTGTTACATCTAGCAATAAAATATCTGTTCTGTTACCAGATAAAACATCTGCTTGTATAGCTGCACCTAGTGCCACTACTTCATCTGGATTAATAGAATTATTTACAGGTCTATTGAAAAATGCAGAAACACTTTCTTTAACGAAAGGAGTTCTTGTGGAACCACCCACCATTACTACTTGTTGTATTTCTTCTGCTGATATTCCAGCATCTTTTAATGCTGAAGAACAACACTGAATTGTTTTTTCGACAAATGGGCTAATCAATTTTTCGAAAGTTGCTTTATTTATCGCACACATGTGTTCGTTTACATTCGTTTGATAAATATTTTGTGTGCTTAAAGCTATTTTAGCCTCTTCTGCTGCAAGTCTGAACGATTGTGCTAGTGAGGCGTCATTCATTACTTCTGTAGGGTTTAAATGCAATACATCCAACCAATAATCAATAATGGCACGATCGAAATCATCTCCACCTAAAAAGGTATCACCATTAGTAGAAAGCACTTCGAAAATTCCGTTTTGTATTTTTAAAATGGATACATCAAATGTACCACCACCTAAATCGTATACTGCTATGGTTTGCTCTTCCTCTTGTTTCAATCCAATCCCATATGCTAAACTAGCTGCAGTAGGTTCGTTAACAATTCGTAGTACATCTAATCCTGCAATTTTACCGGCATCGCGAGTAGCTTGTCGTTGAGCATCATTAAAATATGCTGGAACTGTGATTACCACTTTATTTACTGGTGTTTTCAGTGCATGTTCTGCACGCTCTTTCAATTCGCGCAAAATCATTGCTGATAATTCTATTGGAGTATAGAACTTATCGCCTACTTTAATTTTTACGATACGATCGGTATCATCATCGATTACTTTATAACTAAAGAAATCTTTGAAGCCTTCAATATCTTTATAGGATTGGCCTAATAAACGTTTTACTGAAAAGATGGTGTTTTGAGGATCTGAGATTAAATACGGCTTGGCTTCATTACCAACTATGATTTCACCACTTGGGTGAAAATAGATGATAGATGGTACTAAGATCCCCTTACCAGTATCATTAATTACTCTCGATTGCTTTTCGTCGTCGATGTAGGCAATCAAACTATTCGTTGTACCTAAATCTATTCCAATTATTATTTCTTCCTTTTGAAGCGTACCTGTTGCTATATTGATCGAAACCTTCGCCATGTTCTCTATTAAAAATGCAAATGTATAGAGAATACACTAAAAGCGCATCATTGTTTTTAAAATGATTCTAAATAAAAGCAAGAAACTAGAAAATTCCTATAATTCTAAGGCCTAGACGAACTAGGTTCTTCATGAGATGCAACATAAGCGAAAGTATTTAATCACTTATTCGAAAATCTCAGAAATAAGTTACGTTATCTGTTAAATAATAAGCGTTTGCCTCTAGAAGTTTCATCAAAAACTCCCTTATGATATACTTTATGGCCATTTACGAAAGTCGTATCAATACTTGAGCAGAAAGTGTGACCTTCAAAAGGCGACCAATTGCATTTGTATAAGAGGTTGGACTTATTAACCTCCATGTTTTTATTTGGATCAATAAGTACTAAATCGGCATAATACCCTTCACGAATAAAGCCACGATCTTCAATTCTAAATAAGATTGCTGGATTATGTGACATTTTCTGAACCATCATTTCTTTACTTAGCTGTCCTTCAAAAACCTTATCTACTATCGCTTGCACAGCATGTTGAACTAAAGGACCACCTGATGGTGCTAATGAATAGGCTTGCATTTTTTCATCAAGTGTATGCGGAGCATGGTCTGTGGCAATAACATCTATTCTGCCCTCTAAAAGTGCCTTCCAAATTCCTGCCCTATCACTTGCTTTTTTTACAGCGGGATTCCATTTAATAAAATTGCCCTTTTGTGGGTAATCTTCATCAGAAAACCATAAGTGATGTATGCAGGCCTCTGCAGTAATAAGTTTATCTTCTAATGGAATGTTCGATTCAAAAAGATGAGTTTCCTTTTCGGTAGAGATATGTAAAATATGTAATCGAGTTTTGTGCTTTTTAGCCAATGATACCGCGAATGAAGAGGATAAGTAACAAGCTTCTTCAGAGCGAATCTGAGCATGCATGGTTATGTCTACATTATCGCCATATTTTTCTTTGAAACTAGCTTGGTTTCGTTTGATGGTCATTTCATCTTCGCAATGAGTTGCAATAAGACCAGAAAATTGTGCAAATATCGAATCTAAGGTTGAAGGATTATCAACCAACATGTTTCCAGTTGATGAACCCATAAATATTTTAACGCCACATACGTTACGGGTATTGGTGCGGAGTACTTCTTCTAAATTATCATTAGAAGTACCCATAAAAAAAGTATAATTCGCTAATGATACTTCAGCAGCACGATTGTATTTATCTTCTAATAAAGATTGAGTAAACACATTAGGAACTGTATTCGGCATCTCCATGTACGATGTAATTCCACCTGCAACTGCTGCTTTTGCTTCGGTATAAATTTCACCTTTATGAGTTAAACCGGGCTCTCTAAAATGCACCTGATCATCAATAGCTCCTGGTATTAACCACATTCCTTCGGCATTAATAACTTCTGCAGAATCGTCGGAAATATCTTTAGCAATTTTTGCAATTCTCTCGTTTTCAATAAGAACATCTAAAATTTCAGAAGAGCCTTCGTTAATTACTGTAGCAGATTTAATTAGGTATTTCATAGGTGATGTGGGTTTGTACAAAGATAAGAAGGAAATATCAATTAGGAATTAGGAATTAGGAATTAGGAATTAGGAATTAGGAATTAGGAATTTAAAAAATTTAGTTTGAAAAAGGATTATAAGGTGGATCCTAATTCAATAATTTCGATATTTTGATAGTTCGATAGTTCGATAGTTCGAAATTGGTCTATCTTTGCGCTTATGTCAATAAATTTTGAACAATTTTCGTTAAATAGACAATTGCTAAGTGCGATTGAAGACTTGGGGTATACTGATCCTACACCAATTCAATTGAAGGCAATTCCTACCATAATGAATGGGCAAGATTTATTAGGTGTAGCGCAAACTGGTACTGGGAAAACTGCAGCTTACAGCATTCCTATCATTATGAACTTAAAGTTTGCTCAAGGGATGAACCCTAGAGTATTAGTTTTATCACCTACTCGAGAACTGGCTATACAAATTCATGCTGATATCGTTGCCATGTCTAAATATACGGACTTGCGTTCGGTAGTATTATATGGAGGCTTAGGGCCAAAAACGCAAAAAGAAATATTAAGTCAGGGATTAGATATTGTTATTGCAACACCAGGCCGATTGGTGGAGTTATATTTAGCGGGTGATTTGATCTTAAAAGATTTAAAAACCTTAATTATTGATGAGGCGGATAAGATGCTCGATATGGGTTTCATCCACAAAATCAATAAGATTCTAGAAATCGTGCCCCGAAAAAGGCAAAACATGCTTTTCTCAGCTACCATGAGTGAAAAAGTAAAAACCCTAGCGGGCGATTTCTTAGCATTCCCTATCATGGTGGAGATTGCTCCTCAAGCAACTCCTGCAGATTTGATATCTCAATATTTATATAAGGTTCCAAACATCAGAACTAAAATTAATATGCTGCAAAGCTTTTTAGAAAAAAGAGAAGAGTTTACTAAGATTATTGTGTTTTGCAAAACAAGGCAGATAGCAGAAAATTTATACCATTATGCGGAACGTGTATATGGAAAAGATGAAGTTCGGGTGATACATGCCAATAAGGGACAAAATACACGTATCAATAGTATACAAGCATTTAAAGAGGAGGATATTCGAATTTTAATTGGAAC
Source organism: Sphingobacteriales bacterium (assembly GCA_044337515.1). Classification (GTDB taxonomy): domain Bacteria; phylum Bacteroidota; class Bacteroidia; order Sphingobacteriales; family Sphingobacteriaceae; genus CAJBVG01. The sequence continues at coordinate 4,390 of JBIINK010000006.1, read as the reverse complement.
GGATGTGGCTTCAAGAGGTTTAGATGTGGCCAATGTATCTCACGTAATCAACTTCGATGTTCCATTGATATACGAAGATTATGTACATCGAATTGGAAGAACAGGAAGAGCTAGTAAATCGGGTGTATCCATTACCTTTTGTAATCCTGCGGAGGAATATCATTTGGAGAAAATTGAAAAGTTAATACGTCAACGAATTAACGAATTAGAAGTTCCATCGAACTTATATGTAAAAGAAACACCTTTCACCGAAGCTCAAGCCATGGCGAAGGAAATAGATATGCAGAAACGCAAGGATAACCCTGAATTTAAAGGGGCTTTCCATGAGAAAAAGTTTGCCAAAACAATCTTAACAAAAAATATCTCCGACATCGCTTATAAAAAAGCGAAGGATAAAGAGAAAAAAGATAAAATTAGAAATTCAAAAAGCACTCGTGGAAAGAGTGGTGGTCGTAAAAAAAGTTAATAAAAATGAAAACAGCAGAAATCAACATTAAAGTTACCCTTGACGAAAATAAATTACCTGAAACCATTACATGGAAGTCTACCGATGGTGAAACCAATGAAGAAGTAAATTGCAAATCGATGATGCTTGCATTATGGGATCAACAGTACCAAAATACTTTACGTTTGGACTTATGGACTAAAGATATGCCTGTTGATGAGATGAAACGATTTTTCTACGAAACATTGATGACCATGGGCGATAGCTTCTTAAAAGCAACCAATGAGACCAATATTGTAGAGGATTTACGTGATTATTGCGCTCATTTCGCCGAAAAAATGGAATTGAAAGTACAAGGTTAATTTTGCTGAAGAAATTACTATATTGGAACTTTATTTATCCAATACATTATTTTGAAAAAGACACAGCACCTCATATCGACATTAATTCTCTCTATTAGCCTAACCTTTAGTTGTTTTACTCCTGCAAATGCGCAATTGAAAGTACGCACGGAGAAAAACTTCAGTAAAATGGTTAACCAAGTTTTGGTTGGCTCTGGAGTAGTAGTTAAAAACGTAATTTTCAATGGCAATACCAATGCTATCGGCATTTTTGATGGCCGTAATTCAAATATTGGTTTAGATAGTGGGATAATTATTACCACTGGTCTAGCGAGAAATGCCATCGGTCCGAATAATGATAAGGCAAGTACCTCCAACCAAAAAGTAGGTGATGGTGATTTAAATTCACTCCTCTCAGGAGCATCAACCAACGATGCAGCATCATTACAATTCGAGTTTATTCCAGTATCAAGCATCGTAAAATTTAGATTTGTTTTTGCCTCAGAAGAATACCCACAATGGGTAGGATTTCCTTATAATGATATTTTTGGTTTTTTCTTAAGTGGACCCGGTATTGTTGGGAAAAAAAATATTGCATTAATTCCTAATACAAATACACCAATTAGTATAAATACGATTAATGATTCTACTAATTCAAATTTATATTTCGATAATCAGAATGGAGTAACGGTACAATATGATGGCTTTACCAAGGTGATTGAAATTGTAGCTGACAACCTAACTCCCTGCCAAACCTATGTTATTAAAATGGCAATTGCCGATGTAGATGATTATGCATACGATTCTGGATTTTTCTTAGAAGCGCTAAGTTTAAAAAGTGAGGCAGAGAATGAAGCTAAGGTAGACCTATATGTACCATTAGGAAAAAATATTATTCAAGAAAAATGTGATAGTAGTGTATTTCGATTCACTCGATCAAGTTCAAATACTAGCACTAATTTAAAAGTTAAATATAACATTACAGGTGCTGCTACCATGGGAGTTGATTATTTACCAATCCCCGACTCTATTGTTATTCAAACAGGAAAAATGTTTGCTGATTTAGTTGTATTCCCTATTGATGACAATGATGTAGAACCAACAGAAGGAGTAATTCTAACCATTACAAGTAATGGAATATGTTCTAAATCCTTTGACTCTGTAGCTATTAAAGATTTTGACACCTTAACAATTGTAGGTATTAAAAAGATATTTTGTACAGGTGATACCATTTCTAAAATTGTAAAATACAGTGGCGGTTCTTCACACTTATCATATACCTGGACAGACAGTTTAGGTGTAATAAAATCATTATCTGCAGTAATCGATGCATCGCCAGATAGTTTAACGATGTATATCATTTCGATATACGATAGTTGTATTAATTATACATCAAAAGATACATTTTACATACCACCAATTATACCTGTTACTTTAGTTTCTAGCAGTGATACGATTGTTTGTGCACCAACGGATATCTTCTTTAGTGTAAAATCGAATGTCCCAGGATTACATTATCAATGGGGAGCAACTACGATTGATTTTACTGCAGTCGGATTAATTGAAAACGACACCTTAATGACCACTAAATATTCAGTACCATCGGGTGTTAGTCCAATTATTGTGACTTGTGTAGTTACTGATGAAAATTATTGTGCCAACGAAATACAATATAAAATTTCGAGTATCCCCAAAGGTGTTTATGGGCCGAAGACAGTTTATGTTTGCAAAGGTGATAGTATTTCAATCAAGGCATATGGTGGTGGAGAATATACTTGGAGCCCATCAACAGGTATTGTTGGTGATACAACTCTTGCTTCAGTTAGAATATTTAAACCAGGATCTTATATTGCTAAAATAAAAGATACAGTTGATTGTATAAAGGAAGTTAGCATTGAAGTAGTATACGACACAATTCCTGTGGCCAATGCTGGAGAAGATGTAGTAATTTGTGAACGATCGAGTGTGCCATTAAGTGCTGGTGGATCTGATTATGATACCTACGAATGGTCGCCAAGTGCAAGTTTAAGTAATTCGAAAATTGCGAATCCATTAGCAGGCCCATCGAAAACAACTACATATTATTTGAAAGCTATTAATCACGCATGCTTTAGTTATGATAGTGTAGTTGTACATGTAATTGTTCGTCCGGAATTAATAGTTGATTATAGTTTTGACAGTTGTGCTAAAACTGTTTATTTCTCTAATACTACAGTTGCAACAGACAGCTTCTACTGGGACTTTGGCGATTCAAAACATTCATTGGAACGCAACCCTATACATCGTTATGATACTACAGGTGCAATGACTGTAACACTTATTGCAAATAGAGGAACGGATTGTACAGATACTAGCACATTCACATTGAATTTACTTGATGTAGATCCAAAGCAACGAAAAGTGCCGAATGTATTTACGCCGAATGGAGACAACATCAATGATATATTTAGAATCACAGGTGGCAATGTAAATTGCGCAATAGAAAAGATGAGCATCTATAACCGTTGGGGCAAATTGATGCACGAGATAAAAGATGCTGAAGTATGGGAATGGGATGGCCGTATCGGGGGTGAAATAGTCCCACCGGGAGTCTATTTTTACTCAATCATCGGTAAAGGCTTTGAAGACGTAGGCATGGTCAATGTTATTTATTAAAATTGTATTAAATACATATCATTAAAAACTAGAAATCATGTTAGACGGACACTACATTCATTTGTTAAGTAATCATTTTCCGATTATCTTATCTTTAACTGGCTTTGCAGTATTAAGCTTTGGATTATTAAGGCATTTAAAAACCGTAAAGCTTGTAGGTTTATATATTTTACTTGCAGCGTCTGTATCAACCATTCCAGCTTACCTTACAGGAGAAGATGCTGAAGAACGTATTGAAAATTCTGTTGGTACAAGCGAAAGCATGGCTGAAGAACATGAAGAAGCTGCAGAACTTGCATTTATTTTAACCGACATTTTAGGAGTACTTGCATTAATTTCAATATTACTATTAACAAAAGATCATTCACTTTCTTTATGGGCAAACCGATTAACTTGGTTGGCTGCTTTTGTTTCATTAATATTATTATTTAATGTTGGTAAAACAGGCGGACAAATACGTAGACCAGAATTAAGAACTGGTGCAGCAACAGATACAACACAAACATTAGAAAACAACGAATCAGGAGAAGACAATGACTAAAATAAAATTTACGCTTGGATTGCTATTACTTTCAATTTTTTCAATTTCAGTTAGCTCTTGCAAAAACGATATTGATCTATCAACAGCTCCTACTATTAGTTTTAAAGACGATATACAAGCCATCATTTCTGGGAATTGCGCAATGAATGGGTGCCACGGAACCGATAAGGATTCAGAGTTCCCTTTAACTACCTATAACGATGTAATGAATGAGGGTGGAGTTAAAGCTGGTGATGCAAAAGGATCAGAATTTTATCAAGTACTTCTTGTAAATTTTGGCGAGAAAAAAATGCCACCAAAAGGACCTTTATCTGATAAACAAATAAAGAAGGTTTTTATTTGGATTGAGCAAGGAGCGCTTAATAATTAAGAATTAGGAATTAGGAATTAGGAATTAGGAATTAGGAA
>JBIINK010000080.1:0-6458 GCA_044337515.1 Sphingobacteriales bacterium | reverse complement strand
TGCAGAACAAATGAATGGTGTTACAGTGCAGTGGATGTTAAGTATGGCTCAATTAAAAAACTGTGCAATTGCGGGTAGTATAATTATTGAAGATAATGGAAACTATTACAACCGACTGATATGGACAGCTGCAGATGGTACAATAAAACATTATAACAAGCGTCACCTTTTTGGCATGGGTGACGAGCATAAACATTATACTGCTGGTGATAAAAAATTAATTATTGAGTACAAGGGTTGGAAAATAAATTTAAACATTTGCTACGATTTGCGTTTCCCTGTATGGTTAAGAAACAATAAAGATAACCCGTATGATGTGTTAGTTTTTGTTGCCAATTGGCCAGAAAAAAGAATGGAGCATTGGGATGCATTACTAAAAGCAAGAGCTATTGAAAATCAAACTTACGTTATTGGAGTGAATCGTATTGGTGAAGATGGGAATCAGATACCACACGTCGGACACAGCAGTATATATCACCCATTCGGAACATGTGAGTATACTAGTACTTCGGCAGAAGTTCATACACATACTTTATCTGCTTACGAGTTGGAACTTAATAGAAGGCAATTTCCTTTTTTAAGGAATTCAGATTAAATGGGTAGTGAGTATTGGGTAGTGAGTGATAAACATTTGCATATTTGCAAATTCTCCTTCTTGTAACAATGCCGTTAAAATCTGCAAGAACTAAAATCCATTGCTTATACTTGGTCTTATGATCGAGTTAAAAAACATCAATAAATCATATTATATAGGAAACCACCCGATGAAAGTGCTAAAAGGCATCGACATCAAAATAAACGAGGGTGAGTTTGTTTCTATTATGGGTTCATCGGGTTCTGGGAAATCTACCTTGCTAAATATCCTAGGTATGCTCGACCAATATGATGAAGGAGAATATTGGTTAGATAATACTTTGATAAAAGACTTAAACGAAACACAAGCGGCAAAATACCGTAACCAAATGCTAGGCTTCGTATTTCAATCCTTCAATTTAATATCCTTTAAAAACGCGATGGAGAATGTCGCGCTTCCCCTATATTATAAAGGCATTTCACGTAAAAAAAGAAATGCTATTGCAATGGACTACTTAGATAAAGTAGGGTTAAAAGATTGGGCGGAACATTTACCAAGTGAAATGTCGGGTGGACAAAAACAACGTGTGGCTATTGCTCGTGCATTAATTGCAGAACCAAAAATTATATTAGCCGATGAACCTACTGGTGCCTTGGATACTCAAACTTCTTATGAAGTAATGAACCTGCTTAAAAGCATCAATGATACTGGAATGACTATTATTATTGTAACACATGAGCACGATATAGCTGCAAAAACCGACCGAATAATTCGTTTAAAAGATGGTATCATCGAAAACACCTTAGTCAATGTTTGATATCGATAAATGGCAAGAAATTTTTAGTACGATCCAGAAAAATCGGTTACGTACGTTCTTAACTGGCTTCTCAGTAGCTTGGGGAATTTTTATTCTCATTGTTTTATTGGGTTCCGGACAAGGATTAAAAAATGGTGCCGAACATCAATTTTTATCGGATGCTAGTAATGCCATATGGTTGCAAGGAGATGTAACGAGTATGCCTTATAAAGGAATGCAAGCAGGCCGAAGAATTCGATTGAAAAATGAAGATTTCGAATACATCAAAAAAAACATTGAAGGTGTTGAATACATTACGGTTGCACAAGATGTTCCAAATGTTAAAAGCATAAATTACAAAAACGAAAAAGGAAATTACCTCGTGCGTTCTTGTCAAACCGACCATGATAAATTAGAAAAATGCAACATGATTTCGGGGCGTTTCCTAAATGACATGGACATTAAAGAAGCGAGGAAAGTAGCCGTAATTGGTAAGCCTGTACAAGATGCATTATTTAAGGAAGAAGATCCGATTGGGAAATATGTAGATGTTTCGGGGATTTTATATAAAGTAATTGGAGTGTTTAAAGATGAAGGCCGACAAGATAATGACCGACTTTACATTCCGATTTCTACGATGCAAAAATCATATAATGGTAAAGATTATGTGGATGTAATTTGGTTCAGTACAGGAAATGCAAGTCTGCTGCAAAGCAAGCGTATGCTTGAAGATTCGAAGGCCTACATCTATTCGAAATATAAAATAGACCCTACTGATGAGCGTGCTTTTGTAGCCTTTGATAATAACGAAAACTACAAGCAAATAATGGACTTATTAAATGGCATAAAATTCTTTGTAGGCATTATTGGAGTGGGTACCATCATCGCTGGAATTGTAGGTGTAAGTAATATTATGATGATTGTAGTAAAAGAACGTACCAAAGAAATTGGTGTTCGAAAAGCAATTGGTGCAACACCCTACTCTATTGTAAGCTTAGTTATACAAGAATCGATTTTAATTACAGGATTTGCAGGATACGTTGGATTAGTATTGGGTGTAGTAGTAACGGAATTGGCTAAGAAATTTATGCCACCTTCCGATTTTTTCAGAAACCCTGAAATTGATTTATCGGTAGCTATTGGAGCTACTTTGTTCTTAATATTTGCAGGTGCTGTAGCAGGTTTTGTACCGGCATTAAAAGCAGCACGAATTAAACCTATTGAAGCACTAAGAGACGAATAACATGTTTGATCAAGATAACTGGCAAGAAATATTTAGTACCATCAAAAAGAATAAGCTAAGAACTACGCTTACTGCCTTTGGTGTGTTCTGGGGTATCTTTATGTTGGTGATTATGTTGGGCTCTGGTAATGGCTTACGCAATGGTGTAGTTGGAGGATTTGATGGCTTTGCTACCAATAGCTTTTTCTGTTGGACACAACGTACAACCAAAGCATTTGAAGGCTTTCAGCCGGGTCGTCGTTTTAATTATACGAATGAAGATACGGAAGCAATAAAGAATAGCATACCCGAAGCTGAATATGTTTGTGCGCGTAACCAACTCGGTGGATTTAGAGGTGGGAACAATGTGACCAGAGGAGTAAAAACAGGAAACTTCTCGGTATTTGGCGACTCTCCCGACTTTCAAAAAATACAACCCTTAAAACATTTACAAGGTAGATTTATCAATGAATTAGACATTAAACAAAAACGCAAAATTGCCGTCATTGGAAATCGTGTAAAAGAAATTCTTTTTGAAAATAATGAAGATCCAATTGGACAATACATCCGAATTAATGGAGTGTATTTTCAGGTGGTTGGTTTGTTTCGCAGCGGGCAAGCAGGCGGACAAGGACAACAAGAAGCAGAAACTGTTTATGTTCCTTTCACTACTTTTCAAACTGCATTTAATTATGGAAATGTAGTGGGTTGGTATTCGATTACCTCGAAGAAAAATATCCCTGTTGAGATTGTAGAAAACAAAGTTATTGAATTGTTGAAACAACGCCATCATATTGCTCCTGATGACTTACAAGCCGTAGGTCATTGGAATATGGGTAAAGAGTTTGGTAAAATTTCGGGCTTGTTTAATGGTATAGATTTATTGGTTTGGATAGTAGGTATTGGTACCCTATTCGCAGGAGTAATTGGTGTGAGTAATATCATGTTGATAGTTGTAAAAGAACGTACGAAAGAGATTGGGATTAAACGCGCATTAGGTGCAACACCATGGAAAATTATAGGGCAGATTATTTTAGAGTCGGTTTTCTTAACCACTATTGCTGGTTATTTAGGCTTGGTAATTGGAATTGGAATATTAGAATTAGTAAATACACTGATGGGTGTAAATCCAGATGGTGGTATGTTTAAAAACCCCGAGGTGGATTTAAATGTTGCCTTAACAGCCTTAAGTATTTTAATTGTATCGGGAGCTTTGGCGGGCTTTATTCCAGCACGAAGAGCTGTGCAGGTAAAACCTATTGAGGCGTTGAGAGCTGATGGATAAATAATATGCTGATATGCTAGTATGCTAGTATGCTAGTATGCTGATGAAAATTTAGGATTTAGAATTTAGAATTTATTTAACGTGATATGAAAAAAGTTGTTCGAATTGTAGTGTTTAGTTTGATAGGGATTGTATTCCTAGGGACATTATTTTACTTGTGGAAAAAATCAGAGAAGACACCAGAGGTGTTTAACATTGAGAAAGCAAGTGTAAATAACATCATTAAGAAAACAGTGGCTACTGGTGCTGTGGTGCCTCGTAGGGAAATTGATATTAAGCCAAGAGTATCGGGAATTATCGAAGAAATCTATGTTGAAGCAGGTAAGATGGTACACCGTGGCGATAAAATTGCACGTGTAAAAATTATTCCAAATGTGGTGAATTTGAACGAGGCAGAAAGTCGTTTGAACCGAGCTAAGATTAACTACAATAATTCGAAAGCAGAATATGATCGCAATAAAAAATTGTTTGATCAAAAGGTGATTTCTATATCTGAATTCCAACGCTTCGAAGTATCGTTTAATAGTTCTAATGAAGAGCTTGAAACTGCCGATAATAATTTGCAGTTAATCAAACAAGGTAGTTCTAAATCGATGGGAAATGCAACAAATACCATCATCACCGCTACTATTGATGGAATGGTATTAAACGTACCTGTGAAAGTTGGTAACTCAGTTATCGAGAGTAATACTTTTAATGAGGGTACTACGATTGCAAGCATAGCCGATATGAAGGACATGATTTTCTTAGGAAAAGTAGATGAATCGGAAGTAGGAAAAATTAAAGCAGGGATGGCACTTATTGTAACCATTGGTGCAATAACTACCGAAAAATACGATGCTGTTTTAGAATATATTTCTCCTAAAGGAGTAGAACAAGATGGAGCCATTCAATTTGAAATTAAAGCGGCTATGAAATTAAAACCAGGAAGTTTTATTCGTGCAGGATATAGCGCTAATGCCGATATTGTATTGGATCGTAGAGATTCTGTATTGAGTATTTCTGAAAGTGTAATTAAGTTTGAAAAAGATAGTGCTTACGTAGAATTAGAAACCAAAACACCACAAGTGTTTAAGAAAACTTATATCAAAACAGGCTTGTCTGATGGTATCAATATTGAAGTGCTTTCGGGAGTCGAGAAAACCTCTAAAATAAAAGGAACTAAGAAAGAAGATGTAGTAGCAGAAGAAGCTCCTAAAAATTAATTGAACACTGATACAACTATTGCCGATTAAATATCGTCTATAGTATATCAATCAACGTTCTTTATAGTCCCAAACAATACTTATGGTGATTGGTACATAAAAAAAGTCCTCTGAATTCGGAGGACTTTTTTTATTAAAATAATTTGGTAATATCTTGTATTTCGATGATTTTATTGACAGTATAACCCTCCGCAAATATTCCATTTCTAAGGAGTTTCCCGTATTCCCTATTTTTTCCTACAAGTGTTTCTAAGAAATCGGGTTTAGAAATATAGGTTTGAGGTTCTGATGAATGCTCGTCGTAAAATTGCGTTTTAAACGCTGCTACGGCTTCCATTTTTTTATCAATAAATTCAGTAATATCTACTACAAAATCTGGTTTAATATATCGGTCTTGTATATAATTAAATAATGAACTTGGGCGGTATGCTTCTTGTAGATTACCTTGCTCATCAAAAGTTTCAATTTTAGGTAAGCCTGATTTAAAACAAGCTTCATATATTAACTTCGCTGCTTTGCCATGGTCTGGGTGTCTATCATCTATTGCATTTGCCAATACAATTTCAGGGCGGTATTTTCTGATTTTACTGATGACTTTCAATTGTGCTTCTTTCCCTAAATCGAAAAAGCAATCTTCGAGCTCTAAATTTTCACGAGCATGTATTCCTAATATTTTAGTGGCAACAGCCGACTCTTCTGCCCTAGTTTCGTAAGTACCACGAGTTCCTAGTTCACCTCTTGTTAAATCCACTATCCCAACTTTCTTCCCTTCCTTAATGGCTCTCAAAATGGTTCCCGAGCACGACATCTCTGCATCATCTGGATGCGCAGCAAAAACTAATATGTCTAATTTCATGGGTGCAAAGATAAGAAGAGTAGTGGGTATTGAGTAATGGGTAGTGAGATAATTGCAAAATTAAACTCAATACCCACTACTCAATACCCATTACTCAATACTCTTAATAATCTTCTCTATCTCCGCATCTTCCCCATACGGGTCGTAATGCGATTTGAGGTTGGAGCCGAACAAACGTGCTAATGATTGCCAGAAGAAGGCAGAGAACCTTCCTTTAAGGTCTTGTACTAATACATAGGAAGTATTACCAGTTTGCCGATCAATCAGTTTAATCAGTATTCGTCCTTGGGTGATGGTGAGTTGTTTCAGTTCAGACTCGAAATTATCTTTAATATCTTTTTCTGTTTTATCAACCAGAGCCTGTTGAACACGCTTATCGTTGGTCATTTTTAGTTCTTTCTCGAGCTGATTAAATTTAACACCAGCAAGTTTTGCATAAGGCCATACTTTTAATACATCTCTGCGTAACTTTGTATATCGAATTTGGTCGCGTTTAGATTTATAAATTCTAGTGGTGTAA
>JBIINK010000079.1:0-6579 GCA_044337515.1 Sphingobacteriales bacterium | reverse complement strand
AAAATTATTTAGATAATACAATGAGTACGACATTTTCTAAAGAGACATTAGACATCATCGAGAAACTGGTTGCCAGATATCCAGAAGGCAAACACAAATCGGCGTTGATTCCTGTATTGCATTTAGCGCAAGCTGAATTTGGTGGTTGGTTAAGTTCAGACACGATGGATTACGTTGCAACAGTTTTGCAATTGAAACCAATTGAAGTTTATGAAGTAGCATCGTTTTATTCGATGTTCAACTTAAAGCCAGTTGGTAAGTGTGTATTAGAAGTATGCCATACCGGACCATGTGCAATTAATGGTGGAGAAGTATTAGTAGAATATCTATCTAAAAAATTAAATATTAAAGTTGGCGAAACAACAAGTGACGGCATGTTTACTTTAAAAGCAGTAGAATGTTTAGGCTCATGCGGAACAGCACCAATGTTACAATGTGGCAGAGACTATTTCGAAAATTTAACTGACGAAAAAGTAGATACCATGATAGAAAAAATGAAAGCAGAAAACAGACAACGCTCTTATACTGATACAATTTAATATGTATAGAAAGTTAGCATTGCCAGCGAAGTACTTTTTTCTAAATAAATTTTTTAAGAATAAGAGTTTTGTACTACTTGATATTGGTGCAGGAAATCATTCAGCATCTAAAACTAAAAAGTGGTTCCCATTATGTGAATACCACGGATTAGATTTAGATAAAAATTATAATAATGATGAGAGTGATTTCAAAGTAGTAAAAGAGTTCTATGAAGTGAATTTAGAAAGTTTAGAATTTGATTCTATTCCTGATAACCACTTCGATTTTATTATGATGGCTCACGTTATCGAGCATTTAAAAAATGGTGATGAAGTAGTTGAAAAACTATTGAGAAAATTAAAACCTGGAGGATATTTTTATTTAGAATTCCCTGGAATGAAATCAACTCGATTGCCAAGAATGAAAGGGACATTGAATTATTTTGATGATCACACACATGTTAGAGTTTTCTCATTACGAGAAATGTATAATTTGTTTTTAAGAAACAATTTTGAAGTAGTAAACGGGGGAGTTAGAAGACATTGGCCAAATATTTTTATGATACCAATTAAAATTCCTCATAATATAATGAAGTACGGAAAAATAATTCCAAGTATATTCTGGGATCTATTTGGATTCGCAGATTTTGTAATTGCAAAAAAGAAATAATATGTCGAAAAAAATATTATTAGAACATATTGACGTCGAAGGAATACAAGGCTATGACGTGTACCGCAAAAATGGCGGATACGCATCTGTAGAAAAAGCATTGAAAACAATGTCGCCTGAAGAAGTTGTCGAAGAAGTTAAAAAGTCTGGACTTAGAGGTAGAGGTGGAGCTGGATTTCCTACTGGAATGAAGTGGAGCTTCTTAGCTAAACCAGAAGGTGTACCTCGTTATTTAGTTTGTAATGCCGATGAGTCGGAGCCAGGCACTTTTAAAGATCGTTACTTGATGGAAAAAATTCCTCATTTATTAATTGAAGGAATGATTGCCGCTAGTTTTGCATTAGGTGCAAAAACATCTTACATCTATATCCGTGGTGAGTACTTCTATGTACTACGCATTTTAGAAAAAGCAATTGCCGAAGCTTATGCAAACGGATGGTTAGGAAAAAATATATTAGGCACAGGATATGATTTAGATCTATATGTACATCCTGGTGCTGGTGCTTATATCTGCGGAGAAGAAACTGCTTTGCTAGAATCTTTAGAAGGCAAAAGAGGTAACCCTCGTATTAAACCACCATTCCCTGCTATTGCAGGTTTATATGCTTGCCCAACGGTAGTAAATAATGTGGAGACATTAGCATCGGTTGTTCCTGTAATTAATATGGGTGGTGATGAATATGCAAAAATTGGTATCGGTAGAAGTACAGGTACAAAATTAATTTCTGCTAGTGGTCATATTAATAATCCTGGAGTTTATGAAATTGAACTTGGATTACCTGTTGAAGAATTTTTATACTCAGAAAAATATTGCGGTGGAATTAAAAATGGTAAGCGTTTAAAAGCGGTTGTTGCTGGAGGATCTTCAGTTCCGATTTTACCTGCTAACCTATTTATGAAAACAGCAACTGGTGAAAATAGATTAATGAGCTACGAGTCATTAGCAGATGGTGGTTTTGTAAGTGGTACAATGTTAGGTTCAGGTGGATTTATTGTATATGATGAAGATTCATGTATCGTAAGAAACACTTGGAACTTCTCTCGTTTTTATCACCATGAATCGTGCGGACAATGTTCTCCTTGTAGAGAAGGTACAGGATGGATGGAGAAAATTTTACATCGACTAGAAAATGGTCATGGTAAAATGAGTGACATTGATTTATTAGTAGAAGTGTCTAAAAAAATTGAAGGAAATACTATTTGTCCATTAGGTGACGCAGCAGCATGGCCAGTTGCCAGTGCTATTCGTCATTTCCGTGAGGAATTTGAATGGCATGTAAACGAACCGAATGCAAGTCAAACTAGAAATTTTGGTTTACAAGCATCTCACGAAGTGAGCTTAGGGTAGTGGGTATCGGGTACTGAGTATCGGGTATCGAGATAAATTAAATGAAGAATTAAAAATTAAGAGTTATTAGCGCAGAGAAATATTTCTCAATACTAACATCTCAATACTTAAATACTAAAAAAAGATGGCTGATAAAATGAAAGTGACCATCGACGGTCATTCCATCGAAGTAGAAGCAGGAACAACGATCTTAAACGCCGCTCGTATGATTGGTGGAGATTTAGTTCCGCCTGCTATGTGTTATTACTCAAAGCTAAAAGGCAGTGGTGGTAAATGCCGTACTTGTTTAGTGAAGGTAAGCAAGGGATCTGAAAAAGACCCTCGCCCAATGCCGAAACTAATGGCTTCTTGCCAAACGCAAGTAATGGACGGAATGGAAGTAGAAAGTAAAACTTCTCCTGAAGTTATTGAAGCACGTAAAGGTGTTGTGGAAATGTTGTTAATCAACCATCCACTTGATTGCCCAGTTTGTGATCAAGCAGGAGAATGTGATTTGCAAAATTTATCATTCGACCATGGTGCTGCAAATACTCGTTATGAATTTGATCGCAGAAAATTTGACCGTATAGATATTGGTGACAAAATTCAGTTGCACATGAATCGTTGCATACTTTGCTACCGTTGTGTTTATACTGCTGATCAAATTACAGATAATCGTGTACACGGAATTATTAACCGTGGAGAGAAAGCAGAAATTTCAACCTATATACAAAACGCTATTGAAAATGATTTTTCAGGAAACGTAATTGATGTTTGCCCAGTTGGAGCATTAACCGATAAAACATTCCGATTTAAAAATCGTGTATGGTTTACAAAACCAGTTGATGCACATCGCGATTGTGATAATCCAAAATGTAAAGGCAAAGTTGTGCTTTGGTATAAAGGAGAAGATGTACTTCGTGTAACAGGAAGAAAAGATAAATACGGAGAGGTAGAAGATTTTATTTGCAACACTTGCCGATTTGATAAAAAACAAACATCAGATTGGACAATTGAAGGGCCACGTCAAATTGAAGACACTTCAGTAATTTCTTCAAACCATTACGAGATGGCGCATCCACTTCCAGTTGTAGAAAAGAATCCTACATTAATGGAAGCGAATAAAAAAATGTTTACAAAGAATAGAAAATAAGAATTGCGAATTGAGTATTGAGAAAAACATCTCATATCTAATATCTCAATTCTAAGTACTAAGTATATGGATATTTATTTTATCATTGAAAAACTAGTATTAATCTCTGCCATATTAGGCGTGAGTTTAGTAATAGCTATGTACACCACTTTGGCCGAACGAAAATTCGCAGGTTTTTTCCAAGACAGAGTTGGTCCGAATAGAGCAGGTCCTTTTGGATTATTGCAACCATTAGCGGATGGAGTAAAATTATTTACGAAAGAAGAAATCATTCCAACACACGCGAGTAAATTTTTATTTGTGTTAGGTCCATCGTTAAGTATGTTCACTGCTTGTATTACATCAGCTGTAATTCCTTGGGGTGCAGATGTTGCGATGTTTGGCAGAACTATTGCGTTACAAGTTGCCGACATTAACGTAGGTATCTTATACATTTTTGGTGTAGTATCATTAGGAGTATATGGAATTATGATTGGTGGATGGGCATCTAATAATAAGTTCTCTTTATTAGGAGCAGTTCGTTCAGCATCACAAAATATCTCTTATGAAATTGCGATGGGTTTATCGATCATCGCCTTGTTAATGGTAACTGGTTCATTGAGTTTAAAAGATATTGCTCAACAACAATCAGGAATGCATTGGAATGTATTTTACCAACCTCTAGGTTTTATCATTTTCTTAATCTGTTCTTTTGCTGAAACCAACAGAACACCTTTCGATTTACCAGAGTGCGAAACTGAATTAGTAGGTGGGCATCATACAGAATACTCATCGATGAAATTAGGTTTCTATTTATTTGCAGAATACATCAACGTATTTGTTTCTTCTGCAGTTTTAGCAACTCTATATTTCGGTGGATACAATTACCCAGGAATGCATTTAATTAGCAATCCTAATTTAGCAGCAGCAATTGGCGTTGCCGTAATGTTTACAAAAGTGTTATTGTTTATATTCTTCTTTATTTGGGTACGTTGGACAGTTCCACGTTTCAGATATGATCAATTAATGAAATTAGGATGGAACATCTTATTCCCATTAGCAATAATCAATATCGTAATTACTGGTTTAGTAATTATTTTAAAAGGATAGTTTATTTATAAGAAAGAAAAAATGGATTCTTTATCGACGCGCAAAAAAGTAATAGAACATAAGCCAATGAATTTTTGGGAGAGAATGTATCTTCCAGCAATTATCGGTGGTTTAGCAATTACCATACGTCACTTCTTTTCTAAGAAGGCAACAATATTTTATCCTGAAGTTCAAAGAGAATTTTCAGAAAATTATCGTGGTTTACATTCTTTGAAAAGAGATGAGAATGGTGCAGAGCGTTGCACTGCTTGTGGGCTATGTGCTTTATCATGCCCTGCAGAAGCTATTACAATGACTGCCGCTGAACGTAAAGTAGGCGAAGAGCATTTGTATCGCGAAGAAAAATATGCTGCTGTTTACGAAATCAATATGTTGCGTTGCATCTTCTGCGGATTCTGCGAAGAAGCTTGTCCGAAAGAAGCAATTTACTTAGATGGAAATATCGGCAAAGCAGATTATAGTCGCGATAAATTTATTTTTGGAAAAGATAAATTAGTTGAACCAATTGTTAAGTAATAAAATAATACATACATGAATCAATCCGTATTTTATTTACTAAGTTTTATGACAGTGCTTTTTGCATTATTAGTAGTGTTTTCTAAAAACCCTATTCATAGTGCATTGTACATGGTATTAACATTTTTTACCATTACTTGTCATTACGTTTTATTAAACGCACAATTCTTAGCCATTGTAAACTTCATCGTTTACATGGGAGCCATCATGGTATTAATATTATTTGCAATGATGTTCTTGAATTTAGGCAAAGACACCGAACCGCAAAAACCAGTACTCCTGAAATTTGCCGCAGTAATTGCTGCAGGTTTATTATTGGTTACTATTTTCGCAGCACTGAAGAAAACAGATGGCGGAGAAATTACCGGTATTGCATCTAACAATATTGGTTTAGTGAAAGAACTTGGTAAAACTTTGTTTAGAGATTTCTTATTACCATTTGAAATCATTTCTATACTATTATTATCAGCAATGGTAGGAGCAGTATTATTAGCAAAAAGAGACACGAAATAATGGAAACAATCGTACAAAACATACAAACAGTTCCTCTTAATAATTACATTATTTTGAGCTCTGTACTTTTTGTTATCGGAGTATTAGGAGTAATGGTTCGCAGAAATGCAATCATTGTTTTTATGTCGATAGAATTAATGTTAAACGCAGTAAACTTATTGCTTGCAGCATTCTCAGCATTTAGAGGAGATCCTGCCGGACAAATTTTCGTCTTCTTTATTATGGCAGTTGCCGCAGCAGAAGTAGCCGTAGGTTTAGCAATTATCGTTATGATCTTTAGAAATACTAGATCTATCGATATTAATTTTTTAAATAGATTAAAAGGATAAAAATGTTACAACTCATCGCATTAGTACCTTTATTACCTTTAATTGGATTTCTAATTAATGGTATTGGAAATAAAAGCCTTTCTAAAAGCTTGGTAGGGATTATTGGAAGTGGCACTATGCTTCTTTCATTTATTATCAGCTTGGGTATTTTCTTCGAATTAAAAAATTCGGAAGTTAGTGCTCATACCTTTACTTTTTTCGATTGGATTAACGTAGGTAATTTCAATTTATCATTCTCATTCTTGGTTGATCCATTATCATCATTAATGTTATTGGTAGTTACAGGAGTAGGTTTCTTAATTCATGTTTATTCTATTGGATACATGAAACATGATGAAGGGTTTGCAAAATTCTTCGCTTACTTAAATCTATTCGTATTCTTTATGCTACTATTAGTATTAGGAGCAAATTATGCGATAATGTTTATAGGTTGGGAAGGAGTTGGATTATGCTCTTACTTATTA
>JBIINK010000036.1:0-22979 GCA_044337515.1 Sphingobacteriales bacterium | reverse complement strand
ACTAACACCAGCATTAGTATTACTAACACGGCCATTAATATCAAGAGATTGGGCTAATCGATAAATAAAAGGACGAAATCCAACACCTTGAACTAAACCACTAATTTGTATGTGATAGCTCAGATTCATGTGCAGGTACTTTAGATTTTAACCATTTATACCATGTTTCCATTCCTTCACCAGAAGTGCAGCTTAGCTCGATTATTTCTAAGTTTGGATTAGTTTTTTTCGCATTTGCTTTTACCGCATCCATATCGAATTTCACATAGGGTAAAAGATCTATTTTATTAATTACACAAATGTTTGCAGAACTAAACATATCAGGATACTTCAGTGGTTTATCATCACCTTCTGTAACACTTATTACTACTACTCGATCTTGTTCCCCTAAATCGAACATCGCTGGGCAAACTAAATTACCCACGTTTTCAATAAATAGAATACTGTTTTCTTCGAGTTTCATTCCAGGGATAGTATGAAAAATCATATCAGCATCGAGGTGGCAACCTTTACCGGTATTGATTTGAGCTACCTTTGTTCCTGTTGCGTGAATACGATCAGCATCATTCGCTGTTTGTTGATCGCCTTCTATAACTGCAAACCTCAACTCATTTTTTAAGTCGGTTAGTGTTCGCTCTAAGAGAGTTGTTTTTCCTGAACCCGGAGAACTCACAAGGTTCAATGCAAAGATATTTTTAGCATCGAAATATCCACGATTTCGT
This sequence comes from Sphingobacteriales bacterium, assembly GCA_044337515.1. Taxonomy (GTDB): domain Bacteria; phylum Bacteroidota; class Bacteroidia; order Sphingobacteriales; family Sphingobacteriaceae; genus CAJBVG01. The sequence goes on along the minus strand of JBIINK010000036.1, from coordinate 22,257 downwards.
TGTGCTAATAGATTATTTTCATGTAGAATATCTCGTTCTACATTGATTAATTTTTTATCGTTGTGATCAGTGTCACATCCACAAGTTACGCACATAAGGGGTGATTTTATAGTGTGATTAAGTAACAATTAGTGATTTAACTTTAAGTTCTTTTCCTTGAGTAATGCCTATTAAATGACTTCCACAAGAGGGGCAGGGATCGAAAACATTAGCAATATCAAATGTTGTATCACAATCCATACAGAGTGCTTTACCCGTAATTCGATTTACTTTTCGTACTGCACCATCCAACAAAGTGTTTTTTACACCTTGATTCCAAGCAAAATCAAAAGCATTCATTTCCACAGTACTTAATACGCCAATATCAAGTTCTATTTCATCAATTTTTTTCGCTTCGGCTTCTTTTGCATATTGTTGAGCAATTTCTAATATGCCCATTACAATAGAGAGCTCGTGCATGGTTTTACTTTGTAGCTTTTTTTCCTGCTAAGAAAAAACGTAAACCAATATAAGCAGCAACCATCAATACTACTGAGATGCCTACATGCAATGGTTCTTTAAAATAATGAGTAATAGTGTAACCACCATCACCACCGTGACCAGGATGAGCTAATGTTAATAATGGCATACACATAACTAGTATTACCAACACTGCGATTGTTTTTTTCATAATGATTGATTTTGATAATATATAAAATTACCGAGAAGCGATATATATAAAGTATGACAAAAATCATATATGTATATGACAAATGTCATAACCATCAGATCCGAAAGACTGATATATTTACTAAAATGTAATGCTTTATCATATAACTTATAATCAGCATGAACAAAGAAACTCCACCAAATACCCAGCCTACTTATTTACAAGAGGCCGAAAGTAAAGGGTACTCACGCCGAGAATTTATCAATTTTGCAACTATGATGGCTGCATATCTCGGGTTACACACAACAGCAGTAGGACAAGTCCTCAATGCTTTGGAAAACAAAGCTCGAGTCCCTGTTATCTGGTTACACTTTCAAGAGTGTACCTGTTGTAGTGAAAGTTTTATACGCTCATCTCATCCTATGGTTGCCGATATTTTGTTAGATCAAATATCATTAGACTATACGGAAACATTAATGGCAGCATCTGGATTCCAAGCGGAAGAAGCGATGCGTAATACCATGACAAAATACAAAGGGGAATATGTTCTATGTGTTGAAGGTAGTGTGCCTACAGCTGCAGATGGAGTATATTGTATGATAGGAGGTAAAACTTCTTTGCAAATTCTAGAAGAAGCAGCAGCAGGTGCTAAAGCAGTTATTGCTTGGGGAAGTTGTGCAAGTAACGGTTGTGTACAATCTGCTAAACCAAATCCAACATCAGCTACTCCAATTCACAAACTTCTAAAAACTAATGTGCCATTAATTAAAGTACCGGGTTGTCCTCCAATCGGAGAAGTAATGGCTGGTGTTATTGTTCACTTGGTTACTTACGGAAAAATTCCAGAGCTAGATCATTTAGGAAGACCAAAAGCATTCTACAGCAAACGTGTTCACGATACTTGCTACCGTCGTCCGTTCTATGATGCTGGTTTATTCGTGGAATCTTTCGATGATGAAAATGCTAAAAAAGGTTATTGTTTATATAATGTTGGATGTAAAGGTCCATCTACTTATAACGCCTGTGGAGTTATGAAATGGAACAACGGAGTAAGTTATCCAATTCAATCTGGTCACCCTTGTATAGGTTGCAGTGAAGAGAATTTTTGGGATAATGGAAGGTTCTATGACAGAGCTTCAGCGTTTGCAGGTTTCGGTATTGAAGCCAATGCAGATGATATTGGTAAAGCAGCCTTAGTTGCAACAGGAGTAGGTATTGCAGCACATGCAGTAGCTACAAATATTCGCAAGAAAAAGTTGATTACCGATCATGAAGATGAAGGAAAAGAAAGCGTTAAAAATTTAGATATCTAACATTAACACATATTAACTTAATTATATGTCAAAAAGAATTGTTGTTGACCCGATTACCAGAATCGAAGGTCACCTGCGCATAGAAGCAGATATAGAAAATGGTAAAATAGTAGATGCATACAGTAGCGGTACGATGGTTCGTTTACTCGAAGAAATTCTGAAGGGTAGAGATCCAAAAGACGCTTGGGCATTTGTTGGTCGTGTTTGCGGAGTTTGTACTTCCATTCACTCACTAACTTCTGTACGTTGCGTTGAAGATGCATTGGATATTGTTGTTCCTCCAAATGCGGAATTGGTGAGAAATATTATGTACAGTGCATTATACATGCATGATCACGTAGTGCATTTCTATCATTTACATGCAATGGACTGGGTAGATGTGGTGAATGCCTTGAAAGCAGATCCTAAGAAAACTTCAGAAATTGCACAAAGCATTTCGAGCTGGCCAAAAAGTTCGCCAGGATATTTTAGTGATGTTCAAAAACGAATTAAAAAATTCGCAGAGAGCGGTCAACTAGGTATTTTCGCTAATGGATATTGGGGTCACCCAGCATACAAATTACCAGCAGAAATTAATTTAATTGGATTAGCACATTATCTTGAAGCACTTGAATGGCAAAAAGAAATTGTGAAAGTTCAAACAATTTTTGGTGGTAAAAATCCACACCCTAACTATTTAGTTGGTGGTATGGCTTGTTCAATTAACTTAGATGATGTAAGTGGTATTAACGCCGAACGTTTAGCGTATGTTGAGCAATTATTGAAAAAAGGTAAAGAATTTATTGAGCAAGTTTATATTCCAGATTTAATGGCTATTGCTTCATTCTACAAAGATTGGGGAGCTATTGGTGGAGGTCTAGGAAACTATCTTGTTTATGGTGATTTACCAACCAATGGTTACCGCGATGAATCTTCATACAAATTCCCTTCAGGAGCAATCTTGAATAAAGATATCAGTAAAGTGTACGATATCGATTTACGTAAAGATGAAGAAGTTCAAGAGTTCGTTACCAATTCATGGTACGAATACAAAGATGGTAAAGACAAAGGATTACATCCTTGGAAAGGGGAGAGCAAAATTAATTATAATGGCCCTCAACCTCCATTCGAAAATTTAGATACAAATAAAGAATACAGTTTCGTGAAAACACCACGTTGGAACGGACATGCTATGGAAGTAGGACCTTTAGCTAGGATGTTAGTAGGTTATGCTCGTGGTAGAGAAGATTACAAAGAAGTGGTGAATAAAGCATTAACCGATTTAGGTGTACCAGTTACCGCATTGTTCTCAACATTGGGAAGAACTGCAGCGCGTGGATTGGAAAGTGTTTTAGTTGCTCAATGGGGATTGGAATTCTTCGATCAATTAATTGCAAACATTAAAGCAGGAGATACTCGTATGGCGAATATGGAAAAATTCGATCATTCAACTTGGCCAGCAAAAGCAATGGGTGTAGGACATAGCGAAGCACCTCGTGGTGCACTAGCACATTGGATTAACATCGAAGATGCTAAAATTGCAAACTATCAATTGGTGGTTCCGACAACTTGGAATGCTTCGCCTAGAGATGGAAAAGGTCAGTTATCGGCTTATGAGGCAGCATTAATTGATACGCCAGTTGCTGATGAAAATCAACCTTTAGAAATCATTAGAACCATTCATAGTTTCGACCCTTGTATGGCTTGTAGTGTACACATTTATGATGAACATGGAGATACCATTAGTCGCGTAAGTGTAGTTGGTGAATAATTTTTAACAAATTTAAATCCATTTATATGGCTAAGAAATATTTGTTTATTCCCAGACTACGTAGAGTGTACGTTTGGGAATTACCTGTAAGGATTTATCACTGGCTAAATGCACTAGTTTTATTAGCCTTAGTCGCTACAGGTTTTTATATCGCAAATCCATTGTCAATTATGAGTTCGAAAGAAGCCACCATGCAGTTTACCATGGGCTACGTTCGTTTCATTCACTTTGCTGCTGCGTATATTTTCTTTTTTAATTTTATGTTCAGATTATATTGGGGATTTGTAGGTAATAAATACTCCAATTGGAAACAATTTATCCCAACATCTCCCAAGTTTTTTAAAGAGATGTGGACCGTTTTTAAAATGGACATCTTAATGATGAAAGGTAAAGAACACATGAGTGTTGGACATAATGCCATGGCAGGGTTCATCTACTTCTTAACGTTCCTTGCATTTTTAGTACAATGCTTAACTGGTTTTGGTCTATATGCATCAATGGGCAGTTGGTGGTTCCCGCAATTATTTGCTTGGGTTCCAGCAATGCTTGGTGGTGATATATTAACTCGCCAAGTTCATCATTGGGCAATGTGGGTGTTCATTCTATTCGTAGTTGTTCATGTGTACTTAGTATTCTACCATGATTACGTAGAAGGCCGAGGAGAAATGAGCAGTATGGGTGGTGGATGGAAATTCATTGAAGAAGATCAGTTTAATAATGCTGATTCTCACACTCCAAATTCAACTAAAAAAGATTAAATCATGCAACCAGAAAACAACATATTAGTACTTGGAATCGGAAATTACCTAATGGGCGACGAAGGAATTGGTGTTCATGTAGCCAACCGTTTAGAGAAAGAAATGATTCCAGGTATCGATGTTGTTGATGGTGGTACAGGCGGATTTCATTTATTAGGATTTTTTGAAAACTATGAGCATGTGATTTTAATCGATGCTACACTTGATAAAAACCCTATTGGTACTATAAGATTAATAAAACCACGTTTTGCTAACGATTTCCCTCCAGCAATGAGCACTCATGATATTGGCTTAAAAGATATGGTGAGTGCTTTACAATTACTCGATAAAATGCCTAATATTCATTTATTTGTTGTAAGCATAGAAAGCTTACAACAACAAGGCATTGAGCTCACCGCAGAGATTGAGAATGTTGTTCCAACAGTTCTTAATGATGTGAAAAAATTAATATTCGATATTCAAGAAACTGCTGTCGTTTAATTAACATTAATAATATGAATCGTCTATTAAAATATGGCTTGATTTGTATTTTTATGTTATTACGTTTATCTGTTTATTCTCAAAACAATAAACATCAATTACTCTTTTTAGATTCAGTTTCAAATACACCAATCCAATTTGTTTTAATACAATCCGTTGATAAAAAGGTTATTTATAATGGAGATGAGAATGGCGTATGTTATTTGAATTTTAAAAAAGCGTCTGAATTCTATACACATTGTATAGGTTATGAATCCAAATTAATTTATGTAAAACCTACTGAGGCTAACAATCAAATTGTTTATTTATCTCCAAAGATTTCTAGCCTAGCTGAAGTTACAATACTTTCTAAATCTAATTTGGGTGTTTTGAAATCGATAAGTGAACTAGATATTCATATTCGACCTATTACAAATTCTCAAGAGGTATTACGAATGGTTCCCGGCTTATTTATTGGTCAACATGCAGGCGGTGGTAAAGCCGAACAAATATTTTTAAGAGGCTTCGATTTGGATCATGGAACTGACATAAATATAACCGTAGATGGTATGCCTGTGAATATGGTTAGTCATGCTCACGGCCAAGGTTATGCTGATTTACATTTTGTAATTCCTGAATTAATAGAAAATGTAAATTTTAATAAAGGACCTTACTATGCTAATAAAGGGAATTTAACAACGGCAGGATTTGTAGAATTTAATACAAAAGAATATTTAAAGAAAAATTTTGTAAAAATTGAAGCTGGACAGTTTGATACTTACCGAATAGTTACTGGGATTAATTTAATAAAAAACAGAAATAAAAGCTTAATATTTGCTACAGAAGCATCTTTTACAAATGGCTATTTTGAAAACCCACAACGATTTTCAAGAAACAATTTTTTATTAAAATATCATCATAAAATAAATGATGTTAATACAATATCTAGCTCGATTTCTTTTTTTACAAGTCAATGGAATGCATCAGGACAAATACCTTTAAGAGCATATAAAAATGGTACAATAGGATTCTTTGGTGCTATTGATAATAATGAAGGTGGAAAAACTTCTAGGACAAATGCAAATTTTGAATTAAGAACGAAAGTGGGTTCTAATAGTTTTCTGAAAAATCAAATTTATTTAACGAATTATAATTTTAATTTATATTCAAACTTCACATTCTTTAAATTTGATTCACTAAACGGCGATCAAATTCGTCAGAAGGAATCGAGATACCTAATAGGTACAAATTCTGAATTTCAATATAATTATCTATTGTTAAATAGAAATTCGGATTTAAAAATTGGATTACAATCTAGATTTGATTTAATTAATAACATTGAACTTTCAAGAACCCTTAATAGAGATTCTGTAACTATGAATTTAATGCTAGGTGATGTAAATGAATCTAATTTATCTTTATATTTTTCTCAGAGCGTAAATATTACAAATAAATTAAATTTAACAACATCATTTCGAGTTGAGAATTTAAATAATTCATATGCTGATAAAAAGTATAATACTACTGCAAGTGTTCAATCTTATATTATACTTCCAAAACTTAACTTTGAATATAATTTAAACGAAAAAGTTCAACTCTATTTATATAATGGTAAAGGTTATCATAGTGTCGATTCTAGAGTTTCTGTATTAAATAATTCGACAATTAAACTTCCTGCTGCCTATGGATCCGATATAGGAGGAGTTTTCAAAATACACAATAATGTAATTTTACAAACTGCAATTTGGTATTTATATCTCCAAAAAGAATACATCTATGTAGGCGATGAAGGTGTACTTGAACTAGGTGGGAGGTCACTTAGAACTGGGTCAGATTTATCTTTACGTGTTGAACTTAAAAAAAATATTTATGCGGATTTTGATATTACACTTTCAAAATCTAGGTTGTTGGACTTACCTAATAGTGAAAATTATATACCATTATCGCCAAATTTTGTAAGTGTTGGCGGATTTAGCTATCGTCAGGCAAAAGGATTAAATGGTAGCTTACGCTATCGTTTTATGAATAATCGTCCAGCGAATGAAGATAATACAATAGTTGCAAAAGGTTACTTTGTATTAGATCTTAATGTGAATTATTCATTATCGAAATGGGAATTCGGACTAAGTGTTCAAAATCTATTAAATTCAAAGTGGTATGAAACCCAATTCGATACTGAAAGTAAATTAAAAAGTGAATCTTTACCGGTATCAGAAATCCATTTTACACCAGGTTCTCCATTTTATTTGAGAGTAAATGTGGTAAGACTTTTCTAAAATTCCACCAATGTAACTTATGTCACTTCAGGTACACTTTTCGAAGTCTACTTTTGCTGTACAATAAACACAACATTTTATGAAATACATTATTATTGGTGCAGTTGCTGGTGGCGCAAGTACAGCCGCAAGATTACGTAGACTTGATGAACATGCTGAAATCATTATGTTCGAGAAAGGTGAATACATTTCTTATGCTAACTGTGGTTTACCCTATTATATTGGTGATGTTATTAAAGATCGTAATAAATTACTCATACAAACAGCTGCTTCTTTTAACCAACGTTTTAATGTTGATGTAAGAACCCTTACCGAAGTTCAATCTATCGATAATATTAATAAATCAGTTTTTGTATTGAACCAAAGAACTGGTGAATCGTATATGGAAACCTATGATAAGTTAATCTTATCTCCTGGTGCTGAACCTATTCGTCCACCATTGCCAGGTATTACTTTAGATGGAATTTTCACACTCCGAAATGTAAACGATACCGATTATATAAAATCATTCGTCAATCAAAAATCAGTAAAAAAAGCTGTCGTTATTGGCGGTGGATTTATTGGTTTAGAAATGGCTGAAAACCTGCATGATTTAGGAATGGAAGTGAGTATTATCGAAATGGGTAATCAAATTCTCGCTCCTGTAGATTTTCCTATAGCAGCTATCGTTCAACAACACATTCGATCGAAAGGTGTAGATCTTAAATTAAATACAGCAGTAACTGGATTTGAGAAAAAAGGTGATGGATTATTAGTGAAGTATAATAACGATCAATCGATAGAAGCAGATGTGGTTATACTTTCTATTGGTGTTAAACCAGATACTCGTTTACTACAAAACACGAACATACAATTAGGTCCAGCAAAAGGAATATGGGTGAACGAATTCTTACAAACTTCCGACCCCGATGTGTATGCAGTTGGTGATGCAATCGAATTTGAAAATCCAATTACTCACCAATCTATGAATACCTACCTCGCAGGACCTGCTAACAAGCAAGGCAGAATTTGTGCAAATAATGTGGTAATGGGAAATAAGCATTCGTATAAAGGGGCTATCAATACTGCTATTGTAAAAGTATTCGACATGACGGTTGCGGTGGCTGGTACGGCTGCTAAGCATTTAACTCGAGGAAATATACCACACGTGGTTTCTACGATTCACAGCGGCTCGCATGCAGGTTATTATCCAGGTGCTCAACAAATGAGTATTCAAATTGCCTTTTCTCCAGAAGATGGAACCTTATTAAGTGCGCAAATTGCAGGTTTTGATGGTGTTGATAAACGTATAGATGTATTATCATCAGTGATCAGTAGAAAAAGTGATATCTATGAATTAACGGAATTTGAACATGCTTATGCACCTCCATATTCATCAGCCAAAGACCCTGTAAACATGGCCGGTTTTGTTGCCGAAAACATCATTACCAAAAAACTAAATATATTTTATTGGGATGAAGTTTCATTGATAAATGCGGATGATGTTATAATAGATGTTAGAACATCAGATGAGTTTGCTAAAGGTCAAATACCGAATTCAATCAATATTCCTGTAGATGAAATCAGAAATAGATTATCTGAAATTTCAAAAAATAAAAAAATACACCTATATTGTCAGGCCGGGTTAAGAGGTTATCTTGCACAAAGAATACTACTTCAAAACGGTTACGAAAAGGTATCCAATCTCTCTGGAGGATATCAGTTATGGGAAGCTTGTATTGTCTAGGTATTCTAGATAGTTAAGGCACTCCTGTAGATCGTAATAACTCAATTACGTATTTTATCATATCTTAAAAGGATGAACAGGCTTACCCACATGATCTATATAACGATCATGGTAATTATAGTAGTAGTAATTACAATTTATATTGGATGGAAGGGATATTCATACTATTCAATACCAATTGAAGAGCGTTTCTACCATCCAGATTATAATAATTTTAAACCATCAGGTTTTTTTGGACACGGTTTAGGAATCATAGGGACTTTCATTATACTCTTTGGTGTAATCATTTACATTGCTCGTAAACGATATGGTTTTATGGAGAAGTATTTACGTTTAAAATACTTACTCGAATTCCATATATTCTTATGCACGTTAGGTCCCATAATGATTTTATTCCATACTTCATTTAAGTTCGGTGGAATAGTATCGGTTGCATTTTGGAGTATGGTTGCAGTTGTATTAAGTGGTATAGTAGGTCGCTTTATCTATACACAAATACCTAGAACTATTGAAGGTAGAGAACTAACACTAGCTGAAGTAAAGAATACGCACGAAAATCTTATCGATAAATTAAAATCTTACGAACATCTAGGGATTTCATTATCTGACTTCATTTTTAACGACGAAAGGAAATTCAATTGGGGAATAAGAGGGTTTATTTATAAGAAAAAGCAAATTAGAAGTATTCGTAAACAACTTTCTAACGTTCTAGTTAATAAGCAAGATAAGAAGTTGATTATACAAATGGTTAGTCAAGAAATATCCTTATCAAGCAGAATAGAACGGTTATTATTAATGCAGAAATTATTTAAATATTGGCATGTTGCTCATATGCCTTTTGCGTTAATAATGCTAGTTATAGTTACAGTTCATGTTATTGTAACTGTAACTTTTGGATACACTTGGATTTTTTAAGTTATGGGTTTAGAATCAATCATTATATACACAATAACAAGCTTGTTCTGCTTGCTTATTGTTTGGTTATACATTCGTAAAGGGAAAGCGGAGTCGAAAATTACCTTAGAAAAAATTGAAGTGGCTAGGCAAGAAGGAAGATTTGAACCTTTATCTCTACATCCTTATATCGACTTAAACATTTGCATTGGAAGCGGTGCGTGTATAACGGCTTGTCCGGAACACGATATACTTGGCATAGTAAACGGTAAAGCCACGGTAATTAATGCCACTAATTGCATTGGCCATGGTGCTTGTTTTCATGCTTGCCCTGTAGAAGCTATTTCATTGCGTATAGGAACAGAAAAGAGAGGAGTTGAATTGCCTCACGTAAATCAAACCTATGAAACGAATATTAAAGGCTTATACATTGCTGGCGAATTAGGTGGAATGGGCCTTATCAAAAATAGTGTTGAGCAAGGTATGGTAGCTATTCAGAATATTGCTAAGTCAGGTAAATCACCCAAAGCTGGAGTTATAGATGTTGCCATAATTGGTGCAGGCCCTGCAGGTATTTCGGGCAGCTTAGAAGCAAAAAAATTAGGTCTAAATTGTATTACTCTTGAACAAGATTCTTTGGGTGGTACTGTATTTACTTTCCCTAGAACAAAAGTAGTAATGACAAACCCAATGGATTTACCTTTATACGGTAAGATCAAATTATTTGATACATCGAAAGAAGAATTATTGAAAATTTGGAAAGATGCTTTGGGCAAAAATGATATTTCAATTATTGAAAATACAAAAATAGAAAGCATCGTTCCACTTGTTGATGATACTTTTAAACTAAAATCCTTGGATGGTAGAGAATTCATTGCCAATCATGTTCTCATAGCGATTGGAAGGAGAGGATCGCCTCGAAAATTAGGTGTAATTGGTGAAGAAAGCACTAAAGTTGCCTATCGTTTACTAGAACCCGAACGAATTGAAGGGAAAAAAATAATTGTAGTTGGTGGAGGTGATTCTGCAGTAGAATCGGCCATGTTGCTAATGGACAATAATGAAGTTATTCTATCTTATCGTAAAGAACAATTTGCAAGAATTAAAGCGAAGAATACCATAAACATTGAAAAAGCAATTCAAGAAAATAAGTTGAAAGTATATTTCAATTCCGAAATAATCTCAATTAATAAGTCGGATGTACTATTAAAAACAGATGACTCAGAAGGAATGGTTATTTCAAATGATTTGGTTTACATTTTTATTGGTGGTGAATTACCTTCTCAGTTTTTGCAACAGGCAGGTATAGAAATAACAAAGAAATTTGGACAAATAGTTAAAAAACATTGAAGTACTTTAAATACATATTGCTATTATTTATTTCGTTAAACGTTATTAGCTTATCGTTTGCCCAAATTTCGCCTGGGCCTTTAGCTAAAGCGCATGCTCATTTAGAAGGCATAGCTAACTGTACACAATGCCACACAATTGGAAAAGCGGTTACTAATAAGAAATGTTTAGACTGCCATAAAGAAATACAATCACTAGTAACTCAAAAAAGAGGATTCCACGTATCTGCAAGTGTAAAAAATAAAAACTGTGTGGAATGCCATAACGATCATCACGGAGAAAAATTCGATATGATTCGTTTAGATCAAAAGAAATTTGATCATAATGCTACCGGTTATAAATTGGAAGGTGCTCACGCTAAAATAGAATGTAAAGATTGCCACAAGCCTGCAAACATCCAGGATAAAAACATTAAAAAAAGATTAAAAACATTTTTAGGATTACAACAAAATTGTAAAAGTTGCCACAAAGATTATCATCAAAATACATTAGGGGATAAGTGTGCTAGTTGCCATAATCTAACTAAGTTCAGACCTGCAAATGGTTTTGATCACAATAAATCAAAATTTAAATTAAGGGGTGCACATCAACAACAAGATTGTGTTGAATGCCATAAAAAGAGCACTAAAAATGGTGTGGAATATCAAGCATTTAATGGATTAAACTTCAGCTCTTGTGTTTCTTGTCATAAGGATGTACACAACGGGAAATTTGGTATAAATTGTTTAAAATGCCATAATGAGAATTCATTTAAGCAACCCAACTTAGCGAATGGGTCATTTAACCATAATACTACAGATTACCCTTTAACAGGTAAACACATTGGCGTAGACTGTAAACTTTGTCATAAAGGAAATAGTTTTACAAACCCTATTAACTTTTCTCAATGTAAAAATTGCCATAAAGATTACCATAATGGTGATTTTGTGAAAAAGGGAGTAAGTCCCGATTGTAAAGAGTGTCATACCCTAGATAACCCTTTTACGTTTACTACGTATACTATTGATAAACACACCAATTCAGATTTTCAATTAGATGGTTCACACGTTGCAACTGCTTGTATTTCTTGTCATAAAAGTGAAGAAAAATGGAAGTTTAAATTCTCAGAAAACAATTGTGTAGATTGCCATAAAGATGTACATATTGATAAAATAAGTGAACAATACTATCCTAAGAATGATTGCAAAAAATGCCATTCTTCAGAATTATGGTCACGCATTTCATTTGATCATACCGCTACAGGATGGAAACTAGAAGGGAAACATGCTACAGCTACTTGTAAAGATTGCCATTTTAAAAAGGATGATAAGACACAAGTTGTCACACAAAAGTTTAAAGGATTAACTAATCAATGTGTACAATGCCATGATAATATTCATGGTACACAATTTGAAACAAATGGAGTGACAAATTGCATAGAATGCCACAAATCAAGTATAAATTGGCAAACAAACAATTTTGATCATTCAAAAACTAAATTTCCATTAGATGGTAAACATGCTAGTTTAACATGTAATGCTTGCCATAAAGATGTTCAATTGATAAACAATAAAGAAACTAGAATTTATAAATTAAATAAACTAAGATGTATAGACTGTCATTCTTAATATTATTTATTTCCTTTCAATCCTTTGCGCAAACATCTACTGTGCATGGTGTAGATTTTAAAGAGGATTGTAAAAAATGTCATAATTCTAATAGTTGGACTATTGACATGCAACAATTTCAATTTGATCACAATGCAACTGGATTCATATTGGATGGTATGCATAAAAAGGCTGATTGCAAATCTTGTCACAAAGCACTTGTATTTACTGAAGCGAAAAGCACGTGTGCATCATGCCATGCCGATGTACATAGTATGACTGTGGGAAACGATTGCGTTAGATGTCATAATACCAATAGCTGGTTAGTGGATAATATACCCGAATTGCACCAACAAAATGGTTTTCCAATAGTAGGAGTTCACAAATCTCTAGCCTGTGTTGATTGTCATAAATCAGAAACTAATTTAAGATGGGATAGAATTGGTAATGACTGCATCGCTTGCCATCAAACTAATTTTACAAATACCCTACAACCTAATCATACTAAAGCAGGATTTTCTACAGATTGCATTACATGCCACGATCCAAATATTAGCGAATGGGGAACAGCAGGTTTTCATACTTCGTTCCCATTGGTTTTAGGACATGATGTGCCTGATTGTAAATCATGTCATACTTCTGGTAATTTCACAGCACTTTCTACAGAATGTGTTTCTTGCCATCAAACAACATTTAACAATACAACTGCACCATCACACACAGCTACTGGTTTTTCTACGAATTGTGTCCAATGCCATTCTTCATCTCCTCAAACATGGAGTATTGCTGGGTTTCATAGTACTTTTCCATTAACATTCGGTCATAATGTTTCATCATGTACCACTTGTCATAAGAATTCAAATTTTAATGATATTTCAAAAGAGTGTGTAAGCTGTCATCAAAATAATTTCAATACAACTACTTTACCTCCACATTCTGCTTCTGGTTTTAGTACCAATTGTATTCAATGCCATTCAAGTACACCAGTAGATTGGAAAGTAACAGGTTATCATAATTCATTTGCATTAACACTAGGTCATAATATTGTGGATTGTAAAGCTTGCCATAAAACAGATAATTTCCCAGCAACAAGTTCCGAATGTGTATCGTGTCATTTAAATGATTACAATAGCGTAACCTCTCCCAACCACGTAACAAATGGTTTCGGTACGAATTGTATAAGTTGCCACACAACAGCTCCTGGATGGGCTGCTACAGCAACTATTCAGCATGATGCTTTATTTTTCCCAATTTATTCTGGTAAACATAAAGGAGAATGGAACAGCTGTACCGATTGTCATACTACACCAAATAATTACAAGGCATTTAGTTGTATTATTTGCCATGAACATAGTAATGCCTCTAACTTAGCAAAAGATCATAGTGATGTTAGTGGATACGTATTTTCAAGTGCTGCTTGTTATGCATGCCACCCTAAAGGGTCTGAATAAATAGGAATAGGATAATACCAATTGAATTGAAGAGTAAAGTAGTTTTATTTATAGTTTGTTTACTGCTATTGAATAAGTATTCTCATAGTCAATCGCTATTTGAATATACTAAAGGTTCCATATCATTTAGCAATGCTACCAATGTGTATGTTCGGTTTGTAAGTACCGAATTTATTAACATTGGAGATACTTTATATATTGATAATGCAGGAAATTATACATCCTATTTACTTGTTACGGCTAAGTCATCTATTTCTTGTGTTACCACTCCAGTTGGTAAAACTATAATCAATAAAGACCTTGCTGTTTTTTCTAAAAAATCCATTTCAGTAAGTACTCCACTTGAAATAAAAAAAGAAAGTACACCGCTGATTATTTTACCTAAAGAAGAAATTAAAAAGGAGTTAAAGATTTTAAAACCTAGACAAGAGAACGATCAGTTTGTTCGAGGTAGAATAACTACGGGTATAAATTCAAACTTATCCAATCTTAATAATTCGCGGAACACTAGTGTTTACGGCAGAGTTCAGCTCGATGTAAACCATATTAATAATTCTAAATGGAGCTTAAATTCGTATATAAATTATCGAGAAAATTTTATTAATAAGGAAATGCCAGCAGGTTATCAAACTAAATTCTTTAGAATATACGATCTATCCTTAAAGTACGAACCAACAAATAAGTTTACTATCAGCATTGGACGAAAAATCAATAATAACTTATCTTCAATAGGTGCTATAGATGGTGTTCAATCAGAATACAAATTTAGAAAATTTTTTGTAGGTGGACTTCTTGGCAGCAGGCCAGATTTAACAAACTACAGCTTAAATAGTAGTTTATTTCAAGTTGGAGCTTATGTTGGCTATCGAACGAATAAAGAACTTAAGTATTCAGAAACCATTATCGGAGTAATTGAACAAACAAATAAATTTATAACCGATAGAAGGTATATTTATGTTCAACATACCAATCGTTTGTCGGATAAGATTAATATGTTTGGTTCTCTAGAGATGGACTTGTTTCAAAATGTTAATGGAGTTAAAAGTGTATCTCCTAGAACAACTGCACTCTTTTATTCATTAACGTACCAGCTGTCTAAAAAACTATCATTAATTGGCTCATATGATTCTAGGAGAAATATTATTTATTATGAAACCTTTTTGTTTAGTGATATCGATAGACTTTTAGCCGATGATGTGAACAGACAAGGATTGCGGTTTAGAGTAAATTATAGGTTAACGAAGAACTTAACTTCAGGAATTAGCTTTAGTAATCGATTTCAAACAAACGGAGCATATTCATCTTCAAATTATAATGGGTATATGTATTATTATAATGTTCCTATTATTGGTGGAAATGTAAATATTGATGGGAATATAAATTCTTCTGACTATTTAAACAGTAAATTACTTTCTATTCGATATGCTAAAGATGTATTTAATCAAAAAATCTACATTTCTACATATTTTAGACTTATAGACTATGCATATCGTAATGAAGGTATACCAGTTGAATTACAGAAAGATTTTGGAATCGACGCTTCTTATAGTAGTGGTAAATTATATACATTTCATCTAATGAGTGAATACTCTACACGAGGTACAGAAAAAAATTATAGAACAAACTTTAGCATATCTAGAAGAATAAAATAAATATAAAAAATATGAAATCACCCATCATTAAATTAACCAAACTAGTACTAGTTACATCAATATTAGGTGTATTAGGTTGTAATAGAACAAAAGAGATTAAGCCTAGCTCTGATGCAAATAATGAAGTAGTTAGTCAATCGCAAGTATTTGGCTCTGGCGCTACTAATACAAGCCAAACAGATGAGATTAATAACGATATACATACTGTTAAAATCATTGAAATATTGCCAACACAAAAATATATCTATTTAAAAGTAGTAGAAAATGAGTCCGATGAATATTGGATTGCTACACTAAAACAAGATGTTAAAAAAGGTGAGCAATATGTTTATACAGGAGGATTACTAAAAACAAATTTTAAAAGTATAGAGCACAACAGGGTGTTTGATAAACTTTATTTAGTGAATAAAATTTTACCTGCAAACCATGGTGAACAAATGAAGTCTGATAAGCCTGCACAAACCGATGCTGAACCAGTAGTTTCTGAAAATATAGTCGTTCCAGGTTCAGTACGTATTGCTGCAATAGTAGCAAATCCTAAAAAATATGCTGGGAAAACGATACAAGTTTCAGGTAAATGTGTAAAAGTTAATCCTAATATAATGGACAAAAATTGGATGCATTTAAAAGATGGGAGTAAAGATGATTATGATTTTGTAGTAACTTCTGATAAAGCAATTCCTGTTGGACATAATGTTACGTTTAAAGGTACACTTACCTTAAATAAAGATTTTGGTGCAGGTTATCAATATGATATTATATTAGAAAATGCTGTTTTGTTAGATAAATAAGATGAAAACAATATTAAATAAATTAAAGCCATTTTTTAATTCAAGAGCAGCAGGTATATATATATTACTTTTTGCTTTTTTTATTGGTTTGGCAACATTCATAGAGAATGATTTTGGTACGAGTACTGCTCAAAAAGTTATATTTAAAACTTGGTGGTTTGAATTGCTATTACTATTGTTTTCAATTTCAATAGTGGTCAATATCATTAAATTTAGAATGATCCCACAAAAGAAATGGACGTTGTTAATGTTTCACCTTTCTTTTATTATCATTTTATTCGGTGCTGCCATTACTAGGTATTTTAGCTTTGAAGGTATTATGCACATTAGAGAAGGTGAAACGGCAAATACTTTCTTATCATCCGAAAATTATTTACAATTTCAAGTTATAGATAACAATAATCGATATGAATTTTCAGAGAAAGTTCTTTTTTCATCGTTAGGAAGTAATTCATTTCAAAAAGAATACTTATTAGGTTCTTCAACTATTAGCTTTAAAGTTCTAGAGGTTATCCCTAATCCTGTTCAATCTGTTGAGCGTATCGATAATGGAACGCCCACGTTAAAAATTGTACTTGCTGGAATGGAAGGTCGTTTAGAGTATTATGTGAAAGAAGGGGAACAAATTAATATCAATGGACAACTCTTTAATTTCACTAATAATACAATACCCAATTCCTTTAATATAACACGTATTGGTGAAGATCTCTTTTTTAAAGCAGACCAAGAGTACACTCAAATGACAATGGCAACACAACAATTGGATACCATTGTACCATCTGATAAACCTACTCCGCTTAAACTTAAATCTTTATATTCTAGTGGTTCCAATCGTTTTGTATTTGGCGACTATTTTAAAGGAGGAGTATCTAAAATTATAAGTGAAAAAGCTAAAATAGCAAGCACAAGTATTTTAGGTATTCGTTTGCAAATAAATTTGAATGGTAAAATTTCTGAACAATATGTTACAGGACAAACAGGCATGCAAGGTTCTCCTGTACTTTTCAATATAGATTCTACACAGTTTTATCTTACTTATGGTGCTAAACCATTAGAAGTTCCATTTACAATCCGATTAAATGATTTTATTATGGATCGTTATCCGGGTACCAATAGTGCTGCTTCTTATGCCAGTGAAGTTACTGTTCAAGATACACGTAACAATACCAATTTAAATTATCGAATTTTTATGAATACCATTTTAAATTATGATGGGTATCGTTTTTTTCAATCCTCTTATGATCAAGATGAAACCGGTACTTACTTAAGCGTAAATCATGATTTCTGGGGCACTTGGATTACTTATATTGGCTATATTTTATTAACGCTTGGACTACTACTAACTTTTTTTAGCAAGAAAACCAGATTCTATCAAGTCATTAAATTGTTAAAAGAAATTAGATTGAAGAAGATGTATTTCCTATTCATTCCAATGTTTCTGTATTCAATTGTTGTTAATGCACAAAATGAAATTACACCCAAACTCGAATCTGTTTCTAAAGAACACGCTACTTTATTTAGTGAAGTAGTTGTTCAAGATGTAAATGGGAGGATGAAACCTATGCATACCCTCAACAGAGAGTTGCTTCGTAAAATATCGGGTAGTGAATCTTATTTAACATTCAATGCAGACCAAGTAATACTGAGTATGTTCGCCGCTAAAGAAAAGTGGTTTAACGAACCCCTCATAAAAATTGGACCTTTCACAAAATCAATCCTTAAAAAATCAGAATCTAAATTAGCCTTTAAAGATTTTTTCACTAATGATGGAAATTATCTTTTGCAAGAGGAAGTAAAAAAAGCATTCGATAAAAAACCAGTTGATAGGGGTCAACTTGAAAAAGAATTGATAAAAGTGGATGAGCGTATTAATATTATGGGTATGATATTTAGCGGTACAGCCTTTCGTGTTATACCAATTATAAACGACCATAATAATACTTGGATTGCTAGTGAAAGTCATAATCATAACGAAAACACAAACCAAGAAAGTGTTCAACTAGCAAACAGTTTCTTTAGTCACTATGAAAGCGTTTTGCATGAATCGATGCACTCCAATAATTACAGCGAACCTAACAAATTATTAGTAGAACTTGCCGCTTATCAAAAGCTTCAGAGTAGTTCAGTTATTCCTTCTAGTACTCAGCTAAATTTAGAAATACTATTAAACAACCTAGATATATTTGGCAGATTAGCTTTCGCCTATTTATTCATTGGAATTCTACTTCTTATATTATTGTTCTTATCCGTTTTTTCACCAAACGCACGTTTATTAAAGGTTTATAAATTAGTGCTCATCGTTGTTTTTATGGGATTTGCATTACATACTTTTGGATTGGCAATTCGTTGGTATATTTCTGGAAGAGCACCTTGGAGTAATGGTTACGAATCACTTATTTATATCGCTTGGACAACTACTTTGGCTGGTTTATTGTTTACACGTAAATCAATAGGAGGACTAACGGCTACTTTAATATTAGCAGCAACGGTTTTACTTATTGCAAAATTAAGTTACTTAGATCCAGAAATCACTCCACTGGTACCAGTTTTAAATTCCTATTGGTTAACAATACATGTTTCATTAGAAGCAGGTAGTTATGGATTTTTAATGTTGGGAGCTATCATCGGACTTATAAATTTAGTTTTAATGATGTTTATCAATCAAAAAAATAAAGACTTGATGATTCTAAACATTACTGAAATGACCTACTTAAGTGAAATTACTTTAATTGGTGGTATTGCAATGCTCAGTATAGGTACTTATTTAGGAGGCGTTTGGGCAAATGAATCGTGGGGACGATATTGGGGATGGGATGCAAAAGAAACATGGGCACTTGTTTCTATCTTAATTTATGCTTTCATTTTACACATGCGTATAATTCCAAAAATGAGTGGCATATATTTGTTTAATCTGGCAACATTATTTGGATTATCATCTATAGTAATGACTTACTTCGGTGTTAATTATTATTTATCTGGTTTACATTCTTATGCTGCTGGTGATCCAATTCCAATTCCAACGTGGGTGTACATTACTTCCCTCAGTTTTATTGTAATTAGTATTCTGGCGTATAGAAACAAGAAAAAATTAAAACTTAAACTTTAACACTTCTTCAAACGATATGTTAATTTAATGTTATCTTTTTTAATAATTCAATATTATATTATTCAAAACTAATATTTATCGTATAATTGCGATAGATATTAGTTTATGGAACATTGTGCACCAATAGCAGAGCGTAAGAAGCTCGGATTTTTAGATCGAAACTTAACCTTGTGGATATTCTTAGCCATGGGCATTGGTGTAAGTATTGGATATTTTATCCCATCCAGTAGTGGTTTTATCAATTCATTTTCGAGTGGAACCACCAATATTCCTTTAGCCATTGGATTAATATTAATGATGTACCCACCATTGGCGAAAGTGAAATACGAACAAATGGCCGAGGTGTTTAAGAATACTAAGGTGTTAGGAGCCTCTTTATTTTTAAATTGGATACTAGGTCCCATTTTGATGTTTGTATTAGCTCTTGTGTTCTTACAGGGCTATCCAGAGTACATGATTGGGTTAATACTAATCGGATTAGCACGTTGCATTGCCATGGTTGTGGTATGGAACGATTTAGCGGAGGGGAATAGAGAGTATGCAGCAGGATTAATTGCATTGAACAGTATTTTTCAAGTATTACTTTACAGTGTATATGCCTATGTATTCATTACTGTATTACCACCATATTTTGGGTATAAAGGAGTTCAAGTAGACATCAGCATAGCACAAATAGCCGAGAGTGTTGGTATCTATTTAGGTATACCATTTGCATTAGGCATCATCAGCAGATACAGTTTAATTGCCTTAAAAGGGGAGACTTGGTTTAATGAAAAATTTGTACCTGTAATTTCTCCAATCACACTTATTTCATTACTGTTTACCATTATATTAATGTTTAGTTTGAAAGGGGAATTAATCGTTCAAATTCCGATGGATGTAATTCGTATAGCTATTCCATTAGTAATCTATTTTTCGGTGATGTTTGTATTGAGTTTCATTATCGGAAAATATTTTGGTGCCGACTATTCGAAGAGTACATCCATCGCATTTACAGCAACGGGCAATAACTTCGAGTTAGCCATAGCTGTAGCCATCGGAGTATTTGGAATTAACAGCGGACAAGCATTTGCAGGAGTTATTGGGCCATTGGTAGAAGTACCAGCTTTAATAGCCTTAGTTAACCTTGCCTTTTGGTTTAGAAAGAAATATTTCACCCCAAGTATATAATATGTACGAGAAAATAAAACAACAGATTGTTCAGATCAATACGGATGAAATTTCCGATGATCGTAAAGTAGTATTGAATGAATTAGTAGAATACATTCAGCAAAAACAAGCAGAGGGAAACATTATTCAGCTTAATTTTATTTGTACACATAATTCTAGAAGAAGCCACCTAACTCAAATATGGGCACAAACCATGGCACATTATTTTAATGTACCCCATGTGTATTGTTATTCGGGAGGAACAGAAGCAACAGCCATGTTTTATAAAGTGGCTGAAACGCTTACGGAGCAAGGCTTTCAGATAAATAAGAAAGACGAAAGTACTAATCCAATTTACGAAGTAAAGTTTGATGAGCAGGAATCACCGATCATTTGCTTCTCCAAAACATTCGACGATCCCTATAACCCAGAAACAAACTTCGCCGCCATCATGACTTGCTCTACCGCCGACGAAGCTTGCCCATACATCGCCGGAGCAACCAAACGAATCCCTATCCGATACGAGGACCCCAAAGCATTCGACAACACACCCGAAATGGAAGCAAAGTACAAGGAAAGGAGTTTAGAGATTGCTAGAGAGATGATGTTTGTATTTTCGAACTGTCGAACTGTCGAAGTGTAGAATTGTCGAAGAGTCAAACTGTCGAATTGTCGAAGTGTCAAATCGTAGAACTGTCGAAATGTCGAACAAACTTGCCGTAGAACCCTTAGTATCGAACTGTAGAAGTGTCGAAGTATCGGATAATATATCCCAAGAGCCCTAAATATCGAATATTGGTATTTAGAAGAAGAATTGGTGAGATTAACTAAATAGAAAGAAGTAATTGAAAGCCGTTATTCTGAACTAGATTAATATGATGAATTGACTTGCTTATTATTCTTTTAAATACCAATATTCAAAAAAGAAGAGTTTTCTTAATAAAATCAACAATAGTATATCAAGAGCGTTTCGGAAATTAGTACAAGTTTTCCCAAGAGTCATTATAATCGAATAGTAGTATTTTGAAGTATAATAGGAGTGATAATATAAATAGAAAGCAGTTATTGAAAGCCGTTATGCTAAACTAGATTAAAGAAATGGAGTAACTTGCTTATTAGACTTCAAAATGCTACTATTCAAAAAAAAAGAAAAAGCTTATTATTCTTTTAAATACCAATATTCAAAAAAGAAGAGTTTTCTTAATAAAATCAACAATAGTTTACTTAGGGCGTTTCGGCAAGATCGAATTGTCGAAGGGTCAAACTGTCGAAATGTAGAAGTGTCGAAATGTCGAAGTGTAGAATTGTCGAATTATCGAAGGGGCAAATTATCGAAGAGTCAGATTA
>JBIINK010000078.1:0-6870 GCA_044337515.1 Sphingobacteriales bacterium | reverse complement strand
GATTTTTCTCGATGTACGATGCACGTAAAAATATGCACAATGATATTGTTGAAGAGTACACCAAGAAAAAACATATTCTTAAAACAGCTATACCATATTCAAGCGATGTAGAACGTATGGGAATTTACGAAGCACCTCTTGTTTCATATTCTACCTACTCGCGCGCAGCCTTGGCTTATCATGATCTTTGGGCAGAATTAAAAAAGAAAATCTAACTAATATGTTAATATGTTAATGGGATAATATGTTAATGGCTGTGTTATTTAATTAACATATTATCCCATTAACATATTAACATATTATTTCGTTCTATTCGCAAGATACACCCCAAACAAAATAGCACTCATCCCAATAAAGTGAATAATCGTAATTGGTTCGCCATCGATTGCGCCCCAAAAAATAGCTACGATTGGAATTAAGTACGTAACCGATGATGCAAAAATTGGTGTGGTGATTTGTACTAACTTATTAAATAAGATCAACGATATCGCGGTGCCAAATAAGGCCAATAAAAATACATACCCTAATGCATGCAATGCCCCATCAGCAAGTTCTGTGCGAATCATGAAATCCGTGTGTGCGAATAAATAATATCCGTACGCTGGTCCGATGAACAACAAGGCCATTGATGAAATAGAAATGGCTGGCATGCCTGCTAAGTATGTCTTTATTAAGTTCACACTCCAAGCATAACAAATGGTGGCTACTAAAATGTATAAGCCATAAGTGTAATTCGGATCAATGCTACCGTTGCTTCGTAACATAATTAAGGTTACTGCACCAAATAATCCCAATACCACGCCCACCACTTTTTGAATGCCGAATTTCTGTTTGAAAAATACTGCCGCTACAATCAACGTAAACAAAGGCGTTAAGCAGTTTAATACTCCCGCGGTAGAACTATTGAGTTTGGTTTGAGCAGTCGCGAATAAAATGGCAGGAATACCATTGCCTAATAAACCTACTAGGGTAATCATTCCGTATTTGCGCAATGGAATTTTCCAAATATGTTTAAGCGTTAATGGGAGTAAGCAGAGGAAAGAAAAGAACATTCGCATGGTAGCTACTTGCGCAGCACTGTATACTTTTAAGCCATTTTTCATTAAGATAAATGAGCTTCCCCAGATGAGCGATAGGATAATTAATAGAATGATGGGTAAGTATTCTTTCTTCTTCAACATAGATAAGCAAACATACCAAAATTCTTTTCGCCCTTCACGATAATATTTTCTATTTTTAGAGCAATGAGTTTTTTTGATACACCGATAGGATACTTGAAAGGAATTGGCCCGACGAAAGCGGATGTCATCAATAAGGAATTGGGCATCTTTACGTTCGGCGATTTTCTTCGTCACTACCCTTTTCGTTACATCGATAAAACAAAATTCTATACCATTAACGAAGTAGATGTTGATTTGCCCTATATTCAATTTCGTGCGATAGTAACCTCTAAACAATTAGTAGGCGAACGCCGTGGTAAACGTTTGGTGGCAACCGTAGAAGATCATACAGGAACTATGGAACTGGTGTGGTTCCAAGGTATCAAGTGGGTAGACAAGGCAATCATCGTCGGACAAGAATACGTTGTGTTCGGGAAGCCTAATGCGTATGGAATGCGCTTGAATATTGTGCATCCGGAAATGGAACTCACGAAGGATTTTAAATTAGAAAATGCAACTGCTTTACAGCCGGTATATTCATCGACAGAAAAATTAAAAACATTTTTTCTCGACTCTAAAGGCATCATGAAATTGCAAAAGCTTTTGATGTTGCAAGCCGAGCAAGAGTTTCGAGAATTCCTCCCTCAAAATATTCTAGATAAATATAAAATGATGCCGCGTGCGGAAGCGATGAAAGAAGTTCACTTCCCAACGAATCCGAAACAATTGCAACGTGCGCAGGCTCGATTAAAATTCGAAGAGCTTTTTCTCATTCAAATAAAATTACTTCAAGCCAATAAAGGAAGAAAATTAAATTCGAAAGGATTTATTTTTTCTAAAGTAGGAGAGAAGTTCAATCATTTTTATAGCAACCAATTACCTTTTGAATTAACCGATGCACAAAAGCGTGTGGTAAAAGAAATTCGTGGAGATACCAATACCGGTTTCCAAATGAATCGCTTGTTGCAAGGTGATGTAGGTTCTGGAAAAACTATTGTGGCCTTACTTACCATGCTATTGGCTATTGATAATGGCTTCCAAGCGTGTTTGATGGCACCTACGGAGATCCTTGCCCAGCAACACTTTGTGAGCTTATCGGAATTGTTGAATGGGATGGACTTGAACATAAAAATTTTAACAGGTTCCTCTAAAACAAAAGAACGAAGAGAACTACTAGCCGCATTAGCAGCAGGAGAAATTGATATCTTACTCGGTACACACGCCCTTATTGAAGACCCTGTGGTGTTCAAAAATTTAGGCATGGTAATTATCGATGAGCAACATCGTTTTGGTGTAGAGCAACGTTCTAAATTGTGGAAGAAAAATGTACAGGCTCCACATGTGTTGGTAATGACAGCCACTCCAATACCACGTACCTTGGCCATGACACTTTACGGCGATTTAGATACTTCAGTAATTGATGAATTACCGAAAGGAAGAAAACCTATTGAAACCATTCATCAATTTGAAACCCATCGATTAAAATTATTCGGCTTCTTAGAAAAAGAAATTGCTAAAGGTCGTCAGGTATATATTGTTTACCCGCTGATTAAAGAATCGGAGAAACTCGATTTAATAAATTTAGAAGAAGGATACCAAAGTATAGAGCGTGCATTCCCTCGACCAAAATATAACGTGAGTATTGTTCACGGAAAAATGAAATCGAAGGATAAGGATTATGAGATGCAACGCTTCATTAACAAAGAAACACAAATAATGGTAGCCACTACTGTTATCGAAGTAGGCGTAAACGTACCTAACGCAAGTGTAATGGTTATTGAGAACTCCGAGCGTTTCGGATTATCGCAACTCCATCAGTTACGCGGACGAGTTGGGCGTGGTGCCGAACAATCGTATTGCATTTTAATGAGTGGAAATAAATTAAGCAGCGATGCCAAAACGCGAATCAACACCATGGTAAAAACCAATAATGGTTTCGAAATTGCGGAGATCGATTTACAACTTCGTGGTCCTGGCGATTTACAAGGCACACAACAAAGTGGTGTGCTCGATTTACATATTGCCGACTTAGCAAAAGACCAAAAGATACTTCAAGAAGCACGCATCATGGCGCAAGAAATAGTGGATGTTGATCCCACATTGCAACACCCGTACTATGCTGAACTAAGAAGACACTTAGCGGCATCTGCAAAAAGCAGGGAAGCGTGGGGCAAAATCTCCTAAAAAAATTGTGAATTTTGAGTTGTGAATTTTGAGTTTTTTATAACTCACAACTCATAACTCACAATTCATAACCATTTATTTATTGTTTATTATTGCATTTTCTTAGATATTATGAAATTCAACCTAACCCTACTCCTTTTTCTTGTAAGCTTTACTGCCTCAGCACAACAGAAAACCATTTCCATGAACGATGCGTTCATGAATTCGGCTTTGATGCCTCAAAATTTGAAGTACTTGCAATGGCTGACTGATGGGGTGCACTACTCATATGTGGGTAAGAAAAATGCAGAAGAATGCTTAATTGTTTCTTCAGCAAAAAGCAAGAATGACACTGTACTTTATGCAGCAGCATTAAATCCTGGAGTAAAAACCTTACCTATTTTTTCATGGTTAACAAATGAGGAACTGCTATTTAATGATGGAGCTACATACAAAGCATTAAACTATAAATCAAAAATCACCTCAACAAAATTGGTGATTAAAGACAATGCCGCAAACCAAGAATGGAACGCTGATAAATCGACAATGGCCTATACTGTTGATAATAATTTGTATTATTCTAATTCCGAAAAATCTGTTCCCATTACGAATGAAACAAATAAAGATATTGTAAACGGACAAGCCGTACATCGTAATGAATTCAATATAATGAAAGGAATATTTTGGTCGCCAAGCAATGATAAAATTGCTTTCTATCGAATGGACCAAACGATGGTAACTGATTATCCTTTGGTAGATATTAGTTCTACACCAGCGAAATTAAATAGCATTAAATATCCAATGGCTGGACAATCATCGCACGAAGTAAGTGTCGGTGTATATTCTGTACGTGCTGCAAAAACCATCTTCCTAAAAATTGCTGGTCCTAAAGATCAATACTTAACCAACATCGCTTGGAGTAAAGATGGAAAATCAATTTATGTTGCCGTTGTTTCTCGTTCTTATCAAGAAATGAACTTAAATCAATACGATGCGAACACCGGAGAGTTCATCAAAACTTTATTCACCGAGAAAGATGAAAAATATGTAGAGCCTAATGAACCGATGATCTTTTTATCGAACGGAAATTTCATTTGGCATTCCGAACGTGATGGTTACCGACACCTATATTTATATAACGAAGAAGGAAAATTAATCAAACAAATTACTTCGGGTAATTGGGTAGTAGTTGATTTCTTAGGACTAGATGCAAAAGAGAAAACGGCCTATTATACTAGTACAGAAAATAGTCCCATCAATAGAGATTTATTTTCGGTTGATTTAAAAACAGGCAAGCGAACAAAATTAACTTCAGAGCTTGGTACGCATGCCATTACCTTAAATACACAAGCCACTTCGTTCATCGACAATTATTCGAATACCGAAACACCTCGCGTCATTCAACTCATATCAACTAAAGGAGTAAAAGAAAAATCGTTATTAGTTTCTACTAATCCATTAAAAGATTATTCGCTTGGTGAAATGAATATTTCAAGCATCAAAGCAGCCGATGGAAAAACAGATTTGTTCACACGAATTTTCAAACCAACAAATTTCGATGCCACAAAAAAATACCCTGTAGTTATTTATGTTTACGCAGGCCCACATGTCCAACTAATTTCGAACTCTTGGCTAGGCGGAGCAAATTTATGGTTCCAAGTGATGGCCGAAAAAGGATTTATTGTTTATACGGTTGATTCGCGTGGTACCATGTTCCGAGGTAGAGATTTCGAACAAGCTACCCATCGCAACTTAGGGAAAGTAGAACTTGCCGATCAATTAAAAGGAGTGGATTATTTGAAATCGCTTTCTTATGTAGATACCAATCGCATTGGAGTACACGGTTGGAGTTTTGGCGGATTCATGACCACCACGATGCTGACAAAAGCGAACAAAGTATTTAAAGTGGGAGTTGCTGGCGGACCAGTAATCGACTGGAGTATGTATGAAATTATGTACACCGAACGCTACATGGATACCCCGAATGAGAATCCGGAAGGCTATAAAGAAAGTAATTTGATGAATTTCGCGGATCAGCTGAAAGGCCGATTATTGATGATTCACGGTACCGTTGATGATGTAGTGGTTTGGCAAAATAGCCAAGCATTTGTGAAGAAATGCGTAGATAAAGGAGTGTTATTAGACTATTTTGTGTATCCTGGTCACCCACACAATGTGAAAGGAAAAGACCGCGTACACCTATATAACACCGTTACTCGCTACTTTGAAGACCATTTGTAAGCAGTACTTACTAAAAAAAGTAGTTATGAGAGCAAACACTTTGTACTTAAGTTAGTTTATCAATTTATGTAGCTCGTATTTCGTAGCTTGTACCTCGATATATTACACCAGTTACCAGTCACCAGTTACCAGTTACCAGATAGAATTTAGTACTAAATATGAAGATTGTCAGTCCGCGTCCATGGATGCAGTACATATTAATAGCAGCAGGGGTCTACAATATTTTGTGGGGAGCGATAGCTTTTTTATTACCATCGTATTACCTGGAGCATTTAAATCTAAGTTTCCCGAATGCCCATTGGACAATCAAAGCCATTGGGGTAATGGAGTTATTGTTTGGTGTTGCTTACATCATTGCAAATCGCAAACCCTTTAAACATTGGCTTATAATTTTTATCGGATTCGCGGTAAAAATGATGGCAAGTTTGTTTTACTTCTACTACGTTTATGTTGGAGTATTGCCAAAACATTTAACGAGTATGATACTCGCTAACGATGTGGTTTGGTTAATTCCATTCGGTATCATTTTATATTTTGCTTTTGAACATTACCAAAGCACAATCGAATTATCTGCGTATGATATGAATCCACGCAAGTTAAAATCACTAGAAAATATTCATACGAATACCGGCGTATCTTTACAAGCACATACCGACCAACATCCTACAATGCTTGTATTTCTTAGGCACTTCGGTTGTCCGTTTTGTAGAGAATCCTTATTGGAGATTTCTAAAAATAGAAAGCACATTGAATCGGCAGGAACAAAAATTGTGTTGGTGCATTTGGTTGATGAAGTAACCGCTCAAGAAATTACCAAGCAATATGGTATTGATGATATTCCACGCATCGCGGATCCAGAGAAGAAAATTTACAAAGCATTCGGATTAGGTAGAGGAACGCTCATGCAACTTTTCGGAATTAACGTTATCATTCGCGGAGTTATTCACGCCCTCTTTAACATGAACCCACCACGCCCATTCATCGGCGACGGTTTTCAAATGCCCGGCATCTTCGTCATCCATAAAGGCATGGTTGTACAAACCTTTAAACATACTACATTGGCCGATAGGCCGGATTATATTGAATTAGCAAAAATTGAGTTGTGAGTTGTGAGTTGTGAATTGTGAATTGTGAATTGAAATTACTCAATTATTTAATTTTTCTACACTTCTACACTTCTACCATTCGACTCTTCGACTCTTCGCCGCTTCGCCGCTTCGACCCTTCGCCAGTTCGACCCTTCGACGTTTCGAAATTAAGCCTCACCCTAAATCCCTCTCCAAAGGAGAGGGACTTTTAAATTTGT
>JBIINK010000077.1:0-6890 GCA_044337515.1 Sphingobacteriales bacterium | reverse complement strand
ATGGGGATGCGACTCATTTATTATTGAATTCATTAGACATAACAGAACTATTCGATGCACATCGATTAATTAATAGATCGAATGATCGATTGAAGGGCTTGCAACTAGTAGATAGAGCAATTATTCAGGGTGGATTTAATGAAGACCCTGCAGAACTTGCAGCAATTCGTTTCCTGAATCAAATGGTGCCATGTGAAGAAGTTAATGTATTGGTATTCGATGAAGCAAAAGATGTAGCAAATGTTATTGCTAGAATTATTGAGGGTAGAGAGTATAGTGATGATAACTTTACTATACCACTCGATTATTTTGAGGATGAACATTTGATTTTAGATAAAACGTATGAGTTGGATATACGTTTACTTGAGGAATCGGAATTAGTAACTCGAATTCGAAATTGTGGATATATAAAAGTACTTATTGTACCCATGATTGTACATGGAATTAATAGCGGGATATTAGTTTTATTCTCACGTTCAGAAATATTTTTCAATTCAGAATATATCGATATTGCAGAGGAAGTAGCGACTCAAATTGCACTTAGTATTTACAATAAAAATTTATACCAACAAATTCAGAAATACTCCGAAGAGCTAGAGATTAATGTAGCTCAACGTACAAAGGATATTGTATTATTATCGAGTACTTATAAAGGTATTATGAGTAATACCGACATCTCTATTATTATAGTTGATGATGATGGTTGTTTAGTAGAATGTAATCCGATTACCTATATAAAATATGGTTTTGATGATATCACATTCCCAGTAGGGTCAGACACGGAGTTTATCCATAACCCTGAAGCAAAAATTACAATGTGTAATGAGTTGTTAGTTGATGATGGTATTCAGTTTAAATCATCTTTAGAAGTTTTTAAATATAAAATACAAAGTGGTTTTACTAATACATTCGAATGGACTTATCGTTCGCTTCAAGGGCAGTTGATACCCGTATTATTAACCGTAAATCAATTAAAGACCGAAAATTATACGAAGAAAAGATACGTGTTAATAGCAAGTGATATAACTGAACAGAAGAAAGCAGAGAACAGGTTAAAAGAAACATTAAATAGAGAGATTGAATTGGGTAAATTTAAATCTTCATTTGTTACTACGGCCTCGCATCAATTTAGAACTCCACTAACTTCCATTCAATCAAGCATCGAATTAATTAATTTCTATTTGAAGGATATTGATTTCGATAAAAAAGATAAGACTACTCACCATATTGAATTAATAAATTCCGAAATCAAAAAATTTAGTGAACTAATGTCGGATATCTTAACTATCGGCAAAATTGAAGAAGGTAAAATTCCTTCGGTATTTGAGATGGTAGACCTTAGAGAAATTATTGATGATATTATTGAAACCTATTATAAAGTTAGGCCAGACGGAAGAACGGTTAATGTAGAATGCAAAAAATGCGAAGATGAGAAATCTTGTTACGTAATTAATGTAGATAAACGATTAATTTCACATGCTATATTAAACCTGCTTTCTAATGCATTTAAATATTCGGAAGGAAATCCTACTATTAAAATTTCAAAAACCAAAGAGATACTTAACATAGAGGTTAAAGATAATGGTATTGGTATCCCAGCGTCTGAAATCAATAATTTATTTCAATCTTTTTACCGTGCATCGAACTCTACTAATTTTGAAGGCACAGGATTGGGATTGGCCATTGTAAAAGAATTTGTAAACATTAACAATGGTACAATAAGTGTAAAGAGTAAATTAAATGAAGGAACTTCATTTACAATTCATCTAAAATGAAAATACTAGTTATAGAAGACGAGAAGAATATTAGAGAAAATATTCTTGAAATTTTGGAGATTAAAGGTCACGAAATCCAAGTAGCCTGCGATGGAAGAGAAGGTTTAGTAGCTTACGAGACATTTAAGCCAGAATTTATATTATGCGACATTATGATGCCACATATGGATGGTTATGCCTTTGTAAAGACCATAAGATCTGCTCCCATATTCTCTCAAGTGCCTGTAGTATTCATTTCTGCTAAAGCAGAAAGAGAAGAATATGAGAAAGCTATTGCCATAGGGGCATCAGATTTCTTGACTAAACCTTTTTCGTTCGATGAATTGTTTGAAGTGATAAATAAATTTAATAAATAGAATACTTTATATTCCTAATACAAGGAATAAATTAGTATGTTTGAATGTTGAGTTCTGTAAATAACTGTTAATTAAACGCTTGTCGATTTTGCAAAAATGTATTTTATTTTAAAAAATACTATTTTAAGTAATTGACAGGAATAATAAATACCTCATATTTGTAATGAGAGCGTAAGTAAATTTAATTAGCAGCTAACACCATCCCAAATGTGCTTAGCTGCTTTTTTTTTATAAAAAAACCAATATGATAAAAGTTGGAATTGTAGAAGATAATATAGATCTACGTGCAAATTACTCTGAGTTCTTGGACATGTCAGGACAGTATTCTGTTATCTGGATGTTCGATGGTGTTGAAGACTTCTTGTCGGCCGACCCTGAAACCCCCAATGTAATTTTATTAGACATTAACCTCACTGGTATGAGTGGTGTAGAAGGTTTCCCTTTAATTAAGGCGAAATTTCCTTTAGCACATATCATTATTTTATCAGCATATGATAATGAGGAATACGTTAAAGATCTTTTGAAGAAAGGTGCAAGCGGCTATGTTTTAAAAACGGCTAGTATGTCTGAAATTCAAAAATATATTGAAGCCGTGCTCGAAGGTGGTTTTTCTATTTCACCAAACGCAGCTCGTCACCTCGTAGCTGAATATAGACACGATCCAATTGCAGAATTACAAGATAAACTTACAAAACGTGAGTATGAACTTGTGAAGTTACTTGCAGAGGGTTTAAGCTACAAAGAAGCTGCTGAACGATTATTCGTTACAACGTTTACAATTAATCAACATTTAAAACATATATACAATAAACTAAGTATTAATTCGAAAGCAGAATTAATGGCTAAAATGATTAAGTAATGACTATAGAGGAGGTGGATCTACGTATTTTCGAATTGAATAAACAACAAAAGAAAAAAATTCTTGTTGTAGAGGATAATATGATTAATTCAATTGTATTAAAGAAAATATTAGAAAGTAATCATTTTGAAGTAAGTGTAGCAGAAGATGGTAAATTAGGTGTAGAGGCTACGTTAACCTTTCACCCGGATTTAATATTAATGGATATTAATATGCCAGTTATGAATGGCTATGAATCTACTATTGCTATTCGTAATTTAGAAGCGCCTTTTAATGCTATTCCAATTTTTGCTGTTACTGCTGAATTATCACCAGAAACAATCGTAAAAGTGAAAGAAGCTGGCATGAATGAATATTTACCGAAACCAGTAGATGTGAATGAATTGATGACTACTATATTGAAATACATAAAATAAATCGATAGTGGAGAATACACGATTACAATATTATCGAATGAATGTAGTATTGAATTCATCCAGTACTGCTATGTTACTCGAAAATGAAAATCGCCAGATTGAATTTGTCAATCAGGCTTTTTGTGATTTATTCAATATCCCAGCCAAACCTGAAGAAATGCTTGGAGCCGATTGCTCACAAGCCGCTGAATACAATAAAGTACTATTTATTGATGAGCAATCATTTGTTGACAACATCAATTCAATTTTACTTAATAAAGAAAAAGTAGAAAACGAACTACTTTTTATGAAGAATTTCAAAGTTCTTCAACGCGATTACATCCCTATTTACAAAAAAGATATTTACGTAGGGCACATGTGGTCTTATAAGGACATAACCGAAACCTTTTCGTTAAACAAAAAAATAGAACAACAAAAGCAGTTTTATGAAGATATCTTAAATTCATTACCTGTAGATGTTGCAGTGTTTAATGAAAAGCATCAATATTTATTTGTAAATGAAGTGGCCATTGCTGATAAAAATGTGAGAGATTGGTTAGTAGGTAAAGATGATTATGATTATGTAAATAATCGTAATAAACCATTAGCGTCGGCACATTTCAGAAGAGATTTATTTCAGAAAACGATAGCTGCTGAAAACCCAGAGGATTTCGATTATGAGGAAGCTCATGATCGAAAAGACGGTACCAAGCAATATATTTTGAGAAAAATGAAACCCGTTTTTAATCCAGACGGTAGCATTAAAATTGTTGTGGGTTGTGGGGTAGACATTACAAATCGTGTTCACTCAGAAGAGAAACTGCAGCTTAGTGAGGCTAAATACAAAGACCTTGTTAATAATTTACAAGACATTATTTTTAACGTGGATCTTGATGGATACTTCACTTATTTAAATCCAGCTTGGGAAACCATTACAGGCTTAGACTCTGTAGGATTTATTGGAAAGAACTACTCGCAATATTTTGTAAATACTACTATTGATAAAACAATAGCATTTAATGATTTAATCAATAATAATAATTCCATTCGTGATCAAGAATATTCGATTAAAACCATTTATGGTTTAAAGAATGTAAGTGTATATGCTGAAGCGATTATCGTTAATCAAAAAATCATGGGATATCGAGGTACAGTTACCGATATCACGGAGCGTAAGAAAGCAGAACATCAATTAGTTCTTGCGATGCAACGCGAACGAGAATTAAATGATTTGAAATCGAAGTTTGTTGGAATGGTATCACATGAGTTTAGAACACCATTGGCCACCATATCTTCAAGTGTTGAATTAATTAAATTGATTTCGGAAAATACAGAATTAGAATTATCCTCAAAAATTCAAAAGCATACGAGTAAAGTTAATGAGCAAATAAAGCGCATGACGGAGTTGATGAATGAAGTATTATTGATTAGCAAAATTGAATCGGGTGGAATCACTGCTAATTTCGAATTATATGATTTATTATTAATCCTAAACGAAGTTAAAGCTGAGCATTCATATTCTAATTTTAAAATAAATATCAAATCGAATCAAAAAAGTATTATGATGCGATTTGATCGAAATATGATTCATCACGTACTAAGTAATTTATTTTCAAATGCAATAAAATATTCCTTAACGATTAAAACGATTGATATCAATATCGAACTTAACGATACTCATGTAAGAATTGAAGTAAAAGATTATGGTATTGGTATTCCAGATGAAGATTTAGAGAAATTATTTACTTCATTCTTCCGAGCATCAAATATTCGTAATTTACCGGGTACAGGTTTAGGACTTGTAGTAGTGAAATATTTCTTAGATTTACACAAAGGATATATTGATGTGGCATCTAAATTAAATGAAGGTAGTTCGTTCATAATATCCATTCCAACTACATTATAAACATGAAAAAGAATTCGATACTCATTGTGGAAGATGATGAACTCATCAGGGGGAATATAGTGGAGTATTTCGAATACAATGGCTTTGATGTTTTTGAATCAGAAAACGGAAAATTAGGTCTTGATGCAGCAAAGAAAAATATTCCCGATGTAATTATTACAGATATTATGATGCCAGAAATGACTGGCTTGGAAATGATGAAGGAGCTAAAAATCGATAGTTCAACAAATTTAATTCCAGTAATATTAATTACTGCTAAAGTAGAATCGAAAGATATTAGAGAGGGGATGTCGATTGGTGCTGAAGATTATATTACGAAACCTTTTGATCTTCAAGATTTATTAGCTGCTGTAAATACTCAGATTGGCAAAAAGAAAAAGATAAATGATCATATTCATTTAGAGTATACAAAATCTTTTGAACATTGGAAAAATATTGCCAACCACGAATTGTTTACTCCAATAAACGTTATTCAAAATGTCTATCATTTAATAAGTAAAAACTCAAATGTAGATGACGAATTAGATTCGATTTTTAGATTATCGGTATCTCGTTTAAAACGTACTATTTCAAATCTATTATTGCTTTCAGGAGTATATCAATTAGAAACAAATTTCAAATACATAAGTGTAGATACTTTTAAATCTCAGATCGATCAAATAATTACGGAGGTTTTAGAGAATGAAAAAAAAATAGTTAAAAGCAAATTCGATATTCAATTTAAATTACCCGAAAATTTCTTTATCAAAGAATACTTCTACCTTATCATTCGTGAAGTATTAGATAATGCATATAAATTTAGTCCAGCAGAAACCAAAGCACAAGTAGTTTTTGAAATCATTGACGATTCATTTGTGTTAACGACGAATAATAAAAACAAAATAAATAATACTATTCCGATTAACTCTGCTAGAGCATTTACCCAAGTAGAACGTAATAGTTATGAGCAACAAGGATTAGGCTTAGGCTTATACATTGTAAATCGAATTTCCAATATGTTCAAAGATCAGTTTGATATTTCACAAGCTGCTGAAAATGTTGAGTGTATTTGGAAAAGTAAAATCAAATTTTTATAAAAGATAATGAATCGTATACTAATAATATATACAGGTGGAACTATTGGAATGGTTCAAGATCAAGACGGACAGTTAGTGCCTTTTGATTTTGATAACATCAAAAAAAATGTTCCTGAACTAAACAGATTAGATTATCATTTAGAAGTAATTTCTTTTAAACCTTTAATCGACTCTTCGAATATGAGTCCGAAGGATTGGAAGAAAATAGCAGTATTAATTGCAGCTTCTTATACAAAATTTGATGGCTTTGTAATTTTACATGGATCAGATACTATGGCGTATACTGCATCAGCATTAGCCTATATGTTTGAGAATTTGGCAAAACCAGTAGTGCTTACAGGTTCTCAATTACCTATCGGCGAAATACGTACAGACGCTAAAGAAAATTTAATTACAGCATTAGAAATTGCAGCATCGAAAAATGAAGATGGTACTGCAACAGTACCAGAGGTATGTATTTACTTCGATTATCATTTGTTTAGAGGTTGTCGTGCTACCAAAGTACATGCAGATAAATTTGATG
>JBIINK010000119.1:0-7155 GCA_044337515.1 Sphingobacteriales bacterium | reverse complement strand
GCTCCGAGTGTTTGTCCGCCGATGCCTCCTGCTCGCATAGACATGCTACCGATGAATGAAGTGAAGGAGAATAAAGGTCCGGGGATGGCTTGCTGTAAGGCAAACCCTGCTAAAAATTCTTGTGTGGTTAAATAGTGTTTCATCTCCACAAACTCCGTGTACAATAAGGGTACGAGTACTTGTCCGCCGCCGAAAATCATAATACCATTACGGTAAAAGTTTTCGAATAAACGAACGGGTAAACTGAAGAAAGATGTACGATTAATTATGGCTCCAAGTAATGCGAAGAAAATTAAGATGCCGAAAAATGGAATTAATTTTTTCCAGTTAAAGGTGATGTGCTGACTTGCTTTTTCATATTTCCCTTCACCCAAAAGTACAGACCCAAAAATACCAATGAGTATTACTGCTGGAAAAGCGTAGGCATTTTGAAAATAAGTAGTGATGCAAAGTGAAATAAATGCAAAGACATACGATAAGCGATTGTTCAGTATTTTTTTCGAAAGAATAAAAGCCGAATAGGCTACAAAGCCAATGGCTATTGGCTTCAGCATGAACACTACATTTTCGGTGCGCTGCCCCACTCCTAGATTAATGAAGAAAATAGAGAACACCAACATGATTAATGCCGATGGAATAATCCACACGAAAAAAGATAGAATGGCTAAACGTAATCCGCCGAACTTATAGGCAATGGCAACTAATGTTTGTGTGGAAGATGGGCCGGGCAACATCTGACTAAGGGCGTTGTACTGTATGAGTTCGCCTTCGGTAACGTATTGCTTTTTCTCTACAAATTGTTTTAGCAACATAGCGATATGGGCTTGAGGCCCACCAAAAGCTGTGAAGCTAAACTTCAATACATCAAAAAGAAATTTAATATTCGTCTTCTTCATCTAAACCCTGAAAAGAACGGTATGCCGATTGTAATTCATTATAAGCATGGTTATCTCCGAGCTTACGTGCAATCTTCATCCCTATTTGGTAACAAGCATCTGCTTCTTCTGTCTTTTTTAAAATTTCGTACAATTTACCCAAATGATAATATGTTCCAACATAGTCGGGGTGATTTTCGATTAATTCTTCATAGAAGGTTAATGCAAGTTCCAACTGCTCAGCCTTTTGGTATTCCATGGCTACTGCGTAAATTAGAAAAGGATCTTTGGGATCATCTTTTCTCATTTCAATTAAGCGTTCTAGACGTGTAGGATTCATTTTTAATCTTATCGATATTTACTTACTTTTGCAATACAAAAAACTAAGCATTATGAAAATATTAGTATGTATCAGTAATGTACCTGATACGACGACAAAAGTAAGTTTCAACAACAATAATACAGAATTTAACACAAATGGTGTTCAATTTATCTTAAATCCATATGATGAGATTGCATTGGCTAGAGCCATTGAATTAACTGAAGGTGGTAAAGGAACCGTAACGGTAATTAACGTTGGATTGGTTGATACTGAGCCTACTATTCGCAAAGCATTAGCCATTGGTGCTGATGATGCCATCCGTATAAATGCTGCGCCTAGCGATTCTTATTTCGTGGCGAAGCAATTAGCTGAAGTTGCTAAAGCAGGTGGTTATGATATGATTATGTGCGGTAGAGAGTCGATCGACTACAATGGTGCGCAAGTACCTTCGATGTTGGCCGAGGTGTTAGACTACCCATCAATCTCCTTAATAAAGAAAATAGAGTTTACTGGAAATGAAGCTCAGATAGATAGAGAAATTGAAGGTGGTAAGGAAGTGATTACCGTTTCTACTCCATTTGTAGTGAGTACTGCAGAAGGTGTAGCAGAACCTAAGATTCCAAATATGCGTGGCATCATGTCGGCTCGTACAAAACCTTTGCAAGTGGTTGAAGCAGTAGCGGTAGAAAAACTTTCGAGTTTTACTTCGTTTGAAATGCCAACGCCAAGAGGTAATGTAAAATTAATTTCTGCAGATGAACCTGCGAAATTAGTTGAAGCGTTAAACGCTGAAGCAAAAGTGATCTAATTAATTCCATCAACATTAATCTTACAACAATGAGTGTATTAGTATACGTAGAAAATATCCAAGGGAAATTTAAAAAATCAACATACGAAGCTGTTTCTTATGCTGCAGAAATTGCAAGCAAAATGGGCAGTACCTTAACTGCATTATCTATTGGTAATGTAGATGCTGCGCAATTGGCGGAGCTCGGAAAGTATGGTGCACAAACGGTTTGGTCGGTTAACAACGATCAGTTATCATCATTCGTTAATCAAGCATACGCTTCGATTATTGCCAATGCGGTTACTAAAGCAAACGCTACTGTAGTAGTAATGGGAAATAGCTTTACGGTAAAAGGTTTAGCGCCACGTGTGGCGGTAAAATTGGGAGCTGGATTTGTTGATGCTGCTATTGAATTACCGGTAATTAACGGAACTAACTTAACGGTAAAACGCGGAGCATTTTCTGGTAAAGCTTTTGCGATGGTAGAATTAACTTCTGCAGTAAAAGTAATTACGTTAAGTCCGAACGCTTACCAAGTAGTAGAAAAAAATGTAACGGCTAACGTAGAAACTTTAGCGCCAGAAACTGGTGCGAATGATTTCAGAACTTTAGTAAAAGAAATAATTAGAGCAACGGATAAAGTGAGTTTACCAGATGCTGAAATAGTAGTATCTGCAGGTAGAGGATTAAAGGGCCCAGAGAATTGGGGAATGGTAGAAGAGTTAGCTAATTTATTAGGTGCGGCAACTGCTTGTTCTAAACCAGTATCGGATTCGGGATGGAGACCACATTCGGAACACGTTGGGCAAACAGGTATTGCTGTAGCGCCGAACTTATACATTGCCATTGGGATTTCTGGTGCGATACAACACTTAGCTGGAGTAAGCTCATCAAAAGTAATTGTGGTAATTAATAAAGATCCTGAAGCACCTTTCTTTAAGGTTGCCGATTATGGTATTGTGGGTGATGCTTTTGAAGTAGTTCCTAAATTAATTGAAGCAGTAAAAGCATTTAAAGCAAACGCATAAGCAAGAGTAGTGCATGAAGAAATTAAAACTGGATATTGTAGGTTTATCGTATAGTCAGACACAATCGGGTGCCTATGCTTTGGTATTGGGCGAAGTGAATGGACGCAGACGTTTGCCTATTATTATCGGAGGTTTTGAAGCGCAAGCCATTGCTATTGAAATTGAAAAAATGAGTCCGAGCAGACCACTTACGCACGACTTATTTAAATCGTTAACCATCCACTTTAATGTAGTGATTGAAGAAGTCATTATTTACAATTTAGTGGATGGTATATTTTTCGCTAAACTGATTTGTAATGATGGGAAGAAGACGGCAGAAATTGATGCACGTACTTCGGATGCCATTGCACTTGCGGTAAGGTACCAATGTCCGATTTACACCTACGAATTTATACTGGCATCGGCTGGTATAATGATCGAGGGAACAGATTTCGCTTTCTTAGAAAACATAGAGCCGACAGACGATGCAGAGGGAGTTAGCATACCAGGAAATATTAGTTCTGGATATGCGAGCTATACCGAAGCGGAATTAAAAGAACAACTCGACAAAGCCTTGGAAGAAGAGAATTACGAGAAGGCTGCGCGCATCCGCGACGAGATTAGTAAGCGACAATAATTATTCGTGATTTCGAATTCTACGAGCTCGTCTTTTCTTTACTTCTTTCATTACTTTTTTAGTTGGTTTAATCCTTTTGTAAGAAGCTTTGCGTTCGGCGGCTAAGAGCAAGAGCTCATCGCTTGGTATGTCTTGAGGCATATCATCACTCACCTTTTCCCATTTTTCGAACAAAGTACTGGCACTCATTTTTAAGGTGTATAAGAGTTTAATTAAACTGGTTACGTTTAAATCTTCTGCATTTTCCCAACGTTGGTATACGGAACGATTTAGATTATTATCGTACGCAAATTTCTCTGCAGATTTATATCCCAATTCTACTCTTCGTTTTCTGATGATCGACGCTAAGTCGAAGAAACGCTTATCTCTTACCCCCATACTAATACTTATTAGACCTTCAAAATAAAAATATAACTATAGGTTATAACTTTAAAATTTATTTTAAAAAAGTTGCATATATACAACTTTTTATTGGTGAGGAATACATTACAATCGCAAAGATTCTTTCTTGTAAAATTTATTCTGTATGAGAAAATTCTAAAATCAATTAAAATAAAGTATCGTTTTTAATAAAAATTTTTAATAGCTTTATTTCCCCAAGAAAAAAAAACAAAAAGAATGATCATCAAGTTCAGCACAGAATTATTAAAGTACGGAAGGAAAGGAGAGAAAACTGGCTGGACGTATATTAGTTTAGACAAAGAATTAGCTGAACAAATAAAAGCACACAATAAAAAATCGTTCCGAGTAAAAGGAAAGATGGATGCTTGTGCTGTAAAAGGCATTGCAGTGATCCCCGTTGGAGGAGGAGAATTCATTATTGCATTAAATGATGTACTTCGCACAAAGCTCCGCAAAAAAGAAGGAGATGTATTAGCATGCCAATTAGAAGAAGATATTGAATACAAAGTTGACATCCCTGCCGACTTACATGAAACGTTAAGAGAAGAGGAATGCATGATAGAGAATTTCTTGAAGCTGCTCCCATCCCACCGCTCGTACTACATCAATTGGATTAACGCCGCCAAAACCGAAATGACCCGCACCAAACGATTATCAATGACCGCCAACGCCATGTACCATGGACTTACGTATCCGGAAATGATTAGGTTGGAGAGGGAGGAAAAACGTTTTGCTTGAGTTGTGAGTTGTGAGTTATGAATTGTGAGTTGAATTGGTTAATTGATCAATTAGCCTTTCGTCGAAGGGTCGAAGGGTCGAAGGGTCGAAGGGTCGAACTATCTAATCACGATTTTCTTTTTTCTATTTTCTATTTATTTATCTCGAGCACACGAGTCCCGCACGTGCGGGAAGCACACGAACTATCTAATCACGATTTTCTTTTTTCTATTTTCTATTTATTTATCTCGAACTACGAGGTACGAGTTACGAACTACTAAATACAACAACTTAGTCCCAAGCTATCGGGATCCGTTCAGGGACCGGCTTCGACGAACACGAATTGCGTAAACGCAAAATTCTAAATTCTAAATTCTAAATTGAATTTGTTAATTGATCAATTAGCCTTTCGTCGAAGGGTCGAAGGGTCGAAATCGTGAAGTAATACTATGAAATATGAAAAAAGCAGAAAACATCACGATTCAGCGGAGCGAAGCGTAGCTAATTGTAGAAGGGTCGAACTGTCGAACTATCTAATCACGATTTTCTTTTTTCTATTTTCTATTTATTTATCTCGAGCACACGAGTCCCGCACGTGCGGGAAGCACACGAACTATCTAATCACGATTTTCTTTTTTCTATTTTTTTACCCCGCGGACGCTTCGACGAACACGATTTGTTAATCCCGTATAAACGGGACAACCGACTAAAACGTTCTTGCGTAGCCGACGAATGGAATTCCGAAACCTGCTGTTATTAATTCGGGAGTGACCATTAAGCCGATGTCGAATGAACTTTTTTGAGATAGTATTCTAAATCCTTCGATGCCAAATATGCCAAGATCACCTGCTCCTGTAAGGATATAGTTTTCACTTAATACGCTGAAGCTTTTACCTAATCGATGTGTACCACCAACTAATATTGCAGGGGAACTCGACACTTCACCAAACGCAAATCCATAACCCAGTCCGAAGGAAACATTACTTTCTGAACTTCCATATGTTCCCACTCCATACGCTAAATTAAAAGCACCAAAACCACTTACCCCTAGAGTTAATAATCCTGCCCCAACATGTACCTTATCTGCTACTTCAAAAGCAATTTTTGGTGTAAAAAACCAAACAGGAACTCCCATCATTAGCGTAAGCAATTCTACTCCACCACCCACAGAAATATTGTCGGTAATGCCAACATTAACAAAGTTGGTTGTTAAAAAAACATTCTGATAATACCCCTTTCCTTTTTCCAATGGAATAGCAGATGGACCGAAAAAATACCTTGATGGCAATGGATTGTCGAAAGAATATCTTCCTCTATATTTCGACTCTAAAATAGATTCTAC
Organism: Sphingobacteriales bacterium; assembly: GCA_044337515.1. Taxonomy (GTDB): domain Bacteria; phylum Bacteroidota; class Bacteroidia; order Sphingobacteriales; family Sphingobacteriaceae; genus CAJBVG01. The sequence continues at coordinate 1,066 of JBIINK010000119.1, read as the reverse complement.
ATTTTTAGCAATTAATTGCATATCGCCGTTAATTGTTCTAATGCTAATAAAATCGCCATGCTTATTTAAAAAATATCCTGTAAACTCATCCCCACTTTTCATTTTTACAACCACACGTTTCTGCATTAATAAGCTATCCGCATCGTTCTGTGCAAATACAGAAGTGCTAAAAAGAACAATCATTAATACGAATAATGATTTTAAAATGAAATACTGTTTCATAGTTGATAATTAGGTTGGTTAAACTAAGATACGAAAAATGATAAAGCCCTTTTGATAGAAAATGGAAAATCGTAAAAAAGAAAATCGTAAAAAAGAAAATAGAAAATAGAAATTGGAAAAAAGTAAGGGTCGAAGGGTCGAAGTGTCAAAACGTAGAAGGGTCGAACTGTCGAAGGGTAGAACTGTCGAATGGTCGAAGGGTCGAAACGTAGAAGGGTCGAACTGTCGAAGGGTAGAACTGTCGAATGGTCGAAGGGTCGAAATCGTGAAGTAATACTATGAAATATGAAAAAAGCAGAAAACATCACGATTCAGCGGAGCGAAGCGTAGCTAATTGTAGAAGGTAGAACTGTCGAACTGTCGAAGGGTAGAACTGTCGAATGGTCGAAGGGTCGAAATCGTGAAGTAATACTATGAAATATGAAAAAAGCTGAAAACATCACGATTAAGCGGAGCGAAGCGTAGCTAATTGTCGAAGTGTAGAACTGTCGAAGGGTCGAAATCGTGAAGTAATACTATGAAATATGAAAAAAGCTGAAAACATCACGATTAAGCGGAGCGAAGCGTAGCTAATTGTAGAACTGTAGAATTATCTAATTACGATTTTCTTTTTATTTATCTCGAGCACACGAGTCCCGCACGTGCGGGAAGCACACGAACTATCTAATTACGATTTTCTTTTTTCTATTTTCTATTTTTTTACCCCGATGACGCTTCGACGAACAAGGGACCGACTTCGACGAACACGACACCATTTTCTTTTTTCTATTTTCTATTTATTTATCTCGAGGTACGAACTACGAGGTACGAACTACCGTATACAACAACTTAGAATTTAGAACTT
>JBIINK010000035.1:0-25153 GCA_044337515.1 Sphingobacteriales bacterium | reverse complement strand
TTTTTATAGGAGGTTTGTGTATTGAAAAAATTGATGATGAATAATATCCATGCGAGTATAATTGGCAAAGCAAAAATGGGATTAAACTCCCAGTATTCTCTACCACCAAACACACTGAAGAAATACGAAACTAGAATAGTAACTACAGAAACACTAAATAAATAAAACTGCACTTTTTGTAAAAATGGAAAAGCTAATTCCTTGTTGTTATACTGTTGCACGTACGTTAACACGGAACCCATAGCAGCGAAGATGATCCAAAACACTACAGCCGACACGTGTAGTGGACGGACTTTTTCGAAAGAGAGATTATCTTTTAAATACCCAGGGAATAAATATTGCAAAGTACCAACGATGCCGAATATCAAACCAAAAGCCAGCAAAGAAATTGCGACGATGATAAATGCTCGAGAAGTGATTAATGATTTATTGTTCGATTGTTCCATCCGTATAAATTTTAAATGTTTTAGGATCTGCGTTACCTGAGGCATCTACAGTTTTTAGGTATTCAATAAGATCGGAACGTTCTTGTTCGGATAAATGGAAGTTGGGCATAATACTGGTACCACTAATGAGGAAGGAATTAATAACGGCCTCGCTTCTTAAGGTATACTCATCAGTTAAATCTGGACCGAGGTAACCACCTAATCCAAATATTTGGTGACAAGAACTACAATTGTATTCCTGCCAAACCATCTTTCCATTCTCGGCAGCGGTATTGGCTGGAGGATCAGGAAAAGGCTGTACAGTGTAGAGAAACGAAGAATAGCCGAGGAATAAAAACAGCATCACTAAAAAGACCAAACGTTTATGGGTATCCTTCATACGTAAAAAGCTAAATTGTATTAAAGACAAAGTTATCTTTTATTATATATATTTGCAAATGATTAATGTGCCGTTCGTCGGAGCGTCCTCGCTCCGACAATAAAAATAAATAACGAAGCACCGTTCGTCGGAGCGTCCCTGTCTGCGACTGGCAGGCTCGCTCCGACAGGTAAGTAGTTGTCGAAGCGAGGACGCTTCGACGAACACGAAAATTAAATGTCGAAGCGAGGACGCTTCGACGAACAACACTAGAAATGAAAAACAAACTAAGATCCGAATCGGAAACGATAAAAACAGAGGTTGTTTGTCCGAACGACACCAACCCGATGGGATTGTTGCAAGGTGGGCGATTAGTAGAGTGGATGGACATTGCAGCGGCAGTATGTGCGCAAACACATGCGGAGAAAATTTGTGTAACGGCATCCATCAACAACGTAAACTTCAAGCAATCGGCTATGGTAGGTGATATCATTACCATACATGCAAACATCACACGAGCCTTTACGAGCTCCATGGAGATAAAGGTAAGTGCCTTTGCAAGGAAAGTTCTTGAAGGCGAAAAATATTTGATTAGCGAGGCTTATTTCACCTTCGTAGCCTTCGACAAAATCGGAGAATCAACTCCAGTGAATCAGTTTACTCCAGTTACGGAAGAAGAAAAGGCGGAGTATGAGGGAGCGATGGGGAGGAAAGTGAAGAAAATGTGCTAATGAGTCAATGCCTGCCTCGGCGTAAGACGAGGTGCCAATGCCTGCCTCGGCGTAAGACGAGGTGCCAATGCCTGCCTCGGCGTAAGACGAGGTGCCAATGCCTGCCTCGGCGTAAGACGAGGTGCCAATGCCTGCCTCGGCGTAAGACGAGGTGCTAATGAGTCAATGTGCTAATGGAATTTGAACAATTAGACAATTTGAACAATTTGAACATTTACGAGATACGAAATACGAGGTACGAGGTACGAAATACGAAATACGAAATACGAAAATGGAACAACGAATAACAACCTTCATCAAAGAACAATCATGCATAAGTATTTGCTGTGTGGATGCGGAGGCGAGGCCTCATGCGTTTACGTGTTTTTATACTTTTGATGCGGAAGAGGGATACTTATATTTTAAATCGAGTGAGGATACTTTGCATGGAAAAATATTGCAAGTAAACAATGCAATAGCAGGTAGCATTGTTCCGAACAAGCTTAATCCATTACAGATTAAAGGCATACAGCTCGAAGGCGAATATGTAAATACCGATGCAGAAAATGCTCGTGGTAAAAAACTTTACTACCTACAACACCCCTACGCATTAGCCACTCCAGGCAGAGTATGGTGCATCAAAATTAACTCCATAAAAATGACGGATAACACCTTGGTTTTTGGGGAGAAGATTAAGTGGCTTCGCCACAATTAGTCAATATGCTAATGTGCTAATGAGACAATGGAATTTGAACAATTAGTCAATTTGAACAATTTGGACAATGCAATTTAAATTCTAAATTTTAAATTCTAAATTCTAAGTTTATATATTTCAATTTAGAATTTAAAATTTAGAATTTACCTGCTTGTTTGCAGACAAGAAACAAAGTTAGGGTAAATAAGAATACCCGTGCTTAGTTTTCCAAAGGAAGTATTTTTCAAAGATCACCTTAGAGAAATCATAGAAAACATTAGGGATCATGATGGCAAAGTTTCTTGGTTTGAAGAGGTTGTCAGATAATATGATCACTTCTTTTTTACCACAATCCATGATACAGATGCCGGGTATTTTGCCCCAAGCTTTTTTCTTTAAGTCGGTTCTGCCTTTGGCTACACGTATAATATTTTCGGCTACAATTTTTCCAGTTTCATCAGATGGGTAACCAGTTTTAGGTGTAGAGAATGGAATTACTTTGGGAGTAAACGGAAGTTTCACATCTACTGCAATACCTGCTACCCACACATTATCCTTATGTATTAAGCGATAATCATCTCCAGCTTGTAAGTAGCCGGTTGGTGTAGCGTGTAAGCCTGGTGAATTTCTAATCATATCAACCCCAATAAATGGAGGCATAAGCATGCTGAATTTATTTTCTAATTCTTCTCCTGTGCTTAAGATCACGCGATCTGCTTTTACTTCTTTCACTCCTACTTGAGTTCTGTAATGGATGTTGAACATTTTCATGAATGTTTTTAACATCATCTCTCCCATAGGCATTCCATCTATACCGAAGTGTCCGAGGTAATCTTCTGGAGTAATCCAATATAAATCTACTTTCTTACGAATATTTTGTTCACGTAACCATTTCTCAATATTAAATAGAAATTCATATGCCGCACCCATACAACCTGCATTTTGTGTTGCTCCGATAACAATCGGTCCTGGATTTTTCTTAAACTCTTCTAAGGCCTTACGAATTTTCATAGCACCATTTGGAGTACCAACATAATAAGAGAACTCTTCTATGCCTGGAGCTACATCAAAATTCACTTTCGGACCAGTTGCTACTACCACATGATCATACGGAATACTATCGCCGTTCATTAAATGAACAACATTGTTTTCAGTATCCACATCTTTAGCTTCTTCAATGAGAAACTCTACCCCTTTTTCGAGTAAAATTTCATCTTTACGGAAAGAAATATCTTTAATTTCTCTTCTACCAAATGGCACCCATATAAGAGATGGAATAAATAGAAATAATGGTGATTTATCAATCATGATAACACGATGCTCGTCGCCACCTTTACGCTTGATTTCGAGGGCTGCAGTGATTCCTGCAAAGTTACCTCCTATTACTACTGTAGTTGTCATACTCGTTATGTTTTATTTGACACTACAAATGTACTTTAGGGGTTATTTTTTGAATGTAATAATAGTCACACAGGGGGAGGTTTTTATATGATTCTTCTCATCTTTTGAGTTGTGAATTGTGAGTTATGAGTTTTTTTAAACTCACAATTCACAACTCACAATTCATAACTATTTTATAATGTCAATCGTACCATTCTGGCTTCTAGCTCTCGACTCTAACGTATAGAAATAGGTACCTGAACCTAATCCGTCTGCGTTCCATTCGAACTCAGGGTTAGTTGATTCAAATACTATTTTACCCCAACGGTTAAAGATGGTGAACTTAAATCCTGGATCGCAAAACACTTTGTATTGCTTAATGATGCTGTACACATCATTCACTCCATCACTATTCGGACTAAATACGTTTGGCAATTTAGAAATGACATCGGTATTTGGAATCACTTTGAATTTAATATTGAACCCTGTTGTTGGTGTTTGACAAGGTGGGTTAGCTGTTGTAAAGTATACGTTGTATGCACTATCGCGAATCTGGTCACAACTGGTATTCCATTTAAAGGTAGCAGTACCTTCGCCTGATGCACTTGTTTGCTCGAACACCGCCCAATTTCCTGGTATGCCACCATACACATCGCCTGTTGTTCCAATCAAAATAGAATCACCTGGAAGAACACTCTTCGAATTCAATTCCAATTCAAACTTCTCTCCTGCTACTAATTCAATCACTGTATCTTTTCCTAATGTAAAGCTTGGGAATAAATCGGGATTTGGTAGGATGTAAATTTTGAAAGTATGACGAGCTGAATCTTGTGGATTACGGCAAGCTCCATCCCATGATGCGATATTGATAATATAAGGCTCTGTACGGATTAAACTACAATCGGCAAACCAATTCATAACCGTTTTAACCGTATCGGCTCCTATGCCAGTTGTTCTAGCAATAATAGGGCGAGGGAAATTAAATGGAATATTAGTTAATGTGGTATCTAAGGTGATGATTTCTCCAATCGTTGTATCTAGTACGGTTAGGTTGATGTTTAAGGTTTCTCCTGCGTACAAAGTATCCACGGTTTCGGTGGTGTTTGTAAAGGTAAATTTCGGTAAGAAATTCGGACGTTCACGAACGGTAATATTAAATGTCAGAATTTGTTTCTCCGGATTTACACACTCATTATCACGAGCCATAACTCTTGCTGTATACGGTGTAGTTCTTATGTCCTTACAATCGGTATCCCAATACAATTCAGTTCTCGAAGAGTCTTTTCCTGCTGAAGGAATTACGAATGCAATCTTATCAACAATCGTTGGATTTGCAATTTCTGATGTTTGATCTAAGATGATGTATACCGAATCGAATCGTTGATTGGTATCTACCGCATATAAATTAAATTTAAAGATATCTCCTCCGTAAATTGTAGTATCGACTATGTTATACGTTATATCGTTTTTATCTCTAAACTCAGGTGCAGAGTTAAACGGACCAGTGGCGAAAACATAAATGGTATCGATATCAAACAATGTCGGACAAGCTTCATCAATCGTACGCATAATAAGTCTATACGGTTCGGTACGAACGTTTGCACAGCTCGGCGACCATGTGAATTTTACTTTCAAACTATCAGGGCCATCTAATTGAGTATAGATTAATGGCGAACCACCAGTACCTTGTGCGAAAGAAAAGTCTGTAAGATCTGGCATTAAGGTTATGTTTCTAAAACGATTATAGAAATTCGGAATGGTATCATAAATTGCAACAATAATACTATCTGTTGTTCCTTCTGGAATTCTAATGGTATCAATATTATGAATAGAGAAACGTGGTTTCTGATTCGGTTGATCTCTGATGAAAATTTCAATACTAAAATCTACTGAATCTCTTTTTTTACAGTCGTCATCGAAAGCAATAAACTTCACTTTATACGAAGTATCACTCATGTCTTCACAACGCGTATCCCATCTGAAGATGGCAGTAGAATGTACCGTTCCAGGCGTAGCACTAAATATAAATCGACCGTTTGCTGTACCTGGGTTATAGGCGTCCGGTTGCATAATAATTTGCACCACCTGCGATGAATCTTTATCGTATGTTCGAATAATAGAGTCGCCATTTAATTGGAACGTTTCTCCAGCATTTACATAGTACCTTTTAATTTTTTTATTTATTGATGTAGTAGACCTTACGGTATCGGGTTGCGTATGATATTTATTTGCAAACAGTGGTTTAATATTGTCTTTCTTCTTTACGTATAGCGTTACAAAAGTAGAATCGTAAAATGGCGAAGGACAAGTTTTATCGCGAGCTACAATAGTAAAAGTATAAGGCTTATCGCGCACAGCATCGCATTTCGGTTTCCAATTAAATTGACCAACAATAGAAGTTTGGCCTGCAATAATTAAATTTTGTGCCGCAGTTCCACTAGTTAAACTTCCTATTTCACCCCATTTACCATTGAAGGTATTTGGGTTCAAAAGATTTTCGCCAGGATTAATGTTCGGTAAAATATACATGAACAATGAATCTAAAGGTGTATCTCTTGAGGTAAAGGTTACAGTATACTCATTAGGGAAGTTAATCGTATCTACAATAACTTTCTTTTGGTTATTGTTATCTTCTGTAACTGGAGGTGCTTCTGGACAAATCACCGCTTCAAGCTGATACTCTCTACGTATTGATCCTATTAAAGTTGGTACTCCAGAAATTTTACGGTACTCCTCTACTTTAAATGCTACTAAATATTTACCTGCACGGGTAGGAATAAAGTTAATAATACCGGTTGATGGATTAATTGTTAAATCAGGCACACCATCAATAATATTGTAATTTAAATTGTAACCTGATTCGTAAGGAATTAATGGAAATGGTTTTGTTGAACCATCATCTAAAGGTTGTGCTAATGAAAATACCAATGAATCACCATCAGGATCTGTTACTAGCCAATTTAAGGTGTAAGGTTTACCTACACAAAAAAAAGTTAGTGGATTCTTTTTAAATTCTGGTGATGAGTTGTAACGTGTTTGAGATCCTGGATTTAATCTTGGGAAATCCATGGTAAATGTAATTCCGTAGCTCCATGATGGAGCAGGTACATTCACTATACCAATATTTCTACAACAACTGCTACTCGAAACGTAATAACCAGTTGTATTATTTAAAGATGCATAGTTAATAATTGGACTTTCATAAACCCCTACTTCTACTGCTAACTGCGCTTGTGCTGGTGGGCACTCTTCTGGTGGGTAGGTTAAAAATGTTTGTCCATTGATTTTAGAACAAGTAAACGAACCTACAGAAACGTTTGCTGGTGTATAAATTTGAAATGATGCCGAAGTTGGAATAGGAATACCATTTACATCTCTAAAAATTCTCATTACCCATTTATAGGTATCAGTAGGAGTTCCATTTGGATTTTTAATATTCACCAATGCCATATCATAACCAACAAAGTGGTCGGCATATGCACTCGAACCTATAAAAATCAAACAGTAAATGGCAATGTTTCGTAGAAATTTCATGGAATATTGATTTTTTGTGTCACACATTCCAAATATAATGCCAAATATCTTAAAACGATGCTACTATATTAAAGCTGCTCTATTAAAAGTGGTGCTTTTAGCTCTATTTGCTCTTTCCTTAAAGAATACTAGATTGTCAAGCTTGAAGAGTTCAAATCTAAACCACTTATTGTCACCGTGCTTTACCGGAATATCGAATTTATTGTAAAAAATCACTTCTTCTTGGTCATCGCGTACCTCTAGTTCGAAGTACTCTCCTACATTTTCACAATAATTATTTACAAAAATACTATAGTTGTTTGTTGTAGTGATAAAATCATAATGGATTTTGGTTGACCAATAATTTCCGAAATGATTGCTGATACGGGATTGAAATTGATCGGTAGTATTACCAATCTGAAATTTAGCATCGAAACTTACTGTTAAGGTGATGGTAAGCGAACTGTAATTTATATTATTTTGAGATTGCTTTTTACTAAGCATTAAAAACTTAGCAAAAAAAAGGGCTAATTTCTTTATATTTTTCATTATCCCGATCGCTTAATTTAAACCGAGATAATATTAAAATAAAAAAAATAAAAAATAGAATTTTTACTATTAAATTACTGATAATAAATAACTTATTACTAGAAGTAGTAATTTATTCGCAATCGAACTCCGCATAAGAGTCGCTCGTTTCATAAAGTTTTAATTTTATTAACTCTACTTTATTCGGAAATTTATTTTCAATTTCTCTTTTGATATATAGCAGAATGTTTTCTACGCTAGGTTCCATTTTCCAAACATGTAAATTAGACATGTTTCGCATATCCGGATGCTGAGCTAGATACTCTTCAGAAAGAATTAAGCCGTGGTCAAATGGACTGACCACAGCTTCTCTTATAATTCGTTTTAAATCCTTGAAATCTATAATAAAACCAGTATTGGGTAAATATTGGTCTGAATTGTTTTTAGTACCCACCGTAACGTGTAATATGTACGAGTGACCATGAATATTTTTACATAATCCTTCATAACCATGTATGGCATGAGCCAATTCAAACCTGAATATTTTTGTAACTTTTAGCATTTCTTCAATTTAGCGGTAAAGTGTCTTAGCATTGGAGCCTCTTCAGTAATTACTAATCCTTTTATTCCGTTGCGATTATTATACACTTCGATGATTACTTCAGCCACATAATCAATATGACTTTGAGTATATACCCTTCTAGGAATAGCCAAACGTACAAGCTCCATTTGTGCCGGCACTAATTTACCTACTTCATCGTATTTACCAAACATTAATGAACCAATTTCAACACTTCGTATTCCACCCTCTTCATATAACGCTCCTGCTAGTGCTTGTCCGGGATATTGATCAACAGGAATATGATCTAAAAATGCTTTCGCATCTAAATACACAGCATGTCCACCTGCCGGTTGCATTACAGGAACTCCTGCATCAATTAATTTATTGGTAAGGTATTCTATACTGCGAATTCTGTATTGTAAATAATGTTCGTCCATTACTTCTTGTAATCCAATAGCAATAGCTTCTAAATCTCTACCCGCTAAGCCTCCATAAGTAGGGAAACCTTCAGTTATCACTAATAGGTTTCTACATTTCATAGCAAGATCGGCATCGTGTAAAGCTAAAAATCCACCGATGTTTGCAAAGGCATCTTTCTTAGCACTCATGGTACATCCATCAGCATAAGAAAACAATTCCTGTGCAATTTCTTCAACCGTTTTATTTGCATATCCTTCTTCTCTTAGTTTAATGAAATAAGAGTTCTCCGCAAAACGACAAGCATCAATAAACAATGGGATGTTGTAACGATCACATATTTCACGAACCGTTTTTACATTGCCCATACTTACGGGTTGCCCACCTCCAGAATTATTGGTAACTGTGATTAAAATTAGAGGAATGTTTTCAGCTCCTTTTTCTTCAATAAATTTCTTTAATGCCTCTGTATCCATGTTCCCTTTAAATGGAGCAGGAACGGAAGGTTTCTTTCCTTCTTCACAAAGTAAATCCACTCCTTCTGCACCCGAGAACTCAATGTTTGCTCTGGTTGTATCGAATAAGGTATTGCTCACAATGTATTTCCCTTTTCCACCAACAATGCTGAATAAGATTTTTTCTGACGCTCTACCTTGATGCGTTGGAATAACCAAAGGCATATGGGTAATATGCTTCACCATTTTTTCGAAATTGAAAAAACTGCTACTTCCAGCATACGATTCGTCGCCGATCATAATGCCAGCCCATTGAGCACTGCTCATGGCACTTGTACCACTATCGGTCAGCAAATCAATCATTACATCTTTTGCTTTAATCAAAAATGGGTTATAAAAGGCCTCCTCAAGGATGGCAATTCGCTCTTCTTTAGTATTGAAATATATCGGCTCTACCGATTTAATTTTAAATGGTTCTATGATTGTTTTCATGATGATTTTTTATTTAAGTATCTATTAATTAGCACAGTATGAGATACTTTAATCAAGAAGGACGTCGAATGATGTTGACCCAATTATTCATAATACGAAATAAAAAAAATATTTCTAGACTAAATATGACATAAATCAGTTTAAAATTGACAAAAAAATCGCTTACTTCGTGGTTAATCATTATGGAACAAAAACATCCTTTTCATATCCCTGTAATGGGAATTGCCTTTACGCTCGACTCTCCAATTAAAGTTGCACGTTTTGGTATTAACTCTGTTATTTCGATTGTAGAAGATCGAATTATCGAAACAATGCGTAGTTATTACTACCCATTTATCAATAAGGAATACATTCCAATTACCGAAAAGGAAAAGGATTACCGTGCTAAACGTATTGCCGATTACTTGAATTTGGTGAATTTCATCGTTAAGATGCAAATCGATAAGATGAAGCAATCTGCCTTCGAAAAAGGCTCTGAAGTAGTAAAATACTTCGAAATGCTTCCAAATGAGCATCCTGCAAAGGAATTGTTCTATTACATGATGAAGCTGGAAGACCCTAATGAGAAACGTAGAATTGAACAACTTCTTCGTGATCAAATTACTCCGGGTAGCATCGATGTAAACATCATGACTAAAGTGGATAGAGACAATAGAGAGACTAATGGCGACCTAATTGAAGATGGATCTGATGCTGTAGCTGCTTTACGTGGCTATGCTGAGTCTAATTTAGATTATTCGGCTATTGTATTCTCTGCAGGTTTAAACCCTCGTTTATACAATTACTTAGAGAAATGTAAATCGTTTGATATCGATGAGCATGGAAATTTCAAAAAACGTATCATCATTAAAGTAAGTGATTACCGTTCGGCATTAATACAAGGAAAGTACTTAGCTAAAAAAGGATTTTGGGTAAGTGAGTTTCGTGTGGAATCTGGATTAAATTGTGGTGGACACGCATTCGCAACGGATGGTTTTTTAATGGGTCCAATTCTCGAAGAGTTCAAAGAAAAGAAAGAAGAATTAAAAACAAGTTTGTTCGAATTATATCATAAATACAATACCGAGAACAACAAAAACACATATAGTGATTGCCCTGAAGTTAGAATTACTGCACAAGGTGGTATTGGTACGAATGAGGAAGATCAATTATTAAAAAAATATTACGAAGTCGAAAGCACTGGCTGGGGAACCCCATTCCTATTGGTTCCTGAGGCAACTACAGTTGATGCTGATGTAATCACCTTACTAAGTAAAGCAACTAAAGATGATATTGCACTTAGCAATAATTCTCCTCTAGGTGTTCGTTTTCATTATTTAAAAGGAACGAGTTCTGAACTAGAAAAACTAGCTCGTATTGCCAAAGGAAATCCAGGTAGTCCTTGTCCGGAGAAACACTTAGCTATGAATACCGAGTTTGGTGTTGATCCAATTTGTACTGCTTCTCAAAAATATCAAAAACTTAAAATTGCTCAATTAGAGGAAATGAATTTAAGTCCAGAGCAACATCAAAAACAATTAGATACCATTCTCGAAAAAGAGTGTTTATGTATCGGTTTAAGTACTTCGGCAGCGAATAACTACCAAGTACCTTTCTTAAAAAAATACAAAGCGGTTACGATTTGCCCAGGACCAAATATTCAATACTTTACCGAAGTAGTTTCACTTTCTAAAATGATCGATCATATTTATGGTCGTACAAACATTATGCACCACGCTAATCGTCCGCATATGTTCATTAACGAGTTGAATTTATACATCGATTATTTAAAAGAGCAAATTGCAGCAGCGATAGATATCGATATAAACCCGAAGCGTAAAAAGCAATTGGATGAATTCGAGAAAAATCTTATCGACGGTATAAACTATTATCGTACTAAAATCAACACGATATTCAGCAAAAACCTCTCATTTTCAGCAGATTTGGATTTTGCAGAAGATGAATTAAGAAATGTTAAAAGTTTAGCCTTGTAGAAACTTTGGATTTAAGGTAAATTACCTCGAAGTAATTTCTGTTTGTCCATGTTAAAAAAGTATCTATTTGCGTTTGCTTTATCTCTTATTGCAATTAATAGTCATGCACAGTTAAGCAAGTACGTTAATCCTATAATAGGTACTGGCGGGCACGGGCATACTTTTCCGGGAGCTACTACCCCATTTGGTATGGTGCAATTAAGTCCCGATACACGCATCGACGGATCATGGGATGGTTGCAGCGGTTACCACGATAGCGACAGTATTATTTACGGATTTTCACACACGCATTTAAGTGGAACTGGTTGTGGTGATTATGGTGATATTGCTTTTATGCCAGGTTATGTATCATCAGATATTCTAACAGAAGCAGAAGTCAAATCTCGCCCAACAAATCTCACTGCAGAATTCAACCACATTAACGAAAAAGCAAAAGCGGGTTATTATAAAGTTAATTTATCAGACCTCAATGTAGAGCTTACCGCCACTACTCACGCAGGCATACAGCGTTATACTTTTAGTAAAGATGGCATTGCTTGTATTCAATTAAAATTAGACCATCGCGATAAACTTACTGCTAGTAAAATAGAAAAAGTTAACGCTACCACTTACCAAGGTTTACGTAGATCAAAATCATGGGCGGAAGACCAGTTGGTATATTATTCATTCGAAGTTTCAAAAGAAAGTTTCTTGCAAAGCACTTATAAAACAGGTACAAGTTACGAGACTCTATTTCTTTACTTTCATATTAAAAAAGGCGAGCAAATACTAGTAAAAACAGGCCTTTCGAGTGTTGATGAAAAAGGTGCTGCCTTAAATTTAAAAACAGAAATACCGGCCTGGGATTTTGAGAAAGTGCGTAATGATGCTACAGCTATGTGGGAGAAAGAGCTTTCTAAAATTGAAGTAATTGACTCTAACGTTAACAATAAGATAAAATTCTATACTGCACTTTACCATTGTATGATTCACCCGAATCAAATGAGTGATGTAGATGGTAAATACAGAGGACGTGATCAAAAAGTACATCAAGCAGATGGAAAGTATTACACCTTATATTCTTTGTGGGATACACATCGTGCTTTGCATCCTTTATTAAATATTATTGACAAAGAGCGAAGTAAAGATTTCATAAAAAGTTTCCAAGCACAATTTGAGCAAAGCGGGCGATTACCGATGTGGGAGTTGTGGAATAACGAAACCAATTGTATGATTGGCTTCCATTCTGTAAGTGTAATTTTAGATGCGTATGTAAAAGGTGCTATTGATAAGGCTTTGTTGGAGAAGCTATACCCTGCAGTACTTGCAGAGGCGAATAGCAATCGTTTTGGCTTAGATAAATTCAGAAAAAGAGGTTACTTAGATGTGGAAGACGAAAGTGAAAGCGTAAGTAAAACTTTGGAATATGCATATGACATGTGGTGTGTTTCTGAAATTGGAAAAATACTTAACAAAAAAGATTTAATTGATTTTGCTAAATATGCTGATGCTTGGAAAAATGTGTACGATGTGAATTCTGGTTATATGCGTCCACGTAAAAATGGCGATTGGCTAAAACCATTTAACCCATACGAAGTCAATAATCATTATACCGAAGCAAACGCTTGGCAGTACTCCTTTTTTATACCGCATAGAAATGATTTGAAGCAAAATGTATTGCCATTATTCCAAGCCGATACAAAAACTACTGGTAGAGAGCAATCTGATATTTCTGGATTAGTTGGGCAATATGCACACGGTAATGAACCAAGTCATAACTATGCTTATTTACTCCCCTTAAAAGAAAGACAATTCTACATCAAAAAAATAATGAATGAATTGTACGGTGTAGGTAGAGATGGATTATGTGGTAATGATGATTGCGGACAGATGAGTGCATGGTTTGTATTTTCGGCAATGGGCTTCTATCCTACTTGCCCTGGCAGAAACGATTACGATTTTGGTGTACCGTTGTTCAACAAAGTAATCATCAATACAGGCAATACTTTTAAGTTTTCTATTACTAGTAAAAATACAAACGCTTTAACTTACCCATCCATTTCTAGAGTGAAAACGGGTACACCATTCGGGGAACCTGCCAGTGGCTGTGAAGTACTTTCACATCAAGATGTAGTAAATGGGAAAACCCTGTATTTTAATGAGGTTAAAGAAGGAGTTACGGTAAATAACCGAGTACTCACAAAGGAAAGCAACAACTTAGTGGCTCCTGTAATTGCAGCTGAGAAGCAAGTATTTTATGATTTCAACAAAGTAGAACTTAGTTTACCTAATGTGAAATTAGATACCTGCATTGAACTTTATTATAGTATTGATTCGGCAACATATAAACATGCAAAGCCTTATAAAAATGCTTTCTTTTTAATGAATAGTTCAAAGGTTTATGCATTTGCTAAACAAGGCAAGTATGTAAGTAACATTTCAGAAGCAACGTTTTACAAAATGCCTAACCATTGGTTGGTAAAATTGCGAAGTATGTACAATATGCAATACACTGCAGGTGGACCCGAAGGTTTAATTGATGGGCTTCGAGGTGATATTGATTGGAAGAAAGGGAGATGGCAAGGATATCAATCGCAAGATTTTGAAGTGAATATTGATTTATTACAATCACAATATATTAAAGAGGTAAGCTTAGGTTGTTTGCAAGACACTCGATCGTGGATTATGATGCCAAGTAAAGTAGAAATATACACCTCTAATGATGGCGATGTTTTTCAATTAGCAGGCATTTGTAAGAATACTGTTCAGGATATTGATTATGCTGTGCAGGTGAAAGATTTCAAATCTAAATTCGAACCCATTAAAGCGAGGTACATTAAAGTTAAAGCAATTAATTATGGGATGCTACCTCCTTGGCACCAAGGTGCTGGTGGAGATGCTTTTATTTTTGTGGATGAAATACAAGTGAAGTAATGAAAAAAATAGGGCTCGTAGTTGTTTTACTTTTTTCATTCATTACGATTCAAGCTCAAAATTTCGATATTAATTTACTGAAATCCATTAACCAAAATCGAAACAATAATTTAGACCCAACATTTGAGTTCATCAGTAAAAGTGTGACTCCAATTAACATTGGTGCACCTGTATTATTATATGGCATTGGTTATTTCAAAAAACACAAAGCCACAAAAGACAAAGCGCTTTATGTGGCAGAAGCCACGCTATTTGCAGCCATTACAACAACTACATTAAAGTATGCGATAAATAGAGAGCGACCGTTTGACAAATATCCTGCAAGCATTGATAAAGCTAGTGATGCAGGCAGTCCATCGTTTCCATCGGGACATACTTCAGCTGCATTTTCTACAGCCACATCCTTAAGTATAGCCTATCCAAAATGGTACGTTATTGTTCCTGCCTATGCGTGGGCGAGTAGTGTAGGTTATTCGCGAATGCACTTAGGAGTGCACTACCCTAGCGATGTGTTTGCTGGTGCTGTAATCGGTGCAGGTACAGCCTACTTAACACATTATATCAATAAGAAAATCGTTCGTCGGAGTGTCCTCACTCCGACGATTTTATAATTTTACTGTCGGAGTGAGGACACTCCGACGAACAGGACACTCCGACGAACAGATCACTCCGACGAACAGGACACTCCGACGAACAGGACACTCCGACGAACAGATCACTCCGACGAACAGATCATAATTATCTCTTCAATAATTCTGCTATTTCCGATTGCACGGCGAGTCCTTTGTTGTGTGCATAAAAAGTATGCAAGTCTAAATGGAATTGCTCTTTGGTAATGGTGTCTTTATTTGCTTGCCAGTGGCGAGTAATGACCATACCTTCTTCAGGACGAGGGCCCCAAGTAAATAGTTCATTTTCCTGTTCATCAAAAGCAATAAGTTTAGGAACTGATTTTGCGCCGTTGGTTAAATAACGATTCATCCATTCCGGATTTTTATCACGCATCAATATTGTTAGTTGAATTTTACCAGCAGAAGCTTCTACGATTTTAGCGATAATGGGTAAATTCTGAGCAGAATCTCCGCACCAAGTTTCTGTAATTACATACCAATGCTGTTTTGATGTTAAAACATTTAAAATTTGTTTTACCTCTTCACTCACATGGAAAATCTTATTCCATTTCTCCATGCGTTTGTAATTCAGCTGGGTAAATTCCTTGTGCTCTTCTGTTTGATCATCGCCAGAGGTGCTTTTATTTGCAGCCAATTCCGCTGTCCAATTAAAAAAATCGAGATAATATGAAAATGTACTCATTCAAGTAATGCTTATAGTACAGCAAATCTAAGATTAATAATCTAATAATACCTAACTTCACCTAGAACAACAACAACCAACAACCTACATGCTTAATTATAAATTTCTATACAAGAACCCTATAGATATAGACTATGTTTTATATCGGGAAAAATACCTAGCGCAAAATCGAGAACGAAGTGTAATGTTATCTATTGCAGCTTTAATTATTTATATCGTTCTAAATTCCTTTTGGCTATACTTTGATGTTTCAAAGGAATCTACACAGATCAATTACTTTGCTACAAATATAAAAGTATTGTCAATTCTCGCGTTAATCATATTGTCCTATAATTACTTCTATTCAAAGGTGAAGTTTTTGCAAAGTGACCCATTATCTCAATTTACTATTATTCTAATTTCAATCTGTATATTAAGCACTAGCAGTATAAATTCATTTGTTATATCACAAGACCCTAAAAACAATTTAACACCAATTTTAGTAGGAGCAATTGCCATCTCAACACTTTTTAGATTTAATATTTTAGAAGGTTTATTATTGAATATTGTAGGCTTAATGTTTTTCTCATCCTTATTTTTAATATGGCCCAATAGCCAATATAAATATGTGATGAATCTATCTGTAGTATTTAATATTTATTTATTAGCATTTATTATAAATAGAAGTATACATGTAAATGCCTATCGTTTATTTAAACAAATTAGATTGAACGAATCCATTAATTTCACTTTAAAAAATATCATAAAGCAGAAAGAAGATGTATTAGAAATTGTTATGCACGATTTACGTGGACCTATTGCAAACATAAAGGAAATGACATGGCAGATAGAACATTCTGCTAACAAAGAAGTAGAATACAATACTTTTTTGCCATTAATACAAGAGAGCTGTGAGAATGCTGAAATGGTTATTAATGATTTAATTTCTGTTGCAAAAATTAAAAATATTGAAGACCCTATTGATACTACTTGCATAAATGAATTAACGGCTACGCTAGTTGATTTTATTAGAAACACTAATCCAACTCGTAAAATAACTTACAAAGCATCTGCTAAAAAATACTATTCAACCATTTATCCAGATAAACTAAAAAGAATACTACTAAATCTTATCAGTAATTCTTTAAAGTTTACACCTGATGATAAAAAAATAGAAGTTAAGCTTTATGAATTTGGAAATTATAATATTATCGAAGTAAGTGATGAAGGTGTAGGTATTGATCCTTTGTTTACAAATAAATTATTTGATAAGTTTAGTAAAGCTTCTAAAACAGGATTAAAGGGAGAAGAAAGTGTTGGCTTAGGACTGTATATTGTAAAGGTTCTTACTGAATTGATGAATGGTAAAGTGGAGTATTTTCCGAATGGATCTCAAGGAAGTATTTTCCGTTTAAGTTTCCCTAAACACTTATAAAAATTAGCTAATTAGTATGTTTACTAATTAGCTAATTCATATTGCAATTATTTCTTAATCACTGTTTCTTTATATGCTTTTGTAGCAGTAGTCATTACTACAAAGTATTTACCAGCTGTTAAGCTATTTAATTCAACAGCGATTGTGTTTTTACTAGTAAGAACTAATTGTCCTCTAACGTTATACACTTCTACTTTTTGAATTTTATCTAAACCTAAATTCTTAATAAATAATACATCTGAAGTTGGGTTTGGATAAACTTTTACTAAGCTATTTTTCTCGAAGTTTATACCAACTGTACGTGGAATAAATGTAAAGCCTGCTAATTGAGTTGAACCAGCAATAGTTGTTATTTCAACACTTCCATTAGTGCAAGAATCAACTATAGCCTTAATGGTAGAATCGTTTAATACATTAAATGAAATAGCAGGTACACCACCTATAATAACCGAACTAGCAGTATTAAAGTTAGCACCCGATAATGTTAAGGTGTCATTTTTATATGCTGATGTAGGAGCGAAAGCGCTTAATGATGGAGCAGCTATAAAAGTAAATCCACCTACTGTTGATGAACCTGCAAGGTTTACCACCATAACTGATCCTGATTTTGCAGTTGAAGAAACTACTGCTGAAATAGTAGAATCGTTATTAATGACATAAGATAATGCACGAACACCTCCAAAAGAAACTGAAATGGCATTAGTAAAATTGAATCCTTTTAAAATTACCGTTTGACCAGCAATTGCTGATGTAGGTAAGAAAGATGCTAGAGAAGGGGTAGTAACAAAGGTAAATCCAGCTACTGTAGATGAACCAACTAAGTTGGTAACCATTATAGAACCTGTACTTGCATTACTTGGAACAACTGCAGAAATCGTAGAGTCGTTCGTAACAGTATAGGTAGTAGCACTCACTCCACCAAACGTAACACCTGTTGCGTTTGTAAAATGTTGTCCTTTTAAAATTACTGTTTGTCCAGCTGCTGCTGAAGTAGGCAAGAACGATACTAACGTTGGAGCCAAGGAAAGAGGAACATCTTCTTGTAATACTAATGTGCTTTTCTTAATTGAATTTTGAGTTATAGCAAATGCACCGTAGAATGTTACTGCACCCGTTCCAGCTGCAGGAGCTTTCCATTGGAATGTCCATACTGCTGTTGCAGTGTTTTTAGCCGACATATGTGTTACGTATTTTGTACCTACAATTTTATTTCCCGCACCTGCTGTTAATGTACCTAATAATGTACCTGCAGTATTTTGTGGTGATACTTGGAATCCTTTTTTACCAGTACCTGTTACTGTAACCGTAATAGTGTATGTTGTTGCCGGTACATAACCTGTTACCGGAACATTTGATGTAATAATATTTGCAACCGTAACTGGTGATCCTGTATGGCAACCTGAAGCCTGGCAAGTAGCACCACCATCACCTGGTGATCCTGTTTTTCCTGCTGGTGCACCATCTGGATTTGAAATTGCTGTATTAAAACCGGAAATTGAGATAGTTATAACCATTACGGCTAACATTGAGTAAATAATTTTCTTCATATAAATATTAAAATTGGGTGGATACTTTTTTTTGCGCAGCAAGATAAATAAAAAACGTAATAAATAGATGTTCAAACAGGAAATTAACCTCAATAACACATCAAATCACCTATTTTAGTGATTAGAAACACCTAAACCAAACAAGGCAAAGTCATATTTAACGGGATCCTTAGCGTCGAAAGATTTTAGAGTTTCGGTTAAAGCTACAGCAGTATTCCAATTAATTTTCTCCTGTTTTAGCAATCCAAATTGATTAGCAGTATTCGCTACGTGAACATCTATTGGGCATATTAATTCAGAAGGTTTTATGCTATTCCAGATCCCAAAATCAACACCTTGCTTGTCTTTCCGAACCATCCAACGTAAAAACATGTTTATACGCTTACAGGTTGCATTATTCGCCGGACTGCTTACATGTTTCTTTGTACGCTCAGGATAATCCTCCATACTAAAAAAGTAATTCCTAAACGCAACCAACCTCTGTCCCATGTCTAGTGTCTTTTGTCCAGTATCCAGCGTCTTTTGTCCTTTGTCCAATTTCCTCTGTCCCATGTCCTTTGTCTTTTGTCCAGTGTCTTTTGTCCAGTGTCCAGTGTCTAGTGTCTTTTGTCCAGTGTCCATAATCCTTTGTCCAGTATCCAGCGTCTTTTGTCCAGTGTCCAGTATCTTTTGTCCAGTGTCCAGCGTCTTTTGTCCAGTGTCCAAAATCCTTTGTCCAGTGTCTAGTGTCCCGAAAGCATCCTCCAAGGAATCATACTTGCTATAGTGCATTTTAAAGAAACTCATAAAATACAAGGCATCTGTATCGTTAAAAGTTCGATGTTTAAAATTCAGGAAAGGTTTTAAATCGCTTTCTTTATGATGAAGAATAAATTGATAAGGGTCGTTATCCATATATGATAAAAACTCTTTGCTCTTATTGATGATGGTAACGCGTTGCCCCCACGAAAAAATAGCAGCTATAAAAGCTGCTATCTCAATATCTTGTTTCTTTGAATACTGATGAGGAATGAGAATAGGATCATTCTCTATAAAATCGATTCGATTGTATTTGTCTACGAGCGAATCGAGGAGTTCTTTTAGTTCAGCATGTTTCATTCTCGTAGTTTCGTTCGTCGGAGCGTCCTCGCTCCGACTATTTATTTTATTGTCGAAGCGCCCTTTGGCTCCGCTCAGGGACCGACTTCGACGAACGTGAATTGTTCAAATTTACATTGGCACACTGGCTAATTGGCACATTAGCACATTAACTAATTAGCATCAAGCGCTTGCTCAATATCCGCCAACAAATCCTCCACATCTTCTACCCCAACACTTAAACGAAGTAAGCCATCGGTTACACCTGCTTTTTCACGTTCTTCTTTCGGAATAGACGCGTGTGTCATGGTTGCTGGATGATTGATTAAAGATTCTACACCACCTAATGATTCTGCTAATGAGAATACTTTAAATGAAGAAGCTAGTTTAAATGTTTTTTCTAAATCGGCACCTTTTAAGCTAAACGAAATCATTCCACCAAAATCACGCATTTGCTTTTTCGCAATGTCGTGGTTCGGATGCGATTCGAATCCTGGCCAATATAGTTTATCCACTTTAGGATGTGCCTTTAAAAAATGTGCAATCGCTTTTCCGTTTTCACAATGCGCTTTCATTCTTAAGTGTAAAGTTTTAATACCTCTTAATACTAAAAATGAGTCCATCGGACCAGGAGTAGCACCACATGAATTATGGATGAACGCTAATTGCTCATAAATTTTATCGTCGCTAGTTAATAAAGCTCCCATTACTACATCCGAGTGCCCACCTAAGTATTTTGTTACCGAATGCATAACAATGTCGGCTCCTAAATCTATTGGGTTTTGTAAGTACGGTGAAGCAAATGTATTATCAACTGCAAATACAATATTGTTTGCCTTTGCAATAGTTGCACAAGCAACAATATCAACAATTTGCATGGTTGGGTTAGTTGGTGTTTCTACCCAAAGTAATTTTGTGTTTTCGTTAATATAATTCTTGATGTTGTTCGCATCGTTTAAATCGATGAAATGAAATTTAATTCCGTAGTTCGCAAAAACTTTAGTGAACATACGGTATGATCCTCCGTACAAATCGTTTCCTGTTATTACTTCATCGCCTGGGCGAAGCATTTTAATTACGGCATCTGTTGCACCCATTCCGCTCGAAAAACATAAACCATGTTTTGCATTTTCTAAAGCAGCAATACAATCTTCTAAGGCTGTACGTGTTGGGTTCTTCCCTCTTGCATAAGCATAACCTTTGTGCTTACCTGGTGAAGCTTGCACATAAGTAGAGGTCTGAAATATTGGAGTCATAATCGCTCCTGTTGTTGGGTCAGGCTCTTGACCTGCGTGAATTGCTTTTGTACCGAATTTCATAGTTTGGAGTATTGAGAATTGAGATATTAGAAACTCAATTCCATTTAAAATTTATAAATAATTTTATAATTCAATTTAGAATTTAGAATTTAAAATTTAGAATTTAGTTAATGTAGTTTGGTATTGTTCAAATTAACAAATTGTTCAAATTGTACAAATTAGTATTGGCTAATTGGCACATTAATAAGCTCTTGCAAACAGCACCCTCTGCGTAGAAGGATTCCCCGTAAGAATACATTTACCATCTTCCAATTTATTACCTAATGGAATGCAACGAATAGTTGCTTTTGTTAAGTCTTTAATTTTCTCTTCTGTTTCCGGAGTTCCATCCCAATGAGCAGCCACGAAGCCTGCTTTACCATCAAGTATACTTACAAACTCTTCAAAAGTATCGGCATTGGTAATGTTGTTTTCTCTAAAGTCGAATGCTTTTTTATAAATAGCCGATTGAATATCGTTTAGTAATTCTTCGATTTGATTTTCGATATTTTCTAATTGATATACTTTCTTTTCTTTGGTATCTCTACGAGCTACTTCAACAGTTCCATTCTCTAAATCTCTTGGGCCTATTGCAATTCGAACAGGAACACCTTTCAATTCCCACTCTGCAAATTTGAATCCTGGGCGTTGAGAATCTCTATTGTCGTATTTCACACTGATGCCTTTTGCACGAAGCTTCGGCATTAATTCATTTACTTTATTCGTAATTATTTCAAACGATTCTTCTGAATTATAAATCGGAACAATCACTACTTGAATTGGTGCTAATTTTGGTGGAAGTACTAAACCTTCATCATCAGAATGCGCCATAATTAAAGCTCCAATTAATCGTGTAGAAACTCCCCATGAGGTAGCCCATACGAAATCTTGCTTACCATCTTTTCCAGTAAATTTCACATCAAATGCTTTTGCAAAATTTTGTCCTAAGAAATGTGAGGTACCTGCTTGCAATGCTTTTCCATCTTGCATCAACGCTTCAATGCAATAAGTATCTAATGCTCCAGCGAAACGTTCGTTAGGCGACTTCACTCCTTTAATTACAGGAACGGCCATCCAATTTTCAGCAAAGTTGGCATACACTTCTAACATTTGTCGTGTTTCTGCAATCGCTTCTTCTGAAGTGGCATGTGCAGTATGACCTTCTTGCCATAAAAATTCCGAAGTACGTAAAAACAAACGTGTACGCATTTCCCAACGAACAACGTTTGCCCATTGGTTCACTAAGATGGGTAAATCGCGATACGACTGTATCCATCCTCTATAAGTATTCCATATGATTGTTTCCGAAGTCGGACGAACAATTAACTCTTCTTCTAGTTTTGCATCAGGGTCAACCACAATGTTTCCATTGCCATCATCCATTAAGCGATAGTGAGTAACCACAGCACATTCCTTCGCAAAGCCATCCACGTGTGATGCTTCTTTACTGAAAAATGATTTAGGGATAAATAAGGGGAAGTATGCGTTAGAGTGACCAGTGTCTTTAAACATTTGATCTAATACTTGTTGCATTTTCTCCCATATAGAATATCCATAGGGCTTAATAACCATGCATCCACGAACATCTGAGTGTTCTGCTAGATCTGCTTTGGTTACTAATTCATTGTACCATGCCGAATAATCGGCGCTTCTGCTCGTAATTCCTTTGCTCATCCTAAAATCTTGGTATTAAAATTGTAATAACATCTGTATGTTAAATTGTATCACTAAAATATGACACGAAATAAAGAAATAAATCGATAACAAAAGCATAATTTTAAACGTTTAACAGAATAAAACATCAAATTTCCAATATAAGGAGGTCTACATGAAAACGAACTTAGTATTATTATCTCTCGGAAGCATCGTACTGATGTCATGTGTAAACACGAACATTACCTACACTTCCCCTCATTCTCAAGATGATTTATATTATTCTAAATCGGATGCTGAACGTGGAGTAATCTACCACGATGAAGTTCAGGTTCAAAATCAAAGTAAGGAAAACACTACATCATACGTCGAAGAACCACAGGTTCAAAACCCTGCAGCTGTCTATGAAAAACAAGAAACAATACCTAGTACGTCGAATGAATCTACCAATTCAAACTATTCGACTTCGGCTACTGGTTCTTACGACAATGATGGTAAAACAGTAATTAACAATAACTATTACGGTGATGTTTACGAAGATGATGACCAAGGTTATTATTCAACTCGTATTCGTCGTTTCCACCAACCTTACCAAACCTTTAATTATTACTCACCTGCCTATTGTGGATTTTATTACGATCCATTCTATACTCCAGGTTGGAATTTTAGTGTAGGTGTAGGTTATGGATACTCTTATGGTTATGGTTTCTATGATCCATTCTTTAATCCTTTTTATAACCCTTGGTTCAGCTCGTATTACAGTCCGTACTATGGTTATGGAGGTTGGGGTGGCTATGACTCGTACCGTTGGGGATATAGAGATGGGTATTGGGATGGAAGAAATGACAATGGTTATTATGGTGGTGGATATTACGGTGGTGGCTCTAGAGGTGGTAGTAAAAACACCATTGTAAGAGGTCCTCGCCCTACAAGAGGTGGCTCGGTGAGCACTGCAGGTGGTCGAGTAGAACCTATACGTGGTAGTGTTCCTAATGATAATGGAAACACAGAGTCTATACGTTCAATGCCTCCTACTCGTACTTCACCTTCGAATACTAATAATGCAAGTACAACAATTCGTACTAACCCAATTAGAGAATCAGCACCAGCTATAAACAATTCTAATAATGGTTATGTTCCTCCACGTTTGCCACCGAACACAAAATCAGAAAGTAGTCCGGCGGTAGGCACAGGAACAACTCCACGTTCAGAAACGATTATCAGAAGCAATCCTAATCCACAACCTGTTCGTATAAACCCGAACTATGGTGGAAGTGCGCCGAGTACTCCTAGGGTTCGTGCGGAAGAACCTCGAAGCAGTCAGCCTGTTCGTAGTTCGGAACCACGATATTCAGCACCAAGTAGAAGCTCTGAGCCTCGTAATAGTGCACCTAGTAGTCCAGCTCCAAGCCGTAGTAGTGGTTCATCTTCTACTCCAGCTTCTAGACCTCGTCCAAGATAATTATACCATGAGAAAAATAATTTTCATCCTATCATTCATTAGTATTGGTTTTGCAGCAAATGCCCAATACGCAGAAGAAGCTTTACGCTATTCTAGAAGTTATTTTGGTGGAACAGCTCGTATGCAAGGTATGGCCGGTGCTCAACAAGCACTTGGCGCAGATTTAAGTGCTCTTGTGGGAAACCCAGCAGGATTAGGTTTCTACCGCAGAAATGATTTTAGTATTTCACCAACATTTCGTGTGGCTAGTACCGACAGTAAATATTTTGGGAAAACGAGTAACGACGATAATTCCCAAATGAACATTGGAAATTTAGGGTTTAGTTTAACTCAAATTAACCAAGATTATTCTGGCAAAGAAGTGCAAACAGGTTGGGTGAGTTACACCTTTGCCATGGGCATGAATCGTATCGATAACTTTTATGAGAATAAATATTTCAAAGGATTAAATAATAGCAGTTCCATCAGTAATTATTATGCTGAAGTTTCTAATGATAGAGATGCTCGTTATTTTCCTGATTCTAATGTTACTTCTACAGAAGACATGGCATGGTATGGTTACATGATTGACTTTGATACAACAAGCAATAAATTTGTGAGTTTGAGCAATGGAAATGTAACTCAAGCACAAGCAGACAGATTAGAAGGATATCATAATGAATGGAATTTTTCTTTCGGTGCAAACTACTCGAACACCTTGTATTTAGGGGCTTCCCTAGGTTTAGGTTCGATAAGATATAACCGTACTTCTAAGTTTACAGAAACAGGAATTGTTGATCCAATTTATGGCTTATCAAGAATTGCCTTAAATGAAAAGTTAAACGTTACAGGTAGTTCATTGAATTTAAAAGTAGGTGCAATTGTTCGTCCGGCCGACTTTGTTCGATTTGGATTAAGCATTCAAACGCCAGATTATTATACCATCGACGAGGGTTTTATAACCGATT
>JBIINK010000075.1:0-7370 GCA_044337515.1 Sphingobacteriales bacterium | reverse complement strand
CATTTTTAATCCTTCACGAGAAGTAAGTACGATACCTTCTTCTGTTACTTTATTGTATAAGAATATTGTTGCAAGTATGGCAACAACCATTCCGAATGCGGCGATTAAATTTCCTTTACGAGCTGATTTTGGATTACCCATCATCTTTAAGCCCAAAATAAAAGTGACCGAACCGATCAAATATGATATTTCTAATAAACCTAAACCGTTGTTCATAATTGTAATTCCTTATTTTTAATATTAATCTAAATTCTAAATACTAATCTCTAAATTCTAATTTCTAAATTCTAAAGTTTAGTTTTTGTTGATGCTTTTTTTATATATCGCTCCAAAAATGTTTTTTAACTCTGTAGCTTCTTCAATTAAACTTATTCGATATTTTTCTAGTTTTTCTGTTTCAATATCAAATAACCTCAACCACAATATTGTTTCTTTTGTCTCCTTTTTGCAAATTCTAATTTTCATCAAGAAGTCTTTTTCACCTAATTTTTCGTTAGCCTCTATATAATTTGCAGCTACCGACCCTGATGAACGGGTTACTTGCTTAATATCTTCTCTATTCCAAATGCTTTTGTCTAACTGCTTTACAAAACACCTAGTATCCTTTGCAAATAAAAATGTTCTTTCTTCTAAATCATAAACCTTCTCCACACTTCCCATCACACAATTTATTTTTTAAATTCTAATTTCTAAATCCTAAATTTTTATACTTAGTTCTAATACATTTTTTAGAATTTAGAATTTCTTTTTTAGAATTTTTTAATTATTAGAATTTAGAATTTTTCTTTGTTATTTTTTCTTAAACATGTCCAACATACGGTCGGTTACTACGAAACCACCCACTACGTTGAGTGTTCCAAGAATTACAGCTAAGAATCCAAGTACTAATCCTAAGATATTACTTGGGTCGGTGTCGAGCATCACAATGATTGCTCCAACAACTACTACACCGTGAATGGCATTTGCACCCGACATAAGTGGAGTGTGCAATACCGATGGTACACCACCAATAACTTCTACCCCAACAAAAACAGAAAGGATAATAAAGTAAAAGATTTCTCTATTGGCAGTTATAAAATTGAATACTTGATCCATGATTAATATTGATTAAATATGATTAGTTATTAAGTACACTTGGGTGTACTGCTTTACCTTGATGAACGATTAATGAACCTTTCGTGATGTCTTCTTCCATCTCCCATTTAAATTCATCTTTTGTAGAAAGGTGAACTAATAAGGTTTGAATATTTTTTGCGTATAAATCTGAAGCGTTCATTGGTAATAAACTTGGAATATTACTTTCGCCGATAATGGTTACACCATCTTTCACAATTGTTTTATTTACTTCACTACCTACAACGTTTCCACCCGACTCCACGGCCATGTCTAAAATCACAGAACCGAAGCGCATGCTTTTCACCATTTCTTCTGTTACTAATACTGGAGCTTTTCTTCCCGGTATTAATGCAGTAGTAATAACGATGTCTGCTTCTTTCACATGTTTCGCTACAAGCTCTTGTTGTTTTTTAAGGAACTCATCAGAAACTCCTTTTACGTAACCACCTTCCATCTTCACACTATCATCACCTTTCATTTCGATGAACTTACCACCAAGAGATTCTACTTGTTCTTTTGTTTCCGGACGAATATCCGACACTTCAACAACAGCTCCTAAACGTTTAGCCGTTGCAATTGCTTGCAAGCCTGCAACACCTGCTCCGAAGATTACCATTTTTGTAGGGCGGATAGTTCCTGCAGCGGTGGTCATCATTGGTAATATTTTACCAATCTCATTTGCCGCCATAAGAACAGCCTTATATCCTGCAAGGTTTGCTTGAGAACTTAGGGCATCCATTTTTTGTGCTCTTGAAATACGAGGAACAGCATCCATCGAGAATGATGAAATGCCTGCATTAACACATGCATCCACAAGATCTTTGTTGGTAGCTGCAAACATAAATGAAATTAAGATTGCATCTTTTTTCATCCAGCTTACTTCTTCCGAACTTGGAGCATTTACTTTTAATACAACATCGGCATCAGAATAAATTTTACGAGTGTCGGCAACGATACTTGCGCCGGCTTCCGTATAATTGGCATCATCAAAATAGGATTTCATTCCTGCTGATTGTTCGATACAGACTTCGTAACCTGCTTGAACTAATTGTTTAACTACAGTGGGTGTTAAAGCAACACGATTTTCGCGTTCCTTTGTTTCTTTTGGTACACAGATTTTCAAAACGTTATTGTTTTATAAATTTTCGCTAAAATTAAGATTTTGATTGTATTTACTGACATTTTATTCTAAAATTCCATTAAATATGCTTTAATAAATTCATCAAGCTCGCCATCCAAAACACCTTGAGCATTAGAGGTTTCTAAATTGGTTCTTAAATCCTTTACTAATTTGTATGGGTGAAGTACATAATTTCGAATTTGCGAACCCCATTCAATTTTCTTTTTGGTGCTTTCTACGGCTTGCTTCGCTTCGTTTTTCTTCCTGATTTCCAGCTCATAAAGTTGCGACTTTAACATTTTTAAGGCCTTCTCTTTGTTCTGGTTTTGAGAACGTTCTTGCTGACATTCGATAATGATCCCAGATGGAGCATGTTTCAAACGTACGGCAGTTTCTACCTTGTTTACGTTTTGTCCACCTTTACCACCTGCGCGGTAGGTATCCCAAGAAACATCGGCTAAATTAATATCGATTTGTATGCTATCATCCACTAAAGGATATACGTAAACGGAAGCAAAGGAAGTATGTCTGCGGGCATTGGCATCAAAAGGTGATATGCGGACCAAACGGTGGACCCCTGATTCTCCTTTCAAATAACCGTAGGTAAATTCCCCTTCGAACTCGAGGGTACACGATTTAATGCCGGCGCCTTCGCCAGCTTGATAGTCGATTTCTCGAACTTTGTATTTATGCTTTTCGCCCCACATGATGTACATACGCATCAACATAGCAGCCCAATCGCAACTTTCGGTACCACCAGCACCAGCATTTATGGTCAGTACGGCATTGAGTTGATCCTCTTCCCCACTCAACATGTTTTTAAATTCCAACTCGTCGAGTGCCTGAGTAACTACTTTCATTTGGGTTAGCATTTCGGGTTCCGAAATGTCGCCATCCTTATAAAAATCAAATAGCACAACCGTATCCTCTACCACTGCTTTCACAACAGCATAGGCATCCGTCCATATTTTCTTTTGTTTTATACCATGCAGCAGTTTTTCTGCTTCTTTTGGCTCATCCCAAAAACCGGGTTCTGTAGTTTTGGCTTGCTCCTCTTCAATCTGTGTTAAACGATTGTCGATGTCAAAGATGCCTCCTCAGGGAATCTAGGCGTTCCCTCAAATCTTTTATTTGATCGGTTGTCATGGCGCAAAGGTAATCGAAATTTCGAACTGTCGAAAGGTCGAATTTTCGAAGCGCAACCCACAGCACAAGTCAAGTTTAGCAAAGCGCAACCCACAACGATAGTCAAGTTCAGCGAAGCGCACCACTCTTGGCTCGTCAAGTTTAGCGTAGCGCAACTTGACGACACTGATAACTAATTACTTCAAAGCGAAGCGCACCACTCTTGGCTCGTCAAGTTTAGCGTAGCGCAACTTGACGACACTATTCAAAGCAAAATAACATCCACCAATCCTTTGGCTCCCTTATAATCTCCAGCACTACTATAAACATAATGCCAAGGCTCAGAAACAATTGAAGCTCTTACTGGATTCATATGAATATAATTGAGTTTTTGCAAGAGAAAACCCATCGAGAAAATCTCCTTTGCATGATAGGTTTGTTGCCAAACTTGATACAGTAAATTATTTGGATTATTTAACCCGTCTTCATTAAATATTCTCAATATCCAATCTCTTCTCTCGTATACTGAATTTTTTAAAAGTTTGATTATTGTCTTTGATGTATGCTTTTTGAAATCTCTGATGATGCCCTCCAATTTGCCAGTTTTGCTGCCAACAATTAAATGAATATGATTTGACATGATGACCCAGGCGTAAACCTCTAGTCCCTTTTTCTCTATGCAATAATTTAGACTATCAACAACAATGTCTTTATATATCTTTTTATCAAATAGATCAACCCAACGGACAATGGTGGAGGTGATGAAGTATAAGTTGTTTTGGTTGTTTATTCTGTAGGTTCCTGGCATTTTTAAAGATTTTAGTAATTAGTATTTAGTATTGTCAAGTTGCGCTTCCTAGGTCTTTTTATCGTCAAGTTGCGCTTCGCTAAACTTGACTATCGTTGAGGGTTGCGCTTCGCTAAACTTGACTAGCTAG
Organism: Sphingobacteriales bacterium; assembly: GCA_044337515.1. Classification (GTDB taxonomy): domain Bacteria; phylum Bacteroidota; class Bacteroidia; order Sphingobacteriales; family Sphingobacteriaceae; genus CAJBVG01. The sequence continues at coordinate 3,071 of JBIINK010000075.1, read as the reverse complement.
AGTGGTGCGCTTCGCTAAACTTGACTATCGTTGAGGGTTGCGCTTCGCTAAACTTGACAATACTCTTCACCGCAGAAAAAAAGCATCTTCGAAGTGTGTGATTTCTGGGTTGCCTTGTTTGGGAAAGACGATGGAAATGATGTCGAAGCGGACTTCTCCTTTGAGTTTGTGTTTTTCGATGTAGGAACGCGCGACGCGTTTCATGTTTGATCGTTTTTCGCGGTTCACAGCGATTTCAGGATTACCGTATTGGGTTTGACGTCTCGTCTTCACTTCCACAAACACTACTTGCTTTTTGTGCTCCGCAATAATGTCGACTTCTGCATTACCTACCCGGTAATTCGTCTTCAAAATCACAAAGCCCTTACTCAGCAAATACTCCTTTGCCAAACGCTCTCCACTTACCCCGAAATCATTGTGTTCCGCCATTCTCAGTATATGATGCGGTAAAAATCGTACCTTTGCATGAGTAACACAACTGCATATATGCAGGTTCTTTTATCATCCTTAATATATTAAACTTTTTTTATGCCTAACGTTATATTTCAAGACTGGGGAATGGTTGACTACAAGGAAGCTTGGGATAGGCAAGAGATGTATTTTGCGAAGACTTTAAAAATAAAATCTGACAACAGAACGAATAATACTCAAACTCCAACTAATCACTATTTATTTTTTTGTGAGCACCCTCATGTTTATACTTTAGGTAAGAGTGGTAAGCAAGAAAATTTATTGCTAGATGACGATGGATTGAGCGATGCCGACGCTACGTATTATAAAATTAATCGTGGTGGAGATATTACTTACCATGGACCTGGACAAATAGTAGGATACCCTATTCTGGATCTAGATTATTTCTTTACCGACATTCATAAATACTTGCGTTTTTTAGAAGATGCCATCATCAATACCTTAAAAAAATATGGAATTGAATCGGGCAGAATACCAGGATTAACAGGGGTTTGGCTAGATATTGACGACCCCACAAAAGCTCGTAAGATTTGCGCTATGGGTGTGCGTTGTAGCCGATGGGTAACCATGCATGGCTTTGCATTTAATGTGAATAGCGACCTCAATTATTTCAATAATATTATACCATGTGGTATAGACGATAAGGCGGTTACTTCCATGGAAAAAGAACTCGGACATCCCTTAGATTTTGAAGAAGTAAAATCGGTTTTGAAAAATGAAATTGCTATCTTGTTTGAAATGAACTTCATTTCAAATGAAAAAGAACTTAGCTAAACGAATCCTCTACATTACTTTAACGGTATTACTATTGGCCAATGTTGCCGTTTGGGTGACCGATACTACGTACATCTATAAAGCCTTGCTTTACCAGCAACCTAATATCGACGACCTTGATGTTTTCCCGTACACTACGATTGAAAATAAAGGCAAAAAAGAACCTTGGAATATTTCGAGTAAAAAGAATGCTGTAAAACTTAGTGATACACTTCGCCACACTTTAGAGAAATATGAAACCGTTGCTTTTTTAGTGATTAAAAAAGACTCCATAGTTTATGAAGAGTATTGGGATAATTACGACCAGAATTCTTTTTCCAATTCATTCTCTATGGCGAAAAGTATTATTAGCATTTTAGTAGGAATTGCTGTTGATGAAGGAAAAATTAGCAGCGTAAATGATCCGGTTGGTAAGTATGTTCCTGAATTTAACAAGGGAGAATTGGCCACAGTGAAAATTGTAGATGTGCTAAGAATGGCCTCTGGATTGAGTTTCAAGGAATCGTATTCGTCACCTTTCAATCAAACTACCGATGCTTATTATGGTAGTGATTTGCGTAAATTAATTTTCTCCTTACATGTTCAAGAAAAACCAGGCACGTTATTTAATTACCGAAGCGGCGACACTCAAGTATTAGAAATTCTATTAAAAGCAGCAACTGGAAAAAGTGTAACTGAATATGCATCGGAAAAATTATGGTCGAAAATTGGCGCCGAAAATATAGCCCATTGGAGTTTAGACCATGTTGGGGGCGATGAAAAGGCGTATTGCTGTTTCTATTCGAATGCTAGAGATTTTGCTAGAATTGGTAAATTATATATGCAAAACGGACGATGGGATAGTACACAAGTGGTATCTGCTGACTGGGTTCACAAAAGTACTACTGCCCACGGTTTGCCAGAAAATGGAGTAAATACCACACAGTATGGCTACCAATGGTGGGTATATAATGATGCTTTTTATTGCCGAGGTATTTTAGGACAGTATATTATTGTAGACCCTAAAAATGAAATGATAGTGGTTAGATTGGGTAAAAACAGGGATAAAGAGAAAATAAATAACCATCCGAAAGACTTTTTACTGTACTTAAGTGAAAGCAAAAGGCTGTTTTAGGCATTTGGAATGATAATTGCAGATTTAACTACTTGTTAATCTATGTTTTCAAAAAAAATATTACTTTTGTAAGTAACTGAACAAATTATAAAACCAATATTATGAAAAAGAACTTATTACAAACAATGCTTGTATCTACTTTATTAGCTGGAGCAACTATTTTTGCTTCATGTGATGAAAACGCAGGTATTACCATTGGAATTCCACAAACGGTAACTCAAATATTCTCTGTTGATCAAGCAGGAAGTATTTCATTTGATACTACTACTGTTGTTCCTTCAAACTTAGACAGCGTTCTTGCTGGCGAAGGTGCTACACGTGATGACATTGGTGGTATGTTATTAGACTCTATCAAATTAACTATTTGCGATGCAAATGGTGTTGCGGTACCGGGAGCTACTTTCACTTCAATTAAAGAATTACAAATGAAAGTTGGTAAAGTTGGTCCAAACGAGCCATTAGTATTAGCAGCTGGTGCTGATAGTGCTACAATGTCTACTATTAACACTACTAATTCAATTAAATTACCATTACCAGCAGGTGGTTTTGACTTCTTACCTTATGTTGCTATGCCAGAATTTAGAGTAAACATGATTGGTCGTTTAAACAACCCTATAACAACTGCATTCTTCATCAAAGCTGATATCAGTTTGTTAGTACAAGTGAGCTTATAATTTATTTACACTCATAAAAAAAGCCCCCCGAATTTCGA
>JBIINK010000074.1:0-7441 GCA_044337515.1 Sphingobacteriales bacterium | reverse complement strand
GATTTAGAAAAATATGGGGTACAGAAAATAATTTTTATTTCATCAACATCCATCTATAATGGAATGGTAGGAGAGGTGAGCGAAACGGATGAAATACTTTTAAACGAATCTACTGTTGCTCAAAAAGAATTCACATTAAAAAATATTAGTATCAATCGTATCATCTTAAGACTATCAGGTTTAGTTGGTCCGAATAGAAATCCAGCACTTTTCTTGGCCGGCAAAAAAAATGTAGCGAATCCCAACAATAAAATAAATTTAGTACATCAAACTGATGTCATTCGTTTTATTGAACAATGTATACAACAAGATGTAGCTGGAGTGTTTAATGTGTGTTCTTCGGAACATCCTACACGTGAGGAATTTTATACCAAAGTTTGTTTGCACCAAAGTCTTGAAGCCCCTTTATTTGCTATAGATACAGAGGAAACCCGATGGGTGAATAATGCAAAATCGAAAAGTGAATTGAATTTTGAATACCAGTATGATAATCTACTCGAGTATTACACCAAGTCGGAAGCTAGCGAGTGACGAATAAAAGTAAATAACTCTTCTAAAGCCATTTCTAAATTTGCCATTTTAGATTTAAAAGTAGCTGGATCAACAGAAGTTTTAGAATAATGTTCCAAGTCTTTCATCATCTCAGAAATACTATTAAAACCTAAGGTTGCTAAACTCGATTTTAATTTATGCGCTAATTTTCCGGCTGCATCATATTCAGCATTTGCCGTTAAACGTTTCATCTCGTTAAAATCAATAGTACCTAACTCTAAGGTCATTTCTAGTAAGGTTCTAGCCATGCCTTTGTCGTTATCAACGATCTTTAATACTTTACTAATTTCAAAATTTGACATTATATTGTATTCTTTAATGCACTAAAGATATAAAATATGAATCAAATAACCTTTCAAGACTTCGAAAAAGTTGCTATGTATGTTGGAACTATTATTTCTATAAATGAGTTTGATAAGGCGGTAAAACCAGCATTCCAAATGCAAATCGACTTTGGTCCATTAGGAATAAAGAATTCTAGTGCACAAATAACTAAAAGGTATTTAAAAGAAAATTTAGAGGGTAAACAGGTATTAGCGGTCTTAAATCTCCCAAGTAAACAAATTGCCAATTTTATGTCTGAATGCTTAGTATTAGGCATTTATGCAAATGGTGCAGAAGATGTGGTATTGATACAGCCCGAGCAAAAGGTAGAGAATGGAACTAGGGTAGGCTAAATAATTGATTTTCAATTTGTATTTTTATGTTATGAAGCACATCTTCCTATTAATTTTTGTCATATTAATCAGCTTATGTTCATTCTCTCAAGGTACTCAAGTTGGTAATTTGTCGATCAACGAATATTTTACAGAGAGCTTTTCTTCCAAAGGTGGAACACAAATTTTATGTGTTGATAACGATAATTTTTTTGGAACGGTTGCAGCTGGAATACAGCCGAAGAAATTTATTCCCACATTTACTCAACATAAATGTGGCGATATGTGGGTATTTAATACCGATTTAAATTGGGGAAATCCATTTGTTTGGCAAGTAAATTTAAAAGGAACTATTTATCCCTATCAATTAAAGAATTTAATATACTCTAACTCTACAATTATAGTAGGACTATTTTCAGACTCTATTAGTATCGATAGTAACACCTATTACGCCTTGGATAGTAATAGAACGTCATCGTTTATACTGAGTTTAAAAGGAGAGTCGGGAGAATTTAATTGGATTACCATTATACAAGATTCTATGTATAACAGTATGGCTACAAGTGTTACGGAGCTGAATTCGGGAAACATTTTAGTGAGTACATTGCACCACGACATTGAATCTTCCATTATAAAAATTAATGCTAATAACGGAAATGTAATTTCAACAAAGTACTTCCCAAATGTTAGAACCATTTCAAGCATTGAAGAGCTAAACAACATTGTATATGTTGCGGGGAGTGCAAGTGATTATGCAAACATAGACACCTTTACCGTTCGAACAAATTTGAATACTGGTTATGCTAATTTCATGTACAAAGCGGATACAAGTTTAAATCTTAATTTCTTGGCATGCGAACCCTATATAACATTCGATTTTACAAGTCATTTAGAAGCAAGATCTAGTAATATAATTTGGGCATTTTACAAGCAAAATAATTCGCAAGTTTTAACACAAAGTTTTAACGTATATCGAGAAATTGACACATTGATTGAAAGACTTAGCTTACCTATCAATTTTAATTTTTCTGAATACGATAATCGATTGATTATTCCAACAGATATGAGTGGATATTTATTGTTTAAACGAGATGGTTTAGATTATAACCTGTATTACTTAAATTTTGGAAGCACTTCATATTATGAAAAAATAACTACAGGAACAACTGTTGAAATGTACGATGTTTCGACAGATTTTTTAGAAACCGTTGTATCGGGTAGTTTTAATTCTGATACCTTGTTTTTACTTAATCATCAGTTGCCAAATCCATATTATTCTGCAAATCAAACCTGCGATTTTATGAGTTTTTACCATGAAATATATGGTGGAATAGATGGTGAAAATAAGTTAAAGTTAAAAACGTATCCTAACCCCGCAACTGAAGAGATAAATATTGTTGCTGATGATGTGCAATATGTAACTGTGATAAATTCACAAGGTCAATTAATGAATGAATATTTTTTAACAAATAAAATAGACATTCATCAATTGCCTAGTGGTATGTATTTATTGAAAGGTTATACGTCTGAAAAACAGTTTTCAACTAAGTTTATTAAAAAGTAGCAGGAACAATTAACTCCTTACCAGCTCGGTTAATTTTTAATTGTACAGTCTGACCTTTTTTGAACATGCTCAAACCTTTCATATAATCTTGGATGTTTTCGATTTTCAATTCGTCCATCATCGTAATAATATCACCTTGCTTTAAGCCAGCTTTCTGTGCTGATTTTCCTTCGCTTACACCATCAAGCCTTAATCCAACACCATCAAAAGCATAATCAGGAATAACACCTAAAGTTACTTTGAAACTTGTAGATGATGAAGAAGCGTTGATATTTTTTGTTGGAGTAAATAAAATTTTATCTTCTTTATCCATTGTATTGATTATGGCAACAATGAAGTTTAGTACATAAGCTTCACCTTGGTTATTAATTTTATCGGCATCATCACTTGGTTTGTGGTAATCGCTATGTGTACCTGTATAAAAATGTAAAACTGGAACATCTTTTAAGTAGAACGAAGCATGATCTGAAGGACCCATACCAGCGCTGTCTGCTTTATATTTAATGATGTTTGACGATAGACTGTTTAACGCAGTCCCCCATGATGGGCTAGTTCCAACACCCGAAATAATTATTTTCTTCGTAGAGTCATTTAAACGACCAATCATGTCCATGTTGAGCATGCAATTGATAGTGCTAAATTCGATTGTAGGGTTGTTGGTGAAATATTTAGAACCTAATAAACCTTCTTCTTCACCAGAAAAACAAATGAATAAAAAGTTATGATTTTCTTTTACTCCATTGTTTGCAAAATAGCGAGCTAACTCCATTACACCAGCAGTACCCGAAGCATTATCATCGGCACCGTTGTGTACTTTATTTTCTGGATTAGCATCCAAAGAATTACCGGCTAATCCCATTCCTAAATGGTCATAATGTCCACCAATAACGATGGTATATTTTGCACCATTATTTAGGTATCCAATAACGTTATGGGCAGTGCCTTTCGGTTCCATATCGTTTTCAGAACCATGTGGGTTCTTGCTTATTTTAAAAGGGAATCCTTGTAAATAACCTTCTGTACCTTTTGGCTCTAAGCCTAATTTGGAAAAGCTTTTAACAATATAAGCCGCTGCTTTCAGTTCTTGTTTTGTACCCGGAAATCTCCCTTGTAATTTATCCGAACTTAAAAAGTGTATGTCTTTCTTTACTCTTTTAAAATCCGTTTGCGCAAACGCAAAATTAGATAGGAGTAAAAGGATGGCTATGATTCTGTACATGATATTGGGTTAATGGGTTATTAAGTTAGTAAGTTATTTGGTTATTAGGTTAATGGGTTATTATGCAAGTTCGACTCTTCGACCCTTCGACCCTTCGACCCCTCGACACTTCGATTACTCTTTCCAATCCGCAATAAACAAATTCGTATCTCTAGTTCCGTGGTTATTTCTATTAGATGAAAATACGATTTTTTTACCATCAGGAGAGAACATCGGGAAAGCATTGAAGATACTAGCATTGGTTACGCGTTCTAATCCTGTTCCATCTAAATTGATTAAATACAATTGAAAATCGTATCCACGTTGTGAGTGGTGATTTGAAGAGAAGATGATTTTATCGCCTTTAGGAGTGAAGAATGGAGCCCAATTTGCTTTTCCTAAACGAGTGATTTGTTTTAAATCAGTACCATCGATGTTGCAAGTGTAAATCTCCATGTTCGTTGGAGCAACTAATCCTTCGCTTAATAGTTCTTTGTATTCCATAACATCGGTTTCTGATGTTGGACGAGAAGCTCTGAAAACTATTTTCTTACCGTCTGGTGAGAAGAAAGCACCGCCATCATATCCTAAACCATTGGTTATTTGCTTTTGGTTGGAGCCATCAACATTCATGGTCCACAGTTCTAAATCGCCAGAGCGAGTAGAAGTGTATACAATCATTTTGCCATCAGGTGAAACTGTTCCTTCGGCATCATATCCCTTACTATTGGTTAATTTTTGAGTTATTTTTCCAGTTAAATCAGCCACATAGATATCATATTCTGGTGATACCTGCCATAAGTATTTATGATCCTCACGCGGGGCTGGAGGTGGAGGGCACTTTTCCATTTCACCATGCGTAGATGCATACAAAATATGTTGGTTATCGTTTAAAAAGAAAGAGCAAGTGGTTCTGCCTTTCCCTGAAGAAATCATTGGTGGACGATAAGTAGTATCTTTTTTAGCTTTACTAATATCCATTGAAAATATCTGATCGCACTCTACACCCCAAGCTTTATTGTTTGATTGAAAACTTAGATGCTTTCCATCAAAACTAAAGTACGCTTCGGCATTGTCGCCTCCATAGGTAAGTTGTTTTAGGTTTTTAAAGTGATTTTCTTGTGCAAATGTGCTGTAAACAAATACAGTAGTGGTAAGAATGAGGGTGAATATTCTTTTCATTATGTTAATTTTTTTATAAAAATATACTTTTTAGTGCGAACCAAATATGATGAATGTCATCTGAGTGTAATTATGCTAATAAAGTAGGGATAAGTGTTCTTAAATCGTCACTTCTAAGCATAAGATGGGTGTGTAGACCAAGGGTTTTAGCAGTTTCCAAATGTTGCGGACTATCATCGATGAACAATGTTTCGCTAAGGTTGAGCTGATGTTCTTTTAAAACAAACTCAAAAATATCGGCATTGGGTTTACGCATTCCCATAAGGTGCGAGTAATAATCGTGTTCAAAATATTGCGACATGTTGGGTACTCCAAACTCTTTTTGCAGATAATCATTGATCCAGTTGTAGTGGATTTCATTGTTATTACTTAATAAAAAGGTGCGGTATTGCGACTTCAATTCAGTTAAGTATTCCAAATAACCTGGACGAATACCTAGCAGTAGGGTATTCCAAGCTTTATCGATGGTTTCATCACTAAAATCTTGAGCTGCTATAATTCTTACTTCATTTCGAAACCCGGCTGGACTAATTTTCCCCATTTCGAAAGTATCGAATAGTGGATTTTGTTTCAAATGCCCAAAAAAACCTTTGTCGTGTTGTAACCCTAAATCTTGAAATGCTTGAATCGTTAATTGATGATCGATATCGAAAATAACATTGCCGTAATCGAAGATGATGTTTTTTATCATGGTGCAAAAATAAAAAAAAACAGCAACATCGAAATGTCGAAGGGTCGAAGGGTCGAAATGTCGAATTGTCGAAATGTCGAAATGTCGAAGGGTCGAATTGTCGAATTGTCGAAAAATAGAACAAACTAACCCAAGCACCCAAATTATCGAAGTGTCGAATTGTCGAAATGTCGAAGAATCAAAAATGTAACCGAAACGCCCTATGTATCGAATAGTAGTATTTTGAAGTATAATAGGAGTGATAGTATAAATAGAAAGCAGTTATTGAAAGCCGTTTTGCTAACCTACTTTAAAGCAATGAAGTGACTTGCTTATTAGACTACAAAATACTACTATTCAAAAAAAAGAACTACTATTCAAAAAAAAAGAAAATACTACTATTCAAAAAAAACTAATTCAGTTTTTAAAACAAAAAACCCAGCCTAGACTGGGTTTTTTGTTTATTAGTAAATAAGTGGGCCCAGAAGGACTCGAACCTTCGACCAAAAGATTATGAGTCTCCTACTCTAACCAGCTGAGCTATGGGCCCTGAAATAGGTTGCAATTATAAGACAATTTGATTTTAATTCAAAGAATTAAAATCAAATGTGCAAATGTGCAAATGTGCAAATGCGAAAATTCGAAAATATTAAGTAGTTTTGGGACTTAGTGACACATCCATGAGTGATTCAATTAAGCACGAATGCGGCATCGCATTAATCCGACTTAAAAAACCATTAGCTTTTTACCAAGAAAAATACGGCACAGCTCTATATGGGCTCAATAAACTGTATTTATTAATGTCGAAACAACAGAACCGTGGCCAAGATGGTGCGGGTGTTGCTACGATAAAACTGGACATTGCACCTGGCGAACGATACATATCTCGTCACCGTTCTACCAGCAAAAATGCGGTTCCCGAAATTTTCGAGCATATTCACAATCGTTTGGTAGAGGTGGAAGCTTTGGATCCAGTTAAATTTAATGATCCAGAATGGTTAAAGCACAATGCTCCTTATACAGGCGAATTACTTCTAGGTCACTTACGTTACGGCACTTTCGGTGGCAATAACATCGAACAATGTCACCCTTTCCTTCGTCAGAACAATTGGATTACTAGAAACTTAATCGTTGCAGGTAATTTCAACATGACTAATGTTAACGAATTGCTTGAGCAATTATATGAATTAGGTCAACATCCTAAAGAAAAAGCAGATACGATTACTGTTTTAGAGAAAATCGGTCATTTCTTAGATGATGAGAATCAAAAACTATTCGATTATTATAAATCATTAGGTCACTCTAATATTGAAATTTCTAAATTAATTTCAGAGCAAATTGATGTGGCGAATGTGTTAACCCGTTCTGCTAAAAATTGGGACGGTGGCTATACCATTTGTGGGATGATTGGTCATGGCGATGCATTCGTGATGCGCGACCCTGCAGGCATTCGTCCGGCATTCTATTATGAAGACGAAGAAGTAGTTGTAGTGACTTCAGAACGTCCAGCTATTCAAACAGCTTTCAATATTCCAATTGATGAAATTAAAGAAGTAGAACCTGGACATGCCTTAATCATTAAGAAAAACGGTCATGTTTCCATGCAGATGTTTAAGGAG
>JBIINK010000034.1:0-25720 GCA_044337515.1 Sphingobacteriales bacterium | reverse complement strand
ATTATCCCCTCGTCTATGGCCGAGGCAGGCATTAACAAATTAACATATTGAATTAACATATTATCCCCTCGTCTATGGCCGAGGCAGGCATTAACAAATTAACATATTGAATTAACATATTATCCCATTAACATATTAACATATTAAATTATCATGTTGTGCGAAATTATTACCATAGGCGACGAAATCTTAATCGGACAAATTGTTGATACGAATTCAGCATGGATGGCGCAACAGTTGAATGAATTCGGGATTCGTGTAAAGCAAATCACTTCTATATCTGATGATAAACAACACATTATTGATGCGCTAAATGAAGCTCAAAAACGTGCTGACATTATCTTAATTACAGGCGGTTTAGGTCCAACGAAAGACGATATAACCAAGCATACCTTAGCCGAATACTTCAATGCGAAGTTAGTATTGAATGAAGAAGCATTAGCGAATGTTGAACGCATCTTCGCACGTTTCAACAGACCAGTAACAGAAGTCAATAGAAAACAAGCTGAAGTGCCTGATAATTGTACCATTATTCAAAATCCACAAGGCACAGCACCTGGAATGCATTTCAATATAAATGGTAAACACATATTTTGTATGCCAGGAGTTCCTTTCGAAATGAAAGCCATTATGGAATCATCAGTGTTACCTTATATCAAAGCAAATTTCATCGGACATACGTTAATACACGAAAATATATTAACAGTTGGAATTGGTGAATCATTTTTAGCAACAGAAATCGAAGACATTGAGAATGCATTACCATCGCATATAAAACTTGCTTACTTACCCAAACTAGGACAAGTACGAATGCGTTTAACTGCAAATTATGATGGTGTTTACGATCCGAATGAAATTTTAAATTACAAAAAACAAATTTCAGAACGTGTTCATAAAAATGTAGTAGCCGAAGAGGACATTTCTTTTGAAGAAGCAATTCTAAACATCCTCATCAAAAACAATAAAAAACTATCTACTGCAGAAAGTTGTACTGGTGGGTATATCAGTCATTTGTTTACGAGTATACCTGGATCTTCTAGAGCATTTGAAGGTGGAGCAGTTTCATATTCATACGATTTAAAGAAAAGTATGCTTGGCTTAACTCAAAGTACCTTAGATACTTGCGGTGCTGTTAGTCAAGAAACCGTTGAAGAGATGGCAAAAGGTGCTATAAAGCATTTTAATACAGATTATGCCATTGCTTGTTCTGGTATTGCAGGTCCTGATGGTGGTACAGAGGATAAACCAGTTGGTACGGTTTGGATTGCTGTGGCTACGCCCAATCATGTAGTAAGTAAGAAATTTCAGTTCGGAAAACTAAGAATGCAAAATATAGAACGCACAGCTGTTCAGGCACTTTATATGCTCTTTAGAATGATAAGAGAAGAATAAAATTGAGGATTTAACAAATTAGCTTATTTTTGCGCTTAATAACATTTTTATATTATGGCTCAGTACGAATTAGTGCTTCCTAAAATGGGAGAAAGCGTTGCCGAAGCAACAATCATTAAATGGGTTAAAAATGCTGGCGACAGTATTGATAGCGATGAATCGATTTTAGAAATTGCTACTGATAAGGTAGACTCTGAAGTTCCTTCACCGGTAGCAGGAAAACTCGTTAAAACATTATTTAATGAAGGCGACGTAGTTAAGGTTGGTGCTGTTATAGCCATCATCGAAACAGAAGCAGCTTCAGCAAGTGTTTCTGCTCCAACAGCGGCATCTAGTGTTGCAGCAGTAGTAGAAGCCCCTAGCATTAAAGAAGTAGCGGAGATAGTATCAGCTCCAGCAGCTACAGCAGTGCAATCTTCAGAAAATCGTTTTTACTCACCTTTAGTAAAAAGTATTGCGAGCAGTGAAGGTATTTCACAAGCTGAATTAGATAACATTACCGGAACAGGCCAAGAAGGTCGTGTTACCAAACAAGATATATTGGATTACGTGGCTTCTAGATCATCAGGAAAATCTACTACTCCAGCAACTTCAACAGAAGCTCCTAAAGCTGCTGTTAAAGCAAGTGCTCCAACTGAAGTTAAAATTACTGCTCCAACAGTGACTGCAAGCAATGGCGATGAAATAATTGAGATGGATAGAATGCGTAAACTTATTGCCGATCATATGGTAATGAGTAAGCACGTTTCTCCACACGTTACTTCATTTGTTGAAGCTGATGTTACTAACCTAGTTCGTTGGAGAGAGAAAGTGAAGAAAGAATTCGAAAAACGCGAAGGAGAGAAAATCACCTTTACCCCAATATTCATTGAGGCTTTGGTTAAAGCAATTAAAGATTTCCCAATGATTAACATTTCATTGAGTGGAACTCAAATCATCAAACGTAAAAACATAAACATCGGTATGGCTGCTGCTTTACCAAGTGGTAATCTTATTGTACCTGTTATTAAAAATGCCGATCAAATGAACTTAGTTGGCTTAACAAAAGCAGTAAATGATTTAGCTAACCGTGCTCGTTCAAATAAACTTACTCCTGATGAAATTTCGGGTGGTACTTATACCTTAACCAATGTGGGTTCTTTCGGAAACGTAATGGGTACGCCTATTATCAACCAACCTCAAGTGGCAATTATGGCTGTAGGTGCTATTCGTAAAATGCCTTCAGTAATTGAAACTCCAGATGGTGATATGATTGCAATTCGTCACAAAATGTACCTTTCTCATTCATATGATCACCGTGTGGTTGATGGATCTTTAGGTGGACAATTTGTTCGTCGTGTTGCCGATTACCTAGAAAGTTTTGATGTAAATAGAGAATTCTAAACACTATGAATAAAGCACACAATTTATCCAAACTCATTGAAAACAATGAGAAATGGGTGAAAGAAAAACTAAGTATTCGTGATGATTATTTCACTCACTTAGTCGATATTCAATCACCTAAATATTTATGGATAGGTTGTTCAGATAGTCGTGTTCCAGCAAATGAAATCGTTGGACTAGAACCAGGTGAAATGTTCGTACACCGTAATATCGCAAACGTTGTGGTACAAACGGATATGAACATTTTATCTGTTCTTGAATATGCAGTAGCTATTTTAAAAGTAGAACATATTATTATCGTTGGTCATTACGGCTGTGGTGGTGTAAAAGCAGCCATGGAACAAAATTCATACGGCTTACTGGATAACTGGCTTCGCCAAATTAAATTGGTGTATAGTCATCATGAAAATGAGCTAGATAATATTGCGGATGAGAATACGAAGTTTCGCAGAATGTGTGAGCTAAATGTACAGGAACAAGTACTCAACACTTGCCAAACGAGCGTAGTACAACAAGCTTGGAAAAGCAAACAAGAGCTAACCGTTCACGGTTGGATTTATGATATTGCTGATGGTATTATTCACGACTTACAACGTTCGTATGATAGTCCGGATCAGGTAAAAGATATCTATCGTTTCGACTAGCTTTTATTACGAAGTACTAATTGAATGGTGCTTCTGCTACGTTGTTCTAAAATCAATTCTTTCCCGGCAGTAATCTTCTGAATCACCTCGTCATTATAATGCCTAATGGTAACTAATTCTAAAGGTGAATTATAAAACACTTTATAATGTTTCGATATATCGTTAACTAAATCTTCTACTTGGTCATCATCATCAACACAACAAGAGAATGTCATTGCTGAATTCTGCATGGTATTAATTTTTACCGAATGTTTGCTAATAATACCCATAATTTCACTAAGGTTTTCTTCAGCAATAAAAGAGAAATCTTTTGTCGAAATACTCAGTAATTTCTGATTTTTCTTTACGATGATAATAGGATGATCGAACTTCACATTATCCTTTTTACCTACACAAGTTCCATCAAGATCTGGTGCTAAAAATGCCTTCACATACAAGGGGATTTTCTTATTCTGTAAAGGTTTGATGGTTTTAGGATGAATTACACTAGCCCCATAATACGTCATTTCAATAGCTTCAGAATAGGGGATATCATCCAATTTAATCGCATCTGGGAATAATTTTGGATCAGCAGTTAATACTCCAGGTACATCTTTCCAGATAATTACACTTTCTGCATCTAAACAGTTCGCAAAAATAGCTGCCGTATAATCAGAACCCTCGCGACCTAATGTCGTAGTAAAGTTTTCTGAAGTACAACCGATAAATCCTTGTGTAACTAATATGTGTGATTGATATAAAGTAGGTAATCCATCTTGCATGGCTACTTTTGTTTTCTCCCAATTTACTTTCCCTTCACGGTAATGATTATCGGTATGAATATATTCTCTTGCGTCAATCCATTTACTCTTCAAATCCATCTTTCTCAAATACGCTTCTACAATTTTGGTAGAAAGCAATTCGCCTAAAGAAACAATTTGGTCATATAAATACGATTTATCATCAAGTGGTTCTTCTTCCACAATCCAATCTAATTCAACAAAAACATTGGCCACTTCATCACGAATAGTACAAGGTGCTGTTCCAAATAATTCATCAACCATTCCGAAATGAAAATCCTCAACAACCCTTATTTTACTTGATAATGATGAATCACTGCTTAAATAAGCTTTCCACACTTCTTCCAAAGCATTAGTATTTTTTGCCATAGCCGAAATCACCACGATGAGTTGTTCCTTATCGTATGATTTTAAAATGCTACATACATTCTTTACAGATTCTGAATCTTTTACAGATGCACCACCGAATTTGAAGATTTTCATTATTTCTATTAATTTAAAAATTGAAAATAGATAAATAGAAAAAAGTTAAAAAAAACATTATTTCAGAATTACTATTTTCTATTTTCCATTTTCTATTTTATTTAGAGCACTTAAAATGCTTTGATCACCAATTAAGTTCTTAATATCATCAAAGGGAACAAACAAATCCGTCGTGCCATCAACATAAGGCTTTATCTCATAAATTCCATATTGGAATAATAATCCATCTTTTCTTATGGAAAAATTATCAGGTAAGACAAATTTACCATTATCAAAAAAGTAATTACTATAATCATCTGTATCTTTTAGACCTTCGTTTTTTCTGAAAATCTGCTCTGCAATTTTAGTTAATTCTATTTGTTGCTTTGCATCGAATAAATCGGAAAGTGTAATGTTTGATTGGGTTTCGCAATTGTAATTAATGAAAACAGTACCATGATTTCCGTGAGCACCACCAGTGAATTCATACCAGGTAGTTCCTAAAGATATAAATGGATAATATTGAAATTTAACTTTGATATTTTTCTCACTGACCCAATTCCTCGTCGATTCAAAAGTATCGACATCTACAGAATCATGTTGTTTGATGAAGTAAGCGCATAAGTCTTTATAACTCGCACTCTTCGTTCCTTTGGTAAAATTGTTTAGTAAAAAAGAGTTAATACCAGTATTTTCATCCTCATCCAAAAAATAAGGATAGGTAATACGAGCATAGGTTTCATTGGTATCTCCCAAGAACTCCACATTTACTTTATAGCTAAGCGTGTCGGTATTGGCACTAAACGAACCGGATTTGTTATTGCATGAGGATAGTACTAAGTACAATGTACAAAGTATTAGGTAACTCATACCTCGTAAATCGTAACTCGTACCTCGTATTTTGTATCTCGTATAATTTTTAAACATAATTTTTAATTTAACTCAAAACTCATAATTCAAAACTCATAACTCAATTGATCCGTTGACCCACTCCGGATCCAACTTCGCATTATACTTCTTGTAAAAATCGATTGCCGATTCGTTCCAATCCAATACTTGCCAAGATATGCCATGTAGGTTTCTATCTTTTGCTTCTTCAATTAATCTATCAAATAATAATGTACCTATTCCTTTACTTCGGTATTCCTCGGTAATAATAATATCTTCTAAGTACATTCTACAACCTTTCCAAGTAGAATAGCGAATGTAATATAAGGCAAAACCAATAATTTCTGTTTCATTTTCGGCTACAAAGGCCCACCATACTGGGTGTTGAGAGAATCCTGAATTCTGAAATTCTTGTAGGCTTACCGTTACTTCGTGTGGTGCTTTTTCGTAAATAGCCAGCTCATTTACTAATTCTAATAAACGAGGACAATCGGCTTGTGTGGCTCTTCTAATTTTCATCCTCTTTATTTTTATAATGTTTGATAACGCGTTTACCAAAAAGTGTACTTCCTAAACGAACCATCGTACTACCATTCTCAATCGCTAATTTATAATCAGACGACATACCCATGGATACTTCTTTAAAGGAATCTTCTTTACGGAAATAGGATTGCTTAATGCCTGTAAACAGTACCGATAGCTCTTTAAACTCCTCGTTAATCTGACGCTCTACATCAGTGTTTGTAGCGATTCCCATTAACCCAACAATGCGAACATTTTTCAATTCTTGATATTCTTCTGAACGAAGTAATTCTATCAGCTCATCATATCCTAATCCGAATTTTGTTTCCTCATCGGCAATATATACTTGCAAAAGACAATCAATTACTCGTTTATTTTTTAATGCTTGTTTATTAATTTCTTGTAATAGTTTCAAACTATCAACAGATTCTATTAAATGAATGAAAGGAGCTATGTATTTAACCTTGTTGGTTTGTAGGTGTCCGATTTGATGCCATTGAATATCTTTAGGAAGTGCCTCATATTTCTCAACCATCTCTTGAACTTGGTTTTCTCCAAATACTCGTTGCCCAGCATTATAGGCTTCTAATACATCTTCAACGCTCTTCGTTTTGGATACGGCAATCAACTTAACTTCTAGAACGGATAATTCTTTACTAATTTTTAAAATATTCTCTCTAATGCTCATTATCTTTACATTTGTGACAAATTTAACAAATTAGATGCTTAATCGTTTGTAATGTGTATGAAAAATAAAGGAATATTAATACTCGCTATACTTTCTGTTTTTGTAATATCATCTTGTTCTAAATCAGCTATTAAGATACCCGAAGGTATTATAGCAAAAGACAGCATGATGTTTATAATGATGGATGTACATATTGCGGAATCGGGTGTGAAAACACTAAATGCCGATTCTACTAGCATCAACAATAAAACCTATTACGAGTTTATTTTCAAAAAATATCATATTTCTGAAGCTCAATTTCAAAAGAGTTTAACGTTCTATACCAATAATCCCGAGCTCCTAGAAGAAATCTATACCAAGATGATTGAAGAGATGAGTAGAAAAGAAACGGAAACTTATCATTTAAAGTAAGATGTTATTTCCTGATCAAATTTACCAAAAGCTTGGCTTTCTAGAAATTAAGGAAGAAATTAAAAAAGATTGTATTAGTCCGATGGGACGAACTATGGTCGATAAAATGCAGTTCATTACTAATTTCGATTTACTGCAAAAACTGCTCAATCAAACTCATGAGTTTAAAGCAATTTTGGTATCCGGAAGAAATTTCCCGTCAGAAAATTATTTCGATATCCGTAGTTATACTGACCGTATTCGAGTAGAAGGAACTTATTTATTAGAAGAAGAATTCTTAAAATTAAACTATGCCTTACATACCGTAAAAGCATGTTTACAATTTATAAAAGATTCGGAAGGTTTATATCCAGCCATCGAATTATTAACAACCGACATTCACGTAGACCCCTTATTAATCAAGTCGATTGAGGCTATTATCGATTCAAAAGGTCACATCAAACCGAATGCCTCTTCAGAATTAAAAGACATCATTCAATCAATTCATTCTGCAGAATCTGATGTACGTAAACGCATCACACAAATTTTTAAAGAATGGCAGAAAGAGGGTTACACTTCCGATGGACAATTAACCGTACGTGAGGGGAGAATGGTGATACCTGTTTCGGCAGAATATAAGCGTAAAGCGAAAGGATTAATCTTAGATGAATCTTCTACTGGGCAAACCGTTTACATGGAACCTACGGAAGTATTTGAGTTGAACAACCGTATTCGCGATTTAGAATACCAAAAGAAACGTGAAATTATTAGAATACTCATTCAATTAACGGATGAGATTCGTCCGTATTTACCTGCTTTACAACAATACCATAGTTTCATCAGTATCATCGATTTTATTCGAGCTAAAGCCTTATTTGCATTACGTTTGGATGCTCATCTACCCATCATCCAAAAGGAATCTAATTTCGATTGGATTAATGCTCGTCACCCTTTATTAACCTTGCATTTTGCAGCACTGAAGAAAAAAGTAGTGCCTTTAAATGCAAAGATTAATGATCAGCAACGAATCGTATTAATTTCTGGTCCAAACGCTGGAGGGAAGTCGGTTGCTTTAAAAACCATAGGCTTAATACAGTTGATGTTTCAGCATGGATTGTTAGTACCTATGTCGCCCGACTCTACCTTGGGTATGGTGAAAAAGATATTAGTCGATATTGGTGATGATCAATCGATAGAATCCGACTTAAGTACCTACAGTGCACATTTATCCAACATGAATGTGTTTTTGCAACAAGCAACTCCACATACCTTAATTTTAATTGATGAATTTGGTACAGGTACCGATCCAAAGTTCGGAGGACCGATGGCTGAAGCAGTATTGGAACTTTTGAATCAGAAAAATGTGAGAGGAGTAATTACAACCCATTATTCTAATTTGAAATTCTTTGCGGGGAATACTCCAGGTTTAGTGAATGCTTCGATGTTATTTGATACCACCGAATTAAAAGCATTATACCAATTAGAAATAGGACAACCTGGAAGTTCATATGCCTTTGAAATTGCCCAAAAGACTGGCTTACCGAATAAATTAATTCAATTAGCGAAACAAAAAGTTGGACGATCGGAGCAAAAAGTAGATGATTTATTAATTGATTTACAGAAGGAAAAAGTTCGTATTGAAGAACTCAATAAAGCGCTGATAATTGATAAAGAAATTACAGACAATCTTCTTCAACAAAACAAACAACTTAAACAGGAACTCGACGAAAATAGAAAGCGATTATTAAGAGACAGTAAAGACGAAGCAAAACGAATATTGCAACAAGCGAATAAGCTAATAGAGAATACCATATCAGAGATTAAAGAAGTTAAGGCAGATAAAGAGAAAACAAAAGCCATCCGAAAGAAGTTAGAGGAAGAATCTGAAAAAATAATTAATACTCTAGAAGAAAATAGAAAATCGAAAATAGAAAAAAGGGATATTACTACATTCAAAATCGGAGACTGGGTACGATTAATAGAGAGCAATGCAGAAGGTAGAATATTGAATATTCAGAAGACAAAAGCAGAAATTGCTATTGGAGATTTGAGGAGTTTTGTGAACTTATCAAAAATTGAGATAACCGAAAATAAAACAACCAATAGTCGACGGTCCCTGAGCGGAGACGAAGGGACCTCAACGAGTTATTCCGAAGCCGCTCGTGATATGTCGCCACAAATTGATGTAAGGGGTATGAGAGGTGATGAGGCATTGCTTGAAGTAGAGAAATACCTAGACAAAGCATTGATGATGGGCTTTCAAAAAATCAGAATATTACACGGTAAAGGAGATGGAATACTTCGCAAAATTATCCGCGAATCCCTAAAGAAATATAAGGAAGTAGCCTCAATCGAAAACGAACATGTAGATTTTGGAGGGGATGGGATATCGGTTGTTACTTTGAAATAACTCTTAACTCTGTTCTAAATTCTAAGTTCTAAATTCTAAGTTGTTATGTTGGGTCACAAAGTACACACCAATAAATTCTAAGTTCTAAATTCTAAATTCTAAGTTGTTATGATTGGTCACAAAGTACACAAAGTACACACAAAGTAACACAAAGGAAATTAAAGAAAAACATTGTGATCCTTTGTGGGATAAATAGGGTCACAAAGAACACAAAGTACACACAAAGTAACACAAAGGAAATTAAAGAAAAACATTGTGATCCTTTGTGGGAACTTAGTGTTCCTTTGTGAGCTTAAAATATTTAAATCAACTTAGAATTTAATCCAGATAGTTATCGGGAGAAGGATGCTCCGACGAACATTAATTACTTATAATCTTTTGATAAAAAGTACCTTTTACCGTCTTCACTTGAATTATAATTCCTAATTCCTCATTCATAATTCCTAATTCAGTTTTTTTAATTCCTAATTCAGTTTTTTTAATTCCTAATTCATAATTCCTAATTCCTAATTCCTTCTCATATACTACCTGACCTAAAGAATTTAAAATTATCACTTTTGAAATCAGATCCGGAGCAATAATAGTCAGTACTCCATCTGTCCAAGGATTAGGGTAAACAAGAATTTTCGGTTTATCCTCTATAGCTATTCCATTTGGAATACAATTCGCTAAACGTATAGCAGTAACAGCTTTTACTTTCGACTCAATTTGTTGGTAGTAATTTGTACCTGGGCATTCAGTATAACCCACAGCACAACCATCGCGGTGACCAGCAATAACACCTAAGTATTTTACAGGATTAACAACTGGATGTAAGGAACTATCATAAGGATTTAACAATTGTTCTTTCCATAGTTTCCATGTTACCAATTCGTTAATGGAACCAATAGCTGTGTCGCTAGGATAAACACCTGATACTTCATAATTACCAAGCAGGCAAATGCCCATGGTATTGGTATTTCGAGCACACATATGTGCACCCACTACATTATCATCTCCAAGTAAATCACCCTGACGACCATCGTAAATATCTCCGTTAGGAGCAACTAAATAGTTGTAGCCAATATCGTTCCAACCATTCGTTTGAGTGTGTAAAAGGTAATAACTACGAACCGTATTTAAGTAATTGGTATCGGTATTTGAGCCAGCTGCGTGGTGTAAAATAATATGTTTTACCTGAGAATATTGAGGATTCGGAGCAGGATCTGGTAAACCGACTCTCCAAATGCTTTGATCGATGCTTTCGGGCTTGGTGTTACAGTCGATTGGACTTTTTTTTTTATCCTTTAAATAACTTGATTTAAGGGGAGCAGCGTACATTAAATTAATCCTGACTTTCCCTTCTAAATTACCGCTGTAAAAACTAAAAAACGGAAACTCATTTTTTGCAATAAGTAAGCTGCTTGACTGATTAGTCGTACGACCTGTGTTTTCTTGTATATTACTACTTTGTTCATGATCATGAGCTAAATTAAACTTCTCTACACCACCTAATAACACATAAGCTCCTTCAAAACTATTCGAAGCATTAGTTTCTATGGTTAAACTCGAACCCGTAAACTGAGGGATAATCTGCGCGTAAAACGTATTTTTCTTTACATTAAACTCTACCGCCTTAAAGTGTTTACCATTCTCTTTTACCGTATTAATAGGGCCCTCTTGAGCATAACTAATAAACGATATTGAAAATAGAATAAAGAAAATGGTGTTTTTCATAGGACTAATATAAGTAAATTATTTTTTGCCTCACCTCAAGATTTGAGCGGTGAGACAATTATTAGCCTCACCCCAACCCCTCTCCAAAGGAGAGGGGCTTTAATATTTTTTTATTATTTAATAAAGTCCCTCTCCTTTGGAGAGGGATTTAGGGTGAGGCAATAATTTTTATTATAATTGTACTCAATTCTTAATACTATTAAAAATGAATAAGGTTGTTAAAAATGCTGAAGAAGCGATAAAAGACATCGAAGACGGAGCTACGCTTATGCTTGGTGGATTCGGATTATGTGGTATTCCGGAAAACTGTATCAATGCTTTAGTAGATAAAGGCGTAAAAAATCTGACTTGTATTTCTAACAATGCAGGAGTGGATGATTTTGGTATCGGATTAATGCTTCAAAAAAGACAAGTGAAGAAGATGATATCATCTTATGTTGGTGAGAATGCCGAATTCGAAAGACAATTATTAAGTGGAGAATTAGAAGTGGAGTTAATTCCTCAAGGAACATTAGCTACACGATGCATGGCGGCAGGTTACGGGATGCCAGTAATATATACACCTGCAGGAGTAGGTACGGAAGTCGCTATAGGCAAAGAAGTCCGTAATTTCGATGGTAAGAATTACCTGATGGAATATGCCTTTGATGCAGAGTTTGCCATTGTAAAAGCATGGAAAGGCGACACCATGGGTAACTTGGTATTCCGATCAACAGCAAGAAATTTTAATCCGATTATGGCAATGGCTGGTAAAATTACTATTGCTGAAGTTGAGCATTTAGTACCAGCAGGCGAATTAGACCCAGATCATATTCATACCCCAGGAATTTATGTCCACCGTATTTTCGAAGGTAAAGATTACGAGAAACGTATAGAACAACGCACCGTAAAAAGTTAGTCAATTTGCTAATGTGCCAATATGCCAATTTTATTAGCACATTAACTCATTAGCACACTAGCACATTGAAATTAGCATATTAGCATATCATCATACCAGCATATTAAATAAATGGTTTTCAGTAGTACAATTTTCCTATTCTATTTTTTACCATTATTTTTAATAAGTTATATACTTATTGATAAAAAGTATAAGAACTATTTAATACTAGCATTTAGTTTTTTCTTTTACCAATGGGGTGCACCTCGTTTTGTATATCTATTACTTACGATTACCCTAATCGATTTTTTCATTGTAAATAAATTGCATGAATCAGAGGGTATTAAAAGAAAGCTCTTTCTAATAATATCTTTATTATTGAATACAGGTTTGTTATGTTACTTTAAGTATTCAAATTTCTTTATCGAAAATGTTAATCTAGTATTAAATAATATTGGGGTAAAACAGGTAGAATGGACTGCAGTTGTATTACCTATTGGTATTTCATTCTTCCTATTTGAAACATTAACCTATTCTATAGATGTTTATAGAAGAGTACATGCACCACTTAAAAGTGTATTTGATTATTTTACTTACATACTACTTTTCCCTAAATTAATTGCTGGACCGATAGTCCGATTTCACGAAATTGCAGATCAAATATCTGATCGATCAACATTTGAAAATACTGAAAATAGATTTTTAGGATTAACTAGATTTATAATTGGTTTAGCCAAAAAGGTATTTATTGCAAATACGATGGGTAAGCTTGCAGATGATATTTTCATGATGGATATGAATTCATTAGGAACTACAACTGCTTGGATAGGTATTATCGCTTACTCATTCCAAATCTATTTTGATTTTTCTGGATACTCTGACATGGCAATTGGATTAGGAAGATTTATGGGATTCAAATTCATTGAAAATTTCAATAATCCATACATATCTCAAAACATCTCAGAATTTTGGAGAAGGTGGCATATGAGTTTAGGTAGATGGATGAAAGATTATTTATACATACCATTAGGTGGTAATAAAGGGTCTAAATTTAAAATGTTTTTTAACCTCTGGATAGTATTTGTAATCTCAGGATTATGGCATGGTGCAGCTTGGAATTTCGTTATATGGGGCATGTTTCATGGATTCTTTTTGATTTTAGACCGATTGTTTCTGGTTAAAATACTATCAAAATTAGGACGAATATTTAGTATTGCTTTTACTTACATTATAACGCTAATTGGCTGGGTATTATTTAGGGCAGAATCTATCGTACAAGCGAAAACATACATTACTAAAATGTTCGTATTTAATACATCATCAAGCATTAAACTTGACAATCAAACCATAACAATGCTACTGTTTGGTGTATTATTTTCATTCTTCGCTCTGATAAAAAATACTGAAACAAAACAAATGGATTACTATAACGGAATGTTATCTAAGCGTTTTTATTTAATTAGTTCACCAATAGTGATATTATTATTAATCTTATCACTGAGCTATGTTATCAGTTCAGGTTTTAACCCGTTTATATATTTTAGATTCTAATGGTAAAGAGATTCGAATATATCTTCATATTTATAGTGGTATTTGTTTTATCTTTACCTCTAATACAATCTTATTTACCTGTAATTAAAGAAAAAAAGCTAAGCGGTTATTTTGAAATTCAAGCTAAACCTGATTTAATCGACTCTGACTATTTTAGTGGGAAATATCAAGAAGTATACATGAAATACTTAAATGATAACTTACCTATTCGATCAAATTTTATTCGATTATTTAATCAATTACAATATTCATTATTTACTCAAACCAATGCCTCTGATATCGTTATTGGTAAAGACAACTATTTATTTGAAAAACCTTACTTAAAAGAAATATCTGGTAATACTTTCATCGGTGTTGAAGCAAATAAAAATAAAATCTATTCGTTAAAAAAAATACAGGACTATCTAAATTTATCAGGGAAGAAATTAATTGTAATTTTTGCTGCAGGTAAAGCTTCTTATTATTATGATAAGATACCAAGCGAATACGCAACAAATGATACAACCAATTATGAATACCTTACAAAATACATTTCAGAGGAGAATGTAAATTTCATTGATTTTAGAAAATGGGTGATCTCGATGAAAGATACAACAACTCATAATTTAATGGGTAAAGCTGGAATTCATTGGACAAACTACACTGGCCATCTCGTAGCTGATTCGATTAATAGATATATTGAAAATTTAACAGGAAAAGAGATGTCAAAGAAAAAATATATTTCTATAGAGCACTCTACTGTTCCAAGAGGAGATGATAATGATATAGAACGAGCAATAAATTTAATTTATCCTATAGATAAAATCAATTACCAATATCCAGTAGTGGAATATATAAAAGATTCTAATGCTTATTACCCTAATGTTTCTGTTGTAGCAGATAGTTATTGGTGGACAATCAATAATCTGTATTCACCTAATATTCAATACAATAAATACTATTTTATGTATTATTTTAAGAATGTGTATGATAAGGAAAAAGAATTAACCTCGAATTTAAATGATGAGGAATTCAAAACATACATAGATAATTCAGATATTGTAATATTAATGGCAACTGAAGCTAATTATAGTTGGTTCCCATATGGTTTCATTGAAAAATTTAATAAGGTCTATAATCTAAAGTAATGCTTGATAAAAATGGAATAGCGAAACGTATCGCTCAAGAAGTAAAAGATGGAATGTATGTTAACTTAGGTATTGGAATTCCAACCTTAGTTGCCAATTATATACCCGTAGGGATAAATGTCGTATTACAATCGGAAAATGGATTGTTAGGTATGGGTCCATTCCCAGAAGCTGGCAAGGAAGATGCCGACTTAATTAATGCGGGTAAGCAGACCATCACTACATTACCAGGATCATCTATTTTTGATTCGGCGATGAGCTTTGGAATGATTAGAGCACAGAAAGTAGATCTAACCATTTTAGGTGCAATGGAAGTTTCTGAAAATGGCGACATCGCCAACTGGAAAATTCCTGGTAAAATGGTGAAAGGAATGGGAGGAGCTATGGATCTAGTAGCTTCAGCACAAAACATTATTGTTGCTATGCAACACGTAAATAAAGCTGGAGAATCTAAATTATTAAAAGAATGCTCTTTACCTTTAACCGGTGTAAAATGTGTAAAGAAAATAGTTACTGAATTAGCGGTGCTAGAAGTATTACCTACAGGCGGTTTCAAACTCTTAGAACGAGCACCTGGTGTTAGTGTAGAAGAAATTCAAAAAGCTACCGAAGGGAAGTTGATGATCGAAGGGGAAATTCTTGAAATGAATATTATATAATTTTAAAATGAAACTATCTATCATTATACCTATTTACAATGAAAAAGATAATATCGATCGTTTGTACAATCGATTAAAAGGTGTAGTATCTAAATTAGCTATTGATTGTGAATATATTTTCATTAATGATGGGAGTAAGGACGATTCCATAAACATCATTAAGAATTTAGCGGCTATTGATAGTTCGGTGAAGTACATTAATTTTAGTCGCAACTTCGGACATCAAATTGCAGTTACAGCAGGTTTAGATAAAGCTTCTGGAGATCGCATTGTTATTATCGATGCCGACTTACAAGATCCACCAGAATTAATCATCGACATGTTTCACAAAATGAATGATGGTTATGAAGTGGTATATGCAAAACGTAAAGCTAGAAAAGGAGAGAGCTGGTTGAAGAAATTTACTGCTCGAATGTTCTACCGTATTCTTAAAGCAATTACTTCAGTAAATATCCCTGTAGATACTGGTGATTTCAGAATCATGGATCGTAAAATCGTAGATGTGCTTAAGCAAATGCCCGAGCAACAAAAATTCTTACGTGGACAAATCTCATGGATTGGTTTTAATCAAACCTTTGTAGAATACGAACGCGATGAACGTAATGCCGGTGAAACTGGATATACTTACATAAAAATGATTCGCTTTGCCTTAGATGGTATTACTTCATTCTCCAATTTCCCTTTAAAGTTTGCAAGCATTTGTGGATTCGTGGTATCTGGTGTTGCTTTCCTAGTTGGCTTATACGCCTTGTATGCTAGATTCATTTCAGGCCACTACGTAGAGGGCTGGACATCCATTATCATCTCCGTATTATTCTTAGGAGGAATTCAATTAATATCAATTGGGATTATCGGAGAGTACATCTCTCGCCTTAGCAGTAATGTTAGGAATAGACCTCTTTATATTGTTGATGACACAAACTTATAATTTTGAGTTGTGAGTTGTGAGTTGTGAATTAATTATTTACAGATCTAAACATTGTGATCCTTTGTGGGAACTTTGTGCTCCTTTGTGAGCTAATAAAATACAAAGTACACAAAGTGCACACAGAGTAACACAAAGAAATAATTAAGAAAACATAGTAATCCTTTAGTGGTAACTTAGTGAGCTAAATAGGATGAAAATTTACTGTTGGGCGGAAGTTGGAAATTATGATTAGAAGTTATTTAATTAATTCAAAACTCATAATTCAAAATTCAAAATTCAAAATTTAAAATTCATCGTCATCAAACTCCTCATCATCGAAATCCGCATCAAAATCATCAACTCCTAAATCCAAATCTAAATCGTCGTCCTCATCGTCGATAATACGAGATTTTGGAGCAAGCGTTTCTTTAGCTGGGGTAGCTTTTCCTTTAGATTTGTCGGCTGCAGTTTTACCCGCTGCCTTTTTAGTCGTTGCTTTTTTAGGGCTTTTCATTGGAAAGAATTGATCTATTTTTTATGTATTATAAATATAGAAATTTCGATTTAATAAAAAACGAATTTTCTTAGAATTATTTTCTTCTCAAATTTAATACAATGATTGTAATGAATACAAAAAAAATAAAAAAAATTATTCTTCGGGTTCTGCTGTAGAATCGGTGGTGTCTGTAGTTTCAGAAATAGTATTTTCAGAAGATTCCTCCGTAGTAACTGCTTCGGTATCGTCTTCTTTATGTTCTATCTCCAAAGCCTCCTCTGTACTTATTGTTTCATACTCTCCAACATTAGAATCCTCCGGATTAATACTGTTTTCAAGCGATTGAATGTCTTTTAATTGAGGCAAATCCTTTTGGTTGCGTAAACCAAAGTGATCCATAAAACTCTGACTCGTTTCGTAAAGTATTGGTTTACCAGGTCCAGAACTTCTACCACTAATGGCAATTAAATCTTTCTCTAATAATTTCTGAACACTATAGTCGCAATTCACTCCACGAATAAGTTCTATTTCTGATTTAGTAATCGGTTGTTTGTAGGCAATAATGGCTAACGTCTCCATTGCCGCTGTAGAAAGTTTTTTCTTCTCGCGGTGAATGATTAATTGATTAAGTAATTCGTGGTATTCTTTTTTACTTAAGAACTGGAACCCATTACTAATTTCTACCAATTCATATACAAAATCATCTGAAGTGTATTTTCCTTTAATAGTCTCTATTTGAGATGCTATTTCTTCTTCAGTTAATGTTAAGCTTAATGAATGATTCACTAAAGTTAATAAATCAGCAGCTGCAATACTTTGCTCTGATGCAAATATTAAGGCTTCAATGTGTTTTTGTATCTGTTCCAATTTCGTATAATTTATCGCAATTAATAAAATGAGGGCGACTTATGCAAACTTAATAATTAATCACTTGCTGTTCCATGTTTACCGGCATTTCTCGGTATTCATATTGTTGGTTTCTTAATCTAGGCTCAAAACCTGCTTGTTTTATTGCGTCTTGTATGCCTTGCGCGGTAAAACGGTGTGGTGCACCTGCTGCAGAAACTACGTTTTCCTCAATCATAATCGACCCAAAATCATTAGCTCCCGAATGTAAACATATTTGGGCTACTTCTTTACCTACCGTTAACCAGGATGCTTGAATGTTCTCAATATTAGGTAACATCATACGGCTTAGGGCAATCATACGGATGTATTCATCACCAGTAACATTATTAGTAATCCCTCTAATTTTTTTCAATAAGGTACCATCATCTTGGAAAGGCCAAGGAATAAAGGCAATAAAACCTTTTGCGTGAGCAGGTTTCTCTGCTTGCACTTCTCTCAACCATACCAAATGCTCAAAACGCTCTTCAATCGTTTCAACGTGTCCGAACATCATTGTAGCCGATGTAGTGATGTTTAACTGATGAGCAGCTCTCATTACATCTAACCATTCCTTACCAGTACATTTCCCTTTAGAGATTAATCTTCTTACACGGTCGTTTAATATTTCGGCACCTGCACCTGGAAGTGAATCTAATCCAGCTTCAACCAAAGCTTTAAGTACTTCGGTATGACTTATGCCTTCAAGCTTAGCAATATGGGCTATTTCCGGCGGACCTAATGAATGTAATTTTATAGTAGGATAGAGCTGTTTTAGTGATTTAAACAAATCAACATAATAGGCTAAACCTAAATCTGGATGATGACCACCTTGTAATAAAAGCTGTTCGCCACCATACTTAATCGTTTCATCAATCTTTATTTTATACTCTTCTATGGTGGTTATGTATGATTCATCGTGACCAGGGCGACGGAAGAAATTGCAAAACTTGCAATTGGCAATACAAACGTTAGTAGTATTTAAGTTTCTATCAATGATCCAAGTCACTGCATTTTGGTCTTTTTTCTGCTTCTTACGGAGCTCGTTAGCCGTAAACATTAGGTCTGGCGTAGAAGCATGGGTGTATAAATACATCCCTTCTTCTTTGCTAAGAAACTCGAAATGAGAAGCTTTGTTCAAAAGGTCTTTAACGTTCATTTTACAAAGATAATTAGCTTATGGTATATTATGAATAAATTCAATAGTTTTACCAATTATAAACATCAATAGCATGAAAAAGATTTACATTTTAATTCTTTTTAGTTTGTCAACTGTAATAGTATCTGCACAAACTACAAAAACACTTAGCGATTATAAAAACGATAAAACAACCATCGTTAAAGATAGTACGGGTAAAACGTTAGAAGCTTCAGCTTGGTTCGATCTTGTAAAAAGTAATAACTACACACTTGAACAAATTTCTGCAGAAGGTGAGGAGCCTCGTGAATTCAAATTACGTTTAAGTACTGCTGATGAACGCAGAATGTCGGCTCAAAAGATGGATCGCACAGGTCCAATTACTTTAGCTGGCTTTACAACTGGTAAAGAAATAGGCGATTATTCGGTAGTAGATGTTGCAGGTAAAACATATACTCGTGATGAATTAAAAGGCAAAGTGGTAGTCCTTAATTTTTGGTTTAAAGATGCTACACCTTGCAAAGCGGAGATACCTGAGTTGAATAAACTGGTAAAAAAATACAAAGCGAAGAACGTTGTTTTCTTAGCACCAACTTACGATCCATTAGAAGATGTAACTGAGTTTTTGAAGAAAATGCCTTTCAATTACATCATCTGTACTGATGTGGATCAAATGATTATCGATTTGAAAATATCTAAATACCCAACACACGTAGTTGTCGACAAACAAGGTGTAGTACATTTTGTTACTATCGGACAAACTGATAACATTTTCCTACAATTGGATTACGAAATCAACAACTTACTGTAATTAAAAAGAATGATTCATTTCGAGCGTTTTAACTTACCGAATGGCCTGAGAGTATTGGTACACGAAGATCATACCGTGCCCATGGCTGTTCTCAATGTATTATATGATGTAGGTGCCAAAGATGAAAATCCGAATCAAACGGGTTTTGCTCACTTATTCGAACACTTAATGTTTGGTGGCTCTATTAACATTCCATCTTATGATGAACCCCTACAGAAAGTAGGTGGCGAGAATAATGCCTTCACCAATAACGATATTACCAAC
This sequence comes from Sphingobacteriales bacterium, assembly GCA_044337515.1. Taxonomy (GTDB): domain Bacteria; phylum Bacteroidota; class Bacteroidia; order Sphingobacteriales; family Sphingobacteriaceae; genus CAJBVG01. The sequence goes on along the minus strand of JBIINK010000034.1, from coordinate 5,731 downwards.
TATTACATTCAACTTCCATCCATCAATATGGAAACTGCTTTTTGGTTAGAGTCGGATCGAATGTTAAGCTTAGCCTTTTCAGATAAAAGCTTGGAAACCCAACGCAGTGTTGTAATTGAGGAATTTAAACAACGTTACTTAAATCAACCTTATGGTGATGTGTGGTTGAAACTTCGTCCATTAGCTTATCAAAAACATCCTTATCAATGGCCAACCATTGGTAAAGAAGTGGCTCATATTGAAGATGCAAAAATGGAGGATGTAAAAGCATTTTTCCATAAACATTACACACCACAAAATGCAATATTAGTTGTTGCAGGTGATGTAACGCTCGATGCCGTGAAATCCCTTACCAATAAATGGTTTGGTGATATTCCAGCTGGAAATAAATACGAAAGAAATTTACCTCAGGAACCTATTCAACTAGAAGCTAGAGTTCAAAGTACTAGTGCTGATGTTCCTAACGATGCTATTTATAAAGCCTTTCATATTCACGAACGTAATTCAAAAGAATACTACATCGCTGATGTTATTTCAGATATCTTATCTCGCGGTGAATCTTCTAGAATGTACCAAGAACTAGTAAAGAACAAAAAAATATTCTCAGAAGTAAATGCTTACATCACTGGTGATATAGAAGCTGGTTTGTTTGTTTTAGAAGGAAAACCTGCAAAAGGAATTTCCTTAGAACAAGCAGATGAAGCACTTTGGGAAGTGGTTAATCATTTAAAACATTCGAAAATAGAAACTAGAGAGCTTCAAAAAATAGTAAACAAATTAGAATCATCTACCGTTTTTGGTGAGATGAATTTATTGAACAAAGCCATGAACATGGCCTATTATGAACTTTTAGGTGATGCTGATTTAATGAATACAGAAATGGATCGATATCGTTCGGTTACTTCAGAAGATATTGAACAGTATGCTAGTCAAGTTTTTGTACCCTCAAATTGTTCTACATTGTTTTACCATAGTAATCACCAAGAATAATGGATATGATCAATAGGATAGAAGCACCAGAAGCATTTCCATTAAATACGGTTCAACTACTAAAAGCTAAACCAGTTACTTTAGCTAATGGTTTATTAGTTTATACTGTTGATGGTGCCGATGAGGAAGTCATTCGTTTAGAAATAGTATTTACGTCTGGAATGCGAGCAGAACATAAGAAATTAGTGGCTACTGCTACGAATTACTTATTAAATTCTGGTACCGCAAACATGACTTCAGCAGAGATCATGGAGAAACTAGATTTCTATGGAGCGTTTTACCAACACGATAATCAATTAGACCGCTGTTCGGTTAGTTTATATACCTTGAAGAAATACTTTGAGGAAACCCTGACCATATTTGCAGAGTTTATTCAGAAGCCTACTTTCCCGGAAGAAGAATTAGAAACTTATATCAAAAATTCTATTCAACTTTTCGAAATCAATAATGCGAAAAATGATTTTAGAGCGCGCAGAGAGTTTCATAAAACATTATTTGGAGAACATCCTTACGGAAGAAAAGTAGAAGTTGAGGACTTTGATGAACTTACTCGTGAAGACATTGTTGCTTTTCATCAAGAACATTATGCTCTTCACAATGCTAAATTCATCTTGTCGGGTAACTTTAGCTCATACGAGTTAAATGCCTTACAGAAAGCATTTTATACCTTTTCATTTCAAGAAAAATCGAATACTCAATATCCAAAAGTAAATCCAGTAGAACCTGTACTATTTTTCGAAGAACGCGCTGAAGCATTACAATCGGCCATACGTATTGGGAAGCAATTTGTTCATAAAACACACCCCGATTATATTCAGCTTTCTATATTAACAACCGTATTAGGTGGTTATTTTGGATCACGCTTAATGACCAATATCCGAGAAGATAAGGGTTATACGTATGGAATTGGAGCTGGAATATATCCATTATTGGATTCTAGTTTCTTTTACATCGCTACAGAAGTGGGAGTTGATGTGACTCAGAGCGCATTAGATGAAATTTATAGTGAAATACATCGTTTAACAGAAGAACGAATACCAGACGAAGAGCTTCAATTGGTTAAAAATTACCTAAAAGGCGCTTATATTGGTAGCATAGAGAATATCTTTAGTCACGCCGATAAATTTAAGAGTATAGACTTGTATGACTTAGATTACGGGTATTACGAACGCTATTTTAAGATCATCGACGAAACTACTTCGGAACGATTATTGCAACTAGCAAAAGAATATTTTAAGAGAAACACCCTCACAGAGGTTGTAATAGGAAAAAAATAATATATTTGAGGAATGAAATTTTCTAAAATACTATTCATATTAGGATTTGCCTTCTGCTCGAACAGCTATGCGCAGTCTATTCCTGTGGTAGAAATAGATTCTGTTTCTGTTCAAGACAATCAAAAAGTTCAAGTTTCTTGGAAAACATCTTCGGATGCAAGAGTTGATGGTTATTATATCTACCGAGTGTACAATAACAATTTAGGGGAACCCGATTTTTACGATCCTATTTTAGTGAACGGTAGAAATACGAGTAACTACATTTATCAAGATAATACTGGTACTATAGACCAACCAAGTACAAACGTAATGCGTTTTTACATACAAGCGGTTGATTTAGATGTTACCCCTCCAAATAAATCAGATTTAGATTCTGTAGCTTCAAAACCACATCAAACGATTTTATTAAAAAATACAATTGATTTGTGTAATGCTTCATCTAATTTAGTGTGGAATACCTACACCAATTCAAATAATGGCTGGGCAATAGGTACTGCTAAATACGAAGTTTCTGAAAGTCAAAATTCAGGTGCTTATCGTGTTATTTATTCGGGCCCAAATACTTCATATGTTCGTCCGGACTTACAAACTGGAGTTGATTACAAATTTAAAGTACGAGTATTAAGTACAGATTTAACCAAAAGTTCATCATCAAATGTTAAAATAGTTAGTGGATCGTTTAACAACTATCCAGCATATGTTTATTTATCAAATGCAACTGTAAATCCAGATAATCGTAAGATTGCTTTAGCTTGGACAACAGATACTACTGAAATGCGACTTACTTATCAAATAATGATGAGTACAGATAGTATAAACTTCAAAGAAATTGCACGTATGGATTCTGTTCCGTACAAACGTTTCAGAGATACTGTTATAGCTAATTTAGTTCCAGACCGTTTAGATTATTTCTTTAAAATCATTACTTCTTGTTCTTGCCCGGATACATTAGACACGACAGCAGTAACACATGTAATGCGTTTAAAAGCTCAGTACATCGACCCAACAACAAACTACTTAACATGGAATGCTTATGATGGTTGGTTACAGGATGTAGGTTACTATGAATTATACCGTATTAAGTTAGATCCAATTAACTTAACACAAAATTCAGAGCTTATTGCAACTTTAGTACCACCAGATATTTCTTATACTGATTCTGACCCAAATTTGATTGGATCAGACAATTCAGTTTCTTATTACATACAAGCTCACGAACAGGTAGGCAATCCTATTGTACCCATTACACCTCTTTCTAAATCGAATAGAGCGTATATCTACACAGAAACGAAATTAGTTGTTCCTGATGTATTCACACCAAACGGATTAAACCCAATATTTCGTCCGCAGTTATTAACTTCTAGTGCTAGTAAGTACAATATGAAGATTTATAACCGTTGGGGTAAATTAGTGTTCGAAACTGATGATGAGTTCCAAGGTTGGGATGGTAGAGATAAGGATAATGGCTTAATTTGCCCTCCAGGATCGTACATCTATTTGATCAATACCCTTGATTCTACGAACAAGAATTTGAAGAAAGTTGGATCTGTAGCATTATTAGATTAACTTTTATACCATAATCTGAAATAATTTTCTATTTTTGTGCGGCAAGTAATAAACTGTAATTATTTGCATCATGAATCTAGATCCTAACAAATTCGTAGCCGAAGGATTAACCTACGACGACGTATTGCTACTCCCAAGTTATTCTGAAGTTTTACCTCGTGAAGTGAGTACTCATTCGTACATCACCAAGAAAATCAAAATCAATGTTCCAATTGTATCTGCAGCGATGGATACGGTTACCGAATCTGCTTTAGCGATTGCTATTGCTCAGAATGGTGGCATAGGCATGTTGCACAAAAACATGAGCATAGAACGCCAAGCCGATGAGGTACGCAAAGTAAAACGCTCGGAAAGTGGAATGATCCAAGATCCAGTAACATTAGGCGAAACCGCTACTTTAGCTGAAGCTTTAAAAATAATGAAGGAATACAAAATTGGTGGTATTCCAATTATTGCAAAGGACAATAAGCTACTTGGAATTTTAACCAACCGTGATATCCGTTTCCAAAAGGATATAAAATTAAAGGTTACCGCGGTAATGACTTCTACTAATTTAGTTACTGCTCCAAAAGGAACAGACTTAAAGAAAGCAGAACAAATACTTCAACAACATAAAATTGAAAAATTACCAGTAGTTGACTCCAAAGGCAAATTAACTGGTTTAATTACCTACAAAGACATTCAGAAGTTCAAGAATTTCCCTAACGCTTGTAAAGATGAACACGGAAGATTACGTGTTGGTGCAGCTGTTGGAGTAACTGCTGATACAATGGATCGTGTAAAGGCATTAGTAAATGCTGGTGTCGACGTTATTGCGATTGATACAGCGCATGGACACTCTAAAGGTGTTATTACGATGTTAAAGACAGTTAAAAAAGCTTATCCAAATTTACAAGTTATAGCAGGTAACATTGCTACTGCCGCTGCTGCGAAAGCATTAGCCAAAGCAGGAGCAGATGCGGTAAAAGTAGGTATCGGACCGGGTTCTATATGTACAACTAGAATTATTGCAGGTGTAGGTGTTCCACAATTATACGCAGTTTACGAATGTGCTAAAGCGCTTCGTGGTACTGGTATTCCAGTTATTGCAGATGGTGGTATTAAACACACAGGTGATATTGCTAAAGCTATTGCAGCTGGAGCATCTTGTATTATGGCAGGTTCATTATTCGCAGGAGTTGAAGAATCGCCAGGAGAAACTATTATTTACGAAGGAAGAAAATTCAAATCATACCGAGGAATGGGATCTATTGAAGCCATGGAAAGTGGTTCAAAAGATCGTTACTTCCAAGATGTTGAAGATGATATTAAGAAATTAGTACCAGAAGGTATCGTTGGACGAGTACCATACAAAGGAACGTTAGCTGAAGTGATTTACCAATACATCGGTGGATTAAAAGCAGGAATGGGTTATTGTGGAGCTGCAACAATTGCTGATATGCAAAATGCACGTTTCGTTCGCATCACCGCTGCTGGTATGAAAGAAAGTCACCCGCACGATATTATTATAACTAACGAAGCACCTAATTATAGTCGATAGATATTAGATGTTAGATATTAGAAACATAATGTTTACATAAAAATAAATCTAACTATATAAAAAAAGCAGAAATTTAACTTTCTAATATCTAACATCTCAATTCTATTATAGTTGACAGATATTAGATATTAGAAACATAATGTTTACTAAAAAATCAATTTAAATAAAAATAGCAGAAATTTGACTTTCTAATATCTAACATCTCAATTCTATTATAGTTGACAGATATTAGATGTTAGATATTAGAAACATAATGTTTACTAAAAAATCAATTTAAATAAAAATAGCAGAAATTTGACTTTCTAATATCTAACATCTCAATTCTATTATAGTAGTTAGATATTAGATATTAGAAACA
>JBIINK010000005.1:0-72676 GCA_044337515.1 Sphingobacteriales bacterium | reverse complement strand
ATGTGCTAATTAGACAATGTGCCAATGGCTCCGTAGGAGCCGTATATCTGTAGAAACAAGATAGCACCCCCGTGACACCAATAACCCCGAAGGTTTTACGTTTAATATGTTAATGGGAGAATGGGAGAATATGTTAATGTGTTAGTGGGATAATTTATTAATGTGCTAATTAGACAATGTGCCAATGGCTCCATAGGAGCCGTATATCTGTAGAAACAAGATAGCACCCCCGTGACCCCAATAACCCCGAAGGTTTTACGTTTAATATGTTAATGTGAGAATGGGAGAATATGTTAATGTGTTAATGATACGTATTAACAGATACGAACGACGAGATACAAGAAACAGGATACGCGCACATGAACACACGAGCACACGAATAAATGAAAATGCTTATCTTTGTACTTAATCGGAACACAGGTTGTTCCACGTGAAACAAAATGAATCAGAAATATAATGTAATAGTGGTAGGTGCGGGACATGCGGGTTGTGAGGCAGCAGCTGCAGCGGCTAACCTTGGATCGAGTGTTTTGTTGATTACCATGAACATGGGTGTGATTGCTCAGATGTCATGCAACCCCGCAATGGGTGGTGTGGCCAAGGGGCAAATTGTGAGAGAAATTGATGCCATGGGTGGCTACTCTGGTATTATATCGGATAAGAGTACTATTCAATTTAGAATGTTGAATAGATCGAAGGGGCCTGCAATGTGGAGTCCGAGAACGCAGAACGATAGGATGAGATTTGCAGAGGAATGGAGATGGGCTTTGGAGAAAACCCCCAATGTGGATTTTTGGCAAGATATGGTTACACAGGTGAAGGTGGTGGATGGTAGGGTTGCGGGTGTGGTAACTTCATTGGGAATGGAATTTGATGCAGATGCCGTAATATTAACCAATGGAACTTTCTTAAATGGCGTTATACATATAGGCGAGAAAAAATTTGGTGGTGGTAGAACGGCTGAGAAAGCAGCAACTGGCTTAACAGAACAATTGGTAGGATTGGGATTTGAATCGGGCAGAATGAAAACAGGTACACCCCCAAGAGTAGATGGTCGTAGTTTGGATTATTCTAAAATGGAAGAACAACAAGGGGATGAAGATAGAGGTCAGTTTTCTTATTTAGATATTGAACGTCCAACCGAACAAAGGAGTTGTTACATTACTTATACCAATGAGGCAGTTCACGAAACATTAAAAGAGGGCTTTGAAAAGTCACCGATGTTTACAGGGAGAATAAAGGGCCTAGGTCCTAGATACTGCCCTTCTATAGAAGATAAGATAAATAGATTTGCAGATCGTACCAGACATCAAATATTTGTTGAACCAGAGGGTTGGAATACTGTAGAAATATATGTGAATGGTTTCTCTACTTCTTTACCGGAAGATGTACAACAAAAAGCTTTACGCTTAATACCAGGATTTGAAAAAGCTAAAATGTTTAGACCTGGCTATGCAATCGAATATGATTACTTTCCACCTACACAATTAGGTTTAACCTTAGAAACAAAATTGGTAGAGAATTTATATTTCGCCGGACAAATAAACGGTACAACCGGATATGAAGAAGCGGCATCTCAAGGATTTGTAGCGGGTATAAATGCACACTTAAAAATAAATGAAAAAGATCCTTTGATTATGAAAAGATCTGAATCGTATATTGGTGTATTAATTGATGACTTAGTAACGAAAGGAACTGAAGAACCATATCGTATGTTTACCTCTAGAGCTGAACATCGTTTGTTATTAAGACAAGACAATGCCGATATTCGATTAACCAAAATGTCTTATGATATTGGTTTAGCTTCAAAAGATCGTTTAGATAGAATGTACCAGAAGGTAGACAATGCTAGAATAATTGAAAAATACTTAAAAGAGAAAAGTATAGATCCTTCTGAAATTAATTCAATACTAGTAGAGAAGGGTACAAACGAAATTCCACATAGCGTTAAACTTCACAATCTACTATTAAGACCTCAAATCGAAATTAATGATTTAATAAAGGCTGATACAGAGTTGTTCAATTTAGTTGAAAAGATGAGAAAGGAAGACATTGAACAAGCCGAAATAAATATTAAATACGAGAGTTATTTAGGGAAAGAATTGGAGATGGTTGAAAAATTGAAAAAATTAGATGATAAAGTAATCAATCCAGAATTTAATTATCATAACCTAATATCTTTATCAAAAGAATCGCGAGAGAAGCTAATGAAAATAAAACCTCGTACATTAGGGCAGGCATCTAGAATATCGGGGGTAACCCCTGCTGATGTAAGTGTATTAATGATACATTTAAATAGTTAATACATTGATTAACAAGGAATTATAACACAATGAGAATAGCTGCGTTTGTATTGTTGCTTCTGTTCTGTGGGTGTGCTAGTGCTGAACAAACTGGTATATCGACAGAAATACTTGCAACGTGCACTCATAATACTGGCGATCAAGCAATATTCGAATCCAATAACCCTAATTATTCTGAAGTAATTATAAAGTCTAGAACGCATCGATATAAGGTGGGAAAGAAGTATGTATTAATTTTAAGAAAATAGTAAAAGATATTTCTCCTTGCCGTATAATTGTGAAAATGAAAATCATTAATGCATTTCTAAAATACGCTGCACTTTTTGCACTACTTATAATTACATCTTGTGCCAACATGGTAAATCCAAATGGTGGTGAAAAAGATATTATTCCTCCCGTATTAGTTAAATCTAATCCTAAAAATTTTTCCACTAATTCATCAATAACAAAAATTGAATTGAACTTTAATGAATATTTAAATTTAAAAGATATTCAATCAGAATTAATAATTAGTCCTGGTGATATTAGTGTTGAAGTTAGTAAGCGTGGTAAAAATTTACTACTTGAATTGAACAAGAAACCAGCAGAAAACACAACCTATATTATAAATTTTGGAGATGCAATTTCTGATTACACAGAAAATAATATTGCTAAGGATTTTAAATTCATTTTCAGTACCGGATCTGAAATAGATTCCTTGACTTTAAAAGGAAGTATAGTAAATGCAACAACAAAAGAATTTGTAAAAGATATTATTGTTTGTTTATATACAGATACAAAAAACGATTCTGTAGTATATAAGCAAAAGCCAGACTATACCGTACGTAGTAACGAAAACGGACAATTTGTATTCACTAATTTAAGAGCAAATCAATATAGAATTTTTGCTATAAAAGAAACAAATAACAATAAGCTCTTTGATTCGCAAGAAGAAGAAATAGCATTCATTGATACCAATATAAATTTAACATCTAATAGTAAAGTAGGTGAACTATTATTATTTACTGAAAAACCAAAGGATAGGAAATTAATCAATAAAGATATATCATATAAAAAAGTATTGTTGACTTATAATAAAGCAACAAGCATAGATGTAATAAACAATAATGAAAATATAGATACTGTTATCTATTCATCTAAAAGAGATTCTATTATTGTTTATTATAATGAAATGCCCGATACATCCTATATATTTATAAAAGAAAATGATAAAATAGATACATTAAAAATAAAATTTCCGAAGTCAATTAAGAAGAAAGAATTTAATGTTAATGTAGATAATAAAATATTTGGTAAGGAAATTATCATAAAATCATCAGATAAATTTTCTCTTATCGGTTTAGATTCTTTATTACTAAAGGAAGACTCGGTTATTGTAAAATATAAACTAGAGCAAGTAAATTATAATACATATAAACTGAGCTATAACTTTGATAAGGAAAAAAAGTATGTACTGTTTTTAAAAGACAGTGTATTTGTTTCTTATCAAGGCAGTAAAAACAAAGGACTCAATTATAATATTAATTTTTATAAGGATGAAGAATTGGGAACCTTAAAAATTAAATCAAATTATAAGGAACCAATTATACTTGAATTATTAAATGAACGTAATGATATAATTCGTCGAACAATTTGTCATGAGAATAAGGAAACACAATATAAAAATTTAATAGCCGGAACTTATAAGCTTAGAATTGTATTTGACGCTAATAAAAATAAACTTTGGGATACAGGAAACTATTTAAAAAGGATTCAACCAGAAAAAATTATATACCAAAGTAATCCAATAAAAATAAGAGCCAACTGGGATTTAGATTTGGAGATTAATCCTTAAACCAATCTGAATACATCATATAGTTAGAAGATAATATATTTAACAACTCTCGTTGCTCATCTGTTATTGGTTTAATTTTTTTTGCAGGAGTACCAGCATATAAAAATCCGGATTCACATACAGTATTTTCTAAAACAACTGATCCTGCTGCAATAATAGTAAACTCTTCTAAAATTGCATTATCCATTACTATAGCACCCATACCTATTAAAACATGATCATGTACAGTACAACCATGCACTAGTGCATTATGTCCTATAGAAACATCATTTCCTATGGTTGTAGATGCTTTCTGATAAGTACAATGAATAACAGCACCATCTTGAATATTAGTACGATCACCAATTTTAATAAAATGTACATCGCCACGTATAACAGCATTGAACCAAACACTACAATTTTCTCCAAGTCTTACATCACCTACAATAGTTGAGTTTGGTGCAAGCCAACATGATGTAGGTATCGTTGGTTGTATATTTTTTACCGGTAATATGAGTGCCATTATAATCCTAGTTTTGCTGAAATATCTAACATTTTAATAATTGGTGCCTTTGCTTGATTTATTAAATCATCGGAGAGTGTAACTTCAGGTAATTCAAATTTTAAGCAATTATATAATTTTTCTAAGGTATTTAATTTCATATGTGGACAATCATTACAAGCACAATTATTATTTGGTGGAGCTGGTATAAATTGTTTTGTTGGATTAGCTAAAATCATTTGATGTAATATACCCGATTCTGTAGCAACAATATAGGAACTTGCTGAATCTTTAGAAGTATAATTTAAAAGAGCTGTTGTTGAACCTATAAAATCTGCTATTTCTAAAACGGATTCTTCACATTCTGGATGTGCAATAAATTTAGCTTCTGGATGGCGTTCTTTTAATTTAGTTATTTTTTCTAATGAGAAAATTTCATGAACCATACATGCTCCATTCCAAAGAACCATGTCTCTCCCTGTTTTCTTAATTATATAAGCTCCTAAATTTTTATCAGGTGCAAAAATTATTTTTTGATCTATAGGTAAACTCTCTACTATTTGTACTGCATTACTTGAAGTACATACAATATCACTTAATGCTTTAATACCTGCAGAACAGTTTACATAAGTAATTACTATATGATCTGGATATTTCTTTTTAAATTCTGAAAATAAATTTGGTGGACATGTATCTGCTAATGAACACCCTGCTTTTAAATCTGGTAATAAAACTTTTTTTGATGGAGATAAAATTTTTGCAGTTTCTGCCATGAAGTGAACTCCAGCAAATACAATAATATCTGCAGATGTTTTAGCTGCTTCTTGTGATAGTCCTAAACTATCTCCAATATAATCAGCGATATCTTGAATATCAGAATCTTGGTAATAATGAGCTAGAATTACTGCGTTCTTTTCTTTCTTTAATTTTTCAATTTCAAAAAATAAATCAAGAGTAGGATCTACAGGCATATTTAAATAACCTAATTTATCTAGCTCTGCAATATTTATATTTTCCATATTTTTTTTCGATTTTCAAATTTGTACATTATTAACGTCTTATTAAAATCATCATTAAATTTTAAAAATATTTGGTGATGATGATTAGGGTGTTGGTAAGGTTAATAAATGCACTTTTTGTTAACATTAAAAAACTTTTAAATTTTTCTCAACACGATACAAACAAATTTAATATATCAAAGTCTTGATTTACTGCTCAATTCATTTTCCTCAAAATTTGTGAATTGTTATTCTGTTAACAAAGATACGCCCTAAAATTTGTTAATATCTTGTCAATAACTAACAGATCTCGGGCAGAACTAGCGAACAACTTTAAAGTTTTACCGAGGTTATAAACTTATTCTATCGTTACTCACAAGTTGCTAACTACGAATTGGGGTTTGTTAACACATTTTTAGTAGTGGGTAATGGGTAGTGGGTAATGAGTAAAAAAATCATGTGTATTACCTACTACTCACTACTCACTACTATTTTTGTAACTTTGTTCCTCAATTATTGTTTCATTACCAATGAAAAAGACCGATTTTTTAGTAATAGGTTCAGGAATAGCTGGTTTAAGCTTTGCGCTAAAAGCTGCAAAGTATGGCAAAGTTTGCATTGTCACCAAATCAAATGAAGACGAATCGAATACTAAATATGCACAAGGTGGTGTTGCTGTTGTAATAGATAAGGATGACTCATTTGAAATGCATATCGAGGATACCCTAATTGCAGGAGATGGCTTATGTAATGAAGATATTGTAGAGCTTGTTGTAAAAGAGGGGCCCGAGCGAATAAATGAAATAGTAAACTATGGTATTAAATTCGATAAGGACCAACAAGGGGAATACCATTTAGCTAAAGAAGGTGGGCACTCGGAACATCGTGTGCTTCATTTTAAGGACATTACCGGTTTTGAGATTGAGAAGGTATTATTAAAGCAAATTCACAGTAATCCGAACATCGAAATATTAACCCACTATTTTGCGGTAGACATTATTACCGAACATCATTTAGGCAAAGAAGTAAACAAATCAACCGAAGAGGTAAAGTGCTTTGGAGTATATGCCTTAAATACTCATACCCAGGTAATCGAAAAGATTGTTTCTAAAATAACAGTAATGGCATCTGGTGGTGCCGGACATATTTATAGTACAACCACCAACCCCACCATAGCAACAGGCGACGGAATTGCAATGGTTTATCGTGCGAAAGGGAAAATGAGAAACATGGAGTTTATTCAGTTTCACCCAACAGCATTATATCATCCTGGCGAGTACCCAAGTTTTTTAATATCAGAGGCACTTCGTGGACACGGAGCCATATTGAAAAACAGAAAGGGCGAATCCTTTATGGAACACTATGATTCTCGAGGATCATTAGCGTCAAGAGATATTGTAGCACGCGCAATTGATTCTGAAATGAAAAAATCGGGAGACGATTGTGTGTTTCTAGACATTACCCATGTAGCAAAGGCTGAATTAATGCAACACTTCCCGAACATCTATGCCAAATGTTTAAGTATAGGAATTGATATTAGTAAAGATTTGATACCCGTAGTACCAGCAGCGCATTACATGTGTGGTGGAATTTTAGTTGATGAGTTTGGAGAATCGACCATAAAGAACTTATATGCCTGCGGAGAGTGTGCATCAACAGGTTTGCATGGAGCAAATCGATTAGCCTCTAACTCATTATTAGAAGCATTAGTTTTTGCACATCGTAGTTATGAGCACGCAATAAGTAAATTAAATACTATTTCATATCAAGAGAACATTCCCGATTGGAATGAAAATGGAACTAAATTATCAAACGAAGATATTTTAGTCACCCATAATATTCGCGAAACACAACGCATCATGAGTGATTATGTAGGCATTGTAAGATCCGACTTTAGATTGGAGCGAGCTATGCGTAGACTGGAATTACTTTATAATGAAACGGAAGACTTTTATAAGAAAACCAAAATTTCGGTAAAGCTTTGTGAGTTAAGAAACATAATACAAGTATCTTACATTGTAATAAAATCGGCAACCATGAGAAAGGAAAGTCGAGGTTTACATTATACAACAGATTATCAACAGAAAAACACAAACACGAACGATACCGTGTTTTAAAAACAAAAAAAATGTTTGAAAATACATCACGTACAGAATTAGAATCGTTAGGAGAATTTGGTTTAATAGACCACATCACTAAACACATAGAACTAACACAAGAAAGCACTATTAAAGGAGTTGGAGATGATGCTGCAATTTTAGAATTTAAGAACGAACAAATTGTAGTGACTACAGATATGTTGTTGGAAGGAATTCATTTTGATTTAGCCTATGTTCCACTAAAGCATTTGGGGTATAAAGCAATCGTTGCGAATGTTTCGGATGTTTATGCAATGAATGCATTACCTACGCAAGTACTAGTTTCTATTGGTGTTTCTAGCCGTTTTTCTTTAGAAGCGGTTGAGGAAATTTACCAAGGAATGAATATCGCTTGTAAATTATACGGAGTAGATTTAGTGGGAGGAGATACTAGCGCTTCTAAACAAGGATTAGTTTTAAGTGTTACGGCAATTGGAAAACAGAGTGCCGAAAAAATTGTAAGAAGAGACACCGCTTCGGTAAATGATTTATTATGCGTTACTGGCGATTTAGGTGCAGCGTACATGGGATTGCAATTGTTAGAAAGAGAAAAAAATGTTTACCTCAGTAATCCGAATATCCAACCAGATTTGGAAGGGTATGATTACATCGTTGAACGACAATTAAAACCAGAAGCAAGAAAAGATATTTTCGAATTGTTCAACACAAAAGAACTTATCCCAACATCAATGATTGACATATCGGATGGATTGGCTTCTGAGATTTTGCACTTGTGTAAAGCGGGAAACATTGGCGTTAATTTATACGAAGAAAAAATCCCTGTTGATCCAATGACGTTTGAATCAGCGAGAGCATTTAACCTTGATCCAACTGTTTGTGCATTAAGTGGTGGAGAGGATTATGAGCTCTTATTTACTATTAAACAAGCTGATTTCGATAAGATTAAAAACAATCCCGATATCAGTGTAATTGGTCATATCACACAAGCATCAGAAGGCGCTCAACTTATTAGCAAGTCAGGTAATCAGCATAATTTAACCGCTCAGGGTTGGAATGCATTCAAGTTTTAGTATACTTAGTTTTAGTAATAAAGTATATTATATAGGCACACAATTTCATTTAATCAATTCATTTGTTATCTTAGAATTGGTTAAATGAAATTATAAATGAGATTTACCCCCAACCCAACTAAATTATTGACCTTATTTGTTGTGCTATTTATTGGCATTAACACGGTATCTTTTGCTCAGTTACAAAAAGTAACGGGTACTGTTAGAGACAAAAACACAAAGCAAGGATTGTATGCTGCCACGGTAAGTATTAAAGGAACCACTATTGGTGCCAATACAGATATTGATGGAAAGTTTAGCATTAATGTTGACTTGAATACACCAAAATCATTAGTCATTTCGTATTTAGGATATGAAAAATCGGAAGTAACGATTTCAAAAACTAAAACCAATGTCGATATCTATTTATCGGAAGTAGTGGTTACTAGTAAGGAAGTAACAATACAATCATCTCGATTAACGGAAAAACAAAAAGAAGCACCATTAACGGTAGAATCGATGGATTTAATTTCCATTAAACAAACTTCAGCTTCTAACTTTTATGAAGGCCTTGGCCAATTAAAAGGAGTCGACTTAACATCAGCCAGTATTGGATTTAAAGTCATCAACACACGAGGTTTTAATAGTACATCACCAGTGCGATCTTTACAATTAATTGATGGAGTAGATAACCAAGCACCAGGATTAAATTTCTCATTAGGAAACTTTTTAGGATCATCAGAATTAGATGTACAAAAAGTAGATTTAGTAGTTGGAGCAAGTTCTGCTTTTTTTGGTCCGAATGCATTTAACGGAGTAATTAGTATGCATACTCGTAATCCGTTTAATAGTCCGGGATTAACAGTAATGTCAAAAGTGGGAGAACGCGGAATGTTCGAAACGGCTATTCGTTATGCACAGGTATTTAAGAATAAAGCAGGCGAAGACAAGTTTGCCTATAAAATTAACTTGTATTATATGAAGGCATATGATTGGGAAGCAACGAATGCCGATGCTACTCCACAATCATTAGTTACTACAGATAATCCGGGTGGTTATGATGCAGTAAACAAATATGGTGATGAGAATTTTGACCCAAGAGGAAATAATGCAGTAACCAAATCGTTAAAAAGACAATACCCTGGATTAATGATATGGCACAGAGACGGGTATTGGGAAAAAGACATTGTTGATTACAACACAAAAAATATAAAATTAGGAGCGGCAGCTCATTATAAAATCAATCCCCAAACTGAATTAATTTACTCTTTAAATTTTGGAAATGGAACAACCGTTTATCAAGGAGATAATCGTTATTCGTTAAAGGATATTTTATTTTTTCAAAACAGGTTTGAAATTAAAAACGATAAGTGGTTTGTGCGTGCTTATGCAACACATGAAGATGCTGGGAATTCATTTGATGCTGTATTTACTGCACAGTTATTACAAAACGTTGCAAAAGATGATTATAGATGGAGTGCCGATTACCAAGCGTATTGGGCAGACAATATTAGAAAAAGAGCAGAAGCATTACCAGGTTATCCACCAAGTCCTACTTTCCCAGACCCATTTAATTTTGTTGCAGCCGATTCCGTTTTAGGTATTTATAAGGACTCTGTAATTAAATGGCACCAAGAAACTCAAGCATATGCAAACAATGCATTTTCACCACCAGTTCGTGGACCAGTTATTTATCAAAACTCATATACTGATGAGTTTAATGTGGAACGATATGTTCCAGGAACACCGCGATTTGATTCAGCTTTAAATGCAATTACATCAAGAGTATCTTATTTAGAAAACGGTTCACGTTTTTATGATAAATCTGCATTGTATAATATTCAAGCAGAACGAAAATTTAATGTGGGCACCTATGAATTTATTGTAGGGGGAAGCGGTAGAAAATATACACCAAATTCTAGGGGTTCTATTTTTAGTGATACTGTGGGTAAGATTACAAATTCTGAATATGGAATTTACGCAGGGGTAGAGAAAAAAGTATTGAACGACAAATTAAAATTAAACGCTGCAATACGTACAGATAAAAACGAAAACTTCAACAGAGTATTTTCACCAGCAGCTTCTGCGGTGTATACCAATAAGAAGGGTGATGTATTTCGTTTGTCGTTAACTTCGGCAGTTAGAAATCCCACACTTGCAGATCAATACATTTTCTTTAATGTGGGAAGAGCAATATTATTAGGAAACACAAAGGGTTATGATTCTTTAGTTACGCTTCCATCATTATATAGTTTTTTAAATACTCAAAAATTAGATTCATTAAATTATTTCAGCGTAGACCCTGTTCGTCCGGAAAAAGTAAAGTCGGTAGAGTTTGGCTATAGAGCAACATTGATGAAGAGTTTGTTTTTAGATGCGAGTTATTATTTTAGTATTTATAATGATTTTATTGGATATAAAATTGGGGTTGATACAGAAATAGACACCGCATTGAAAAGAGTATATAAAGCACAGGCGTATCGTATTTCTGCCAATGCAAAAGATATCGTATTTACACAGGGCTTTTCGGTAGGCTTAAGTTATTTCTTTAAGAACTTCTATTCATTAACAGGAAACTATTCTTGGAACAGGTTAGATTTAAGAGGATCAACAGATCCAATTATTCCAGCATTTAATACCCCAGAACATAAATTTAATATTGGAATTTCGGGAAGAGATATTGATCGTTATGTGGGTCCGGTACACTTAGTAAACTGGAGTTTTAGTGTAAACTATAAATGGATACAAGGGTTTACTTTCGAAGGATCACCACAATTTACGGGTTATGTACCAACTTACGACATGTTTGATGCTCAAGTAAGCAAATCGCTTCCGAATATCAATACAACGTTTAAATTGGGAGCGTCTAACCTGTTTAACAAGAAGAGCTTACAGGTATATGGAGGCCCTTATGTGGGCAGATTAGCCTATTTCTCGGTTACTTACGACCTCGCTAAGAATAAATAATTGAACTAAATTGTATTTTGTATCAAAATCTTTATATTTAACTAAAATTATCAAAACCCAATTTTATGAAAAAACGTTTACAATTATTAACGCTATTGGCTGCATCGTTCTTTGCAACGAACACCATGGCTCAACGTTATGCGACTACAGTTTTCTCTGATGTTACGGTAAAATCAAACGTAGTATACGGACAAAACTTTTCGGTATTAACAGGAGCGCCAGTATTGTCAGATTTAAAATTTGACTTATACGAGCCAACAGGCGACACAGCGACAAACAGACCATTAATCATTTATTTACACACAGGAAGCTTTTTACCTAAAGGTTTAAATCAATTACCTACTGGTTCTAAATTAGACAGTACAACTGTAGAAATGTGTAAACAATTTGCTAAAAAAGGTTATGTTGTTGCAGCGGTTGCTTACCGTACAGGTTGGAATCCACAAGGAGACCAAGACACTCGTACAGGTACAATTTTAAATTCGGTTTACCGTGCAATGCAAGATGCTAAAACAGCAGTTCGTTTCTTCCGTCACGCGGCAGATACTAATGCAATGGCATACAAAATCGACACAAACAGAATTGTAATGTGTGGACAAGGTTCAGGAGGTTATGTTGCATTAGCAGCAGCAACTTTGAACAAATTATCAGAAATCCAATTACAAAAATTCATCAACCAAACTACTAACACTCCATATGTAACGCCACAAATTACTGGTGACTTTGAAGGATTTGGTGGTAACCCAGTAGCAAACAAAGCTGATAACCACGTAGGTTATTCTTCTAAGTTTAACATGGTGGTTAACTTTGGTGGTGCAATGGGAGATTCTTCTTGGTTAGAAGCTGGCGATATGCCAATTGTTTCTATGCAAGGTAAATTAGATCCATTTGCTCCTTACACAACAGGTGGTGTTTATGTACCAGGTACAACTCCTCCATTGTTTGTAGTAGAAGTAAGTGGTGCTAGAGATGTAACTCGTAGAGCAAGCCAATTAGGTAACCATGCTTCATTAGCACCTTCATTCTTTACAGATGCAGTATCTGTTGAGGCAAACAAATATTCAGAAGGTCTTGGAGGTTTATACCGTTTCAACGGTGCAGCTAACGCATCTGGTCCATGGGAATGGTGGAGTGCATCTGATCCATTTACAGCAAATGGTTTAGCTTCAAATCCATTCATGTCTAAAACAAGAGCAATGTTGTATATCGACACAATCCAAGCTTTCTTTACTCCACGTATGTACAGAGTATTATTCCAAGTGAAAACAGGAGTAAATACATTAGCAAAAGAGAATGTGAAGTTATATCCTAATCCAGCTTCATCTAATGTTACTATTGAAATCCCTTCATTAAACAATGAAAATTATTCAGTAGCAATTGTAGATGCAATGGGAAGATTGGTATTTGAAGAAAAAGCAATTGCTGACAACAAAAAAGTTATCGAAACTTCATTCTTGAAAAACGGAATTTACTTCGTAAGAATTTACAATGGTAACGATTCACGAGTTGAGAAATTAGTGATCAATCAGTAATTAGAATTATAGAACTGTAGAAATATAGAACCATAAAAAATAAAGAGAGCCTCGAAGAAATTCGGGGCTTTTTTTGCTCCCGAATTATCCTCGAATTAATATTTCGCTCCAGAGGAGCGAAATATATCTAGCAACGAATTAATTATTCGCTCCAGAGGAGCGAAATATATCTAGCAACGAATTAATTATTCGCTCCAGAGGAGCGAAATCTAATTATTGCACGGAAAACGATTTAGCATTGAAAAGAATAATCAGCACAAAAATAACAAGCCAAATGGTCGCAAACCATTGATTTTTATAACATATCTGATGATTTGAAATTTATTATAAATCAGCATTCCGCTGATAAATGCATCTTTTTTCAAATGAATTTTTTATTCAAAAAGATGAAGTGCATTTTTAATTTATGCCAAACACTTATTCACAAATGTACGTTCAGTTGGTCTTTGCTGTAAAGTACAGACAAAGTTTAATCTCTTCTGAACACAGAGTCGAAATTGAAAAATACATTACCGGTATGATTACGAATAAAGGTCAAAAGTTGTTAGCGATTTATGCGATGCCAGATCACATTCATATTTTGATAAATTATAAACCAGATATTAATTTATCTGAATTGGTGAAAGCTATAAAAGTCGAATCAACAAAATTTATAAATGAGAACAAGTTGTCACATAAAAAATTTAAGTGGCAAGAAGGGTTTGGTGCATTTACGTATTCGATTAGAGAATTTGGAAGAGTGATAGACTATATCATGAACCAGGAAGAGCATCACAAAAAGAGGTCGTTTCGCGAAGAGTATTTAATAACCTTGATGGATTTTAATGTTGAGTATAAAGACCAATATTTATTTAATTGGTTAGATGATTAGATAGCGCTCCTCTGGAGCGTAATTAGTATGGTTCGGAGCACAATGTATCTAGCCTCGCAGCGCTCCATCGGAGCGCGATATATCTAGCCGAAATGTGTGATGAAGTTTGTTTCGCAGCGCTCCTCCGGAGCGCAATATATCTAGCCGAAATGCGCGATGTAATTTATTTTGTTAGCGCTCCATCGGAGCGCGATATATCTAGCCGAAATGCGCGATGTAATTTATTTTGTTAGCGCTCCATCGGAGCGCTATCTGTTATTCGTTTTCGTTTTCTGATTCTGCATCATCAATATCATCAACGGATTCATCAAGCATGTTTTTATCAATTTTCCTTTTCGTTTTTAACCCGAGTAATCGTAACGACTCTACGCTGCTTGTTAAACTTCCTTTTCCTTCATGAAGTTTTCCAAAGGCTGAATTATAACTATCCTGTGCCTTACCTAGCTGATCGCCCATCTTTTTTAAATCATCAATAAAGCCGACAAACTTATCATATAACAAGCCGGCTTTTTTAGCAATTTCTAAAGCATTCTTTGTATGTTTTTCTTGCTTCCAAACAGACGATACTGTTTTAAGTGTAGCCAATAATGTAGAAGGACTAACTAACACAATTCGTTTAGACCAAGCAAATTCAAACAAATCTCTATCGTATTGTGAAGCCACACTAAAAGACGATTCAATTGGTATAAACAACAAAACAAAATCTGGTGAATGTATACCATATAAATCTTGATAGTTTTTATTGCTTAATCCCTGAACGTGTGCTTTGATGGAGGCTATGTGATCTTTAATATATTTTTCTCGGTCTTCTTCACTATTTGCATTCAGCAATTTTTCATAAGCCACCAAAGAAACTTTAGAGTCGATAATTAAATGTTTCTCATCAGGCAAATGAATAATTACATCGGGTTGAAAACGATTACCATCTTCATCCATTAAATTCATCCCCTTGCCTTGCAAAGTGTAATTTTCATTTTCAACCAGACCAGAACTTTCTAATATTTTTTCTAATACAAACTCACCCCAATTCCCTTGCTTTTTAGTATCACCCTTTAAGGCATTGGTAAGATTGTTTGCTTCTTCTGAAATTTGCTTATTGAGTTTCATCAACTCTTCGATACTTCCCTTTAGGGTATTGCGTTCTGCCGATTCTGATTTATAAGCCTTGTCAACTTTTTCTTCAAAGTCTTTGATGCGTTCACGTAAAGGATTTAAGATGCCATCAAGATTTGTTTTGTTTTGTTCAGTGAATTTTGAAGAGTTTTCCGTTAATATTTTATTGGCAATATTTTCAAAATCTTTAGTCAGCTTTAATTGGAGTTCTTCAATTTGTTGTTTTTGTTCTTTTAGCTTTTCATCTTGAGCCTTAAAAAAAGTACGAGATTGTTCCAGAGATTTATTTGCTTCTGCTAACTTATCACGTTCGGCATCAATGTCATTTTTAAGTTGATTGATTTGCTCTTTCAATTCTATTACAAAAAGTGCATTTGTTTTATCTTGATCTCTAAACTTTTCTTCGAGCACAGCTTTTTGTGTACGAAGCAATTGCACCTCATCAGTATCAACTGTAGAGTTGCCCTTTAATTTATTAATTAAATAACCAATAAAGTATCCGGCTAACAAGCCAATTACTAAAAACAAAACATTCACCATAAAACAAAAATAACAAAAGTAATAGCAGCACGTCGTTCTATTTTATTATTTTTAATAGATGAACAGAAAAACCCCCGCAGCAGATCGATTTACATTTGACCTTAGTCCGAACAATCGGGTTATTGTTGATGTGCTAAGAGACTATATCTTGGGGCTAAACCTAGAAATAGTAGAAACATTTAAGTACCAATGTCCATTTTATATGTTCAAGGGAATGTTTTGTTACATCACCTTTGATAAAAAAAATAAGATAGTGGCATTGGGATTTGTGAAAGGGTATAAGTTAGAAGACAAGTTCAATATTTTGTCAACCGATCGAAAGCAAATAAGAAAACTACATTTTAGAACGGCAGAAGAGATTGATGATAAAATATTGAAATATTATTTTAAACAGGCAGTAGCGCTTCAAAAATAAAGAAGAAATACTAGTAGGGGTTTCAAAACAAGGAATGTTTCTTAACTTTGGACTCTATTAAAAGGAACACAGATGTTTGATAATTTAAGTGATAAGCTCGACAGGGCGTTTAAGGTATTAAAAGGACAAGGGAAGATTACGGAAATAAACGTAGCTGAAACCTTAAAGGAAGTACGTAAAGCATTGTTAGATGCCGACGTAAACTATAAAATTGCAAAAGACTTTACAGATAGAGTTAAAGAGAAGGCAATTGGCGAAAATGTATTAACCTCTATATCTCCAAGTCAGTTAATGATTAAAATCGTTAATGATGAGTTGGTTGCCTTAATGGGTGGAGAGCACGAGGAGATTAATTTAAAAGGTAATCCGAGTATTATATTAATTGCGGGTTTGCAAGGTTCGGGTAAAACAACCTTTTCGGGTAAGCTTGCTAATTATTTGAAAGCAAAAGGCAAAACCCCAATGTTGGTTGCTGCCGATGTATACAGACCAGCAGCGATTGAGCAGTTAAGAATATTATCAGAGCAGATAGGTGTTTCAGTATATACAGATTTTGACAGCAAGGATCCAGTAGCTATTGCTCAAGAGGGTATCCGAAAAGCAAAAGCGGAAGGCTGTAATGTAGTGATTATTGATACGGCAGGCCGACTAGCAGTTGATGAGCAAATGATGGATGAGATTGCTAGAGTAAAATCGAGCACTAATCCGAATGAGATTTTGTTCGTTGTGGATTCCATGACTGGACAGGATGCAGTGAATACGGCGAAAGCGTTTAACGATCGACTTAATTTTGACGGGGTAGTATTAACGAAATTAGATGGTGATACTCGAGGTGGTGCTGCAATTACGATAAAAGCGGTAGTTAACAAGCCAATTAAGTTCATTGGTACTGGGGAGAAGATGGATGCAATCGATGTGTTTTATCCGGAAAGGATGGCATCGAGAATATTGGGTATGGGTGATGTTGTTTCTTTAGTAGAGCGTGCACAACAGCAGTTTGACGAAGTAGAAGCGGCAAAACTTCAAAAGAAAATACGTAAAAACCAATTTGATTTCAGTGATTTCTTAAATCAGCTTCAGCAAATCAAGAAAATGGGTAACCTAAAAGATTTGATGGGTATGATACCGGGGATGGGTAAGATGGTAAAGGATATCGACATAAGTGATGATGCGTTTAAGCACATTGAAGCCATTATTCAATCCATGACCCCTACGGAAAGAGAGCAACCAGAGTTAATTAATGGAAATCGCAAAAAAAGAATTGCAACGGGAAGTGGAAGAACGATTGAAGAGGTAAACAAGTTGATGAAGCAATTTGAGGACATGAAAAAGATGATGAAAATGATGAATGGAGGAGGAAATCCGATGAAAATGATGAAAAACAACCCCTTCGCAGGAATGAAAAGATAAGCGAAAGCGTGCCCAAAACGCGCTTTTTTAGATAAAATACTACTATTTAGTGCTTTAAAGCCTCGATTTTTCGGGGCTTTATTGTATAAATGAAAATAAAATAGCATCTTTGCAGCCCTCATTGTGGAGAAATGAGGATTTAACATAAAAAATTAAACACATGCCAGTAAAAATCAGATTACAGAGACATGGTAAAAAAGCAAAAGCTTTTTATCACATTGTGGTGGCGGATTCACGTGCTCCGAGGGATGGTAAATTTATTGAAAAATTAGGGACTTATAATCCTAATACCAATCCAGCGACGATTGAAATCAACACCGAGAGCGCAGTTACTTGGTTGCACAATGGTGCACAACCAACGGACACTGCAAGAGCAATTTTATCTTACAAAGGTATTTTGTACAAGAGACACTTACAAATAGGTGTAACTAAAGGTGCAATTACTCAAGATCAAGCAGATGCAAAATTTGCTACTTGGTTGGAAGAGAAAGATGCTAAAGTAAATGCAAAAAAATCTACACTTACTTCATCGAAGGATGATGCTAAGAAAGAAAGATTAGCATTAGAAACTAAACAAAATGTAGAGAAAGCAAAAGCAATTGCAGCTAAAAATGCACCAGTTGTGGAAGAAGTTCCAGAAGCTGAAGTAGAAGAAGCACCAGTTGTTGAAGCTATCGCAGAAGAAACATCAGAAGCTCCAGTTATGGAAGCGGTTGCTGAAGAAACATCAGAAGCTCCTGCAGCTGATGCAACTGAAGCTGCTGAAGAAGCACCTGCAGCAGAATAATTTTATTGATTATTCTATATGTTAAATAATGATTATTTTTCTATAGGATATATCTCTAAAACAAGAGGATTAAAAGGAGAGCTACAACTTTATTTAGAAGTAGACAATCCACAAGATTATAAAAACATGGAATCGTTGTTTTTGGAAATTAACCAAAAACCGGTTCCATTTTTTATTACAAAACTTTTGATTCAAAAAAACATCGTTTATATCTATATCGAAGATGTTGATCATATTGATAAAGCGAAACCTCTAGTAGGCAAAGCCGCTTACGTTCATCAAAAAAATAAACCTGCAAATACGAATGAGGATTCTCATAAAGTATTAATTGGCTATACTGTACACGATGAACAATTAGGAGAACTTGGAATTATTAACGCCATCCAAGAACTACCCTCTCAACTTATTGCTAACATGATGTATCAAAACAAGGAAGTATTATTTCCGTTAAATGAGCAATTTGTTACATCAATTGATAAGAAAAACAAAACCATACACGTTAATTTGCCAGATGGCTTGATAGATCTTTATCTATCGAATTAACAGCATGAAAAAAAAGGCAATAATTCTTTTCTATTTTCTTTTCTCACTTTTACTAGCTAACGCGCAACAAACGAAATTGCGCTATAAGATTATTCATGCCGATAGTTTATCGCCCATCCCATTTGCAACCCTACAAGTAACAAATAGATTAAGCTCTGCAATTACCGACCAATCTGGAATTGCTCAATTGGATGTTTCAAAAGGAGATACAGTTTTTATTAGAGCGCTCGGTTTTTATCCTATAAAATTTCAGGTAGAGAACTTAAACGCTGATGCGGTTATTCGAGTGTTGCTCATTCCCAAAACATTTCAAATAAACGAAGTAACCATAAAAGGAATTCGCAATAAAGATGAATTAAAATTGGCCATACTTCGAATGCGAGTTGAAGAAAAGCAAAAAGACTTGCCCGGATTAAAATCGTACCATGGTCCGATGAAAAAACCAGAAGCTAGTATTATGAGTCCAATTTCTATGATTTATGAGAGCGAATGGGCAAAGAAGCAAAGAGCGAAGAAATGGGCAAAAACATTAATAATGCCACAGATAAAGTGAGCATTCCGAAAATAATTACCTTTGTAGTATGATCATTGATATTGTAACCGTAGTTCCGGGGCTATTAGAAGGTCCGTTTTCACATTCGATTCTGCAAAGAGCACAAACCAAGGGTATCGTAGAAATCCGTGTGCATAATTTGAGGGAATACGGAAATGGAAAGCATAAGAATGTAGACGATTATCAATATGGTGGGGGTTCTGGTATGGTGATGATGATTGAACCCTTTGTAAACTGCTTAGAACGCTTACAGAAGGACACCAAGTACGATGAAGTAATATTCTTAACGCCAGACGGGGAAACGCTTAAACAAAGCATGGCTAACGAACTAAGCTTAAAAGGTAATTTGTTGATGTTATGTGGACACTATAAGGGGATAGATCAGCGAATTCGCGAACATTTTGTAACGAAAGAGATTTCCATTGGAGATTATGTATTGAGTGGTGGCGAATTAGCAGCAGCAGTTTTGGTGGATAGTATTGTTCGATTAATTCCCGGAGTATTGTCAGACGAAACATCGGCATTAACTGATTCTTTTCAGGATGGACTATTGAGCCCACCGGTTTATACCCGCCCTGCCGATTTCAGAGGACTGAAGGTGCCGGAAATATTAATTGGAGGGAATACCCCCGAAGTAGAAAAATGGAGATTTGAGCAAGCTATAGCAAGAACTAAAGAGCGCCGACCCGACCTATTATAGTGGTTTTCCACACAATGGGGTACGGTGTGCCTTTATTTTTTTGATAATTTATTTTTATGTTGATAAAATTATCCCTATACTTGCAATCCGATTTTTACGGGCTAAAAATCGTTTTTAAAGGCTTAATATCATGGATTTAGTAAAATTTGTAGACGAGCAGACACACAAAAATGAATTACCTACGTTTAACTCAGGTGATACAGTAACTGTTCATTATAAAATTAAAGAAGGTAACAAAGAGCGTATTCAGCTATACCAAGGTGTTGTTATTCAACGCAATGGTACAGGTGCAACAGAAACGTTCACTGTACGTAAAATTTCTAACTCAATTGGAGTAGAAAGAATTTTTCCTGTAAACTCACCAAATATCGATAAGGTAGAGGTGAATTCAAGAGGCGCTGTTCGTAGAGCTAAATTGTACTACTTACGTGCTTTAACAGGTAAAAAAGCTAGAATTAAAGAAAAAAGAGGTTCTTATTAATCTCTTAATTTATAGAAGAACCCTCAGCCCACAAAAGCTGGGGGTTTTTTATTTTAAAATAACATCGAAATGAAAGACTTATTAAAGAAATACGAAGAAAAAAGACCCGAAATAGTTTTCGAGTGGAAAGATGCTGAAACGGAAGCCGAAGGATGGGTAGTAATTAACTCATTAAGAGGTGGAGCAGCTGGTGGTGGAACTCGAATGAGAAAAGGCTTAGATAAGCGCGAAGTAGAATCCTTAGCGAAAACGATGGAAGTAAAATTCACGGTTTCTGGTCCGGCGATTGGCGGAGCAAAATCAGGAATCAACTTCGACCCTGCTGATCCACGTAAGAAAGGCGTGTTAGAGAGATGGTATAAAGCAGTTATTCCTTTGTTGAAAAACTACTACGGTACTGGTGGTGATTTAAACGTAGATGAGATTCACGAAGTAATTCCGATGACAGAAGCATGTGGTTTATGGCATCCACAAGAAGGCGTAATTAATGGACACTTTAAAGCGCACGAAAACGAAAAAATTCAACAAATCGGACAATTAAGATTTGGTGTTTCGAAAGTATTGGAAGATGAAAAATATTCTCCATCTGTAGAGAAAAAATATTTAGTTGCGGATATGATTACTGGTTTTGGAGTTTCAGAATCAGCTCGTCATTTTTATAATATTTACGGTGGCAGCATCGTTGGTAAAAGAGTAATTGTTCAAGGCTTTGGAAATGTTGGAGCTGCAGCCGCATTTTATTTAACACAAGCAGGAGCAAAAGTTATTGCTATAATTGATCGTGTAGGTGGATTAATAAATGAAGACGGATTTACTTTTGAAGAGGTTCGCGAATTGTTTATTAATAGAAAAGGTAATACATTAGTAAGTGAGCATTTAATTTCTTTTGAAGAGATCAATGCTAAGGTTTGGGATTTACACGCAGAAATATTTATTCCAGCAGCGGCATCGAGATTAGTAACGAAGGACCAAGTAGAGCGAATGAAAAAAGCAGGAATGGAAGTTATTGCTTGTGGAGCGAATGTTCCGTTTGCAGATCCAGAAATTTTCTTCGGACCTACAGGAGAATATGCAGATGAAAACTTGAGTTTAATTCCGGATTTTATTTCAAATTGTGGAATGGCTAGAGTCTTCGCATACTTAATGAATAAAGGAGTTTTAATGAGTGATGAAGCAATTTTCGAAGACACTTCAATTATCATTCGCAACGCGATTGAAAAAACATTTGCTCATAATAATTCTAAAACACAAATTGCAAAAACAAGTTTTGAAATAGCACTTAAACAACTCGTATAATGTTTTCTTTAGAGAATTTATTACAACAAGTATTTTTCGGAAACAGTATAGAACAATATGCCTGGTTTGTAGGGATTTTATTTTTTGGATTTATTTTCCTAAAAATGTTTTCGCGTTTCTTTAGTAGATTATTATTTAAATTATTTAAACAATTTTCTGCAGAAGTTAAAATAGATAAGTTTGTTGAGTTATTAGTAAAACCAATTGAACTCTTATTAATGGCCACAATAATATATTGGGCAATTAATCAGTTAAACTATCCTTTTCATGAAGTGCTTATGAAAAGAAAAAAACTAGACATCACCTACTTCGACATAATCGATAAGTTGTTCATGTTTTTTGTAATCATTTCCATCAATTGGATTATATTAAGAATCATTGATTTTATTGCTTTAGTATTTGCATACAAAGCAAGCTTAACTGATACCAAATCTGATGATCAGTTAGTTTTATTTATTCGTGAATTAGCAAAAATACTTGTAGTCATTATTGGCGTATTTGTTTTACTAGGTATGGTGTTTGAAATTAATGTACTAACATTAATTACGGGATTAGGTATTGGAGGTATAGCAGTTGCTTTAGCTGCAAAAGATAGTTTAGAAAACTTATTTGGATCGTTTACCATTTTTATTGATAAGCCATTTGTAGTTGGTGATTTAGTTAAGGTTGATAATATTGAAGGTACCATTGAGAAGGTTGGCTTTAGAAGCACTCAAATTAGAAGTATAGACAGAAGTATCATTACTTTGCCGAACAAGAAAATGATTGAAGATGCATTAGAGAATTTGACACTTCGAAACTTCAGACGAGTAAAATTCACTATTGGCTTAACCTATGAGACTAGTCCGGAGAAAATAAAACTAATCGTATCAGAAATTAACACCCTAATTAATAACCACCCAAGCATGAACGAAGAAGGAGTGGCTGTTTTCGAAGATTTCGGCGATTACTCGATTCGTTTAATGGTATTGTATTTCATCGAAATGATGGATTATTATGAGTATCTAAAAATTAAGGAAGAAATGAATTATGCCATTACTAATATTGTAATGAAACATGGTTCAAGTTTTGCCTATCCAACAAGAACTATTATTCATCAAAACGAGAGTAACGATTTTGTTGACTAAGCTTTTTCGGAATAATTATTGATTGTGTGTTTATACACCCAAAAATTAATAATTATGAAAAAAAAATTACTTACCCTCACTTTTACTGTTTCATTTATTACCATTTTTGTTGGATCTGTATACAATAATGCACATACAGACCCTACAGGAGCGCCGAGTTCAAGAACTGGTTCACCTGGAGATGGAGGAAACACTTGCGCACTAGCTGGTTGCCATACTGGAAATACGGTTACTACGAAATCAAACATAATTTCATCTGATATACCTGTTGATGGATATACTCCCGGGATAAAGTACACCATTACCGCAACATCTACATCATCTCCCAATCGAAACACCTTTGGCTTACAGATTTCACCTCAATCTACTGCTGGAGTAAAAAGAGGCACTATGGCATTAATAAATGCTACTGAAACACAAATGACAGGTGGAAGCAAATACCTAACTCATACGCAGTCGGGAATTACAGGTTCTGGTGGACAAAAAACTTGGTCGTTTTTCTGGACAGCACCAGCTGCTGGAACGGGAGCGGTTACATTTTATGGATGCTTCAATAATTCCAATGGTGATGGATCTTCCAATGGAGATTCAATCATTAAAACAACATATACTGTTCAAGAAAAAATCGCGATTGGTATTAATAAAGATGAATTAGCAGCGATTGGAATTTCAATTTTTCCGAATCCCGTTTATCACCATATCTATATTAAAAATGAAAACAATATTAAATTTGACCGTGTTGAAATTTTAGATTTAACAGGAAAAATTATTTATCAATCAGAAGGAATGGTTGATGTTGATTTGCAATTAGAAAAGACAGGAATGTCTGCAGGGGTATATTTTATTAAGCTTTACAACGAGAATGAGTTGCTAGGAGCAACTAAATTTATAAAGCAATAGACTTGTAAAGGTTGTATTAAGTATTAAGTATTATGTAAATGAATACATAATACATAATACTTGGTACAAAAATTAGTTTTTTGGAGCAGCAGCTTTGTCAGCAACTTTCTCAGTGTTTTCTGTCTTCTCTACTTTAGCTGTTTTAGCACCGTCTTTAGAGCAGCATGATTTAGCAGCAACTTCTTTTTTGTCTTTAGAGCAGCAAGCATCTTTCTTACCGTCTTTCTTACCGTCTTTTTTACCGTCACCATTAGCTAAAGCAACCATTGAAGTAGCAGCTACTAAAGCAAGCATTAATAATGTTTTTTTCATATCGATTTTAAATTATTTGATTAAAGTTTATTTCTAACTCTTTGTATTATAACGCAATTTAACTAAAAAAGTTATTTAATTAAAGATTGTTACGATAATGTTGCAATGGTAGTTTTACCACCTTTAACAACATCATTTAGTTTAACATCAATTTTAGTGCCTAAAGGCAAATATAAGTCAACACGAGAACCAAACTTTATAAAGCCCATTTCTCCGCCTTGAGTAACTTGATCTCCTTCTTTTACATAATAAACGATGCGGCGAGCTAATGCTCCAGCAATTTGGCGCATTAAGACTTGCATACCATTCGCTCTTTCATATACTACAGTAGTACGTTCGTTGTCTGTAGACGACTTTGGGTGCCATGCTACTAAATATAGTCCTGGATGATATTTTGCATACTTAACAGTACCAGAAACAGGGTTTCTGTTGATATGAACATTTAAAGGCGACATAAAAATCGACACTTGAATGCGTTTATCTTTGAAGAATTCTGTCTCTTCAACTTCTTCAATAACAACAACCTTACCGTCTGCAGGAGCTAATAAAATAGAATCATTAGGAGTGATATCGAAAAGTGGTTTTCTAAAAAACTGTAGGATAACAATTAGTATAAAAGCACTTAAAATAATGCCAAAAACATGTAACCATGCAGTATTAGGGGCAAAATAGTAAGTACTAAAGTTAACTAGGGCACCAAATAATAGGGCCAAAATAATGGAAGCGGTTCCTTCTTTATGTAACGTCATGATAAATAATTAGTAGGCAAATTTATAAAAAAAGATGCAGATAGGCGTAAACAAGTGGAGCTGCGATTAATAAAGCATCAAAGCGGTCTAAAATACCACCATGTCCAGGTAGTATGTTTCCCGAATCTTTAATGTCCTTACTTCTTTTCAGCATCGATTCTATTAAGTCGCCAAGAGTACCAAATACAACAATAATTGCTGACAAGGTTAGCCAATGAGTGGTATTGATGCTTTGGAAGTAAAGAGAGATGATATAGGCTACTATACCAGCGATGATTAGTCCACCGAAAAAGCCTTCCCATGATTTCTTTGGAGAAATGCGTTCGAATAGTCTGTTTTTGCCTAATGTAATTCCAAATACATAAGCGCCACTATCATTTGCCCAAACTAAAAACAAAAAGCCTAAAGGGATTTCGTAATTATAATCTCCAGATACGATATACCCTAGACCGGTAAACATGGCGAAAGGAATAATAACGTAAGCATAACCAAGAATGAGCTTGCCAATTTGATCAAAAGGAAGTTGTTCTTTTTGATACAATTCAATTAGAAAAATAGAAGCCATTGAAAAAACATTGATCCAAATATATTTCTCATCAATTGCACCTAATTGAGCTAGTGCAAATGTTGCCGACATTATTAAAGCAAATAAAACATATAAACGATTTAATGCTTTTCTTTTTTTAGGACCATTAATTTTTAAATATTCATTAAAGGCTAGTATTGAAAAAATAAAAAACAATAAGTGAATATACCCACCGAAAAAAATACAAGCTACGCAAGTAATCGAAAAAAATACGGCAGTGATTGTTCTTGTAAGGAAATTGTTCATAATTCGTTTTTAATAATAATTTCGATAGCAGTATCAAAATTTTTAGGGTGTATATATAATTCCACTTCTCCAAAATTCATATAACTGGAATCGCGTTTATTTAATTCTACCACTTCTATATCGTGATCTTGCAAAATGGTTGCAACTAATGATGCATTATAGGAGTTGGCTGAGGTGTAAATTTTAATCCAATCTTTCTCCATAACTAAAGTATACTAGGCGCTTTGTTTTTTTGCCAATACCAAAATAAAGCAATTGTTGCGACAAATGAAATTAAAACTCCAGCAGTACCAAAATAATCGTTCGAATTTGGATTGAAAGTGGTAATGCCTTGTTTGTACAACGAATCTAATAGCACTGCTCCTGCATTATTTATAAAATGAATGAGTATAGGCACCCATAAGGATTTGGAGTATACGTAGGCATATCCTAATAATAGTCCCAATAAAATCCTAGGAATTAAAGCATAGAACTCCTGATGTAAGGCGCTAAACAAAATTGCACAAGCGATGATGGCTAGGTGCATATTTTTAAAATGATTTATCAATAATTTTTGAAGAACACCTCTAAAAAATAATTCTTCGGAAATGGCGGCTAATATTCCTACAACAAATAAATTGATAAGTAAATCTTTACCCGTATTGTCTTTTAAAAATAGAGTAGCGAATTTTTGAGATTGAATTTGTTGTTGTTTAAAATACTGTTCGATGTTTGAAAAATAACTTGGGAAAGTAATTTGCTCATTAATGACTGATGAAAAAGTAACTAATGGCGAAATGGCGAATATCAAAAGAGCTCCAATTAAAAAATGTTTCCAATGTGTGGTATGTAAATTTAAATAATCGATTACTTGATTATTGGATTGTGAGCGTGCAAATAAATGAGCTGGAATAATAAAAGAAAAAAATACTTGAATGAATTGCATAAATTTTAGTGCATTAATAGTAGATGCACTAACATCTGCACTTTGGAGTTGTTTAAGAACATCAACCCCGTCAATATTAAATAGGCTACGTAATAATACAAGGGTAACTACAGAGCCTATTAAATTAAACGCGACAAATAAAAGTAATAGCCTGAGCATATTTTGCATGAAACTTCTAGGTTGCATTTAATAATCGATTAAGAATGAATATTTTATTTATTTTTGCAATGTATATTATGGTAAAGATAGGAAATATTGAATTGGGAGAGTTCCCATTATTGTTAGCACCAATGGAAGATGTGAGTGATCCACCTTTCCGATTTGTGTGTAAGCAAAATGGCGTGGACATGATGTATACTGAATTTATCTCCTCGGAGGGTTTGATTAGAGATGCAGCGAAGAGCAAGGCGAAGCTTGATATTTTCGAATATGAGCGCCCAATAGGAATTCAAATTTTTGGAAGCAATATTGAATCGATGCGAGAGGCGACAGAAATCGCAACTCAGGCTAATCCAGATTTAATCGATATTAACTATGGTTGTCCCGTAAAGAATGTAGCTTGTAGAGGTGCTGGAGCTAGTTTACTTCAGGACATTGATAAAATGGTGAAGATGACGGAGGCGGTTGTTAAAGCTACTCATTTACCTGTAACTGTAAAAACCAGATTGGGTTGGGATGATAATACTAAAAACGTAGTAGAGGTAGCTGAGCGATTACAAGATGTTGGAATAAAAGCCTTAACAATACACGGTAGAACACGTTCACAAATGTATAAGGGGCATGCCGATTGGACATTAATCCGTGAGGTGAAAAAGAATCCACGCATGAGTATTCCTATTTTTGGCAATGGAGACATCGACTCACCAGAGAAAGCGATGCTTTGGATGAAAGAGTATGAAGTAGATGGCATTATGGTGGGAAGAGCGGCAATTGGTTATCCTTGGATATTTAGAGAGATAAAGCATTTCTATGCAACAGGTGAAAAATTAGCACCACCAACCATGGAAGAGCGAGTAGAAAGCTGCAGAACTCATTTCGAGAAATCAATTGAGTGGAAAGGCACTAAAACAGGCATATTTGAAATGCGTAGACATTATGCAAACTATTTTAAGGGAATTGAAAATTTCAAAGAATATAGAATGAAGCTGGTGCAGGCAGGCACAACAGAAGAGATATTAGATTTGTTCGAAGAAATTTCAAAACTTAATCTAATATTATCAGTTTAATAGTTTGAAATAAACAGCAAACTTTTATATTTATCCCATAATATAATTATGGCAACTAAAATCACAGAAGGTGTTAAGATAACAGTCGAAACGACTTACCAGGCGGAGTATTCTAATCCGGCGAATTCTCATTTTATGTTTGCGTATAAAATCAAAATCGAAAACCAATCTGATTATACGGTTCAATTATTATCAAGACATTGGTTTATTTTCGACTCTAATGGAACTCATAGAGA
Source organism: Sphingobacteriales bacterium (assembly GCA_044337515.1). Classification (GTDB taxonomy): domain Bacteria; phylum Bacteroidota; class Bacteroidia; order Sphingobacteriales; family Sphingobacteriaceae; genus CAJBVG01. Next base: position 44,397 of record JBIINK010000005.1, on the reverse strand, counting down.
AGTTGAAGGCGAAGGAGTAATTGGTGTACAACCCATTTTAGAACCAGGCGAAATACACGAGTATGTATCTGGGTGTAATCTAAAAACAGAAATGGGAAAAATGTGGGGAGCTTATACTTTCAAACGAATTGTTGATGAACAATTATTTGATGTGCAGATTCCGGAGTTTCAGTTGCTATGCTCGTTCAAGTTAAATTAGGTTATTAGGTTATTGAGTTATTTGTTATTATGTTTTGCGTCTAACAAATATTTAATATAACCATTCAGAATTTTAATACAATTCAAACAACTAGATTTAAGTTCAAGGTACTTCTCCTCATCAATATATTCTTCTTCAAGAGCTATTGATAAGTGATCAATTAATTCAAAAAGAGAACCTCTAGATTGTCTGCAAAATTGAGCATTCTCTTGAAAATGAAAACGTCCAAAACCCTCAGCTATATTGTTCGTGACAGATCTCGAACATCTAATCATTTGACTAGATAAAGCATATTTTTCAAATGTTGGAAAAGACTTTACTAAAACAGAAATATCTTTTCTAAGTTCAGCACTTTTTTTCCAACATTCTAATTCTTCAAAGCTATTCATATCACCCACTCTTAATCAATCACCCACACTTTCAAAAATAACCCAATAACTTATTAATCTAGTAACCCAATTTTAGTCACGTCGCCCCATAAAGATCATAATGTAATATACCAATGTAGCTAATGAACTCAAGGCTGCAATCACGTAGGTACTAGCTGCCCATTTCAAAGCGCTTTTAGCAGTTTCAGTTTCATTACGTTGGGTAATGTTATTGGTTTCTAACCAAGCAATCGCACGGTTACTTGCATCAAACTCTACAGGTAGCGTTATAAAACTAAACACAGTTGTTAATGCAAACAATAAAATACCGATTAATAATAATGCAGGAAATGTATTAAGCAATAATATACCACCTAATAGTATCCACTGCATATATTTTGAACTAACTGATAAAGCTGGAACCATAGCAGAACGGAAGTTCAACCATGAGTAAGCTGTAGCGTGTTGCACTGCGTGACCGCACTCGTGTGCAGCAACAGCAGCAGATGCTACTGATCTACCATGATATACGTCAGGACTAAGATTAACTGTTTTGTCTGCTGGGTTATAATGGTCCGATAAAGAACCTTCTACTGAAATAACTTTTACATCGGAAATGCCGTGATCGTTTAACATTTTTTCGGCAATCTCTTTACCCGACATACCATTCATCAACATTTGTTGTGAATACTCATTGAACTTCGATTTAAATCTCCAGCTAATAATAAAGCTAAGAAGTAAAAACCCGATCATTATAATATACATGAATCCCATAATTTCTATTTTTTTAAATACCTTTAATCAAAGCGAATGCCATTTTTAAAACACTGACATTTCGTACTAATTACGTCAAATTTACCAAAATAGTATCACATGAACCAATCGTATTGGGAAAGAACGTCATTTTTTAAGGATGCCGACTATGTTATCATTGGTGCAGGTATTGTGGGGTTATTTGCCGCTTTAGAAATTAAGAACAAGAAACCTAGTGCTAATGTTTTGGTGCTAGAGCGATCGTTTTTACCAGATGGGGCAAGTACTAAAAACGCCGGTTTTGCTTGTTTTGGAAGTCTTTCTGAGCTTATTGTTCAATTGAAAAAAAGCTCGGAAACGGAATTGTTACAGCTGGTACAGAAAAGATGGGAAGGGTTAAGAAAATTACGTCAGACTTTAGGTGACGAAGCAATTGAATTTTATAACTGGGGAGGATATGAAGTTTTTACAGAGAAAGATGAAACGCTTTGGCAAGAGTGTTGCGAAAAATTAGGGCATTTCAATTCACTACTAAAAAAATGTGTTGGCGAAAATGTATATCAACTTGCAGATGATAAAATATCGGAACTTGGATTAAGCAATGTGAAGCATTTAATTTTCAATCCGTATGAAGCACAAATACATTCGGGAAAAATGATGCAAGCTTTAATTAAGAAATGTAGAGATAGTGGAATAGAAATTTTGTTTGGTCACGAAGTGAAAGGGTATGAGAAAGAGAAGGAAGTGTTGATTGAAGCTGCAAACTTCAATCAACAACCGGAACAGTTGCCCAACATTAAAATAGTTACTGAACATTTTACCATTAATACCCAAAAGGTTGTTATCTGTACTAATGCTTTTGTGAAAGATTTAATTCCAGAGTTAGAAATTACTCCTGGTCGCGGACAAGTATTCATAACAAAACCAATAAAAAACTTATCACTCAAGGGAACTTTTCATTATAATGAAGGATATATTTATTTCAGAAATATTGATGACCGTGTATTAATTGGTGGTGGAAGAAATTTAAATTTTGAAAAAGAAACCACTACTGAATTTGGAATTACTTCAGAAATAAAAAATGAAATCACCAGAATTCTAAATGAAATTATTTTAAAAGATAATGACTGGGAATTCGATATGGAATGGAGTGGTATAATGGCATTTGGTGAAACATTATCACCCATAGTAAAAGAACTTAGTCCAAACGTTTATTGTGCTGTACGATGTAATGGAATGGGCGTTGCCATTGGCTCGAAGGTTGGAGAGGAAGTAGCGCTTTTGGTAACTGGTGACTAGTAAAAATGTATTAAGTATTAAGTAATTTTTATTTAATACATAATACATAATACAATGTACTTAGTTCATCACAGCGCCATTATTAATATCAAACGTTTGTCCGGTTATGCTTTGTTGATGAAGTAAATAAGCTACAAGATCGGCAATTTCTGAAGGTTCTGACATTTTACGTAAAGGAACAGATTGCATTGCGATGTCATAAAATTCTTGTACACTTACTCCAATACCATTTGCAATTCCTTGCATACCATCTTGCGACATTTGAGTGTTTACCCAGCCTGGGCAAATAGCATTTACTAAAATTTTATCATCAGCATATTGAACAGCCATTGATCGCATGAGTCCGAGTAATCCAGCTTTTGATGCGCAATACGCAGTGTAGTTTGCTACACCTAAACGCGCAAGAATAGAGGAAGTCATTACCACATGTTTGTAAGGCGAAGTAGATGCTTTTAAGTGAGGCAAAAATGTATTAATGAAATTGTAAGTACCGGTTAAATTTGTTTCTACAATATCATTCCAACGATCAGTATCACCCCAAGTATTTTCACCACCAATACCAGCATTAGCAATTAATGCATCAACTGGTCTGCGTAGAATTGAAAGCGTAGATGCTAAGCTGTCTTTATTTTTAATATCTGCAGCTAACGAATAATGATCACCATCTTTTAATGCGATTAAGGTTTTTTGTAAATGCACGGCATTACGACCAAGCAAGTAACAATCGAAATTTAATTCGCTTAAACGAATGGCAATAGCTCTTCCAATTCCAGAACCTGCACCACTGATGATAACTGATTTTCTCATGTTTAAATGTAATTAGAAAATAGATAATAGAAAAAAGTATTTTAGAGTTTATTGAAACAAAAAAAGCGAATTGCAAAACACAGGGGTTTCGACAATTCGCTAATTCGTCATTTCGACAATTTGATTAAAGGCCTGCTTCCTTATCCAAATAACTTTGTACAATATCAATAGCATTGGTAATTACATCACTTAATGCTGTGATGAATGTACCTGGTTGAGCGGTAGATATTGCATGTTTAATGGCTTCCACTTCTTTAGGTATAATTTCGTAAGATATTTTTTTATCGACAGAATTAATTCCTTTTAAAATCAAGTTGATAATTTCTTCTTCCGTTCTTCCGCGTAAATGTTTTTCTTGACGAATAATAATATGATCGAACATGCGAGCAGCGATAGCGCCGCAATCGGTAATGTCTTGATCTCTTCTATCACCAACACCAGCGATAATACCAACTTTATAAGGACTTTCAATTTGATTTAAGAAACTCTCAACAGCCATGTATCCTGAAGGGTTATGGGCAAAGTCGATCATCACTTTAAACTCTTTGAAATTAAAGATGTTCATACGACCTGGCGTTTGAGCAGCAGATGGAATGAACGTTTCAAGAGATAAGCGCATGTCTTCTGTTTTGAAGCCATATAAATAACCAGCAAGAGTTGCGGCCAACACATTGGCAATCATGAATTGCGCTTTACCACCAAGTGTTAAAGGAATGGTTGTTACTTTTTCAACACGAATTTTCCAATCACCTTTTTTAATGGTTACAAATCCGTTTTCATAAATCGCTGCAATACCACCGGCTTTGCAATGTTTCTTGATAACAGGATTATTTTCATCTAAACTGAAATAGGCAATTTTACAATCGAGTTCTCCAGCAACTTTTACACAATATTCATCTTCTGCATTTAATACAGCCCATCCATCTTTCTTAACACTTTTTACAACAGTAGATTTTACACGAGCAACATCTTCTAGTGTATCAATATCATTAAGACCTAAATGATCTTCTTGAATATTTGTAATGACACCAATATCGCAACGACTAAATCCTAATCCAGAACGAAGAATACCACCACGAGCAGTTTCAAGAATAGCAAAATCGACAGTAGGATCTTTTAAAATAAATTCAGCACTGTATGGTCCAGTGGTATCGCCCTTTTCGAGCATATGATTTTGAACGTAGATACCATCTGAAGTAGTGAAGCCCACACGGTAACCCATATTTTTTACGATGTGTGCAATTAAGCGAGTGGTCGTAGTTTTACCATTTGTTCCAGTTACAGCGATAATTGGAATACGAGATGGTTTACCAAGTGGGTAAAGCATATCGATCACTGGAGCAGCAACGTTTCTAGGCAAGCCTTCTGCAGGAGCTAGGTGCATACGGAAACCAGGAGCAGCATTTACTTCTAAAATTACTCCACCATTTTCTTTTAAGGGTTGAGTTAAATTTTCTGCCATGATATCAATACCACAAACATCTAATCCAATTACACGAGAAATACGCTCTGATAAGAAAATATTTTCTGGATGCATCATGTCGGTAACATCGATAGAAGTTCCACCAGTAGAAAGATTAGCGGTTGATTTTAGATAAACAATTTCACCTTTTTTAGGAATAGTATCTAAGGTATATCCCATTTTATCAAGTAGGTCAGTTGTGTCGCGATCAACAGTAATTTCTGTTAAAACGTTTTCATGTCCGTAACCACGACGAGGGTCTAAATTTTCTGTTTCAATTAATTCTTGAACGGAATGTTTCCCATCACCTTTAACATTTGCTGGTACACGTTGGGCAGCAGCAACTACTTTATTGTCGATTACTAGAACACGGAAATCGTATCCTGTTATAAAACGTTCAACAATTACTTTTCTAGAATATTTTTTTGCAAACTCTAAACCAGCAAGCGCATCTTCCATAGTTTTCACATTAATGGAAGCACCCTTACCATGATTGCCATCTAGAGGTTTTAATACAATTGGGAATCCGATACGATCTATGCAACGTTTAAGATCTTCTTCATCAATAACGATATCGCCTTTTGCAACAGGGATTGCTGCATTGTATAACATTTTTTTAGTTAGTTCTTTATTACAAGCAATATCTACAGCGATGTTAGAAGTTTTATCGGTAATGGTTGCTTGAAAACGAGCTTGGTTTACACCATACCCTAATTGAATAAGAGAATTAGTACCTAAGCGAATCCATGGAATATCACGAGAAACGGCTTCATCTACTAAAGAGGAAGTGCTTGGTCCAAGTCGAACTTCTTCTCGTATTTCTCGCATTCGTTTAATATCGGCAGATAGGTCGTACCCTTCACCCGAAATTAGGGCCTCGGTAATACGAACAGCAGCTTCACCAGCAAATAAGCCAACACTTTCTTCTGTATAACTGAAAACAACATTGTATATGCCTGGAGTTTTAGTTTCACGAGTTCTACCGAATCCCGTTTCCATTCCGGCAAGAGTTTGTATTTCTAAAGCAATATGTTCAATAACGTGACCCATCCAAGTTCCGCGACGAACACGCATAAAAAAGCCACCCGCAACCCCCTCAGAGCAACGATGCTCATACATTGTAGGGAATAAAGCTTCTAAACGATCAGGGAAGCCATCTACCAAATTACTTGGTTTTTGCTCCATATCCTCAAGGTCGAGACGCATTTGTATTAGTTTTTTGCGACGCACGCTCCAAATGTTTGGGCCTCTCAACGCTTGTATACTCAATATCTTCATATGCGTAAGTTTATATAGATTGGTAATTTAATAAAATAATAATTTGAAAACCAAATGCATTGATGCATATTTTATAAAATATATTACTATTATTGTTTTAGATTTAATATTCTACTAACATTAATATTATATGAAACCAATAGGAAAGTTAATCATTATTGGGGGGGCAGTTGATACCGGTAGTTTTACCGAGAAGAACTATAAAGAAGAAATTGAGAGCAATCTAAATTTTTTTGAAAAAGGAATTCTAAAACGTATAATACTGGAATCGGCAAATCAAGAATTGTCGAGAGTTGAAGTAATCACCACAGCATCACAAATACCAGAAGCAGTAGGCGAAGAATATGTAAAAGCATTTTCATACTTAGGCTCAAATAATGTTGGTGTAATGAACATCACGGTTCGCGATGAAGCGAATGATGAACATTTCGTAACTCGATTAAGAGAAGCCGATGTAGTGATGTTTACTGGTGGAGATCAATTACGATTAACATCCATATTAGGAGGAACTGAATTTCACAAGTTGCTCATCAAAAAATACCAAGAAACAAACTTTGTTATTTCTGGAACATCTGCAGGTGCTGCAGCATGCTCGAACAATATGATTTACCAAGGTTCTAGCTCTGAAGCATTATTAAAAGGAGAAGTAAAAATTACTGGTGGATTAGGATTAATTAACGATGTAATTATTGACACTCACTTTGTTCATCGCGGAAGAATTGGACGATTATTTCAAGCAGTAGTTAGCAACCCGATGATATTAGGAGTGGGCTTAGGAGAAGACACCGGCTTGTTAATTAAGGATGGTCATGAGATGGAAGCGATTGGCTCTGGCTTAGTGATGTTGGTTGATGGAAAATCAATCAGAGACACAAACATTACCGACGTATCTATTGGAACCCCTATATCTATTGACCATGTAGTAGTTCATGTAATGGCAATGCATGATTTATATGACTTGGAAACGTCGAAAATGATAATCAATAAAAATCATAAAAAAGACGTAGACCGATACGCAAAAATAGACAGATGAAATTAATCATTCACGGTGGTTTCTTTTCAGAATCTAGTACAAGCTTGGAAGTAAAGCATGCGAAGCAAAATGCATTAAAAGAAATTGCTGGAGACAGCTATGAATATTTAAAAACGCATACCGCAGTGGAAACGGTGGTGTATGCTGTTTCTCTTTTAGAAAACAATATCTTATTTAATGCTGGATTAGGATCTCAAATTCAAAGCGATGGAAAAATTAGAATGAGTTCATCTATTCATGATGGAAATTCTAAAAAGTTTTCTGGTGTTATTAATGTGCAAAATATTCAAAATCCGATTCGACTTGCTGAATTATTAATGCAAGAAGACGATAGAGTTTTAGGAGCAGAAGGCGCAAATAAATATGCTACCGAAAAAAATATTCCATCATACAATCCAGAATTACCACAACGAAGAAAAGAATACGAAGAGAAAGTAAAATCGTTAGGATTAGGAACGGTTGGTTGTGTAGCATTAGATGCAGAAGGAAAAATTGCAGCGGCTACATCGACCGGTGGCAAAGGCTTTGAGTTGGTAGGAAGAATTTCAGACTCTGCAACAGCTGCAGGAAATTTTGCCAACAACTTTGCAGGAGTTTCTTGTACTGGTGTTGGCGAAGATATTGTTAGTGTAGCACTCGCTACAAAAATTGTTACCCGAATTAGCGATGGTTTTAGTATGGAGAAAGCATTTGAAAAAAGCTTTTTTGAATTAAAAGAAATCGATGGTTTTGCTGGTGCAATTTGTATTGAAAAAGATGGAAGTATTTACCATCAAGATTCGCACCCCTATATGGTTTGGGCTAGCTGCGATGAAGGTATTATCGAATGTTTTCAATAAATAAATATTTCGTACATTAGGATTATGAAACGTTACTTCATCATCTTTTTACTTTTTACAGCTTGTTCATCTCGACAAAAGAGAGTAGAGCAGTTTGTTCCTTATGATGCGATAGAAGTAAAAGCGAGTGGAGGTTTTGCGGGAACAACAACAGGTTTCTTGATTCAAAAGAATGCAGAGATTTACGTCATCTATCATACTGCAGGTAAGGCATACAATCAGAAGTTTTACCGAATGAGTACTACTGATTCTGTTGCACTATTATTTCAAAAAGTATATTCATCAGGCATACTGAACAAGCCTTATAAAAAGCCAGGAAACCTCACCTATTCTATATTAAGTAGAAAAGATAGCACTACAAACGCCGTTTATTGGTCAGATGGGCAAGATTCAATTAGTGGATATATTGAGAATTATAGGATGTTAAGAAAATTTGCTTCTGGTCAATAAAGTTGTAACTTTAAGATAACTAACCAATTACGCTTAAATACCACTGATTATGAAAGTTCATTTTACTACAATAAAATTGCTAATGATAATCCTGCTCTTCTCAGCGAATTATTCATGGGCACAACTCGGAAAACCCGAAGTTGAAAATGTTTACGGAGGTCGAATTAATTATATTTCTGGATATCCGTATAAACCTGATTCATCTCGAATAATAATTTCTACAGAGAGTGCAAACTCTATGTTTTATGCAGATGTAGCAACACCGGCAACTACTCCAACATTTAGTCCAACATTCCACAAATTAAAATCGGCAGATGCAACCAAAAATTTTGGTGGTGGAATACGTAATTTCCAAGTACACCAAACATCAGGAACAATTTATTTTACTGCACAAAATACACTTTACAAAACTACAGCAACAGCAACTGCTGCAACGAGTGTTGCAACAGGAGGAAACTACGTTTCGTTTATTTCGGGTAATGTAATGTTTTACGCAAATGCTGCACAATTAAATTTCGGAACATTAGATGCAAGTGGAAATTTCACAGCAGGAGTTGGTTCGCCTATAGCGATGCCGCCTACTCCTGGAAACCCAACGTTTGCAGTAGATCCAACAAATAATGCACTATATGTATTTTATTCAGGTACTGGTGCTTCAATGAAATTATATAAATCTAAATCGGCTTACGATTCGTTTTCAAGCACAACTACATTTACTGATATTTCTCCCGCAGCAATTTCGGCAATGAATAATTATACTACGATGAACATTGCTCCAGATGGACGTTTGTTTATCGCGGGATCAAATACAAGTATGGGTCCAATAACGAAGCAGTTTGAATATTCGGATAACGATACTGCATATACAAATGTAAATACTGGAATAAGTGGTGTAGCTGGTGAGGTCATTGCCTTTAGTGGAACATCTTCTAACTATCATGTTTATTTCGCAAAAATTGCAAGTAATAATAAAGGGGTAGCAGGTTCATGGATTACGTTCGGACAAACAGGTTTTGAAACTCACCCAAATGATGGTGCAGTTTATTCAGACCCGAATGATACCAATATTGTATACATGACAACCGACCAAGGGATAGGTGCATCGATAAACGAAGGTTATACCATTTTTGAAATTGACAATGGTGTTGAAGCTGTACAAGTAATGGACTTTGACATGACGAGTGATAAGACTACAGCATGGCTAGCATCGAAAGCAGGAATACGAAAAGTTTCTACATATACGACTTCTCCAAACTGGACTCCCGCAATGTTTCCTAATGGTGATGGTTCACCCTATTATTCTAGTGATATGGCAGGTGATACTAACATTGTTTATGTAGGTAACTCAAGAGTGTATAGAACCTTTAATGGAGGAACGAGTTGGACACAAGTATTTTCACCAGAGAACGCGCCCTATAATTGGACAGGCGCAATTGTATGTGAGGCTATAGAAACTTGCCCATATGATTCATCAATAATTTTTGCAGGTTATCAATTACAAGGATCAGATAAAGGTGGACTTTTCTTCTCTGAAAATTCAGGGAGTACTTGGGCACAAATAAAATTGAATGTTGCTTCTACACCAAACCATGATGTTGATGTGTATGATATTGTGTTTACAAAAGAAGGAACAGATACTATTGCTTATGTTGGTGTTGATTATGATTTAAGCGCGCCAACAGGTAGAAGTGTATACAGAGTAGTTAAAGCGGGTTCAACTTGGACTGCTACTCAGGACATGAATGCAGGTAATACCAGTACCGGTTCATTAATAGTAGCGAGCATACGTGATTTACATACGAATGCTGCTGGAGATACTGTATTTGCATGCGGTACCGATGCAGGAGTAAATCATCCAATTGCCTATTACAAGCCTACAAACACAACGAATAAATGGACACCCTTTACTACCACTGGGTTTCCAATGATTACCGGAAAACAAGGATATGCAATTACCTTAGGTCATGACACTGTATATGTAGCGGTAGATAATGAAGTGTATAATTATGCACTATCAGGCACATCTTGGAATGTAGGATTTACTTACCCTATGGGTACTCAAATTAATGTGTTGTTTTTTGATGACTTATTAGTAGGTACAGGTACTGGTTTATATGGGCACAGAGGACTAGGAGGAAATTCTGGAATTCATTCAATCAATACGAATGCAATAGTATTATATCCTAACCCAAGTACAGGTAAAATAAATATTCAAATCCCACCGAATTTTAATATTGAAAACATCATTATTACTGATGCGATGGGTAAAAAAGTGATGAGTGTTTCTTCAAACAAAATAAGCGTGAACAATAATATTGTTAGCTTACTATTAAATGACCTTCCGAATGGAATGTATTTAATCAATGTGAAAGGAAACAATAAAACTTTAACAAGTAGACTTCTAGTAGAAAAATAGAACTGTAGAACTATAGAACTGTGGAAATATAGAATAAGACTCTTCCACAGTTCTACTGTTCTATACTTCTATAGTTCTCAAAGTGACCAAAGTCACATTCGGCTCATAAAATAAGGAGTAGTTTTGTTTAATAAATATTAAATGAAATGAAAAAAATCCTTTTATTGTGGATTTGCTTAGGTTTTATGCAAGTTGGCCTTGCACAAGATTTTAACCACACTATTAAATTAGAAGCACAAAACATTCCTAATCTTGGGGGAGTACAAGCATTTGCACATGCCGAATACCAAGGTAAATATTTAATTATTGGTGGCAGGTTAGACGGTTTACACAGACGACAACCGTTTGCTACATTTGATTTAGCGGGGCATAATAATCAGTTGATTTTAATTGACCCCGTTGCTAATCAGGTATGGACAAAACCATTGTCAAGTTTACCCACTTCAATTTCTGAACAATTAAGCAGTACGAATATGCAATATAATCAAGTTGGCGAAATGCTTTACTTGGTGGGTGGATATGGGTATAGCACAGATTCGGTTGATCACATTACTTTCCCCTATTTAACGGCAGTTAATTTACCAGGAGTTATTTCTGCTATCATTAACAACACATCATTAACTCCATACTTCAGGCAAATACACGATGAGCAATTTGCGATTACAGGAGCACATTTAAAGAAAATTTATAACACGTATTATTTAGTAGGTGGACAAAGATTCGATGGACGATATAATCCAATGATGCATGGAACATTTGTGCAAACGTATGCTGATGGTTATTTGAAATTTCAAATCGTTGATAATGGCACAACAATTTCTATTGTTAACAAACAAAAAATTGTAGATGCAGAACAATTACATCGTAGAGATTATAATGTCATCTCTCAAATCACTAAAGATCGTCAAGAAGGAATAATTGCATTCTCTGGAGTTTTCCAAGTGCAAGCTGATATCCCTTATCTAAACAGTGTAAGTATTGATAGCGCAGGACATTCGGTGAATCCAAATTTCTCACAATATTACAATCATTATCACTGTGCAACTATACCACTTTATGATTCATTAAATAACAAAATGCACAATTTGTTTTTTGGTGGAATAGCTCAGTATTATGATAGTGCTGGTATTTTAGTCCAAGACAATAATGTACCATTTGTAAAAACAATTGCTCGTGTAACACGCGATGAATTTGGTGGATTATCAGAGTATAAAATGTCTACGGAGATGCCAGGTTATTTAGGGGCAGGAGCAGAATTTTTAATAAATCAAAATATTCCAACTTATTCAAATGGCATTATAAAATTAAATAGCTTAACTGGTGATTCAGTTTTATTAGGATATGTGTATGGAGGAATTAATAGTACTGCAAAAAACGTATTCTGGATTAACGATGGAACTCAAAGTACAGCGAGTTCCGTATTGTACAAAGTTATGTTGGTAAAAAACAGTGCAACCACTAATGTCTTAAATGAACAAAGTATAAATAAATTACAGTTACAAATTTATCCAAATCCTTCTGAAGGAAAAGTTCATCTAATTTTTAATTTAATTCAAAAAGAAAATGTTTTGATTTCTGTTTATGATCTTTCAGGAAAATTAATTTGCGAGAGAGTTATTACAGATGCAGAAATTGGCGAAAACCGATATAGAATTGAAGAGAAAAATTTCGAATATGCAGGCGAATACATGGTTTATGTAACCGTTGGGAAAAACAAAGTACTACAAAAACTCATAATAGAGTAATAGAACTGTAGAAGCATAGAACTGTAGAACTATAGAAATGTAAATAGATTCTTCTACAGTTCTACCCTTCTACAGTTCTATGCTTCTACCCTTCTACAGTTCTACAATTCTACCCTTCTACAGTTCTATATTTTATTTGTATTTTTAATTTACAGATAAAAAGGTATGAGAACACCCTTACTCCTTTCATGGATACTAGTTTGTAGTCTATTTTCAACAGTTACACAAGCGCAATTACAAAAAGTTGACACCACCTTTACTCTAGGAATCCCAAACAGCACAGTTCGCCAGATAGACATTCAAAAATCGGGCAAGATTATTTTAACTGGCGAGTTTAATGTTTTTAATGGAGGTTTGGCGAATCGCATTGTGCGATTACAATCAAACGGGCTCATGGATAGTGCCTTTCAGTCGGGTTTTGGAGCTTCTGGTCCGGTTCGCGCTACTGCATTATATCCCAATGATTATCTCCTATTGGGTGGTTTATTCTCATCATACAATGGAACAAGTAGAGGAAATATTGCAAGGGTAAATATAGATGGGGTTTTAGATACAAGCTTTGCTAGAGGCATTGGCGCCAACAATGAAATCACAGCTACTTATTTACAACGAGACGGCAAAATATTAATTGCAGGTTTTTTCTCAAAATACAACAACGTCAATGTAAACGGATTCACACGTTTAGACTCAGTCGGTAATATTGATACTACTTTTAAAAAGGGCACTGGTCCGAATAGTAGTCCATTTGATTTTGCGCAACAGAGCAGTAACAAATTAATTTTGGTTGGTTCATTTTTAAACTACAATGGAGTTCCTAGAAATAAAATTGTAAGAGTAAATTTAGATGGATCATTGGATACTACATTTAAAAACAATTCTATATCAAGCAGTATTCAAAAAGTTTTTATTTTAAATAATGATGATATTATTATTACCGGTGGGTTTACCAATATAGATGGAGTAACCAAAACTGGAATTGCAAAATTAAGTAAAGACGGAAAACTAGATACTGCGTTCAAAGCCTATATTTTAGGGACGGTTAGGGCTATACATCAACAACGAGACGGCAAAATAATTGTAGCAGGAGATTTCACAAATGTAAATGGAGTTGTGGTTCAACGATTGGTTCGGTTTAATATCAATGGCACACTTGACAACACAATTTATGCTGGCTTAAATGGCAGTGTATATGATATTGCAGAACGAGATAAAAATATTTATTTAGTCGGAGCATTTACACTTACTACACAAGTGCCGAACATTACAAAAGGTTCACCTAAATATGTAAAGCTTTTGAACACGTATTGTATAGCACCTACAAAACCCGAATTTTTAAAAACAAATTCGCATGAGTGTAGAGGAGATTCGGTTACGATAAATATTACGGGTGGACAATTAAATGACGCATTGAATTGGTATTGGCATATAGATTCGTGTGGAGGTGCGGTAGTTGATTCGGGTGCAAGTATTACGATTCCAGTACAATCGAGTTTTAGTTTATTTGTTCGAGCAGAAAAAGGATGTACCACTTTTATTGGTCCATGTGCACGTTATGATATTATTATGAATGACACCATAGTTACTGAAGTAAAATACACGAGCAATGGAGTAGAATCCCAAGCTTTTAATACAACTTTTCAATGGTATAGATGTGATTCTACTTGGCAGATTTTGCCAGGAGAAACAGAAGGTGTGCTTATTCCGAAAAATAGTGGAAGTTATGCAGTGGTATTAACTAGTATTGATGGTTGTGTTGATACAACAGATTGTTATCCTTTCGTAATGCCTGTAGGCTTTAATCAAACAAAAAGGTTAGGGATACAAAATCCCGTTGGGCATACTTTGGTTTTACCGCCACATTTAAACTTAACAGAGATGATATTGTATAATACGTTAGGCCAAGTCGTTTTTCAAAAAAACAATTTAGGGCTAGCATCTGTTCTCGATCTAGCTTATTTAGAAGCTGGAGTATACATTTTGTGGGCAAAAGACCATAACGGAAACCAATATCAAGAACGGATTTTATTAAGGAAGTAATTCGGTATTTGTATTAACCTGTAAAGTGGTATAATACAAGGCTTAAAAGCTCAAATTAGAATCAGTCTAAATTTTTATATTTCCCCTACTAATGTTACATATTAGATACATTTGCCTTTAACAGTAAAATCAGATAAAAAACACATTATGAGTAATAGTAAACTGTTCAAATCTTCCCTAGGTAAAAAGTACCTCATGGGAATCACAGGTCTTTTATTAGTTACCTTTTTAATCGTACATGCGGGTATCAATGCTTTGATATTTGTAAATGATGGAGGACATCTTTTTGAGAGTGCTGCTGAATTTATGGGTACGAATTGGATTATCCGTACAGCTGAGGTTGGATTAATGCTAGGATTATTAGCTCACATTTTAGATGGGTTAATGTTATGGGCAGATAATCGCAAAGCTCGTCCAGTAGGTTATGCCGTAAGCAATGCATCAGCAAACAGCAAGTGGTATTCACGTTCAATGGGATTATTAGGAACGCTATTGTTAATTTTCTTAATCATTCACTTACGTCATTTTTGGGTAGTGAGCAGATTCACCGATGAAATCACTAGTGGCAAAGAAACTCTTTTCAATGAAATGAAAGAAGTGTTCGTTAATCCGATGGTTGTAGTAGTATATGTATTAGGATGTTTATCATTATCATATCACTTAATGCATGGAGTATCTTCAGCATTTCAATCAATGGGTTGGAATCATAAGAAGTACACACCAGCAATTAAAACATTTGGATATGTTTATTCGATAATCATTCCATTATTATTTGCAGCAATGCCAATTGCAATGCATTTCGGTTGGATAAAATAAGTTATTTACAGAAAAATAAAATCTAAGATATGTCAGTATTAGATGCTAAAATACCAGAAGGAACATTGGAGCAAAAGTGGACGAAATATCGTTCTACAGTTCCATTGGTAAATCCTTCTAACAAAAGAAATTTAGAAGTAATCGTAGTAGGATCAGGACTAGCAGGAGCATCAGCAGCTTCGGCATTAGCTGAGCTTGGTTACAAAGTAAAAGTTTTTTGTTTTCAAGATTCTGCTCGTCGCGCGCATTCAATTGCAGCACAAGGTGGTATTAATGCAGCAAAAAATTATCAAAATGATGGTGACTCTGTTTACCGTTTATTTTATGATACGATTAAAGGTGGTGACTATCGTGCTCGTGAAGCGAACGTATATCGTTTAGCAGAAGTGAGTTCAAGCATCATCGACCAATGTGTTGCTCAAGGTGTTCCATTTGCTCGTGAATACGGAGGCTTATTATCTAACCGTTCGTTCGGTGGTACTCAAGTTCAACGTACATTTTACGCAGCTGGTCAAACCGGACAACAATTATTGCTAGGAGCATATTCATCATTACAACGTCAGGTTGGTATGGGTTCAGTTAAAATGTACACTCGCCACGAAATGTTAGACGTCGTAAAAATTGATGGTGTATGTAGAGGTATTATTGCAAGAGATTTAGTTACCGGTAAATTAGAACGTCACTTCGGTCATGCGGTACTATTATGTACAGGTGGTTACGGAAACGTATTCTATTTATCTACAAATGCGATGGGATCAAATGTTACTGCAGCTTGGAAAGCTTACAAGCAAGGAGCATTTTTTGGTAACCCATGCTTTACACAAATTCACCCAACATGTATTCCTGTTTCAGGAGATCATCAATCAAAACTTACATTGATGTCTGAATCATTACGTAATGATGGTAGAATTTGGGTCCCTAAAAAACAAGGTGACACTCGTAACCCTGTTGAAATTCCAGAAGAAGAAAGAGATTATTATTTAGAAAGAAGATATCCAGCTTTCGGAAACTTAGTTCCACGTGACGTTGCATCGAGAGCTGCAAAAGAAAGATGTGATGCAGGTTACGGAGTAGGTACTTCTAAGATGGCGGTATATTTAGATTTTGCTTATAACATTAAACGTTATGGAAATGTTGAAGCAAGCAAACGTAATATTCACAATCCTTCTGAAGAAGAAATTATCCGTATGGGTAAAGAAGTAGTGAAAGAGAAATACGGAAACTTGTTCGATATGTATCAACAAATTACTGGTGAAAATCCATACGAGCAACCAATGAGAATTTACCCAGCAGTGCATTATACTATGGGTGGTTTATGGGTTGATTATAATTTGATGACAACTGTACCAGGATTATACGCATTAGGAGAAGCAAACTTCTCTGACCATGGTGCGAATCGTTTAGGTGCATCTGCATTGATGCAAGGATTAGCCGATGGATACTTCGTTATCCCTTATACTATCGGAAGTTATTTATCAAAAGAAATTGCAACAAAAGCAATTGATACTAATCATGAAGCATTTGTTGAAGCAGAAAATAAAGTAAAATCACAAATCGAAAATTTATTCAACATAAACGGAACGAAGTCGGTGGATCATTTCCACAAACGCTTAGGAAAAATTATGTGGGATAAATGTGGTATGGCTCGTAATGCTGAAGGATTAAAAGAAGCGATTACAGAAATACAACAAATACGTAAAGAGTTTTGGTCGGATGTACGTGTTACAGGTACTGCCGATGAATTCAATCCCGAATTAGAAAAAGCAGGGCGAGTTGCTGATTTTATTGAGCTTGGCGAATTAATGTGTAAAGATGCGTTAGATAGAAACGAATCTTGTGGTGGTCACTTCCGTGAAGAATTCCAAACTGAAGAAGGTGAAGCAATGCGTGATGATGAAAAATTCGCGTATGTTTCTAATTGGGAGTTTAAAGGATTAGATGCAGAACCATCACTTCACAAAGAAGAGTTGAAATACGAGAATATTAAAATTGCTCAACGTAGCTATAAATAATAAGAAGAAGAATAGAAAATCGAAATTAGAAAAATCGTTTTTTAAATTTAGTTAATTATTAATGGGTGATTAATAATTATAATTTGAAATAAAATAAAAGTGGGAGGGATTTGTGAATAGATCATTTGAGGATTTAGATTGTTGGAAGAAAGCTACAGAACTTAGAAGAAGTATAAGTAGCTTGTGTAATGGATTTCCTAAAGACGAAAAATATAGAATAACTGATCAAATGATTAGATGTTCTAGATCTGTTACAAATAATATTGCTGAGGGATATGGTCGATACCATTATCAGAAAACATTCAGTTTTGTAGGCACAGTAGAGGGTCATTATATGAGTTAAAAGATCATTTAATTATTTGTAATGATGAAAACATTATAAATGACGACACCTTTAGTATTACTAATCAAAAGATAAATGAATGCTTAGCACTATTGAATGGTTATATTAATTTTTTAGTTAAACAAAAATCGACTAATTAATTTTACTATCTTCTATTTTCATTTTTCTATTTATTTCGAATCAATATTAAAATTGCAAAGAGTTAAAAAA
Source organism: Sphingobacteriales bacterium (assembly GCA_044337515.1). Lineage (GTDB taxonomy): Bacteria > Bacteroidota > Bacteroidia > Sphingobacteriales > Sphingobacteriaceae > CAJBVG01. The sequence goes on along the minus strand of JBIINK010000005.1, from coordinate 26,330 downwards.
TTATAAAACACTAATACTATGAGTGGAAATATGAATCTAACACTAAAAGTGTGGAGACAAAAAAATGCAAATACAGATGGTAAATTAGTTACTTACCAAGTAAAAGATATTTCACCAGATATGTCGTTTTTAGAAATGATTGACATATTAAATGAGCAATTGATTAATAAAAACGAAGACCCTATTGCATTCGATCACGATTGTAGAGAAGGTATTTGTGGTATGTGTAGTTTATATATTAATGGCCGCCCACATGGTCCGAAAGAAAAAATTACTACATGTCAATTACACATGCGTTCATTTAAAGATGGCGACACCATTGTAATAGAACCATGGAGAGCACAAGCTTTCCCAGTTATTAAGGATTTAACTGTAGATCGTTCTGCTTTCGATAGAGTAATAGCTGCAGGTGGTTTCGTTTCTGTGAATACAGGAAATGCACAAGATGCTAACTCATTGCCAATTGGTAAAGAGGAAGCAGACTTAGCATTTGATGCTGCTGCATGTATTGGTTGTGGAGCGTGTGTTGCTGCTTGTAAAAATGCATCAGCAATGTTATTCGTTTCTGCAAAAGTTTCTCAATTAGCCTTATTACCTCAAGGTCAGCCTGAGCGTTACATGCGTGTGAAAAACATGGTAGCGCAAATGGATGCTGAAGGATTTGGTAATTGTACAAACACTGGTGCTTGTGAAGCAGAATGTCCTAAAGGAATTTCATTATCTAATATTGCACGCATGAACCGCGACTTCTTAGTAGCGAGCGTAGCATCTAATAACTAGTAATGAGTAATGGGTAGTGAGTAATGGGAAATTAAGTAATTATTGAATTTCCCATTACTCACTACTCATTACCCACTACTCAAAGTTCACAGGTAAGCCAAACTGAACAGCTACCTTCTCTCCATTTTTCTCTCCAGGAATCCAATCCGGCATTTTATTGATCACTCTTAATGCTTCAGCATCGCAAAGTGCATTTAAACTTTTTTCAATTTTTGCTTGTGTTACTTTCCCCATTTTGTCGATCACAAATGAAACGAAGACACGTCCATTAATCTTTTCTTTTTTAAATTTTTCCGGATACTTAATATTCTTACTTAGAAATTTTACTAATGCTACTTGTCCACCTGGGAATTCTGGCATTTTATCTACTCTAGTATAAACAGTATTATCTTCAACACTCATAGATTGTGCGAAACCGTGTTGTGTAATACCACAAATGAAAATGAAGAGTACACTGAGAATTAGCTTTTTCATGATAAACTATTTTACGAAATATACGCATAATGGTTTGAAAATCAAGGGCAAATTAGTACTTTTAAGAATGCGCAGAATGTTTGTGTTTATTATAGTTATGGTAATTGCAAAAAGTTCCTTTGCAAATCCTAACACCACATCTTACCGTGAAATGAAAGCGACATACGGGAACAATAAGAAGATTCTTAAAGATATTGAAGCTCCTGCCATTATAGCGTTATCTTTTTATCCTGAATTAAAAAACACTAAAATTAGCTTCGAATACAAAGAGATCTCTACAACGATGTCTACAATGCCCGAACTTAAATCGGTGTTATTATTCCAAAGGTCATATGTAATCTATATTAATTCGGATGCATCAAAATATGGAGCAGTATCCTACAACGAACTAAGTTTAAAGCAACAGGTTGGATTAATTGCGCACGAGTTAGCACATGTGGTGTATTTCGAAAATCGAAGCAATTTATCTATTCTGGGTTGCGGGTTGATGTACGAATGCTCACCTCGATACCATATGAACCTTGAGAAGGCTACGGATGAAACAGTAATTAATCATGGATTAGGTGAAGAACTATATGCTTTTACAAATTATGTAATTAATCAGTCAAAAGCATCAGCGGAATACATCGCATTTAAAAAGAAAAATTATTTACTTCCGGAGGAAATAAAACAAAGGATGAAATAGTACCTTAGTCTTGTGGAAGACATCGCCTACATAAAACTATCCGATTTATCTCGTAGAATTGAGCAAGTATTTAAGCAAGCTTTTGCAACGGAATACTTTTGGATTGTCGCGGAAGTTTCTGGTCACAAATTTTATGCAGATACTGATCGACATTATTTCGACTTAGTAGAAAAGAGTGCAAATTCAGAAGTTGAAGTAGCAAAGTTTAAAGCTAAATCATGGTCTGAAGGTTCTGCAAGTATTGCGCAATTTGAACAACATACCGGACAGGCATTTCAAACAGGCATACAAGTTTTAATAAAAGTAAAAGTAGAATACCATTCCTTATATGGATTATCACTTACACTAATAGAAATTGATCCGTCTTTTACTTTAGGAAATATTGAGAAGCAAAGACGTGAAACATTATTGCGTTTGGTTCGAGATAATGACGATTGTATTTTTTTAGTTGACGATGAATTCATCACAAAAAACAAAAAACTTCAGCTACCTAATGTTATTCAGAAAATTGCATTAGTAGCATCGCCAAATTCTGAAGGATATACAGATTTTGCACATACCATGCAAAATAATCAACATCAATATAAATTTGAAATAGATAATTATTTCTCTTCAGTTCAAGGGAAAGATGCAGAGAAGGAATTGATCAATACTTTGATTTCAATTTATACTTCTGGGAAAAAATACGATTGCGTTGTAATGATTCGTGGTGGTGGTGCAAAAACAGATTTCTTGGTATTCGATACCTATAATTTATCAAGAGCAGTAGCAAGATTCCCAATTCCAATCATCACAGGAATTGGTCACCATAAAGATGTAAGTATTGTGGATATGATGGCACATAGCCCAACAAAAACGCCAACAAAATGTGCAGAGTTAATCATCTCTCATAATCGAAAATTTGAAGAGCAAGTATTACTATTTCAAAATAATATATTAATCAAAAGCCAACAATTATTAAGCAAAGCCATTTCAGAAATCAATGAAATTAAAGGCAGTGTTATCGGAAATGTTCAATACCTATTAAACGAACAGCAAGAACTGTTGCGAGTATCTGCCGCAACCATTACAAACAAACCAAATTTGGTGGTCCAACGAAAATTGCAAACACTGGATTTTATTCAACAAAATTTATTTAATCAATCTCAAAAATATATTACAAATAAATCCAGCGTAATTAATCATTACGTTAAAGTAATGAAGCTAATGAGTCCGGCGAATATTTTAATGAAAGGCTTTGCCATAATTAGTATGGATGATAAAGTACTCATGAACGCCGATCATTTACAAGCAGGGAGTAAATTAAAAATTAATATGTATCAATCTGAAATAGATGCTACTGTAACCGATAAAAAAGATACCGATGGAAAAAAGTATGACCTATGAACAGGCATTTGAAGAATTAAGAGTAATTGCTTCAGAAATCGAAGACGAAACCGTGTCTGTTGATGTGCTTGCAGAAAAAGTAAAACGAGCATCAGAGCTGATTACTTTTTGTCAAGCAAAGCTTCGTTCAACAGAAGTTGAAGTGAATAAAATCATTAAACAGATGGAACGTAAAAGCATCCCTGAGTAACAATGTGCAAATTTAATCTGCACATTTATGCATCTGCACATTTACGCATTTACTTCAATTCCAGTTTGAAATAGGCTTTGCTTTTATCTACTTCTATTTGATCCTTGTTTATACCTGGTATTAGTATTTCTTTTTTATCAGGACTAAGAGTGATAATTTCTTCAGAACCTTTTAGTTTTATATTGATTGGCAATGCAAATCCATCAACAACATTACTCCAGTTGTATTTAACTAAAACACTTTTATTCTGTTCTAAAAGTTCCACTGTAAAAATTGGTAATGACCCTTGTCTTAAATAGACGTCAAAGTAGGGTTTCAAATTTTTACCACTTTTAGCATTCATCAAATTCAACACATCTTCTGTAGAAATATTTTTATGTCGATATGTTTTTTGAAGTGAAGCAACAATATCCCACCACACTAAATCATTATCAATGTAATTACGAAGTGTATTAAGGAATAAAGCACCCTTAGGATACATATCACCACTTCCTTCTTTGTTTACTCCATATGGACCAATAATAGCAGCTTTATTACCTACACCATTTTTCAAACCATTCAAATATTTTACTGCGCTTTCTCTGCCATATAATTCTTCTAGGTAAACAGTTTCTGAGTATTGACCAAACCCTTCGTGTATCCACATGTCGGCAATATCATAAGAGGTTATCGAATTACCCCACCATTCATGTGCTGATTCGTGTATGATGATGTAATCGAATTTTTTTCCTTCCCCAGAACCTGATAAATCAAAACCTAAGTATCCATTTTTATATTGATTGCCATAAGCCACACAGCTTTGGTGTTCCATACCCAAGTAAGGAGTTTGTACAAGTTTGTATCCATCTTTATAGAATGGATATTTGCCGAAACGTTTTTCAAAAGCATCCATCATTGGTTTAACTTGTTCAAATTGTTTTTGAGCTTTTTCCAAATCATCTTTTAAAACATAATAATCAAGCGATAAATTTTCGCCATCAACTTTGCTTTTATATTGATCTGTCCAATGGGCATAATCAGCTATATTAATACTAACATCGTAATTGTTGATTGGCTCAGAAACAAACCATTCGAAACGAGTGTACTTATTTCCAATTTCTTTTTTTGCTCGAAGCCTACCGTTTGATACTTCTTCTAACTCTGATGAACTGGTAATGTTGATTGCCATACTATCCGGTTCATCACTTTGATGATCTTTAGTAGGCCACCACAAACTTGCTCCTGTACCTTGGCAAGCCACAGCTACAAAGGGTTTGCCGTTTTTATCAGTTTTAAATACAAAGCCACCATCCCATGGTGCACGTTTTGCAATTATTGGATTTCCTTCGTAATAAATTTTAATTGATGATGATGTTCCAGCGGTTAAAGCTGTTGGAAATGAAACAAAAACTGCATTATATTCTCTTTTAAATTCTAATTTCTTCCCATTCCATTCCACACTATTTATTTTCAAATTATCGAACAAATCGAATTGTAATACAGGTAAACTTTTTAAAACTTTAAATTGAATAAGATTAGATCCAGAAATATATTTATTCTCGATATCAATTTTGATATCTAGATTATAGAAAGTCACATCATAATTAGCTCTTTCAGGGCTAAGTGTTCCGCGAAGAGAATCCTTCCGCGAAAATTTTTCAGGTAAGCCTGTGCCTAATTGAGAGAAAGAACTATTCGATAAACAAATCAATAATCCTAGAATGGTGAATATTTGTTTCATATTTAAAACTAATAAGAATTAAATTCCCCTCAAAGCTTTGAACTTTAACAATCCTGCTACAGACATCGAATCTGTTATTTCACCACGCATAACCATATTAATTGCTTCAGAGATTGGCAATCTTTTTATTTGTAATTGTTCCGTTTCTTCTGGTTCGGATTTTCCTTCGGTAAGGTCTTCTGCAATATAGATGATACTCAATTCATCACTTACGGAGTTCGATAAATGCATTTCTAGTAATTTGGTCCAACGATTTGCTGTTAATCCAGTTTCTTCCAACAGTTCTCTTTTAGCAGAATCAATAGGATCAACATCGAGATTGCCACCACCTTCGGGTAATTCCCATGAATAGGCATTAAGGGGGTAACGATATTGCCCAACAAGAAGTGTATCACCATTTTCGAATATTGGAATAACACCAATTGCAAGATTCTTAAAATGCACCTTTCCATAAATACCTTTTCCGCCATTCGGATTAATGACATTATGTTCGGTAAGATTTATCCATGGGTTGTCGTAGATTTCCTTAGATGAAACGGTAGTCCAAGGATTGTGATTTTCGTTCATAAAAAAGCTGTTACTATGTTTATTATATTAGTAATTTAAAGTAATTATGTGAAATATTCCCAAATTCTCTATGAGAAAACTTTACGTTTTAATATTCTTCATTATTCTCTTTAAAAGCACTAGTGCGCAAACTTATCAATTTAAAGGTAAGGTGCTTGATAAACAAACAAAAAAAGAACTCCCTTTTGTTGCTGTTAGTATTGTCGGAGAAAGTAAAGGCACACAAACAGATATTGATGGTAGATTTAGTTTAATATCAGCAAATGAAGAAATCGTAGTTCGTTTTCAATACGTAGGATATTTAGCCAAAGAAGTACGATTAAAAAAATCAATAGAAAACGAAATCACACTAAGCATAAAAGAAAATAACATAAGAGAAGTTCAAATAATTGCTGGAGAAAACCCCGCTAACAAAATTATCAAAAAGGTCATTGAACATAAAAACGAAAACAATCCCGAAAAATTATCATCCTTTAAATACACCTCTTATAATAAGTTTGTTTTTACTGGAAAAGAAGACACAGCGATTTTTCCTAGAGCAATAAAACATAAAATTTCTAAACTAGATAGTACGAGTAAAAATTATCAATACCAAAAAGATTCAATTTTAAATAGAATTGCTAAGGAGAAAAAATCTACAGATTCATTATTCGAAAAACAGCATTTATTTATTACGGAGACTGTAACGCAGCGCGATTTTTTATTTCCAGAAAAAAACAAGGAACAAATAAAAGCCGTTAAAATATCGGGATTAAAAAATCCAATGTTTGTTTTAATTGCATCTCAATTTCAATCGTTTTCTTTTTATAAAGATTACATGAAAGTTCTAGATAAAAATTACCTGAGTCCAATAAGCAAAGGCAGTACCGAAAAATATTTTTTCGCGCTAGAGGACACTTTATTGCAAAATGATGATTCTGTTTTTGTGATTTCATTTAAACCCGGGAAAGGGAAAAACTTTGATGGATTAAAAGGGGTACTCTATATAAACAAAGATGGTTATGCAGTGCAAAATGTTATTGCAGAACCTGAAAAAAGCTCATACTTCAAAATAAAAGTTCAGCAGCAATACGAGAAAATAAGTGGAGTTTGGTTTCCCACACAACTCAACACCGACTTGCATTTAGGCAGTTCTGTTCAAATTGAAAACAGGACAATGATTGGCATAGGGAGAACATACATTAAAGATATTGAAATAGGTGTTGATCAAACAAAGAAAAAATTTGATGGTGTAGTTATTGATTACGACAGAAAATCAATAAAAAATAATTCCGATTCATTATTAAATAAATATCGGGTCGATACATTAGATCGATTAGAAAAGCAAACGTATTACATTGTAGATAGTATTGGCAAAGCGGAAAAACTTGATGAGAAAGCGAAGTTGTTCGATGTGATTACTAAAGGATATATACCTTATGGATATATACAATTTGATTTAAAGAGAATAATTAGTTCGTATAATGATTACGAAGGAATACGATTGGGATTAGGTATTGGAACCTCAGAAAAATTTAGCAAATATTTTAATACGGAAGCTTATTTTGGATGGGGAACAAAAGACCATCAATTTAAGTATGGAGGCAGTTTAACTGTCCCAATATTTTTAAAGCAAGATATAGAATGGAAAGCAAGCATTTCGAAAGACGTAATTGAATCTGGAGGTACATTTTTTAGAGGCGATAAGAAAACAAAATTCGATACTTATCGAAATATACTCGTGAACAACATGGATTGGCAAGAGGGTATAGAGAGTCAGCTAAGCATTCGCTCACAGAAATATTTATTACATTATTTATATGCTTCACAATATAAAAGAAGTGCAACAAATGCTTATTTTTTTACGCATGATGCTTCATTGTTAAATGTTTTTGAAACACGAGAAATAGGTATTAGTACACGATGGGCACACCGAGAAACCTTTATGCGACAATCGAAACAACGCATTTCTTTAGGCACTAAATATCCAGTGGTTTGGTTTAATATGGCTTATGCAAAAAGTATAGATGATAATTGGAAAGGCGATTATTGGAAGTTTGATTTAAGTATTAAGAAAGCGTTTACCATTCGTAATGTTGGAATCACGCATGTGCTGTTATCTGGCGGATATATTAAAGGAAGTGTACCATATCCATTTGCATATACTGGCAGATCAAACTATAATGGAAGTTTCAGTTTAGCAAGTCAAGGTTATTTCGAAACCATGCGCATGAATGAGTTTTTATCAACACAACAGGTTAGTTTATTTGTATTGCATGATTTTGGTAAATTACTTTATCAAAGCAAATACATTAAACCGGGCATAGCAATTTCTACAGCATATGGTATTGGAAGCTTATCGAATACTACCCAACACACAGGAGTAGTGTTCAAGACAATGGAAAAAGGGTATAGCGAAAGTGGATTATTATTAAGTGACTTATTGGTATTGAAATCTAATATTTACAATACTGGATTAGGACTTGGTATATATTATCGATACGGAGCCTATAAAAATATTGCAGAAAAGGATAACTTAGCTTTTAAATTAAATCTCTCCATTTCATTTTAATGAAGAAAGAACAAAAAACACAATGGCTAAAGAAACTAGGACTCCTGGGCTTTCTTTTTTTTCTTATAAAAGGAATAGCTTGGCTTGTTGTAGGTTATATGGCTTATAAAGGATGTAATTAAATACCTCGATATACTCATGAAAAGATTATTATTTATTTCGGCATTGTTAATTGGAGGCAGTTCGATTGCTCAAAATACAATGCAACCAGAAACCTTATGGAAATTTGGTCGAGTGGCCGAACCCAAAGTGTCTCCTGATGGCAAGTCAGTGGTTTATCAAATCACAACTTATAAGGTAGATGAAAACAAAGGGAGTACTGATTTATGGTTAGTGCCATCAGCTGGAGGCACACCTAAACAATTAACGGCTACACCAACATCAGAATCGAATGCACGTTGGAGACCCGATGGTAAAAAAATAGGATATTTAAGTGCTGAATCTGGGGAGTCGCAATTATGGGAAATGAACACAGATGGAACTGATAAAAAACAAATAAGCAATCTTGAAGGAGGAGTTTATAATTTCAATTACTCACCAACACAAAAGCATATTTATTTTTCACAAGAAATTGATTTAGAATACACGGTTAAAAAAAGATATCCAGATTTACCTAAAGCAAATGCGTTAGAATATGATGGATTAATGATGCGTCATTGGACACAATGGGAAGACGGAGCATTTAGCCATGTAATGTATTGTTCATACGAAGATGGTAAGCTTGGTGCAGTAGTTGACGTTATGCCAGGAGAAAAATTCGATGCGCCTACACAACCATTCGGTGGTGAAGAACAAATGAGCTGGAGTCCTGATGGTAAAACAATTGCATACACTTGCAAAAAAGAAAGCGGTACTGCGTATGCAGTTAGCACAAATACAGAAATATATTTATTTAATATTGAAACGGGTAAAACGATTAATGTTTCTGCTCCTAATGTAGGTTATGATGTGGATCCAGAGTTTTCTCCAGACGGCAAGTATATTGCATGGCTAAGCATGAAACGTGCAGGATTTGAAGCGGATAAAAACAGATTGATGATAATGGATTTAAACAGCAAGCTTTTTGTTGAGGCTACTGCAAATTTAGATCAAAGTGCAGATAATATTGTTTGGTCAAAAGATTCGAAAATTATTTATTTTACTAGTTGCGTAGATGCAGTTCACCAATTATTTTCTTACACATTAGCTGCTAAGAAAGATGCGATTCGTAAAATAACTAATGGCTTAAGTGATTTAGGAGGAATAGAATTATCATTCGATGGTAAAGTATCTAATATAATAGCTACTCGAGTGAACATGAGTGCGCCAACAGAGATTTACAGAATAGAGACGTTGAAGGGCAATGCGTATTTGCTTTCACATACTAACGATGCTATACTTGATGGATTGAAATTAGGAAGAGTAGAAAAAAGAATGGTTACTACAACCGATGATAAGGAAATGTTAGTATGGGTAATTTACCCACCGAATTTCGATAAGGATAAAAAATATCCAAGCTTGTTAGTTTGCCAAGGTGGACCACAAAGTACAGTTAGTCAAAATTTCTCGTTCCGTTGGAATTATCAATTAATGGCATCAAAAGGATATGTAGTTATAGCTCCGAACAGAAGAGGTTTGCCATCATTTGGGCAAGAGTGGAATGATGAGATTAGTGGAGATTGGGGCGGCCAAGCGATGAATGATTTGCTTTCGGCTATAGACGATGTAAGTAAGGAGCCATACATTGATACTACTCGTAGAGCAGCTGTTGGAGCAAGCTACGGAGGTTACTCTGTGTATTGGTTAGCTGGCCATCATAATAACCGTTTTAAATCTTTCATTGCTCATTGTGGTGTGTTTAATTTAGAGAGCATGTATGGTGCAACCGAAGAAGTGTTTTTCGCGAATCATGATTTAGAGGGGGCATATTGGAAAAATCCGAAACCAAAATCGTACGAAGCATTTTCGCCACATAAATTTGTACAAAATTGGAATACACCAATTTTAGTAATACATAACGAAAAAGATTTTAGAGTGCCACTAGGTGAAGGCTTACAAGCTTTTTCAGCAGCACAATTGCAAGGGATAAAAAGCAGATTTTTATATTTCTCTGATGAAGGGCATTGGGTGACTAAGCCACAGAATAGTATTTTATGGCAGAGGGAGTTTTATAGATGGTTAGATGAGACCTTGAAATAGTTTACTAGTATATAATTGGTGGCATGACTTAAGTCATGCCACCAATTACCTGCATATATGCAACTTTTTTAAAAAACATGCATATATGCAACAAAAAAGCCCCGAAGTATTCCTCCGGAGCTTTTTTTATATAGTTTAAGATCTCTTATTTCAATTTGAAATCTTTTTTTACTTTCTCCACATAGTCTAATTTCTCCCAAGTAAATAACTCCACCTTCACCTTAATATCTTTTCCTCCTGGAGATTTAAATGTTTTAGTAACCACTTCGTTTTTACGACCCATGTGACCGTAAGCAGCAGTTTCTGAATAGATAGGATTACGTAATTTTAAACGTTGCTCAATTGCATATGGACGCATATCGAAAATCTTTTCAATTTTCTTAGCAATCTCACCGTCTGTCATTTTTACTTTTGCCGTTCCATAAGTATTAACATAAATACCCATTGGTTTAGCAACACCAATTGCGTAAGATACTTGAACTAACACTTCTTCGCACAAACCAGCTGCTACCATATTTTTTGCAATATGACGAGTTGCGTATGCTGCAGAACGGTCTACTTTTGAAGGATCTTTACCTGAAAATGCTCCACCACCGTGAGCACCTTTACCACCGTAAGTATCAACTATAATCTTACGACCTGTTAAACCTGTATCACCGTGTGGTCCACCAATAACAAATTTACCAGTTGGGTTGATGTGATAGTTGATTTTATCGTTGAATAATGATTTATACTTAGGGTATTTCTTCATTACTCTAGGAATAAGCACTTTAATAATGTCAGCTTTGATTTTGTCTAACATTTTCTTTTCTGAATCGAAATCATCATGTTGAGTAGAAATAACGATTGAGTCGATACGAACTGGACGATTATTATCGTCGTATTCTAATGTAACCTGTGATTTTGCATCAGGGCGCAAATACTTAATTTCTTTGTTTTCACGACGAATAGCAGCAAGTTCAATAAGTAAAGAATGAGCTAAATGTAATGCTAGTGGCATGTAATCAGCAGTTTCGTTAGTTGCATAACCAAACATCATACCTTGGTCACCAGCACCTTGATCTTCTTTCTTTTTACGCTCAACACCTTGGTTAATATCTGCTGATTGCTCATGAATTGCAGATAAAATACCACATGAATTGGCTTCAAACATATATTCAGATTTAGTGTACCCAATTTTGCGGATTACACCACGTGCAATTTCTTGTACATCTAAATAAGCGCTCGACTTCACTTCACCAGCTAATACTACTTGACCTGTGGTTACTAAGGTTTCGCATGCTACTTTTGAAGATGCATCAAATGCTAAAAAGTTATCAATTAAAGCGTCAGAAATCTGATCGGCTACTTTGTCTGGATGTCCCTCTGAAACGGACTCCGAAGTGAATAAATATGACATAATTATTTCTTAATGTTTACAATATGATGCGGGTTGAAAGGATAGATTGCAGTATTCCTGCTTTAGCCTTTTTTTTAGAGTGGTTGCAATCGAGCAAATCAATCCACATAATGAGCGACAAAAATAGAATATTTTTTTATATTCAGTTAATATTCAATAAAAATCAAATAATATTGTGCTTTCAAAGGTTTTAAGTATTCATGTTATCCTATAAATTCTTACATATTCGTGTGTTAACACGCAGATTGCTCTTATTATTAGCGATTTACTTCATTTGTAGACTTGTTTTTTTGATCTATAACTACGATAGTTTTTCAAATTCCAGCCTAAGTGACTTGTTTATAGCATTCTTATCGGGTATTTTATTTGATCTATCGGCTATCGTATACATCAATTTATTATACATTCTGCTCGTTATACCAAGTATGTATTTTAGTCCAAATAGAATATATGACAAGGTGTTAATGTTTGTTTTCTTGGCAAGTAATTTTGCAGGCATTTTATTTAATATTATTGATATTGAATATTTCAGATTTCAAAAAAAGAGAACAGGCTTCGAATTGTTTAGTGGCGAGAATGATATTTGGCAAATGTTGCCGAGTTATATAAAAGATTATTGGTGGTTGCTAATCATTTCGGGATTACTTACATATTTACTTTATGTGCTTTATAAAAGAACATTAAAAATAAGAGTATTTGAAACCAAGCCATATGTTGCATTAAAAACAATTACAGTAATTTTATATTTAGGATTGTTAGTTATTGCAGCTCGAGGTGGAACACAAACTAAACCCATCCAAACCATCAGTGCTTCTCGATGGGGGAATCCACAAAACGCTTCGTTAGTTTTAAATACACCATTTACGATTCTTCAATCTATAGGGAAAACAACAATAAAAGAAAAAAGATACTTATCAGAGGCAGAATTAACAAAACAGTTTAATATAAAAAAAGACTACGCTACATCAACATTATTCACGCCTAAAAATGTAGTGGTATTAATTCTCGAAAGTTTTTCTAACGAGTATATCGGAGTAATAAATAAAAAAGTTTCTTACTCTCCATTTTTAGATAGTTTAATTCAGGAGAGTTATTTTTTTGAAAACGGATTTGCGAATGGCAAAAAATCTAATGAAGCTGTTCCTAGTATTTTGGCAAGCATTCCATCATTGTTAGATGAAGCTTATACAAGTAGTGTATATCAGACTAACTATATTAATACATTACCCACCTTATTAAAAACGAAAGGGTATTACTCTGCTTTTTATCATGGAGGTTTTAATGGCTCTATGAATTTTGATGCCTTTGCAAAGAAAGCCGAATTCGATGATTATTTTGGAATGAATGAATATGAAAACTCAAGTGATTTTGATGGACATTGGGGAATTTATGATGAACCCTTTATGCAATATGTTGCCCGATCATTAAGCTCAGCACCCAAACCATTTTTTGCTACTTTTTTTAGTTTATCATCTCACCCACCATTTTCAATTCCAACAGAATATCAGCAGAAATTCAAATCCGTTGATACTGATAAACACAGAAGCTTTCTCTATACAGACCAAGCCTTGCGGAAGTTTTTCGATTATGCAAAAACAAAAAAATGGTTTTACAATACATTGTTTGTAATCATGCCAGATCACACTCCCGATGCAGATGATAAATATTACGACACTAAAGTTTCTTATTATAAAATTCCAATTATTTTTTACGATCCTTCTAGGGATTGGAAAGGAAAGTCAACTAAAATTGCTTCGCAAATAGATGTGATGCCAAGCATACTTGATTACTTGCATTTCGATCAGCCATTTAAATCGTTTGGGAAAAGTTTGTGGACAGAAGACAGTGTAAATTATTCTATAAATTACAGAGATGGAGTTTATCAATTAATCGACTCTTCATTTGTTCTACAGTATGCCGATGATAATGTTACTGCTTTGTATAATTATAATAAAGATTGGTATCTAACCAATAACTTGAAAGACATTGAAGTCATAAAACGAGATCAGATGAAAAAAGTTATTGAAGCTTATATTCAAAAATTTAATGTTACTTTGATAAAAAATAATTACGCCAAGCCGTGAGAAAAAAAATACTATTCATTGTTAATCCTATTTCTGGAGGTAGAGATAAACAGAAAATCCCAGGACTTATCGAACAACATTTAGATAAGCAGTTATTCGACTACCGTATCAGCTTTACAGAAAGAGTTGAGCACGGGTATATGCTTGCCAAAGCAGCCGTAAAAGACAATTATGATATTATAGTAGCAGTTGGTGGAGATGGTACAGTAAACGAGTTAGCAAAAGCAATAGTTAGCACAAATGTTGTGTTGGGCATTATACCATTTGGCTCTGGAAATGGATTAGCTAGAACATTAAAAATTCCATTAAAGGCAAGCAAAGCGATTGAAGTAATTAATAAATTAAATACAGATAAAATTGACTCTGCTAGTTTTAATGAGCATTACTTTTTTAATGTTTCTGGTTCAGGTTTTGATGCACATATTTCTCAAAGTTTCGCACGAAATAAAATCAGAGGCTTTATGGGGTATATTAAAACTACGCTTGAAGAATTAAAAAATTACATCCCACAGAATTACGAGATTACTTTAGATGGTGAAACCATCAAACGTGATGCATTTATCGTGAGTATAGCAAATTCATCACAATACGGCAATAATGCTCATATAGCTCCAAGAGCTGATGTGAAAGACGGCTGGTTAGATATTGTGGTTGTAAAGCCTATTGCATGGTTTATGATTCCAATTTTAGCCGTCCGAATGTTTAATAAAACAGCTGGAAAATCTTCCTATGTAGAAATGTTTAGGGCTAAAAAGATTTTCATAAAACGTGAATTAGAATCAGCGATCCATTTAGATGGGGAACCTAGAATGGAGAAAAAAGATTTAGCGATAGAAATTATTCCTTTATCATTAACTGTTATTGTGCCACAAAATGTCTAAAAAGAATAAAAATATTCAAGGAGTAGTATACTCAACCAATCCTGATTTTGAATACCAACATCAAAACGAGGAAGAGCAAGAAACCATAAACAATGAAAAGCAAGACTTAAGAGTAATGCTCGATAAAAAGCAACGCGCAGGGAAAGCCGTAACGTTAATTACTGGTTTTATTGGCAAAGAAGAGGACTTACAAGTTCTTGGTAAGACATTAAAAACGAAGTGTGGGGTTGGCGGGACTGTTAAGGATGGTGAAATTATGATTCAGGGTGATTTTAGAGATAAAATCATGCTAATCTTACAACAAGCAGGTTTTAAGGTCAAAAAAGCTGGGGGCTAATAATATTTCCGATGAAGTTATTGTTCAAATAATATCAAATTTTAGTAATTTCGCCCCCATTAGAAACAATTACTAAGCAAATATTTATGACTAACGAATTTGGTTTAAAGTCGGCCAAAGCAACTGTTGCCGACCTTGGATTAGCCAATGTAGCAGCTGCATATTGGAATTTAACTCCAGCGGAACTAGTAGAAGAAGCCATTTCTCGTGGCGAAGGAACTTTAGTAGATTCTGGTGCATTAGCTGCAGATACTGGTGAATTCACCGGAAGATCTCCAAAAGACAGATTTATTGTATGCGATGAAGTTACAGAAAACGCTGTATGGTGGGGTGATGTAAACATCAAGTTTGACTCAGATAAATTTGATTTATTATATCACAGAGTTTGTGCTTATTTATCAGGCAAAGAAGTTTTCGTGCGCGATTCTTACGCATGTGCTGATCCTGCTTATCGCACGAACATTCGTGTAGTAACAGAACAAGCTTACCATAATATTTTTGCAAACAATTTATTTTTACGTCCGACGAAAGAAGAAATTTTAAATTTCGATCCAGAGTGGACTATCATCAATGCTCCAGGCTTCAAAGCTGATCCTAAAATTGACGGAACTCGTCAACATAATTTTGCGATTTTAAACTTCACTAAAAAAATTATTTTAATTGGTGGAACTGGTTATACAGGTGAAATTAAGAAAGGAATTTTCGGAGTATTAAATTTTATATTGCCACATAATAAAAATGTGTTATCAATGCATTGCTCAGCAAATATTGGCAATGACGGAGACACTGCAATATTTTTCGGTTTATCAGGCACAGGAAAAACAACCTTATCAGCCGATCCTAACAGAGGATTAATTGGTGATGATGAACACGGTTGGGCAGATAATTCTGTATTCAATTTAGAAGGTGGATGTTATGCTAAATGTGTTGATTTATCGAAAGAAAAAGAGCCAGAAATTTGGGATGCAATTAAGTTCGGTGCTTTATTGGAAAACATAGTTTGCTATGAAGGAACAAGTACAGTTGATTATACAAATATTTCTAAAACAGAAAACACACGAGTAGCTTATCCAATTAATCATATCCAAAATGCAGTAGAACCATCTATTGCAGGAATACCCAAAAATATTTTCTTTTTAACATGCGATGCTTATGGAGTATTGCCCCCGATATCTAAACTAGATGCTGGACAAGCAATGTATCATTTCATTTCTGGATATACAGCGAAAGTAGCTGGAACAGAAGCTGGGGTTACAGAACCACAAACTACTTTTTCTGCATGTTTCGGAAAAGTGTTTTTACCATTACACCCAGCAAAATATGCGGAGATGTTAGGTAAGAAAATGAAAGAGAATAAGGTTAATGTTTGGTTAGTAAATACAGGATGGTCTGGTGGTGCATATGGCGTAGGAAGCCGTATGAAATTAAGCTATACTAGAGCAATGATTACAGCAGCGTTAAATGGCGAATTAGATGCTATACAATATGAAAAACACCCAGTGTTTGGATTAGATATGCCAACTACTTGTCCGAACGTACCAGTAGAAATTCTAAATCCCCGTAACACATGGACTGACAAAGCATTATACGATACTAAGGCTAACGATTTAGCCGGAAAATTTGTGAAAAACTTTGAGCAATACGCAGAAGGTGCAAGCGCTGAGATTTTAGCTGCCGCTCCTAAAACAGCGCAAACAGCTTAACAGCTGATTGCAAGAATTGAGATATTAGATATGAGAAGGCCCCGAAAGGGGCCTTTTTTGTTTTTTCTATTTTCGTTTCCTAATCTTATATCTCATATCTCAATTCTCATATCTTTTACTAAATTTGAAATCTTATAATTATTAATCAATATGGCATTAGAAGTACAAGGAAAACTAGTTGATGTATTTGAAACTGTTCAAATTACAGACAAGTTCAAAAAAAGAGAGTTTGTAATCGAAACGGAAGAAAGAGGTTACCAGCAGTATGTTAAATTTCAGTTAAACCAAGACAAATGCTCGTTAATTGACGATCATTCTATGGGTGACGAGCTTAAAGTTGCTTTCAATTTATCGGGCAAACCATACACACGTAAAACAGGTGAAAAAGACTATATTACTAATATTGTAGCTTGGAAAATCGACAAAGTAGCAGCAGGTTCTTCGGCTCCAGCTCCAGAAAGTCCAGCATTCAATATTGAAAATATGGAAGCTGACTCTAGTGATTTACCTTTCTAGTCTAAAAATCAGATAGTTACATTAAAAAAAGTTCTGCATTTATTCATAATGTTAATTTTATGTTAATAAATGCCAATTAAGTTTTTTTATCGCTTAAAAATTTTAATTTTGTGAGCCTTAATAATGCTTTTAGAGCAATTTTATTAAGTAATTACACGTTAATCAATCAGTTTAAAACAAAACAAATAAATTTATAAAATGGCAAATGAGGCAAAAGTAGCAACTGCTGCAAAAGAAGAGAAGAATGGTTTAAGTTCCATCTTCGCATCAATCACTATTCCATTGTGTTTAGTTGTAGGTATCTTAATCTACAAATTTGTAATGGGAAATCCAGCAAACTTTGAAGGTGGCGATCCAGCAAATCACCCAATTCAAGAAGGTGCAGGACAAGTGTTAGGTTTAGTGTACAAAGGTGGTTTCATCGTACCAATCTTATTATCATTGGTATTAATGAACATTACTTTTTCTATCGAAAGATTTTTAACAATTGCTAAAGCTCAAGGTAAAGGAAGAGCAGAATCATTTGTTCGTAAAATCAGAACTCATTTAGACAGCAACAATGTTGATGCAGCTATTAAAGAGTGTGATGTACAAAGAGGTTCAGTAGCAAATGTTTTGCGTTCTACTTTGGTTAAATACAAAGAGATGGAAACAGCATCTAATATGGACTTAGATCACAAAGTTGTTTCTATTCAAAAAGAATTAGAAGAGTCGTTAACATTAGAATTACCAGGTTTAGAGAAAAACTTAGTAGTTATTGCAACGATGGCATCAGTTTCTACTTTGATCGCTCTTTTGGGAACGGTATTAGGTATGATTCGTGCGTTCGCGGCATTAGCATCTGCAGGTTCTCCTGACTCGGTAGCGTTAGCAAACGGTATCTCTGAAGCCTTAATCAATACAGCTTTAGGTATTGGTAACTCAGCGTTAGCAACAATTATGTACAACGTATTTACAAGTAAAATTGATGCGATCACTTATGCGATCGACGAAGCTGGTTACAGTGTAATTCAAACGTTTGCAGCAAAACACAAATAAGATATTTAATACTGAATATTAAACTCATAATAATGTCAAAAGTAAAGATACCTCGTAAGAGCACAGTAGTTGATATGACGGCAATGACCGACGTAGCCTTCTTGCTACTTACGTTCTTTATGTTGGCAACTAAGTTTAAACCAGATGAGCCAGTGACGGTGACAACACCTTCATCAATCTCTGAGATAAAGCTTCCTGAGACAGATATTTTATTATTAACAATCGATAAGGATTCTAAAGTTTATTTTTCGATGGATGGTGATCAAAACAGAATCACTTTACTTGAGAAAATGGCTGAAAAATATAAGTTGACATTTACACCAGAACAAAAGAAAGCATTTTCATTATTGAGTTCTTTTGGGGTGTCGATTAAACAACTTGGTCCGTATTTAGATATGGATGCAGAGAAGCGTAAAAACTATAAACAAGAAGGTATTCCTAGCGATTCAATTAATAATGAATTAGCAGATTGGGTTTTGCAAGCGCGTTATACAAATAAAGACTTACGTGTTGCCGTAAAAGGTGATGGCGAAGCTGGTTACCCTGTAGTAAAGCAAGTAATTGCAACACTACAAGATAAAAAAGTAAACCGTTTCAACTTTATTACAAGCTTAGAAAAAGCTGACAATTAAAATAAACGTTTTCTAATTTAATTAGATAAGATATGGCAGATATAGACACCGGTGGGGGTGGCGGTAAAAAAGGCAAGAAAGTCAGAGGTAAAAAGCTATCAACGAGAGTTGACTTTACACCGATGGTGGATTTAGGCTTCCTTTTAATTACGTTCTTCATGTTAACAACATCGATGAACAAGCCACAAACCATGGAAATAAACATGCCGGTTAAGGATGAGAATTTAACTGATGATGAAAAGACTAAAATCAAGGCATCACAGGCAATGACAATCCTTCTGACAAAAGACAATAAAGTAGTTTACTATTTTGTTGATGCTAAAACAGGTGAGCCCGGAACACCATTAGTTACCAATTTTGGTAAAGGTGGAGTTCGTGCAACTCTTTTAAAAGAAAACCGCATGCGTAATGACCGTGTAGATTCAATCGCAATCTATAAGGAACAATTACAATCGAATAAAATAAAAGAAGAAGAATTTAGAGAAAAAGTTGGTGCAATTAAAGCATATAAAGATGGTTTAATTGTTGTTATTAAAGCTAACGACGACTCTAAATATAAAAATTTAGTAGACATACTGGACGAAATGAATATTTGCAACATTGGACGTTATGCAATTGTAGACATCACACCAATGGAAGTTGAAATGTTAAAAAACACTCCATTATAGTCAATAGTAATTTAGAACATGGCAGGTAAAATAGATTTATACGATAGTAAATGGATCGACCTAGTATTCAGGGGTAGAAACCAAGAATACGGGGCCTATGAGATCCGTCGCCTATATCCAAGAAATGCATTCTTAGGAATTGTTCTATCAATTGTGCTTTTTACATTAGCTGTAAGTGCGCCTTTGATTATCAAATTAATTTCTGATGCAATTCCGGAAGAAAAGGTGGTATTGGTAAACAATACAACAGACCTTGAAGAACCACCTCCAGTGGATAAAAACCAACCTGCAACTCCTCCACCTCCACCTCCACCTCCGTTGAAGTCGACTATTAAGTTTACTCCACCAGAGATTAAACCGGATGCGGAAGTGCCAGATGAACCACCTCCAACACAAGATAAATTACAAGATGTTGACGCTGGCAAAACTACAGTTGAAGGTGATCCAAATGCAGATGTTGATTTAAGTGGATTAGAAGATGGAACAGGTGATGTGATTGGTGAAGAACAAGTGTTCTTAGCCGTAGAACAACAACCAGAATTTCCAGGCGGAGAGTCAGCATTGATTGAATACATTGGAAAGAATACAAAGTACCCAGCAATTGCTCGTGAAAATAACATTGAAGGTAGAGTATTCATCAGTTTCGTAGTAGAAAAAGATGGAAATATTTCTGATGTTAAAGTTGTACGTGGAATTGGTGGTGGTTGCGATGAAGAAGCTAAACGTGTAATCAAAGGGCTTCCAAGATTTACACCAGGAAAACAAAATGGACGCCCAGTACGTGTTCAATATAACGTTCCGGTGAACTTCAAATTAATGTAATAATTATTGAAGTGAATGCTAGAGATAAAGTATTATTTGTGTTCGGTTTGTTAATGTGTGTTATATATGCATTAATAGGAACAGCACTGATATTTATACCAAACCTTTTAGCAGATTACCCCAAAAATATAAAAATTGGAATAGGCAGTGTTTTCATTGTCTATTCCTTTTTTCGTTTATATCGTTCGGTTATTAAATACAAATTACGCAATGAAAATTAGTTACTTCGCTCTACTAGTTCTTCTAATGGGAGGTATTGTTTCTTGTACCGAACATGATAAAAATGGTAAAATATTAAACACCACTACTAGTGGCGACGTTCGTATTGCTTCCGATGAAACTCTTTTGCCTGTTATTGATTCCCAAGAACAAGTTTTTGAAACCATTTACCCGAAAGCAGATGTGCAAATTGAATATTTACCAGAAACGGAAGTCATTAATCAATTTTTAAACGATAGCGTACAAATGATCGTATTGCCTCGTGAATTAAATGCAGAGGAATTAGCACAGTTCGCAAAATTAAAGATTACACCGCGAACAAATAAAATTGCAACAGATGCCATTGCTTTAATAATTAATAAATCTAATAACGATACAACGCTAGAGTTGGCCGATGTGAGAGAGATTATTAGAGGTAACAAAACACAGTGGAAACAGCTTGATCCAAAATCGAGCTTAGGTGCCATTAACATTGTGTATGATAATTCTAAAAGTAGCACCGTTCAGTACATGATCAATTTGGTGGGTAAAAAAGACATCAATGGTTATGCGCTTAAAACAAATGAAGAAGTAATAACATACGTAGGGAAAAATAAAGGATCTATAGGTATAATTGGATTGAATTGGATAAGTGATAGAGATGACTCCAGTACTATTTTCTTTAAAGAGAACGTTAATACAATAGGAATTAAAGGTGACCCAGGAGATTTAGGCGATGATTATTTCTATCAGCCTTATCAAGCGTACTTGGCAACGAAACAATATGCATTAATTAGAAGTGTATATACAATTAGCAGAGAACCAAGAGCTGGATTAGCAACAGGATTTGCATCGTTTATATCAAGTGATAAAGGACAAAAAATATTTTTAAAAGCAGGTCTTTTACCTGCAAGTGCCCCAATTCGTATTATTTCTACGAATTAATAATTAGTCAATAAAGTACAATAAATATAAGAATGATGAAGAACGAACTGAAGAAAATTATTTTAGGAATTTTTGTAATTCTATGCACTGTATCTATCGTAAAAGCACAGAAAGCTTTAGACGGTATTCATGCAATTGAAGTGGAACAATTTGAAACCGCAAAAAGAATTTTTTCTGAATTAATTACTACGAATCCTGGTGATGCAGATAATTATTTCTATTTAGGTAAAGCATATTATAAGCAAGATAAAATCGACTCAGCGAAAATTTGTTTTGATAAAGGCTTAGAAGCAAATCCTAATTCAGCATTAAACTTAGTTGGACAAGGATCAATTATGTTCGACTTAGGAAATGATGCCGATGCGAAAACTACTTTCGATAAAGCTGTAACACTTACTCAAGGGAAAGACTACAATACCTTAATGAATATTGGTATTGCTTATGCTGAACTTGGCAAGAAAAATTATAATGATGCCTTGAGTTATTTAACTCGTGCAAAAACGATTAACCCAAAGAGTCCAGAAATATATGTTTCTATAGGTGATGTTTACATGGAACAATCAAATGGTTCTGAAGCAGTAAAATACTATAACGAAGCATTAAAAATCAACCCAAATTACACTAACGCTCACGTACGTACAGGTAAACTATACACTCGCGCTTTAAACTATATTGAAGCGAAAGCAGCGTTTGAAAAAGCAATCAGCATCGACGCTAATTACCCTCCAATTTATAGAGAATATGGAGAGTTAGAATTAAGTGCAAAAAAATATGATAATGCGGTTGAGAATTACAAGAAGTACATGGATCTTACCGACAAATCATTAAGTTCACAATTGCGTTATGCAAGATTCTTGTTCATTGGAAAACAATACCAAGAGTCGGCAGACTTAATCAAACAAATTATCCCAATAGATTCAACGGATAATATTATCTATCGTTTATTAGGTTATTCATCATACGAAACAAAAGATTACAAAACAGGATTAATGGCGATGAACAAATTCTTCACCATGAACCCAAGAAAGATCTTATCTACTGACTATTCTTACTTAGGTAAATTACAAGTGAAAAATAAGCTTGATTCTTTAGGTATGACAAACATCCTAAAAGCCATCAGTATGGATACCACTACCAAAGAGCTTTATGGAGATTTGGCAGATGCTTATTTCTCGCAAAAGAAATACAAGTTAGCTGCAGAATCATATGAAAAGAAAATTGTTGATGTTAAAGCAGCACCAGTTGATTATTTCTATATCGGTAGAGCATACTATTTCGGAAGCGAATTTGTAAAGTCGGATACCGCTTTTGCTAGTCTTATTGGAATTAAAGCTGACTTCGCTACAGCTTGGTTATATAGAGGGCGTAATAACTATAGAATTGACAATGCCGATCAAAAAAATGATGGAATGGCTAAGCCATACTATGAGAAGTTTATCGAATTAACGTTAGCAGACCCTAAGTATGATATTAAAAAATCGGGTAAAGATCTGATAGAATCATATAAGTACTTGGGCGACTACTACTTCAGTGTTGCCGACGATAAGGCTACCTCTAAAATCTATTGGCAAAAAGTCTTAGAAGTTGACCCGAATGATAAACAAGCAAAAGACGTTTTATCGGGATTAAAATAAATCATACATTTGTATCCTCAGTAAGAAGATTACTGAGGATTTTTTAATTATAATATTATGGAAAGCAATTTTCTCCCTTCCGATTATTTCCCAATCGTTCTTCAGTTATTAGCGGCAATTGGCTTTGTAGGTTTAACGATGTTAGCTACACACCTAGTTGGTCCGAAGCGTAAAACTAAAGACAAATTGGAGACTTTCGAATGTGGTATTGAGCAACAGGGTGACGCACGTGCACCGATTTCTATTAAGTACTTTTTAGTGGCAATCTTATTCGTATTATTCGATGTGGAAGTCATCTTTATGTACCCATGGGCGGTTAACTTTAGAGAGATGGGAATGCAAGGTTTAATGGAGATGTTCGTGTTTATCGGACTCCTATTAGCAGGCTTTGTTTACATCATTAAAAAGGGTGCTTTAGACTGGGAATAAATAAGGGATATTTTCTTTATTTAAACTTTTGAAATCATTATTTGTTGTAGATTTGCCGCGCGTCCTGCATCAAGCAAGATGTTCGTTTTTTTGATTAGTAAATTAGTACTATGAGCGACATAAAAATTGTTGAAGCCCCAGAGGGCATTGAAGGAGAAGGATATTTTGCCACTCGTTTAGATAGAGTGGTTGGTCTTGCCCGCTCGCACTCCTTGTGGCCATTACCTTTTGCAACATCTTGTTGTGGAATCGAATTTATGGCAACCATGGGTTCCCATTATGACATCGCACGTTTTGGTTCAGAACGTCCAAGTTTCTCACCTCGCCAATCAGACTTATTAATGGTGATGGGTACCATCTCTAAAAAAATGGGTCCTGTATTAAAACAAGTTTATTTACAAATGGCAGAGCCTCGTTGGGTAATAGCCGTTGGAGCTTGCGCATCTTCGGGTGGTATTTTTGATACTTACAGCGTTTTGCAAGGTATCGATGAGATTATTCCTGTTGATGTTTATGTACCAGGCTGCCCTCCTCGTCCGGAAGCTATTATCGATGGATTAAATCGTATTCAGGACTTGGTGAAAGTAGAACCAATGAGAAGAAGAAATTTACCAGAGTACCAAGAATTGATGGCTCAATACGGAATTCAATAATGATACAGATTGATAAAGATAGTTTGTTGACCGACTTACAAGAGAAGTTTGGTTCAGCTGTACAAAATGTAGTAGAACCTTATGGGTTATTAACCTTTACTACAACCAAAGAACAACTCCTTCCTATTTTAACGTATTTAAATGAAAACGATAATTATCGTTTTCTCTTTTTAACGGATGTATGTGGAGTTCATTATCCAGACAATAAACAACTTGCTGTGATTTATCACTTGCATAGTTTGGAGTCTAATTTCAGGTTACGTTTAAAAGTTTTCTTGCCGGAATCTAATCCACACATTCCTACTGTTTGTAAATTATACAGATCTGCAAATTGGCAAGAACGTGAGACGTATGATTTCTTCGGAATTATTTTCGATGGACATCCGAATTTAAAAAGAATTTTAAATGTAGATGATATGGTTGCTTTTCCAATGAGAAAAGAATATCCATTAGAAGACCCAAACAGAATTGATAAAAACGATAGCTACTTCGGTAGATAATAAATAGAAATAATTATGGCTCATATTCAGTTAGGAGACGATTCGTTAGAAAAAGAAACCACCACGCTAAACCTTGGTCCTACTCACCCTGCAACGCACGGTGTATTCCAAAACGTTTTAGAAATGGATGGTGAAAAAATCTTAAGCGCAGAATCGACCATCGGCTATATTCACCGTGCATTTGAAAAAATTGCGGAGCACAGACCTTACTATCAAATTACACCACTTACCGATAGAATGAACTATTGTTCTTCGCCAATCAATAATTTCGGTTGGCATTTAACAGTAGAGAAATTACTAAATATTGAAACTCCGAAACGTGTAGATTACATGAGAATTATCATCATGGAATTAGCACGTATTTCAGATCACTTAATTTGTAATGGTATTTTAGGTGTAGATACTGGTGCGTTTACAGGTTTCTTGTATTTGATGCAAGAGCGTGAAAAAATTTATGAAATCTACGAGGAAATTTGTGGTGCACGTTTAACCACAAACTTCGGACGCGTTGGAGGTTTCGAAAGAGACTTTAACGATAAATCAATAGCAAAACTTAAAAAGTTTTTGAATGAATTTCCAGTAATCATGAAATCATTCGAAAGCTTATTTGATAGAAACAGAATTTTTATTGATCGTACTAGAGATGTAGGTCCTATTAGTGCAGCAGATGCATTAAACTATGGTTTTACAGGCCCTTGCTTAAGAGCAGCTGGTGTTGATTATGATGTTCGTGCGATGAATCCATATTCATCTTATCAAGAATTTGAATTTGAAGTTCCAGTAGGAACACAAGGTGATACTTACGATCGTTACTTAGTTCGTAACGCAGAGATATGGCAGAGTGTTCGTTTAATTGAACAAGCCTTAGCGAAATTCGAGAAAGAACCTAAAGGCATTTATCATGCAGATGTTCCAGAATTTTATCTTCCTCCAAAAGAGAATGTATACAACAATATGGAAGCATTAATTTATCACTTTAAAATTGTGATGGGTGAAGTAGATATTCCAAAAGCTGAAGTTTACCATTCTGTAGAAGGTGGAAATGGTGAGTTAGGATTTTATTTAATTTCTGAAGGAGGTCGTTCTCCTTTCCGCTTACACTTCCGCAGACCATGCTTTATAATTTATCAAGCATTCTCTGAAATGGTGAAAGGCCAGTTACTATCAGACGCTATCGTTACGATGAGTAGTTTGAATGTAATTGCAGGAGAATTAGACGCATAATTAAAATTGAAAATTATTTAGATAATACAATGAGTACGACATTTTCTAAAGAGACATTAGACATCATCGAGAAACTGGTTGCCAGATATCCAGAAGGCAAACACAAATCGGCGTTGATTCCTGTATTGCATTTAGC
>JBIINK010000073.1:0-7574 GCA_044337515.1 Sphingobacteriales bacterium | reverse complement strand
TTTGCAAATTAGCTCTCGCAGCGATCTATTCGCTTATGTATCTAATCGCAATGCAATTGTTATTGATTTTAAATACGAAAATGATTTGTCGGAGATTTTAGCAGATGATTCAAATATCCCGAACTTTTTTTACGATACATTTATTGAGGAAGTAAAAGGGTTTGACCAAATCATTAAAAAGAATAAGAGTTTACATTCGGCATTAAACGCTCAACATATTTTAGTTTCTGCACAAAAAGTAAATGCGAAAACTCTTGGTTGTATTTACTTAGCAGATACTTATGATTTCGAAGTTGATGATGAGTCGATCCTTTTTAATGGTGATGATGAACTTGTAGTAAAGTCGAAAGCAAGATCATTTGAAAATGAAAACATTTACCATTTCGAAAGTAGCGATCAAAATTTCTATTATGCCTATATCGCTCCACATTTACTAGTATCTAAATTCCCAAATTTAATTGAAGATGCTTTACGTGCAAAGGTTAAAGGGCAACACCTATCCGCATTGCCAATTTTTCAAAAATGGCAAACAGAGCAATCAAGTGGCAAGAGCTTGTTGAGTATATTTATAAATCATGCGAATTTGCAGGAGTTTTATTCCTTGTTTTTCCAGTTACCATTTCAAAAATCATTAGGTATAACGAATAGTTTTGCAGAGTTTTCTTACGCAGAAATGAATTATAAATCGGATGCTTGGATTTTAAATGGTGAGATTGAATCGTCAGAAAAAAAATATTTTTCATTACTCAAAAACCAAACAGAGAATAGAAGCTATTTATGTAACTATTTATCTGCTAATACCTGGTCATTTCAAGATCTAATATTATCAGATCCTATTTTGTTTAGGTCAGATTTACAGAAACAGGTTCAACTCAATCAGGATTATTATTTTGCTGCAGAGCAAAAATTAATGACTAAGAAATATGGGCTGAATATCACTCAACTTCTAAATGATCATATGGGTTCAGAGCTAATCGCTGCCTATTACCCGAATTATTCCTTATCAAAACATACCGGATTTATTGCGATGATGGTATTACAGCAACCAGAAGAATTTGAAAAGAAAATTGAACGATTACAAAAAAATAGCAAGTCAATTTCATATCACGATTACCAAATCAAAACCTTCCCCATTCGAAAAATGATGTACTTAGGAGGAGGCGACCCTTTTAAAGAGTTGGATACCAAATACTATGTGCTTATTGAAGATCGATTAGTATTGAGTTCTGATGTTTCAGATATTAAACGCTATTTAGATGATTATAAATCTGATTTAATCTTAAAGAACAAGGAATCGTTTCAGAACTATTGTAGTCAGCTTAATGATCAATATAATTATCTGTACTATGCAGGAATTTCTGGATATGAAGCAAGTTTCAAGAATCTATTGAATACAAAAGCTTCCAGTAAATTAATGAGTAATAAAGGTTGGTCGAACTATTCAGCATTTGCATATCAAGTTACGAGTTCTGATGCAGGTTTAATCAATAGTATTTACTTGCCATTAATTGATCAATCTACTCAAACCACTCTTGAACAGAAATGGCAAATTAAGTTAGAAAGTTCAGTTAGTACTACAGCTCAATGGGTAGTATCTGTTAATAAAGACAAGAATTACATTTTCGTGCAGGATGATACTAATCGTGTATATTTAATAGACGAAGAGTCAAATGTTCTTTGGAAAAAAATTATTCCAGAGAAAATTATTTCTAAAATTCATGCTGTAGATTATTATAAGAATGGAGTTACCCAATTGCTATTTAATTCTAATCATCAAATTTATTTAATTGATTTAGATGGAAATGCAATGCCAGGGTATCCGAAGAAATTGAGCTCTGAAACAAATGTGGGAATTACCGTTTTCGATTACGATAAAAATAAGAACTACAGATTATTTATTGCATGTACGAATCAAAGTGTGTACGGTTATGATTTAAGTGGTCGACCATTAGATGGTTGGAATCCGAAGCGCTTAGGAAGTATTATTGATAAAATGCAGCATGTTCGAGTGGGGAATAAAGACTATCTCTTCGTCGCTACTGAACAAGGCTATTTTTACTTCCTCAATAGGAAAGGCGAATTGCAAACACAATTTAAAGATTCAGCCAATAGTCATTATTACAACCCTTTCTATTTTGATGAGAGTCCTGAATTTGCTAAAAACAGGTTTGTCAGCACAGATCAGAACGGGAAGATTAAAAGCATTTTCTTAGACGGACGACGATTGTTTAAGTCTGTTGGGACATGGACAGACTCGCATTACTTCTTATTTGCTAACGTAGTTGGTGATGCCAAAAAAGATTATGTGTTTATTGATAATAATCAATTGATGGTTTATCAAGACGATACAACAGTAGGGTATAATTATCAATTTAATACTACTATAAGCGACCAACCCTTTGCATTCGACTATCAGAACGGGGAAAGCGTGCTAGGAGTGATTTCTAGGGAGACTGAACAATTGTATATGTTCAACAGAGAGGGTGTACTTTTAAATGGATTTCCTATAAATTCATCTATAAAACCTTCTTTATTAGAGGTTAACAATCAGAAAAGAATGATTGTAGCCACTAAAGACGGAAAGTTAATTTATTATATACTCTAGATTAATTGATGTTAATATTTTATTACTTTCTCGACTTTTCATTATATTTATCAATTATAACTAACAACTAAATTATTTACTATGTACTTTATGCGATCTCTAAATCGATTAATCTTACTATGTATAGCCTCAACAGGATTACTGTTAAGTGCTTGTAGTATAGATGAAGACTTGGCTAAACCAAAGCTTTCACCAGATTTCATCTTACCATTAGTTTATGGTGAATTGGATTTAAAAAACTTGGTAAAGGATACCAGTTTTATTAAAACTGATCCATCAGGCTATTTAAAAATTGGCTTCCTAGATACTCTGGAAGTGTTGAATGCAGAAGCATTGGGGGATGCCTTGAAAATTGTTCAAGTTGCTGCACCAGCACCACCGAAGGTATTAACATTCCCGAACAGTGGAGGAAGCGACGTTTTCCCTACAGAAGCTGATTTAGATGTAAATCTAATTATGAGCTTAAGTAAGGTGAAAACATTAGCCTTACACAGTGCACAAATAAAAATCATTGTTCAAAATGCGAAGGCATTTGATTTTAATGGATTAGACATTAAAATCCCTGGACTATTAGTAAATGGAACTGAGTTTACCACAGGGCCATTAAATATTACATCAGGACAAACATTCGAACAAGTGTTTCCTATTGGCGAATCTATTTGGGATTTAACAGGTAAGCCAGGAGGAGCAATGGATACAAGTATGGTGTACTTCCAATTCAATTCAGCAAGCCCTATTCAAGGACCAGCTGGAGGTTCGGCAGGTATTACCATTCAGTTTATGGAAGTAAGTGTAAAATACTGGCAAGGAAAATCAACCATCTTACAACAAGTACTTTCAAACCAAACGTCAACAAGTACCACATCTCAATTAGTACCTGCAGAAACATATAAAGGTATTAAGTCGGGATCGATATCGTTAAAAGATGTTGATGTGAAATTAAACTTCCAGAGCAGAATGGGTATTCCTTTAGGTATGCGCTTGGTTTTAGAAACAACAAATGGAGTTACTGGTCAAAAAGTTGCCATGACACCTTTAGATGTTAATATTTCTCAATCGACATTAACTGGAAATGCACCAATTTACCAAGACAATCCAGCAGTAATAAATGAATCAACCAGTAATTTAGCGGATGTATTAACGAACTTCCCTACAACCATTAAAGTAACAGCCGGGGTAGGTAGTACGTTTAACAACCCAGATCCATTGGCATACTTCTTTCACGAGAATAGTGATTTGAAATTATTTGTTGATGCTACTATTCCATTTGCTGTATCTTTCAATCAGTTAAAATTAGAATCCATCAAACCATTTGAATTATTCCAGTCGTTAAATATTGATACTAGCATTGCCGTATTAGATACAGGTATTTTCTATTTCACTATAACGAATGGTTTCCCTTATGATATCAATATTGATTTAAATGCTTTAAATGGTGCGACCGACTCAGTAGCTAAATTGGCAAGTATTGTAATGGTAGGAGCAACTACAGGTATTGTAAATGGTGAAGAAAAAGTAATATCTCCTAGTAAATCAACATTCGAGGTAGCATTGTCTCAAAATTTGTTTGAAAAACTAAAAACAGTAAAGAACTTAGGAATTAAAGCTAAGATTAACACAACAGCAAATTCACCTAAGATTTACACCGACTACAAACTAGGCTTCGATGTGAAGGCTAGGGTAAAAGTCACCGCTACACCTATTAAGTAGTATTAGTAATTCAATAATATAGATTTCAAACAAAGAAAATATGAAACGTCTAACCCGATATATATTAATGCCGATACTATTTTTACTAATAGTATCCGCAGCAAACGCACAGCGTTATTCCTTGTATTACACTCGTACCTTGTACGATGGAATACAAAACCCACACCATAAGTCGATGGACTCTTGCCGTTCGTGGGCAACAAACTTTTTTATCTTCCCATCAATGGGAATAGATATGAACTTAACTGGTGAAGCAAATGATTTTGTAAAGTCGTTTTTAGCTAGTGAGAACTTATCCAATTTGAGTTTGGCTAATGGAGGCAAGAACTCATTGAACATGAAAATGAACTATAATATTTTCATGTTGAAAGTTCGCTTGAGTAGAAAAAGAGAGGCAGAAATGTCGATCTATTCTCAGCTTAAAATGGAAGCAGCGTTTAATATCAACAATGGTATTTTTAACTTCTTCACACAAGGTAATTACCCATATCGTGGGAAATCAATTGATGGTTTCTTAGATTTAGGGGGATTAGCTAATACCTATTTAGAAACAGGCGTTGGTTTCCGCCGTCAAATTTACAAGAACTTATCCGGTGGTTTTAAAGTGGGTTACTTAGTTGGTTTAGCCAACGTAACCATGGACATTAAAGACACCAAGTTTGTAACATCTGCACAAGGAGATACCATTGATATCACGGTAAACGGGGAAATCAATACTTCCGTGAATCCGAATTCAGTTGATACGATTGGTAATTTGATAAGTGATGTAATGAATAATAAAGGTTTCGCATTTTCAGGAGGTTTACAACTGGACGTAACTAAGAAATTAACTTTAAGTGCTTCGATTTTAGACTTAGGTGGAATTACATGGAACTCCAATTCGCAAACTTATAGATTAGGCAAAACAGTACGTTTTACTGGGGTTCCAGCTTTAGCTGATTCGACTATTCAAGATTCTATTTTGAAAGACTTCTCAAGCTTCAGCATGGATACCATTAAAGGATCATACAAATCAAAATTATTAACTCGTGTAGAATTCTCTGCTCAATACCGTTGGGCAAATTGGTTACACCAAACAGTAATCGTTTCTAAACCACTTTATTTTGATAATGTTGATTTCGTATTTATCAATAACATTAGAGTGTTCCGTCGTATTAACTTAATTGCATTAGGAGCATACAACACCAGTGGTTTTGCTACTGTAGGTGGTCAGTTCTTATGGCGCAATAGAGGATTGGATTTATACTTCGGTTCTGAAAAAATCTTAAATACATACCAAGTTTCACAACAAGTTGCCGATCATACTAAGAAACCTACTTTAGGTTTAGGTACGGATTTTAACTTTGGTATTGCTTGGGGTTTCGGACGTTGTCCACGTAAAAAGCCTGTTCAACAAGCAGCAATGCCAGCTGATTCAGATGGTGATGGTGTGTTAGATGTAATCGACGATTGTCCGTACTCTGCTGGTCCTTCGGAAAACAAAGGTTGCCCTTGGCCAGATGTTGATAAAGATGGTGTGTTTGATAAAGATGATGCTTGTCCGTTAACAGCAGGTCCGGTTGAAAATAAAGGTTGCCCTTGGCCAGATGCAGATAACGACAGTATTCCTGATAAAGATGATGCTTGTCCGAGCAGTGCTGGTGTAAAAGACCACAATGGTTGCCCAGATACTGATGGTGACTTATTATTTGATAACGTTGACTCATGTATCAATACTCCTGGTCCTTTAGAAAATAAAGGTTGCCCATGGGCTGATGTTGATGGTGATGGTATATTTGATAAAGATGATAAATGCCCTAACGTTGCAGGTCCTGCAGACAACAATGGTTGCCCTGCGATTCCTCAAAAAGTAGAACTTACTGTTGAAGAACAAGAAGTAATAAACAAAGTGTTTAGCAACTTAAACTTCGAAACAGGAAAAGCAATTATCTCTGAATCATCATTTACTTCATTAACATTATTAAATGAATTAATGGTTAAGAAACCATCGTTTAAATTATTAATAGAAGGTCATACTGATAATGCTGGTAAATCTGTAGCTAACTTTAAATTATCACAAAGTAGAGCAGATGCAGTGAAAAAATTCTTTACCGACAAAGGTATCGATGCTGCAAGAGTTACAGCTAAAGGTTACGGACCTAGCAAACCAGTTGCTGATAATAAAACAGCAGCAGGTAGAGCTAAAAATAGAAGAGTAGAATTTACAATCCTTGAATAACAGCAAGGGTGATATAAAAAAAAATCCCGTTGGAAACAACGGGATTTTTTTTTGTTATTTTTTTGTGGGCAGGAAAAATTCCTTTAAATAATAAGGTTCAAAATAAGCGACGTCTTCAAAGTCTTCAGAACGATATTTCTGTACAGCTTCTTCTCGCATGGCAATTGCTGAAGGGTATAAGTTGTCAATGTATTCTATATTCTCTGTAGAGGTGAATAACGATTTTGTTTTTTCAGCACCATCACCAAAGAAAATCATTTTGTTCTCTTTTAAGATTTCCTCATAGCTCTGTTCGTTTAAAATAATGGCAGAGATTTCACTTAAGGATTCGCCGTTAGCATTCATCATGCAAGAATAGACTTCCATTCTTCGGGCATCAATTAATGGGCAATAAATGGCGTTTTCTTGATGATTGATTTCTTTGGCTTGAATAAATAAGGTGTTTAAACTATTGCAAGAGATTAATGGTTTCCCTAACGAGTAACATAAACCTTTAGCAGTAGAAACTCCAATTCTTAAACCAGTATACGACCCAGGGCCTTTACCTACCGCAATGGCATCAAGATCTTCAATCTTTTTATTGGCAGAAGTAAGTACTTCATTTATGTATAATGTTAAATAACTAGCGTGTACATTCTGCTCGCATTTTTCTACGGATGCTAATACTTGATGTTCGTCGCATAAAGCAACAGAACAATTCATACTAGAAGTTTCAATGAGTAGAAGTAACATTTACAAACTGATTATCATTTTCGAAATAACGACTAATAAAAATATAATTAAAATTAAACGGATATGTTTTGGATTTAATTTACTAGAAATGCTTACTCCAATTGGTGAAGCAATTAAACTACCAATAGCTACAGGAAGTGCTAATGAAAATACAATTAAGGAATGACCCGATGCATTTGCCACACTAAAAAAACTATTGTAAAGTGAAGTTGCTAATGCCATGATGCTAATCACACCAAGTGAAATGGATGTTGCTTTCTTGATTGGTAATTTTAAAAAGTCTGTTAAGATGGGAACGATAATTACTCC
>JBIINK010000033.1:0-26204 GCA_044337515.1 Sphingobacteriales bacterium | reverse complement strand
TAGGGCGTTTCGGGAAATTAGTACAATCTAACTTAAGAACAATAAATATCGAATAGTAGTATTTTGAAGTATAATGGGAGTGATAATATAAATAGAAAGCAGTTGTTGAAAGCCGTTTTGCAAAACTGCATTAAAGTAATGGAGTAACTTGCTTATTAGGCTTCAAAATGCTACTATTCAAAAAAGAAGTTCATCACCTCGTTTTCTTAATAAAATCAACAATAGTATATCTAGGGCTCTTGGGATAACTTAATTGAAATTTTTTGAATAGTCTATTAAAGTAACCCAAGCACCCTAATTTTCGAAATCGTGATGCAATAATATGAACTATGAAAAAAGCAGAAAACATCACGATTCAGCGTAGCTAATATTGGTATTTTAAAGAAGAATCATTATAGAAGTATAGAAATGTAGAACTATAGAAATATAGAACAATCAATCCGAAGTACCCTTAATATCGAATATTTATATTTTAAAGAAGAATAGGAGTGATGAACTAAGTAGAAAGCAGTCATTGTAAGCCGTCCCACTGAATTGGATTATGGCAATGAAGGTACTTGCTTATTATTCTTTAATATATGAATATTCAAAAAAGAAAAAAAAATTTACAATTGCGCAGCAGTGCTATCCACCATCGTACTATCCACAGCACTAGTATCAACTCTCGGTTGGCGAGGAGTAGGGCAGTAATAATCTTTCTCTATTTTAACCCAAGCCTTAGGTAATTTTCCGAAGGTGATTCCTGATTTAGGGTCCTTGTATAATTTCTCCATAAACTTACCGTAAATTGGCAAAGCTGTTTTCGAACCTTCACCATAATCGGAAGTTTTAAAGTGAACACTTCGTTCATCGGCTCCTACCCAAACACCAGTAACTAAATCTTTTGAAATACCCATGTACCAACCATCAGAATGGTTAGAGGTAGTTCCAGTTTTACCACCAATTTCATTTCCTTTTTGCCACAAATCAAACTCCCATAAGGCTTGAGAAGTACCACCTGGTTCTTCCATACCACCTTTAAACATATACAACATTAGCCATGCGGTTTCTTCAGAGATTACACGCTCTTGTTCGGCTACAAAGTCTTTGATGAGTTTACCATCATGATCATTTATACGAGTAACTAATAGTGGTTCTGTTTTTATTCCTTTATTTAAGAAAGTTCCGTAGGCACGTACCATTTCAAAAACAGTTACATCATTAGATCCTAATCCAACCGATGGTACTGCTTTCAATGGACTTTCAATGCCTAGTTTTTTAGCGTATTTCACTACGTTTTCCCAACCCACGGCTTCCGTTAATTGAGCAGTTACAGAGTTACACGATTTTCCCATGGCCCAACGTAGCGACATTTCTTTGCCGGAGAACGACCAATCCGAATTCTTTGGCGACCAAGTTTTGGTTTCTCCATCTTCTTCGTAAGTAATGGTTATTGGCTTGTCCGTAAATTTATCGCAAGGGGAGTAGCCATTATCAATTGCAGTTAAATAAACAAATGGTTTGAATGTAGATCCAGCCTGTCGTTTAGATTGAGATACGTGATCGTATTTAAAATAATCGTGATTAATACCACCTACATATGCTTTCACTAATCCAGTAACTGGATCAAAACTCATTAAGCCTGCCTGTAAAATTTTTGCATAATAAGCTAGAGAATCATAAGTAGAAAATGTAGTATCCTTTTCACCTTTCCAAGTAAATACTTTTATGCGATGTTTTTCATTTAAGGCTACATCGATAGAATCGAGGTTGCCATCGTATTTCTTAATTAACTTTTTATAGATGGGTAATCTTTTGGCAAGCGTTTCTAAGAAGTTTGGAATCTCCTGTCCATTCTCATCACGCCAAGGAATTTCATTTTGCCATTGATTATGGAAACGCTTCTGTAAGGTTTTCATCCATTCTTCCACAGCTTCTTCCGCATGTTTCTGAATAATAGGGTCGATGCTGGTGTAAATTTTTAATCCATCAGAATACAAATCAATATCATTTTCATCACACCATTCTTTTAAATAATTGGCTACTGCAGTTCGTATATAAGAGTCTTTACTTAAATCATCGTCATCTTCGGAGATGTTAAGTTTTAAAGGCTTTTTAAGTAATCTGTTATATTCTTTTTTAGTGATAAATCCCGATTTATACATTTGCGATAAAACCACATTTCTACGATCGGTTGCTTTATCGGGGAAGGTAATAGGATTGAATGTTGATGTGGCCTTTAACATACCAACCATTAAAGCAGCTTCTTCATCCTTTAATAAATCGGGGTTTTTACTGAAGTATTTCTTCGAAGCTACTTGAATTCCGAAA
Source organism: Sphingobacteriales bacterium (assembly GCA_044337515.1). GTDB lineage: Bacteria > Bacteroidota > Bacteroidia > Sphingobacteriales > Sphingobacteriaceae > CAJBVG01. Next base: position 23,894 of record JBIINK010000033.1, on the reverse strand, counting down.
GTATTATTTCCAAAACTCACGGTATTTAAATACATCTCTAAGATTTCTTTCTTCGTATAGAGCATTTCTAGCTTCAAGGCGGTAAGCCATTCTTTGGTTTTATAAACCACAGTACTCACACCCGGAACATAGCGTATAAGTCCTTGGGAGCTCTTGCTACGAGTTCTAAATAAATTTTTGGCAAGTTGTTGGGTAATAGTACTTGCTCCTCGCTTATCGCCTGTAGCAGTAGAATATACACTTGATACTAGTGATTGAAAATCAATTCCGTGATGCTGATAAAATCTTACATCTTCGGTGGCAATTAAGGCATCGATTAAGTTTTGAGGTATTTCCTCGTACTTGATTGGCGATCTATTTTCTTTATAATATCTTCCTAATAAAGATCCATCACTGGCATATACTTCCGAAGCTACTGTATATGAGGGGTTTTTAAGCTCTACTATTCCAGGAGAATAACCAAAGAGCCATAAAAAGTTCAGTTCAATAAATAAGAAATATATAGCGAGTATTCTACAAATTTGATATAGAATACGAATCCAGGCCTTATCCATAGCGCAAATTTATCATAATTAAGAGCTTCCTAATAAAAATATGCAATTATTCTTTAACTTTATTAGATAGATTACGTACAACTCAAATTAAACAACAACAATACGCTCAATGCATCAACAAAATTTTAAAGTACTCGTAGTCGAAGATATAAATGCGGATTACGATTTATTACATAACGAACTTAGCGCAAAAGGATACAATACTCAAATTGTTGAATTAAGAAACGATTTCAATCTCAAATATTTTTCATTTACTGATTACACTACTGATTTAATTTCTATTCATGAATTATCAGGCGATATTCTTTATGCTTCACCTGCAATAGTTGAATTAACAGGATACTCTCCAGAAGAAGTAATTGGAAGAAAATTAAGTGAATTTTTCCATATCGAAGATGCGGCTCAATTGCGTTCTCAATTAGATTCCATCTTAGATAATAAGAACAAATTGAGGTTTGAATACCGATTATTAAAAAAAGATGGCTCTTACATTTGGATTGAAACGAGTGGCAGACTACTTTTTGATGAAATCACCAAACAACCTAAAGAAATCATTTCGGTAACAAGAGATGCAACAGATCGTATGCTCAATACTCAGCGTATTAAAACGAGTGAAGAACAATATCGTTTGATTGCAGAAAATGCAACTGATATGATAACTCGACACGATTTAGATGGAGTGTATAATTACGTTTCAAATTCTTCCTATACTATGCTAGGGTATAACACTACAGAAATGATAGGAAAATCAGCCTATCAATTTTTACACCCCGACGATGCTATTGCGATAAAAAATGGGTTACATGATTTTGTTGATAAGGGTTTAGGGATTTACACAGCTTCTTATCGCTATCAGAAAAAAAATGGCGATTATATTTGGATAGAATCAACTAACAAATTAACCTATGTAGAAAACACCAATCAAATACAAGGTATAATATCTATTAGTAGAGATATAAGTGATCGTAAAGCATTTGAAATTAAACTAGAAGATAAAATTAAGGAGTTAGATACATTTATTTATCGATCATCACACGATTTGAAAGGACCCTTGTCTTCTTTGCAAGGTTTATTGAACATCGCAAAAACTGAAATAGTAGATGAAAGTGCAGTTCAATATTTCAGTTTAATTGAAAAAAGTGTTCATAATTTGGATTCCATTTTAATGGACTTATTGAACATTACAAAAATTACACAAGGCTTTATAAACCTTGTCGATATTAATATTAACGAAGTGATATTAAACATCATTTCAAGTTTTGAAAATTTACCCGAATATGCTTATGTTCATTGGGAATTAAATTTAGATAAGGATATTAAATTGAGATTAGATAAATCGCTTGTGAATAATATCTTTCAAAATTTAATCATCAATGCCATTAAATATCAAGATTCATCTAAACCAAAATGTACTATTAAAATCTCTACATTCAAAAAAAATAATGAACTAATGGTTCAGATAGAAGATAATGGGGAAGGCATACCAGAGAATTTACAAAGGAATGTGTTCGATATGTTTTTCAGAGGCAATACTAAATCATCGGGTACTGGCTTAGGTTTGTATATTGTGAAAAATGCAGTGGAGAAATCTGGTGGAAGAATTATTTTAGAAAGCGAAGAAAATAGAGGTACAATATTTACAGTTTATTTACCCTTAAATAATAATTTAGATACACCAATTTCAAAATTGGCTAAAAACACGGTGATATGAACGAGTTCAAGTACAAAAGCATCATGTTAATTGACGATAGTGATATTGATAACATGGTAAATAAACATATTCTGAGTAAGAATAATGTTGCTGAACATATTATTGTTTTTACATCAGCAAACGATGCGCTGACTTATTTTTCGGAGAATAAAACAACTACAGATGAGATGTTGATTCCGAAAATTATATTACTTGACATCAATATGCCTATTATGAATGGTTTTGGATTCCTTGTGGAGTTTGAGAAAATCACTTCCGAAAATTTAAAAGATACCAAAGTAATTATGCTGACTAGTTCAGTTGATCCTAATGATATTCGTCGTTCTAAAGATTATACAAGTGTAATTTCTTTTATCAGTAAGCCTCTTTCTCTTGAACATCTAGATGAAATATAATGTGCTCTGTTACTGCCCAAACTGAATTAACTTATAAAAACCGCAAAAAAACGAAGATTGCTTCCAAGGTTTTAGAACAACGCATAATAAAAGATCACTTAAGTTTTATTCCGAATGTAAATACTTGGATTGGTATGCAATCTTATGTAATTACAGATGCTCAGCCTGAATATTATCAACAAATGGTTTTCGGACTAACGCCTAGTTGGGCTGCTAAAAAATTGTATCTATTTAATGCTCGTGTAGAAGGGAAACTAAACGATACGAATGACACGAACTATAAAGGAGAGATGGGTATTTTCAATATGCCTTCGTTTCGTCAAGCTATTCAGAAAAGAAGATGTATCATACCAGTCGACTATTTCGTGGAAGGCTCTCAGAAAAATAAATTGAATGAACCATTTCTGATTCGAAGAAAAGATAAAGAAGCTACTATTTTAGCAGGTATTTGGGAAGAGTGGGTTGACCAAGCAACTGGTGAAATAATGAAGTCGTATTCCATATTAACTACTTCTGCTGCAAATTTATTACAACAAATTCAACACCATCGTTCTCCTTTAAAATTAGACGATGAGGAAATTGATATTTGGCTAAATCCAACAAGTAATAAAGAAGATATTAATAAAATATTATATCCTCACGATTTTAGTGACTCCGAAGCTTTACGTATCGATCCCATCATTAAATCTAAAGTAAATGACCCCGAAGTTATTCGTTTCTTGTAAGGTCATCTACATTGGCACCATTAACTCGGTAATCTTTATCTAAATAAAATTCAACATTCATATTTACCTTTTCTTTTAAATCATTCATTACTGAATAGTTGTGTTTTATTTTAAAATACGATATCCTATTATTTGTCATCGTGTCTGGTGTAGCTAATGTTTCTATAGCTGAAAATGAAATAGGTTCATAGTTGTTCTGAGTTTTCAAATTCACTTTCATAAATGATTGAATCGAATATTTAGCATTGTCTTCAGGAGATGTTGTACAAGATGTGACACATAAGTACAGCATAAGTGCAGTGATTGCAAGTAATTTTTTCATATAGAGCGCGTTAAAATGAGAATACAAATATAAAAAAAATCCCTGTAAAGTGCAGCTCTACAGGGATTTAGAAATATGTAATTCTTGTTATAACTTATATTTAATAAGAAGTATAATTAACATCTTGTAATATCAGCACCAATCGCTTTTAAGCGTTGCTCAATATCTTGATAGCCTCTATCGATTTGTTCAATATTAGAAATGGTACTTTTCCCTTCAGCAGATAAAGCCGCAATTAGTAATGAAACCCCAGCACGAATATCTGGAGAAGTCATGGCGATACCACGTAATGGATTTTTACGTGCTAGTCCGATAATGTTTGCACGATGTGGGTCACAAAGAATAATTTGAGCACCCATGTCGATTAATTTATCGACGAAGAACAATCTGCTCTCAAACATTTTTTGATGAATAAGTACAGAGCCTTTAGCTTGTGTAGCAACTACTAAAACAATACTTAATAAGTCTGGTGTAAATCCAGGCCAAGGAGCATCAGAAATCGTTAAGATAGATCCATCAATAAAAGTTTCTATCTCATAAATTTCTTGAGAAGGGATGTAAATATCATCTCCTCTGCGTTCTAGTTTTATCCCTAATTTTTTAAACACCTCTGGTATAACCCCAAGATGTTCGTAACCTACATTTTTAATCGTGATTTCTGATTGGGTCATGGCTGCTAAGCCAATGAAACTTCCAATTTCAATCATATCAGGCAACATACGATGTGAACATCCACCTAAGTATGTTACACCTTCAACGGTAAGTAAATTTGATCCTATACCCGTTATTTTTGCGCCCATACTATTCAGCATTTTGCAAAGCTGTTGAATATAAGGTTCGCAAGCTGCGTTGTATATTGTAGTGGTACCCTTTGCCAATACTGCTGCCATTAAAATGTTAGCTGTACCGGTTACAGATGCTTCATCCAATAACATATACGTACCCGTTAATTCGGTAGCATCAACACTGAAAAATGAATCCTTAGAATCGTAGTTGAATTTTGCACCTAATTTTTGGAATCCTAAGAAGTGTGTATCCAATCTTCTTCTTCCAATTTTATCTCCACCTGGGCGAGGGATGTAGGCTCTTTTGAATCGAGCTAATAAAGGTCCAACAATCATTACCGAACCTCGCAACGCTGATCCTTTTTTCTTAAAAGCATCACTCTTAAAATACTCTAAATTAATTTCATCAGCCTTAAATACATAAGTGTCTTTCGATTTGCGATCTACTTTTACACCCATGTCTTGCAATAAGTCGATTAACTTATTGACATCAACGATGTCTGGTATGTTAGAAATTGTAACTTCTTGGTCGGTTAAAAGAACCGCAGAAATAATCTGTAATGCTTCATTCTTAGCACCTTGAGGGGTGATTTCACCTTTAAGCTTTACGCCACCTATAATTTCGAAAGTATCCATAAAAAAAAATCCTTTATCAGCATTGAAGATAAAGGATTTATTACGATTCCGGAAAAGAATATTTTCACAATTGTCGATATCAGTTAATAGCGACTTTTACCAGTGTTTCGGTTATTGTTTTTATTGTTACTATTTCTGTTATTATTGTTGCTGTTATTACGTTGTTTGAAGTTGTTGTTTTGACGTGCTTTATTTGGCACAGTGCGTACTTCAACTTTATTCAAATTCACATTTTCATCTAATACCAGTTCGCCGTTAGATAAAGTTTTCAAATCATTGATAATCGATTCATCACTTACCGAATCTTTGTTCCAAGTAACGTACGACATTTTCATGAAGTTCGCGATAGAGGCTACCATGTTCGACTTGCGTTCTGGCTCATCGGTAATTTGCTTCGCTCTTTCAATCATTAACTCTACGGTTTTGCCGTAATGCTTGTATCTAATACGGTTTGAAGGGTAGGGCACTCGATCTGGTTTCGTATCCAAAGATTCCTTTGAAGGAATTGGATAAGGAGAATCAACATCTAAATCGAAATCAGCAATAATAAATAAGTGATCCCATAACTTGTGTTTAAAGTCAGCTACATCTCTTAAGTGTGGATTCAGAAAACCCATCAAATCAATAACTGCTTGAGCGTGTTTATTTCGCTCATCTTTACTTTCTAAGGTCTTTATAAATTTCACCATATTCTGAATATTTCTTCCATATTCTGAATAAAGGAGTGAAGGTCTTGTGGTGTTGTAATCAAACATAATTAATATGTTAATATGTTAATGTGTTAATATGTTAATAGGAATTTGCACCCTACTTTTTGGCACAACTTGTCCCGATTTTTCGGGATTGGCATATTGTCTAATTGACAATAATGCGCAATTTAGCAAATTTTAATAATAATTGCTTTTTTCCTACTTGTTTAAAGTCAATGGTAGTTTTGATATCCCCACTAGCGCCTTCTAAATCCAACACTGTACCGAAGCCAAACTTCTGATGTTCTACTTCCATGCCTACTTGAATTGATTTAGGGTCGGAAGCAACAAAATCGCCTGAAACTACGTGATTATAAGGTTTTGCAAGACTATTTGTTTGCATTAATGGCTTTGGTTTGCCAGCAATACTGCTGTAACTTTGTCTATCCTCATCAAAATGAGTATTCGGTAATGGCTTTTGAAGGAAGTTTATTTCCAGGTATTTCGGGTCAATCTCCTCTAAGAATCGACTTGGGTCACAAGAAATAGGAGAGCCCCACTTGTATCTAGATACCGCATAACTCAGGTTTAGTTTCTTTTCTGCCCTGGTAATGGCTACATAAAATAAGCGACGTTCTTCTTCTAAATCTGCTCTAGAATTTAATGCCATTTGAGACGGGAATAAATTCTCTTCTAATCCAACAATATATACGTGTGGAAACTCTAACCCTTTCGCAGAGTGAATGGTCATCAGTGAAACCGTGTCTTTACTCTCTTCTTCAGACTTCTCATTACCTGTTAATAAGGCAATATCTTGTAAAAAGAATGCTAAACTTTTATCTTCTATATCTTCTCGTTCAGAGAAGTCTTTTATACCATTTAAAAGTTCTTGAATGTTCTCGTATCTACTCAATCCTTCTATCGATTTATCATCGTATAAATCTTTAAGAAGTCCGGATTGCTTAGCAATGTGAGATGCAGCATCGAAAGCATTTTGCGAGTGAATTAATACCGCAAAACTTTTAATCATCGTGATGAAATTCTCGATACTATTTCCTGCTTTAGCTCCAATTAATTGATTCGCATTTTCGGAAACAGTCCATAAACTTGTGTTCTGAGCTCCAGCTGCAACAATCAGTTTGTCCATACTCGTTTTACCAATACCACGAATAGGGTAGTTGATAATTCGCTTATATGCTTCCTCATCGGCATGGTTAACGGCTAATCGGAAATAAGCTAATAAATCCTTTATTTCTTTACGTTGATAGAAGGAAAGTCCTCCGTAAATTTTATAAGGAATATTTAGTTTTCGTAAGGCTTCCTCCATCGCTCTCGATTGAGAGTTGGTTCGGTATAAAATGGCGAAGTCGCTGTTTTGTAATGTGGAATTTCCTTTTTCTTGAAGAATAGATTCTGCAACAATTTTCCCCTCCTCATTGTCTGAAAAGGCTTTATATACTTGGATTTTCTCGCCAGATTCTTTTTGCGAGAAAACGTTTTTCTTAATTTGATCTTGGTTTTTAGCGATTACAGAGTTCGCTACTTCCACAATGTTTTGTGTTGAACGATAATTCTCTTCGAGCTTATAGACTTTCATTTCTGGATAGTCTTTTTCGAAGTTTAAAATATTCTGAATATTCGCTCCACGAAAGGCGTAAATGCTTTGTGCATCATCACCCACCACACAAATATTTTGATGTACAGCAACTAATTTTTTAACAATTAAATATTGAGAGAAATTCGTATCCTGGTACTCATCAACCATCACATATTTAAATTTATGTTGGTATTTATGAAGTACATCGGCATGCTCACGAATAAGCACATTGGTTTTGAAAAGCAAATCGTCGAAATCCATTGCACCTGCTCGTTCGCAGCGACTTTGATAAATAGAATAAATGTATCCAATTTTACCTTTCCCCATCGAAAAGTCGTCGGCTTGTATTTGCTCGTTTTCATTATATTCCTTTGACGATATCAAGTTGTTTTTAGCACTTGATATGCGATGCATCACATGGTTTACATTGTATGCTTTTTCGTCGAGATTCTGTTCTTTGATAATGCTCTTAAGTAAGCTCTTGGCATCATCTTTATCGTAAATGGTAAAATTAGCTGGAAAACCGATTTTATCAGCTTCCTGACGAAGTATACGAGCAAAAACAGAGTGGAAGGTACCCGACCAGATATTTTTAGCTTTAGGGCCAACAATCTTCGAAATACGTTCCCGCATTTCTTTAGATGCTTTGTTGGTAAATGTTAACGCCAATATGTTAAACGGATCAACACCACTATTAATTAAATGCGCAATACGGTACGTAATCACCCTCGTCTTACCAGAGCCCGCACCTGCCACTATCATCATCGGGCCATTTATCGTTTCTACCGCAGCACGTTGCTGTGGGTTTAATTCATCTAAATAATTCACAAAATCCTCTTTAATCCAATCCAAAAATACTGATTTGCTTTATTCTTTCTAATTAGATTTTTCAACATTAATTTATTTTAAAAAGATACTTCGAAATAATTGTATAAATAGTACTTTTACGCACAAATTATAGATTTTATATGTCAGAAATTAATTCATACATCGACCAAAATCGTCAGAGATTCCTCGACGAATTATTTGATTTTTTAAGAATTCCATCAATCAGTGCGGATTCAGCTCACAAAGACGATATGTTTAAAACTGCAGAGTTTGTGAAAGAGAAACTTATTATTGCTGGTGCTGATAAAGTAGAGGTTTGCCCAACGGCAGGTTACCCAATTGTTTACGGTGAGAAAATGATTGATCCTTCTTTACCAACTGTATTAGTATACGGTCACTATGATGTGCAACCGGCTACTCCATTAGAATTGTGGGAAACTCCTCCATTCGAACCAACCATTCGTAAAACAGCTGTTCATCCCGACGGTGCTATTTTTGCTCGTGGTTCTTGCGATGATAAAGGTCAAGTATACATGCACGTAAAAGCATTCGAGATCATGATGAAAACAAACTCACTTGCTTGCAATGTGAAGTTCATGATTGAAGGTGAAGAAGAAGTTGGATCATCTAACTTAGGCATCTTCGTAAAAGCAAATAAAGAGCGTTTAAAAGCAGATGTGGTATTAATTTCTGATACTTCAATTCTAGCTAACGATGTTCCTTCTATCGACTGTGGTTTACGTGGCTTAAGCTATGTGGAAGTAGAAGTTACCGGCCCGAACCGCGACTTACACTCAGGTGTTTACGGTGGTGCTGTTGCCAATCCAATTAACATCTTAGCAAAAATGATTGCTTCGATGCACGATGAAAACAATCACATTACTATCCCAGGATTTTATGATGGTGTTTTAGAAACTTCTGCAGCAGATCGTGCTGAAATGGCTAAAACTCCTTTCGACTTAGAAGAGTATAAAAAAGATTTAGGTGTAAGTGAAGATTGGGGAGAGAAAGGTTTCTCAACAATAGAACGTACAGGTATTCGCCCAACATTAGATGTTAATGGTATTTGGGGTGGTTATACTGGCGAAGGTGCTAAAACAGTTTTACCATCTAAAGCATTTGCTAAAATTTCAATGAGATTAGTTCCTAATCAAAAATCAGATGAGATTACAGCAATGTTCCAAAAACATTTTGAATCAATTGCTCCTGCATCAGTTAAAGTACAAGTTCGCCCTCATCATGGTGGTGAAGCGGTACTTACTCCAACAGATTCAATTGCATTTAAAGCAGCAAGCAAAGCAATGGAGCAAACGTATGGTAAAAAACCTATCCCTACTCGTGGTGGTGGTAGTATTCCTATCGTTGCTTTATTCGAAAAAGAACTAGGTTTAAAATCGGTGTTAATGGGATTCGGTTTAGATTCGGATGCATTGCACTCACCGAATGAACACTATGGGTTATTCAATTACTATAAAGGCATTGAAACTATTCCATTGTTCCATAAGTATTTTGCAGAACTTTCTAAATAGTAATGTGTATTGGGTAGTGAGTATTGGGTAAAATATTTTTTCTCATTACTCATTACTCACTACTCAATAAAAAAATGAACAATCTTCGTTTCGAAACCTCCCCATACTTATTACAACACGCGAACAACCCAGTAGATTGGTATCCCTGGGGTGAAGAGGCATTGGATAAAGCGAAGCGTGAGAACAAACTCATCGTTGTAAGTATTGGTTATTCTGCTTGTCATTGGTGCCACGTAATGGAGCACGAGTCTTTTGAAGACAATGAGGTAGCTGAAGTAATGAATGCACTTTATGTAAACATCAAAGTTGATCGTGAAGAGCGCCCCGATATTGATCAAGTGTACATGTCGGCTTTGCAACTCATGAATGGTACAGGTGGCTGGCCATTGAATTGTATCTTACTTCCCGATGGTCGACCAGTATACGGTGGAACCTATTTCCGAAAAGCAGATTGGATAAATATCTTGAGTAATATTGCGGCAATACATCGTAATAAACCTCAAGAGCTAATTGATTATGCTGATAAATTAATTGATGGTGTTCGTAAAATGGAATTTATCTCAGAGAAATCTGATGTAAATGAAATCCCTTCAAATTATTTCGAGGAATACATGCAGAAATGGATGCGACTACTCGACCTTGAACATGGTGGAACCCAAGGTGCGCCGAAGTTCCCAGTGCCTGCCAACATAGATTTCTTAATGGCATACCAACATTTCTATCCAAATGATGTACTCGATTATGCTATTCAAAATACATTACATCGTATTGCTCGTGGAGGAATTTATGATCAAGTTGGTGGTGGCATTTATCGCTACTCTGTAGATGGTGTATGGAAAATTCCACATTTCGAAAAAATGCTATACGATCAAGCTCAAATGATAAGCTTGTACGCTAATGCCTACTCAAAATATAAAACGCCGTTGTATTTACAAACGTTGAAAAGCATCATCGATTTTTGTAACCGAGAATTATTAAACAAAGAAACCAATTCATACTACTCAGCCCTAGATGCTGATTCGGAAGGTGTGGAAGGTAAATTCTACTGTTATACTTTAGATGAATTGAAAAATTTATTAGGTAATGATGCACCTTTGTTTATCGAGTATTTTCAATGTGAAGAAGAGGGTAATTTTGAGCACGGATTAAATAATTTATTTGCAGTAAGCAATCATCAAGAGTTTATTCAAAAGCATAAATTAAACGAACAACTTTGGTCGGATTGCATTGACCATTGTTTAGCTGTATTGTTTAACTATAGAGAAAGTAGAGTACGCCCAGGTTTAGATGATAAGCAGTTGTGTGCTTGGAATGCCCTGATGATACAGGGTTTATGTGATGCTTATAAATCAACTTCGGAACTTATCTATAAAGAACAAGCCATAGCAAGTATGTCTTTTATTTTAACAAGTTTGCTTAATGGAAATCAATTAAGTAGGAGCTTTAAAAATAACGAGTCGAAAGTAAACGGGTTTTTAGACGATTATGCTTTCGTGATTAAAGCTTGTTTAAGTTTACATGAAATAACAGCTGATGATCAGTATCTAAATACAGCAAAACGCCTAACCGATTATTGTATTGAAGAATATTTCGATGAAGCTTCGGGAATGTTTTGGTACACTTCCGCTTCTGCAGAGCCTTTAGTTGCTCGCAAGCAAGAGTATTATGATTCTGTAATTCCATCTTCAAATTCTTGTATGCAATTTAATTTAAAACAGCTTTCTATTTTATTAGACATACCACATTTCGAGGAGCTTTCAAACCGAATGATGCATACCATTTTGGATCATGCGAAACGTTATCCACCTTCGTTTTCGGTATGGACAAAGTTTCTTTTATTAAACAACATTGGTGGAGTAGAGGTAGTAATTACTGGAGCAAATGCGGAGTCGATCTATAAAGAAATGGCTAGTCAATATATTCCTCAAGCTTTATTTAGTTTTAGTACAATAGCAAATAATAATACTTTGCATCAGGATAGATTTATAGAAAACAAAACCAATATTTATGTATGTAAAAACAAAGCTTGTATGTTACCTGTAGAATCGGTATCAGAAGCTTTAAAACAAATACATTAATTCAGGAAAGTCTTTATAAATAAGGTATCAGCACTCATGCCTTTCACATCTTGCAAACTAAAAATGCTGTAAAATTTTCCAGGCTCAATCACAATGAATTTCGAAGATTCGTATAAGTTATTGGTGTTTTGAAAATAGATTTGAACACGTGTAGGATTTTTCTCATCTCCAAAAATATCAACAAATTTCATGGTAAGTTTTGCTTCTTTAGAAAGGTATCTTGTGTGATTATTAGTTGTAGATTTCACATAAGAGTTTTGCCAAGCCGCTTTATTCAAATCGAATTCCTGGAAACTTTCTAAATCTGAAATTAAATCTGCTCCTGCAATATTTCGTTTTTCAATCTTCGAATTTTTATACAATACTACTTTTGCAAACGAATCGTCGATACTGTGCATTGCTTTGATTTCATTAGCGATGACGTCATGAATAGAGAATTCATAATACCGAATTGCATCTGATTTTTTTGAATCAGCTTGACAAGAAATCAATAAAATTCCGATGAGTAGGGTGTAAATAGTTTTCATTATTATTTAATCAACAAGCTATGTCCATTCATCTCTGCAGATGGACTTAAATTCAAAATATCTAAAATAGTAGGAGCAATATCAGCTAAGCCACCATCTTTAATTTTATAGTCACTGTTATCAATCAATACACAAGGTACTAGGTTTGTAGAGTGTGCAGTATTTGGTGTGCCATCTTCATTAATCATGAAATCAGCATTACCATGATCGGCAATAATAATAAACGAGTAACCTGTTTTTAAGCCAGCTTCTACAACACGTTTCGCACATGCATCAACGGTTTCAACTGCTTTCACTACCGCCTCAAAAACTCCTGTATGTCCAACCATATCAGGGTTTGCAAAGTTTAAGCAAACAAAATCTACTTCACCTTTTTCCAATTCGGCAACTATAGCTTCTGTTATTCCATTGGCACTCATTTCCGGTTGTAAATCATACGTTGCCACTTTAGGAGATGGAATCATTATTCTACTTTCCTTATCAAATGGTACTTCTCGTCCGCCAGAAAAGAAGAAGGTAACGTGAGGGTATTTTTCTGTTTCTGCGATTCTAATTTGCGATTTGTTGTTAACAGACAATACCTCTCCGAGAGTATTCGCTAAATTATCTTTTTCGAAAATTACATTTACATTTTCAAATGAATCATCATAACTCGTCATGGTTACATAATGCAAATTCATTTTGTGCATGTTGTACTCATGTATATCGCGTTGAGTTAAAGCAATAGTAATTTCTCTTGCTCTGTCTGTTCTGAAGTTATAACAAATTACTACATCACCTTCATTAATCGTTGCAAGAGGCTCGTTATGTTCATCAACACAAATCAAGGCTTTCATAAATTCATCGGTGATGTTTTCTTTGTATTGAGCTTCAATATCAGATAGGATAGAAGTGGATTTTATTCCATCACCATTTACTAATAATTCATAAGCTAGCTTTACACGCTCCCAACGTTGGTCGCGGTCCATTGCATAATATCGACCAATAACTGAAGCCAGTTTCGATGTGTTATGTTGTGTAGTATTATAGTCAAGTAATTCTTTTAAATAAGCAGACCCACTTTTAGGATCAGTATCTCTACCATCTAAAAAAGCATGAATAAATGTATTTTCTACACCTTCTGCAGTACAGATGTCACATAAGGTTTTTAAGTGGTTAATATGAGAGTGTACACCACCATCAGACAGCAGTCCAATAAAATGTACATTTTTATGCTCTTTTTTAGCATAATCCAATGCGTTTTTTAAAACTTTGTTAGCAGCTAGGGTACCATCTTTACAAGCTTTATGGATTTTTACAAGTTCTTGGAAAATGACTCTACCAGAACCTATGGTTAAGTGACCAACTTCAGAATTACCCATTTGACCTTCGGGTAAACCAACGGCTTCTCCAGATGCAACTAGCTTAGCATGAGGGTATTTTAAATATAAAGAATCAACAAAAGGGGTATTGGCATGCTGAATAGCATCGGCCTTTAATGTAGTCCCTAATCCCCAACCGTCTAAAATAAGTAGTGCTAATTTCTTCTTTTCCATATACAAATATACCAAGCCAAAATGATTGGCACAGTTTTTAAGGTAAATAAATAGCATTTTTTAAATTTTTAATGAAGAAATTACTTTTACTAGTCTTTCTAAGTGTATTGTCATTGTCAAGCTCTTTCGCACAGTCGGAGTTTGTGGACGACGTTACTGTTGCATTTAAGACTGCTGACCAACGCTTGCTTTCGAAGTACTTCAGTAATAAAATTGAAATTACTTTATTAGACCAATCCAACGTATTTAGTAAGTCGCAAGCAGAGCTAGTGATGAAAGACTTCTTCAGCAAATACGATCCAATCGATTTTCAAATTCTTTATAAAAATAATCCAAACTCAGACGCTGCACGTTTTGCCATTGGCCAACTCGATACTAGAGCCGGGAAGTTTCGAATTTACTTCATCATTAAGAACGTAGAGAACAATTTATACCTTCAAGAAATGCGTTTCGAGCAGGAACGTACCCGTTAAATCATTACCTTTGTTGGATAAAACTGTATCCCAAATGAATTTTACGGAACAACATTTACTAAACTTCATAGACCTTGCCATAGCCGAAGACATTGGCGATGGAGACCATACCTCATTATCTACAATCCCAGCCGGAACTCAAAATAAAGCTCAGCTTTTAGTAAAAGATTCAGGCATCTTGGCTGGTGTTCAAGTTGCAAACATCATATTTCATCGTATAGATCCTAATTTAAATGTGGTTAACCTTCTAAGTGATGGTGATAAAATTAAAGTTGGCGAAGTCGTATTAACGGTTTCAGGAAGTGCCCATTCAATATTAAAAGCAGAGCGTTTAGTGTTGAATATTATGCAACACATGTCTGCAATTGCTACGGCAACAAATGCCATTGTTCAAAAAGTATCTCATACAAAATGCAAAATATTAGACACTCGCAAAACAACTCCAGGAATGAGATTCTTAGAGAAAGATGCGGTGTTAATTGGTGGTGGAATGAACCATCGAATTGGATTGTACGATATGATATTGATTAAAGATAATCATGTTGATTATGCTGGTGGAATTACAGCAGCATTAGTGAATGCAAAGCAATATTTAAAAGATACCGGAAGAAACTTGCCGATTGAAATTGAAACTAGAAGTATTGATGAAGTTAAGGAAGCCATTTCTGAAGGTGGATTTAAAAGAATTATGTTTGATAATTTTAATTTTGATATGATTCGCGAAGCAGTTCTGTTAGTGAATGGTAAATTTGAAACTGAAGCATCTGGTGGTATCACCACCGAAAATGTAGTTCATTATGCCGAATGTGGTGTTGATTATATCTCTATAGGTGCATTAACGCACTCCGTAAAAGCATTGGATTTAAGTTTAAAAGCTGTTTAAATCAACATTTTAAGACATTAAATCTACATTTTATTACATAGACCGAGAAAAAGTACTATTTTAGAGCATCAGTAATGATATCGGTCAGTACTTCCATAGCACTCCTTGTCTCGTATTTATACGGTTCTATCCCTACAGCCATCTGGATTGGTAAGGCCTTTTATGGCATTGATGTACGTGAGTACGGAAGTGGTAATGCAGGAGCAACAAACACTTTTAGAATTTTAGGAAAGAAAGCAGGCATACCTGTTTTACTCATCGATATATTAAAAGGATTTACCGCAACGAACTTGGTTTACTTTGTAGGTAATTACGTTCCCGGTTCTGTTCAATTTGCCAACTTCCAGTTAGTATTAGGAATCACCGCAGTAATCGGACATATATTTCCAATTTTTGCAGGATTTAGAGGTGGTAAAGGTATCGCTACATTGTTCGGTATGATACTAGCGGTTCACCCAGCAGCATCAGCAATATCAAGTGCGGTGTTTGTTGTAGCACTAATACTGACTAATTACGTTTCATTGAGCTCCATGATTGCGAGCTTTATGTTCCCTGTAAACATTATTCTATTCTTCAACGAAACTACTACACGTACTCAACTACTTTTCGCAATCTCTGTTTGTATTTTGGTGATGTTTACTCATCAGAAAAATATTGAACGTTTATTGAAAGGGAAAGAATCAAAAGTTAATCTATTTAAGAAAAAAGTAGAATCTCAATAGTTTGGTAGGGATTTTGCTATCCAGTACTTATTAAATACACAATTCTATAATGAAAAAATTATTACTCGTTACAGCACTTTTTATTGCTGCTAACTCCTTTGTTGCTAAAGCTCAAGAGCTTAAGCCAGTACCATGTGCAACTTTCGAATATATGAGAGATGTACAAATGAAAGATCCTCAGTTTGTACAAAATCAACAGATCTTAGAACAAGCTTATGAATATGCAAAATTGCATCCTCAAAAATCTGCTCAAACAAAACGCATTATTCCTATCGTTTTTCATATCCTTCATAATGGTGGTATTGAAAATATAGCAAAGGAAAGAGTATTAGAGCAAGTAGCGATTTTAAACAAAGATTTTCAACGTTTAAATTCCGATACTAATAAAACGAATCCTATTTATAAATCAGTAGCAGCAGATTGCGAAATAGAATTCCGCTTAGCACAAATTGATCCTAATGGAAATTGTACTGATGGTATTGTTCGTGTAAAAACACTTTTAACTTATAATGCTGATGATGCTATTAAAGCAGTTAGTCGTTGGCCAAATAATAAATATTTTAACGTTTGGGTAGTTGAAACCATTAGTGGTGCAACACTACCTTCGGTAATCCTAGGTCGTTCTCAATTTCCAGGTGGAAGTAATACTACCGATGGGGTATTGTTGAAATACAGCGTTTGTGGAAACACATCTACATTTAGTAACTACGGTAGAACATTAACTCACGAAATTGGTCACTCTTTAAATCTTCGCCACATTTGGGGCGATGGTACTTGTGCATCTGATTTTGTTGATGATACTCCACCACACGAAGCTGCTAATTCTGGTTGCCCAGTAAATAAAGTTTCAAACTGTACTGGAAATGCAATCGAGATGGTTGAAAACTACATGGATTACACTGATGGAATTTGTCAGAATATGTTTTCGAACGGACAAAAAGCAAGAATGAATATAGTTTGGAATGGCAATCAAAACAGTCGTAGTAATTTGTACTCTCCAGCTAACTTAATAGCTACAGGTACAAATGATGGTTATGTAACAGTTACTTGCGTTCCTACTGCAGATTTTTATAGAAAACAAGAAGCTTGTACAAATGCTTCAGTAGCATATATAGATGGTAGTTTCCGCGGAACACCTACCAATTGGGAGTGGACTTTTGAAGGTGGAACTCCAGCAGTATCCAACTTACAAAACCCTACGATTACCTATGCAAATGCAGGTACATTCACTGTGAAATTAAAAACTTGGAACGCTACAGGTGCCGATAGTATTACTAAAACTAATTTCATTCGTGTATTCGAAACAGTATCAACTAAAACTCTTCCTTATTTATTGGATATGGAAGATGTAACTAAATTCAATACCGATGTATATAACAAAGTAGATAACACTACAAATTGGATCATCGCTACTAATGCAGGTTTCGCATCTCCTTCATCAATCGTGATGAAGTATTATGGTAAAAACGACGGACAAAGTAATTCAATATTATTACCAAGCGTTAGTCTAAAAGGAACGTCTGCTCCGAAATTATCTTTTGATTATGCCTATGCTCAACGTTCGGTAACTTCACTAGATCGTTTGCAAGTAGGTTTGTCTCGTAACTGTGGTTCATCATATTCTGTGCTATTTAATAAAGCTGGTGCCGAAATTGCAACTGCACCAGTAACATCAACATCGTTTGTTCCGAATGGTGATGCGCAATGGAAACACTTAGATATTTCGTTAACGAGTTTAGCAACTTCAGACAATACAATCATACGTTTCTTAGCTGAAAACTCTGGACCAGGAAATAATATTTATGTAGATAATATTGTGATTACTGTTGCCACTGGAATGGAGAATTTAATTCTTAATAATTTGAATTTATTGATTGCTCCAAATCCTTTTAATAGTTCTACAAAAGCAAGTTTTAATTTATTTGCTGATGCTTCTGTTAAAGCAAATTTATATGATCTTTTAGGTCGTAAAGTTAGCGAAGTATATAGTGGACAAATGAGTGCAGGTGCTAATGAAATTAACATTTCTAGCGAACATACTCAAAACTTATCTGATGGAATTTATGTCTTACAACTTAATGTTGATGGGGTGATGAAGTCGGAGAAGGTTTTGCTTCGAAAATAGTAATGAGTAATGTGTAGTGGGTATTGAGAAATTTATTAATTATATAATTACTCACTACTCACTACCCAATACTTTGAAAATAGCTTTCGCTTTCAACAAACACTCCTCATATTCCTCTTCAGGATTAGAATCGAGTGTAATGGCGCTACCCACATTAAAGGTTAATTTATTATCTTGTTGATCAATAAAAATAGATCGAATTAATACATTGAAATCAAATGTACCATCGGGCATTATATAGCCAAGTGCTCCAGAGTAGGCTGCACGTTTAAATACTTCCAATTGTTCAATTAATTCCATTGCTCTAACTTTTGGAGCACCCGTCATGGATCCCATTGGGAAAGCGTTTTTTATAACCGCTGTAACATCATACTGCTCATCTTGAATACTTGTGACACTGCTGATCATTTGATGCAACTGAGGGAAGCTATAGATGCCAAAGAGCTCTTCTACCTTAATGCTTCCTGTAACTGCCGTTTTAGTTAAGTCGTTTCGAACCAAATCAACAATCATAACATTCTCCGCACGTTCTTTTTCAGAGTGCAATAATTGCTCAATATCTTTTTCTGTATCCTCTGTTCTTTTTATTGTTCCTTTTATCGGTTGAGAAATAATTTTATTGCCTCGTTTGCAAAGGAATCGTTCCGGACTAGCAGAAATAATGTATTGATGATTGATTTTTAATAATCCTGAGAATGGGTTAGGGGAGCGTTTGTTCAATAAAAAATACAACTCAACAGGATCGATTTGTATATCGATAATTTCAAAAGGGATACAATAATTTAATTCATAAACATCACCTGCAATAATGTGCTCTTTTATGCGCTTTACATTTTCCACATAGTCGGTTTTGCTAACGTGTTGAATGATTTTAGTGCTCGATATATTATCAGAAACACGAGGTTCCACCCAATCGAAATCAAGTGATGAATGACTTTTTAATTCGTTATGTTCTTCCGTGATTGAAACAGTTTCTTCAAAAAAGAATAGCTCAGGGAACGAAATATGTGCGGTGTTTTTTGATGTTAATTTCTCGACATCATTTTTTAAATCATACCCTAAAAAACCATAAATAGGTTTTGTTGAATTCAATAAAAATGTACGAAGTTCTTCGAATGAATGTTCAGCAGTATTGCGCGAAAGTATTCGATCACCATAAGAAATCTTCCAATTCAAAGTAGAATATGGATCAGGATATTGATTAGAATTGAGCAGGCAGAAATAGTTTTCCGACTGATCAATTGCTCGAACAAGTTTCTGTTTATTCTCCTCTGTACAAGGAATACTGAACATGATACATTAAGATAATATTAATGTTTGCAAGCGGTCTGGACCAACTGACAAATATTTAATAGGAACGTTAAGTTCTTTTTCTAAGTAATCGATGTAAGCTTGTAATTTTTGAGGAATTTGATTCACTTCACGAATTCCAGTAAGGTCTTCATTCCATCCATCTAATTCTACATATACAGGTTCTGGTTCAATAGAAATAATATCATACGGCATGTAATCAATTTTCTTACCATCCCAAATGTAGTGAGTGCATACTCTTACTTTTTCGAATCCACTTAATATATCCGCTTTCGTCATTACTAATTCTGTAACTCCATTAAGCATAATCGCATATTTCAATGCTGGTAAATCAATCCAACCACATCTGCGTGGGCGACCAGTTGTAGCACCGTACTCGTGACCAATACGACGAAGTTCTTCGCCAATTTCATTATCTAATTCAGTAGGGAAGGGTCCACCACCAACTCGAGTACAATAAGCTTTGAAAATACCGATAACACTACCGATTTTAGAAGGAGCAACACCTAATCCAGTACAAGCACCAGCCGATGTTGTGTTCGATGAAGTTACATAAGGATATGAACCGAAGTCGATATCAAGTAATGTTCCTTGAGCACCTTCTGCTAATACTTTTTTACCCGATTGTATGTATTCATTCACTAAATGTTCTGAATCTACTTGTTGCATTGCTTTTAACAATTCAATCGCTTCAAACCATTGTGTTTCGTATTCTGTATAATCTAAGTCAACATTATAGTGCGACAACGTTTCCAAATGCTTGTTACGTAATTTTTCGTAACGCTCTTTGAAATCTGGCAACATGGTATCACCAACACGAAGGCCGTTTCTACCTGTTTTATCAGCATAAGTAGGGCCGATACCTTTTAATGTTGAACCAATTTTAGAGTTACCCATTTTTGTTTCACTTGCAGCATCAAGCATGCGGTGAGTAGGTAAAATTAAGTGAGCTTTTTTTGCAATCACTAATTTCCCTGATTTAATTGGGTCGTATCCGTTTTCACGAAGTTTATCAATTTCTTTCTTGAAAATAACAGGGTCGATAACTACACCGTTACCAATTAAGTTTAATGTTTGAGGGTTGAAAACACCTGATGGAATGGTATTTAAAACATATTTTTTACCATCAAATTCGAGTGTGTGACCAGCATTAGGGCCTCCTTGAAAGCGAGCAATTAGGTCATATCCCGGACATAACACATCAACAATTTTCCCTTTCCCTTCGTCTCCCCACTGCAAACCCAATAAAACATCAACTTTCATATCTATTATTTAAATTTTTTACTAAGAATTTTTCTTTGAAGTAGCAACAAACGTATCGCAATGCCCTTCATCTTTTAAACGACTACAAGAACCGTATAGGTTAAGTGAATGGTGTTTAATTTCGAATTTCAATAATTCGCCCATCATCGACTGTATTTGTTGGATTCGTGGGTCGCAGAATTCTACAACTTTACCGCAATCGATACAAATAATGTGATCATGTTGCTTATAGCCATACGACTTTTCAAATTGAGCCATGTTCTTACCAAACTGATGTTTGGTCACTAAATCGCATGATAATAGCAGTTCTAAAGTATTGTAAACTGTTGCTCTACTTACTCTGTATTTACGATTTTTCATGTGTATATACAGCGATTCAACGTCGAAATGGTCGTTTCTAGAGTATATTTCTTCCAAAATAGCAAAACGCTCAGGTGTCTTACGCAAACTTCTGTTTTCCAAAAATGCCTCGAAAATCTTTACTACACTTGCAATAGTTTCTTTGTTAGACATATACCTTTTTTTCCTCGTCCAAAATTAATTAAATATTCTATAATCGCAGAAACAGTTTTTACGAAGTTTTACACATTATTACGCCGATTTGTTAGCATCGAAACGGGTTACATTAATAACACCATTGACGAGCTTCAGCTTTTTAATCAGTGTATCTAAGTGAGAAGTGTCATTTACGTAGATCATTAAGGTGCCTTCAAAGATACCATCATCACTATCTACTGTGATTGAGCGCATATTTACTTTAAAGTCGTTAGAAACAACTTTGGTGATATTATTCACTACACCCACCTCATCTGTACCTACAATTCTAATTCCTGTTAAGAATGCAATTTCCTTTTGTCCTGTCCACTTCGCTTTTACAATACGATAGCCAAAATTCGACATCAGTTTAATAGCATTAGGGCAATTGGTACGGTGAATTTTAATTCCTTCATTAATAGTGATGAAACCAAATACATCATCGCCAGGTATTGGGTTACAACACGGCGATAATTTATAGTCGATTTTATGTAAATCTTCCCCAATTAACAAGATGTCAGAGTCTTTACTCTTCACTTGTTTCATGTACTGGTCGAGGTTATCCTTATCGATTTTAGTTTGAATTTTCTGAGGAGTTTTCTTCTCTAGTAATTGGTATTCACGTAACTCTTTTAAATCAAGTTTGCCAATGGCAACCTGGTAGTAAAGCTCAATATTACTTGGTAATCCGAAGAAAAGCGCAATTTTACTAATGGATTGGTTGGTGTTAGAAATCTTAAGTGATTTAAGCTTTCTATCCAAAATTTCCTTCCCATCTTCTGCAATTTTTATTTTTTGCTCTCTAATGGACGATTTTATTTTGGATTTTGCTTTACTGGTAATGACAAAATTCAACCAATCTTCTTTTGGTTTTTGTTTGTCGGAACTAATCACTTCTACCTGATCGCCGTTTTGTAGTTTATGCGAAAGTGGCACTAGTCGGTGATTAACTTTTGCGCCAATACATTTTGTTCCTATATCGGAGTGAATCTCGAAGGCGAAATCCAATGCTGTTGCGCCGAAGGGGAGCTTCATTAAATCTCCTTTTGGAGTAAAGATGAAAATCTCATCAGAGAAAAGATTCATCTTAAAATCATCAAGGAAATCAAGTGCATTAGACTCTGGACTACTCAAAACATCTCTGACTTTTTGTATCCATTGGTCGAGTCCGTTTTCACTCGTTTGTTCTTTATATTTCCAATGTGCAGCAAAACCTTTTTCAGCAATCTCATTCATTCTACTACTACGAATTTGAACTTCTACCCATCGGCCAGAAGGTCCCATTACCGTGGTGTGTAGAGATTCATAACCATTGCCTCTTGGTGAGGAAATCCAGTCGCGCAAGCGGTCCGGATTCGGTATGTATTTGTCGGTTACAATAGAATATGCTTTCCAACAATCTGCTTTTTCATTTTCGAAATCACTTTCTAAAATTATTCGTATGGCAAATAAATCATAAACTTCTTCAAAAGGCACTCCCTTTGATTTCATTTTTTTCCATATGGAATGTATGGATTTTGGTCTACCAAGAATTTCGGCGGTTAAATCAAGTTTGTTTAATTCTTCGCGTAATGGTTTTATAAACTCATTAATAAATTTCGCTCTTTCACCTTTAGTTTCATTAAGTTTATTGGCAATAAATTTATAGGTTGTTGCCTCCGTAAACTTCATGGAAAGATCTTCCAATTCTGATTTTATAGCGTATAATCCTAAGCGATGGGCTAGAGGGGCGTATAAATAAATGGTTTCTGAAGATATCTTTAATTGCTTATCTCTTGGCATACTTTCCAAGGTTCGCATA
Organism: Sphingobacteriales bacterium; assembly: GCA_044337515.1. Taxonomy (GTDB): domain Bacteria; phylum Bacteroidota; class Bacteroidia; order Sphingobacteriales; family Sphingobacteriaceae; genus CAJBVG01. The sequence continues at coordinate 871 of JBIINK010000033.1, read as the reverse complement.
TTGTGTAAACGATCGGCAAGCTTGATTAAAATTACTCGAACATCATCTGCAAGAGTAAGTAGCATTTTACGGAAGTTCTCCGCTTGTATAGAACTGGTTTGATCGAATACTCCAGAAATTTTTGTTAAGCCGTCAATGATGTTAGCTACTTTAGTTCCGAACTCGCGTTCGATATCTTCTAACGTGATGTTAGTATCTTCAACAACATCATGTAATAATGCACAAACAATAGAGGTAGTTCCTAAGCCAATTTCTTCGGCAGCAATTTGAGCAACAGCAATAGGATGATAAATATAAGGCTCGCCAGATTTGCGACGCATATTTTTATGTGCCTCCACCGACATCTCAAATGCAATACGAATTTGACGCTTATCGCCCTTCTCCATAGTCGGTTTACAAGCTTTCAATAAAGCTCTATACCGCTTTTGGATTTCCTTTTTCTCAGCTTCTATATCGATCGTGTGCATGGCTAAATGTAAAAAAAATCATTCTTTTATGTAAATCAAAATAATAATTATGATGATATTTGGTTATTAGACTATGCCTAAGTACTTAAAATATATCGTATTCATCATACTTACAACGGTTTACTTCGGTAAAAGTGCGCAAGCTCAACAAGAAGTAAAACAGTTAGGAAAGAATGATACCATTATTTTACGAGCAATTATCGTAGATGGCGACACTATTCCCTTTATCTATCTCCCTACAGTTAACATTTACACCACTAGAATTTATAAATCTAAACGCGACCAAATTCGATATACAAAGTTACGCAGAGATGTATTAAAAGTATGGCCTTATGCAAAACTTGCTGGTGTTAAATTTAATCAGCTCGAGAAAGAGCTAAAAATGACCAACGATAAGCGTGTTC
>JBIINK010000072.1:0-7623 GCA_044337515.1 Sphingobacteriales bacterium | reverse complement strand
CATTTCAATTGTTTTATGGAGATATAAAAGACTATATCATCTTGGCATTACTTCCTTCCTATTTAGAGCGCGATGGGTCTTCATTGATATACATGTGTGAGCATTTAATTCAGCAATCAGAATCGAACCTTAGTGGTTTTTATTTAAATGAATTTGAAAAAATAAAAACAATTATTGAAGAAAATGATGGTACCAAAAAAATAATACTCATCGGCGTAACCTATGCCCTACTTGATTTCGCAGAACAATTTCCGTTTCACGCTAATCATTGCATCATTATGGAAACTGGTGGTATGAAAGGACGAAGAAAAGAGATGTTACGTGAAGAAGTACATTCGATATTAACAAAGGCTTTTCATGTTACATCCATTCATTCCGAGTACGGCATGACCGAATTATTATCTCAAGCGTATTCTACTGGAAAAGGAATATTCAGAACTCCACATTGGATGAAAGTACTCATCCGTGAAACGCAAGATCCCTTTAGTTATCAGGGTTTCGAAAGAACTGGTGGAATTAACATCATCGATTTAGCTAATATCAATTCTTGCTCCTTCATCGCTACACAAGACCTCGGCAAAATATACGCCGACGAACGTTTTGAAGTATTAGGAAGATTTGATCATGCAGATGTAAGAGGATGCAATCTCTTAGTACAATAAGTATTGAGATGTTAGAATTGAGATATTTTATTACACAACATTAGCATATTAACACATTATCCCATTAACATATTAACATATTATCCCATCGTCTTACGCCGAGGCAAGCATTAACATATTAACATATTATCCCATTAACATATTAACAAGAAGTACTGCTTCTTCCCTTTTTGCGCTACAATAAACTTCTCATTAATAAGTGATGTTTGATCAATCAGTAATTCAACATTATTTACTTTCTCTTTATTAATAGCAACACCACCACCAAGAATCATTTTCTTTGCTTCTCCTTTAGATGGAAATACTTGCGATTTTTCTGCAAGTAAATCAACAATGTTTATGCCCGTAAATAAATCTTGTTTAGAAATTTCAAATTGAGGAATTCCTTCAAACACTTCTAAAACTTGCTCATTAGTCAATTTATGCAAAAATGCTAAATCACCTGTACCAAATAAAAACTCAGAAGTTTTCAATGCCATTTCTAATGCTTCTTCACCATGCACACGAACAGTTATATCATTCGCAATAGCTTTTTGCAATAAGCGTAAATGTGGAGCAGCATCATGTTCTGCTTCAATTTTTTCGATTTCCTCTTTGCTTAATAAAGTGAATATTCTGATGTATGATTTTGCATCGACATCGGTAGTGTTTAACCAAAACTGATAAAACTTATATGGACTCGTACGATTTGCATCTAACCAAACACTACCGCCTTCGGTTTTTCCGAATTTAGTGCCATCGGCCTTTTTAATCAATTGAGTTGTTAACGCAAATGCAGCACCTGCATCTTTTCTACGAATAAATTCTGTACCTGTTACTATATTTCCCCATTGGTCTGAACCACCCATTTGTATTAAACATTGGTGATGTTTCCACAAGTAATAAAAATCATATCCTTGAACCAATTGGTAAGAAAATTCAGTAAACGACATTCCGGTATCACCTTCTAATCGTTTCTTCACTGAATCTTTTGCCATCATATAATTTACGGTAATATGCTTACCTACGTCACGAATAAAATTCAAGAAAGAGAATTCTTTGAACCAATCGTAATTATTCACCATTACTGCTGCATTCGTAGCACCCGATTCAAAATCTAAAAATTTTGTTAATTGATTTTTCAAACAATCAACATTATGATTCAAACTATCTTCCGATAATAAATTTCGTTCTTCCGATTTTCCTGATGGGTCGCCAACCATACCTGTTGCACCACCTACCAAAGCATACGGTTTATGTCCCGCACGTTGAAAGTGGATTAAAGTCATGATTTGCACCAAATGCCCCACATGTAGAGAATCTGCTGTAGGGTCGAAACCAATATATCCTGAAGTCATTGCCTTACTCAATTGCTCTTCTGTACCCGGCATAATATCGTGTAACATGCCTCTCCACTTTAGTTCTTCAACAAAATTCGTGTTCATCGGTTAAATCATTAATTTAGGCTTCAAATATAATAAATACAACGCAGGGGAATGAACTACTTAGCACATTATTATTTCGATCAGCAAAGTACGGATCCTTATTATATTTTAGGTATAGCCCTACCCGATCTTGTAAAAAACCATAATCGCCGTTGGAATGTGCATCCATTTAAGCACGAATCAGCTTATTCTAAAGATTCTCGTCTGCAATCCATCTATGAAGGCTGGAAGCGGCATCTCGCTGTGGACCACTACTTTCATGAAAACAATTACTTTGTTGAGAATTCAAGATTTATATCCAAACGGATGCGATTAATCCCTTTTGAAAATAATAAGGTAAAGCCATTTATGATTGGGCATGTGGGCTTGGAACTGATTTTAGATACACTATTGATAAAAAACAACAGTATCGACCCTAAGTCCTTTTATAAACAACTTACAGCATGTGATCCAGAAATCATCATTCATTTCTTAAAAATCAATGAAATTGAGGATGCAGAAGCCTTTACTACTTTTTATGAACGTTTTTGTAGCATTCAATATTTATTGAATTACAAAAGCAATGAAACGATAGTCTATGCGTTAAACAGAATACAATATCGATTAACTCAGCAGTTTTTTACAGAAAACGATACTCGTTTAATGCATCATCATATTGCCGATTTAATGGATATAGTAGAACACAATTATCTTACTATATTTGAAGAAATAGCGCTGCATTTAGCCCATGAGAAAAATAACATTACTTAGTATTAGTATGATTTGCTTGTTAAGCAATATGAGTATTGCACAGAGCAGAAAGTACAGTAATGAGTTCCTTTCCCTGGGAGTTGGCTCGCGCGCTTTCGGAATGTCGAATGCCATTGTGGCTTCCTCTAATGATGTACACTCAGGTTATTGGAATCCAGCCGGACTAACTCAAATGTCGGGTAATATGCAGTTAGGACTTATGCATGCGGAGTATTTCGGAGACATTGCAAAATACGATTACGGTGCGGTGGCCTATAAACTTGATGATCGTTCAAACATCGCCCTATCTATTGTTCGTTTTGGGGTCGATGATATTCCAAATACTACTGAACTAATTGATGCCGGTGGAAATATCAATTACGATAGAATTAGTTCATTTTCTGCAATCGATTATGCTTTTTTAGGAAGCTATGCTCGTAAAATGAAAAATGAACGTTTGAGTATAGGTGGAAGTGTAAAAGTAATCAATAGACGTGTCGGCGATTTTGCCAAATCTTGGGGCTTCGGAATCGATGTTGGTGCTCAGTACCAATTACCTCATTTCACCTTCGCTGCTATGGCCCGCGACATTAGTACTACCTTTAATACTTGGTCGTATACTTTAAACGATGCCACCAAAGAAGTGTTCACTAGAACAGGCAACGAAATCCCAGAAAACTCTATAGAAATTACAAATCCGAAACTCATTTTAGGAGCTGCTTACCATACCAAAATATCGTCTAAAATTGGAATATTAGCAGAACTCGATGCCGACATTACAACAGACGGACAACGAAATGTATTAATCTCTGCAGACCCTGTAAGTATAGACCCTCACGTCGGTATAGAATTAGATTATCGCAAAATCGCGTTTTTACGTGGAGGTGTTGGAAACATCCAAAAAACGACCGATTTCGATGGCACAAAAACTACCATTGTACAACCAAATTTCGGGGTTGGAGTAAAATTGAAAAATGTAAGCATCGACTACGCCCTAACCAACATTGGTAATCTTTCTGACGCCTTGTATTCTAACATCTTCTCCCTAAGAATTGATTTTTTCCAAAAGAATTAATCTGCACATCTACGCATTTGCATATCTGCACATTTACGCATTTGCATATCTACGCATTTGCACATTTTCCCTATCTTAGCTAAATGAACATTGAATTGGCAAAAGCTCGTATTGAGGAGCTTTCGAAGGAATTACATCGACACAACCATTTATATTATCAAGTATCAGCACCCGAGATTTCGGATCGTGAATTTGACGTGCTATTAGAGGAATTAATAACTTTAGAAAAATCATTCCCATCATTATTAGCAGCCGACTCTCCTAGTCAACGTGTAGGTGGAACCATTACCAAAAACTTCAAAACGGTAGCACATAAATACCCTATGTTATCCTTAGGGAATACCTATTCTGAACAAGAGCTTAGCGAGTTTGATTTACGTATTAAGAAAATCATCACCGAAGAATTTGAGTATGTATGTGAATTAAAATATGATGGCTTAGCAATTGGCTTAAGTTATGAGCAAGGTAAACTAAAGCAAGCATTAACTAGAGGCGACGGTAGCAAAGGTGATGATGTAACCGCAAATGTTCGAACCATAAATACCATTCCGATGGTATTGCAAAATAGTGATTACCCAGATGAGTTTGAAATACGTGGTGAGGTGTTTATGCATCGTAATACATTTGATGAGTTAAATAGAGATCGTGAAGAAATAGGAGAAAGCACTTTCGCCAATCCTAGAAACTTTGCTTCAGGAACCCTTAAAATGCAAGACTCTAGAGAGGTTGCTAAACGTGGACTCGATTGTTATTTGTATTTTTTATTGGGTGAAAAACTATCGTTTAAAACTCATTATGAAAGTTTAGAAAAAGCAAAAAGCTGGGGATTTCAAGTATCACCAACTTATAAACTTTGTAAAAATATCGAAGAGGTTTTTGACTACATCAAACATTGGGAAACTGCACGAGAAAAATTGAGTTTCGACATTGACGGCATAGTTATAAAAGTAAATCGTTACGACCAACAAGAGGCATTGGGTTTTACAGCTAAATCGCCACGATGGGCTATTGCCTATAAATTTAAAGCAGCAGAAGTAGAAACTGAATTGTTATCTGTAGACTACCAAGTTGGACGAACAGGTGCAATTACACCCGTTGCGAATCTTAGTCCTGTATTACTTGCAGGAACAACTGTAAAAAGAGCATCATTACACAATGCTGATCAAATTGAGAAATTGGATTTGCATGAAAATGATATTGTTAAAGTAGAAAAAGGTGGAGAAATTATTCCGAAAATAACCGGAGTGAATTTAGATAAACGAAAATTATTTTCACCCATTATTTCTTACATCACACATTGCCCTGTATGTAGCGAGAAGCTTGTCCGCAAAGAGGGTGAAGCCCATCACTACTGCCCGAATGAAGATGCTTGCCCACCACAAATTGTTGGAAAAATGCAACACTTCACCTCTCGTAAAGCAATGAACATCGATAGTTTAGGCGATGAAACTATAGAGCAATTATTTCAAGCCCAACTAATTTCAGGAATTGCAGATATCTATCGACTAAAGGATAACGAACATCAGCTTTTGCAATTGGATCGTTTCGCAGCAAAATCAGTAACGAACCTTATTCAAGGTATTGAAAAGTCGAAAGAGAATCCATTCGAAAAAGTATTATTCGGATTAGGTATTCGATATGTCGGAGAAACTGTAGCTAAGAAATTAGCATACGCTTTCAGAAACATTGAAGCCTTAATGCAGGCAAGCTTTGAAGAACTAATTGGTGTTGATGAAATTGGAGAACGCATAGCCCAAAGTATTTTGGATTATTTTTCGAAAGAAGAGCATCAATTCCTTATTCAGTTTTTACGCGAAGAAGGATTACAATTTGAATTAGTAGAAAAAGAAATCATTAAAGAGAGTGAACTTCTTGTTGGTAAATCTTTTGTTATTTCTGGAGTATTCACAAAATACTCTAGAGAAGAATTAAAAGATAAAATTGAAGCCAACGGAGGAAAAATATTGAGTGGAATTTCTGCCAAATTAAACTTCTTAGTTGCAGGAGATAACATGGGGCCAAGCAAGTTACAGAAAGCACAAAAGCTAAACATTCCAATTATTTCTGAAGATGAGCTCGATAAGATGCTCGAAAGTTCTATTAATTAAACATATTTAATACCTTTGCAAAGCATTGGGGATATTCTAAAGATGAAGAAGTTAATTAGAAGTATTGGGCAGTTTTTTGCTGGACGTAAATTAAAACGTGATCTGTTGAATCGTCGTATTCACAGGGAAACGGTTCCCTTTTCGGACGCAAAAACTATTGGAGTATTATTCGCTGCGCATACCGACGAAGATATAGCTACAGCACTTGAATACATCGACAGCTTACAAAAAGCAGGTAAGGAAGTAGAATACATCGGATTCATTGGAATCAAGGATTATAAAAAACGATTCAAGGATCAAGAGAAAGATCCTCATTATATTTTCGAAAGCGACTTCGATTTTTTCCATCGTCCGAAAAAAGGACTGATAGAAAAATTCTACAAAAAGAATTTTGATTTACTTATTAGTTTAAATTATACGAATCAATTTAGTTTGAATTATATCTCTTCCCTATCATCAGCGCGTATGCGTATTGGCAAATTCAACATGAGCACAGTTAACGCATTCGATTTTATGATTGATGATAAAGGATCCGACATGAAATCGTATATTGATCAATTAAACCATTACCTTCAACTCTTAAAAAAATGAGCACAAAATTAATCGGCACTGGTGTTGCGCTAGTTACACCATTTCACACAGATGGTAATATTGATTTTAAAAGTTACAAAAAGCTGATCAATAATTTAATTACCAATAAGGTTGACTATGTTGTACCGATGGGTACTACTGGTGAATCGGTAACGCTTACGAAAGACGAGAAGCAAGCGATTTTTGATATCACCTTAGAAACAGTAGATGGTAGAGTACCTGTTGTGGCGGGTATCGGTAGTAACTACACACGTGAGTTATGTGATTACTTGAATCACTTCGATAAAAAAGGATTTACAGCAATTTTATCTGTTGCTCCCTATTATAACAAACCTAATCAAGAAGGATTGTATCAGCATTATGGAATGGTGGCAGAACATTCTCCCCTACCTGTAATCTTATACAATGTACCAGGGCGCACAGGTTCAAACATGACCGCTGAAACAACTTTACGTTTAGCGAATGATTTCAAAAATATTATTGCTGTAAAAGAAGCTTCAGGTAACATCGATCAAATGATGTACATCCTAAAACATAAACCTAAAAATTTCATGCTTATTTCTGGTGATGATGGAATTACACTTCCATTAATTGCCTTAGGTGCAAGTGGTGTTATTTCTGTAGTTGGTAATGCGTGGCCTAAAGATTTCGCACAAATGACGAGATATGCATTGGCTGGCGAATTTGACAAAGCCCGTAAGTTACATTACAAACTTACCGACATCATCAACTTACTTTTTGCTGATGGTAGCCCAGGAGGAATTAAAGCAGTACTTAAAATGAAAGGCATCTGTGGAGACACAGTTCGCTTACCATTAAGCGCACCTAGCGAAGCGGTGATTAAGAAATTAAAGGCTGCGGTAGACAACTACTAATTAATTGTAAATTTTAAATTGTAAATTTTAAATTATTTTCAACTTACAATTTACAATTTAAAATTAGACGGCCATACTAAATCTCTGTTTGCTTTTCTCTTCGTCATTTAAATACGAATCGTATATCGAACAACAATTTCTGAGGAACATTTTCCCTTG
>JBIINK010000032.1:0-26672 GCA_044337515.1 Sphingobacteriales bacterium | reverse complement strand
AGGGTTTGCAAAATTCTTCGCTTACTTAAATCTATTCGTATTCTTTATGCTACTATTAGTATTAGGAGCAAATTATGCGATAATGTTTATAGGTTGGGAAGGAGTTGGATTATGCTCTTACTTATTAATTGGTTTCTGGTACAAGAATACCTCTTATAATAATGCAGCTAAAAAAGCTTTCGTAATGAACCGTATTGGTGACTTAGGATTTTTAATCGCATTGTTTTTAATATTCAAAACATTTGGAAGCATAAGCTTTAACGAAGTATTTACTAGCGCTGCAAAATTCACTTCTGGCGATCCAACTTTAACTACGATTGCTATATTATTATTTATTGGCGCAATGGGTAAGAGTGCACAGTTGCCTTTATATACTTGGTTACCTGATGCGATGGCTGGTCCAACACCTGTATCTGCATTAATCCACGCAGCTACCATGGTTACCGCAGGTATATATATGATTGCTCGTTCGAGTATCATTTATGCATTAGCTCCAATAGCGATGGATATTGTAGCAACGATTGGTATGATCACAGCAGTATGGGCAGCATTAATTGCATTGACTCAAACAGACATTAAAAAAGTATTGGCTTATTCAACCGTTAGTCAGTTAGGTTATATGTTTGTGGCATTAGGAGTAGGTTCTTTTACAGGAGCAGTATTTCATTTAATGACACATGCGTTCTTTAAAGCATTATTATTCTTAGGGGCAGGTAGTGTAATTCACGCGATGAGTGGAGAGCAAGACATGCGTTCTATGGGTGGTTTAAAAAAGAAATTACCAATCACATTCCTCACGATATTAATTGGAACACTTGCAATTTCTGGTGTACCTCCGTTTGCGGGTTTCTTCTCTAAAGATGAAATTCTAGCAGCAACCTATAACCATTCAATGCCGATGTTTATTGTTATGTCGATCACTTCGGTGTTAACGGCATTCTATATGTTCCGTATGTTATTCTTAACATTCTACGGAAACTTCAGAGGCACTAACGATCAAGCAAGTCATTTGCATGAGAGTCCAAAAAGCATGACGATTCCATTAATTGTGTTAGCAGTTTTTTCTACTATCGCAGGATTCGTGGGTTTGCCAGAAGTGTTTTCGGAACACCACGCATTAAAATCTTTCTTATCGCCTTCTTTTGTTTTTACGAATGGAAGGTTTTCTATCGAAGCAGCAGCACACGTTGTAGAATATAGCATCATGGGAGTATCACTAGTTGTTGTTGCATTGGTTTATATCTATGCACAAAAACGTTTTGCGAAAGATGTTTACTTATTACCAGTAGATGAATCGAAAATGACATTAATGCAACGATTATCATATCGTAAATTCTACATCGATGAATTCTATGAGAACTTAATCACAAAACCATTAGATAAGCTATCTACTTTCTTCTATCGTGTTATTGATAAATCAGGAATTGATGGTGTAGTAAATGGACTAGGAAAAATTACAATGAATGGTTCTAAAAATTTAAGAACTATACAAACAGGAAATACTGGCTTCTACATATTTTCAATGGTAGTAGGCATTATAATTATTATGTTGTTGAACTTTATTTTGAGCTAATCGATAATGATTACACTGATATTATTAACCTTACCAATTGTTGCAGCACTTGTAACATGGTTCAGCCCTAAAGAGAGCGCGAAAAAAAGCGCATTATTTTTTACTCTTGCTGAATTAGGGGTAGCAATTTATGCATACACACAATATGTGTCGAATGCAAACACACAATTTTTATTTGATCAAAGTTGGGTTCCAGCTTTAGGTATTCATTTTAAAATTGGTATTGATGGCATAAGTATGTTAATGGTTTTATTAACCACATTCTTATATCCATTAATTGTATTAACAGCATTCAATAAAAAACTTAATAACGAAAATGCATTTTACGCATTGATGTTATTTATGCAAGCAGGATTAATTGGAGTGTTTGTTTCTTTAGATGCGTTTTTGTTTTACGTAGCTTGGGAAGCAGCGTTAATTCCGATTTACTTTGTATCAGCTATATGGGGCGGCGAGAATAGAATTAAAGTAACATTGAAATTTTTCATTTACACTATTTTCGGAAGTTTATTTATGCTTGCTGGTATCATTTATTTATACCTACAAACTCAAGGATACAAAACGTTTGATATTGGAGCATTTTATAATTTAACATTATCTGCTCAACAACAATCGTATTTATTCTGGACATTCTTTTTAGCGTTTGCTATTAAAATGCCAATCTTCCCATTCCATACTTGGCAGCCAGATACCTATACAGAAGCTCCTTCACAAGGAACGATGTTATTATCAGGTATTATGTTAAAAATGGGTATCTACGGAGTAATACGTTGGATGATTCCAATCGTACCAGTTGGTGTTCAAACATGGGGAACATTAGCAATTTCATTATCCATCATCGGAATTATATACGCATCAATTATTGCAATTCGCCAATCAGACATGAAGCGATTAATTGCATACTCATCTATTGCGCACGTTGGCTTAATTGCTGCTGGTGTTTTTGTTTGGAATATGCAATCGTTGCAAGGTGCTATGATTCAAATGTTAAATCACGGATTAAGTGTTGTTGCATTATTCTTTATCATACAAATTATTGAAGAGCGCACAGGTACTAGAGATATTCCAAGTTTAGGTGGTATCGTTTTAAAGGCACCTGTATTAGCAACTTGTTTTGTAGTAGTAATGATGGGTGCAGTAGCACTTCCATTAACGAACGGATTTGTTGGTGAGTTTTTATTATTGATGGGTATTTATCAATACGGTACATGGGCAGCAGTGTTAGCAGGATCAACCATTATACTTGGTGCGGTGTATATGTTGCGTATGTATCAAAATGTAATGTTAGGAGAAGCGAATGCATTAACAGCTAGCTTTACCGACATTAAAGGAACAGAACGAGTAGTATTATTTGTTTCTGTATTGGTTATTATTATTATCGGTGTGTATCCAAACTTCTTATTAAAAATATCAGAATCGTCAGTTTCAGAATTGATCAATTTTGTAAATGTGAAGTTGGCAGTAAAATAAATTTATCATTAGTTAAATATTCAGCATGACTGGAATTATTATTATATCACTAATCGCAATTGTTATTTTGTTTCTAGGTTTATATAAACTGGACAAAGCAATTGTTCCTTTGGCAGTTGTAGGTTTGTTAGCTTCAATTACCTCTTATGCTTTGGCATGGAATACTAACATCTATTATTTCAACAACATGTTGTTTGTTGATAATTTTGCGATTTTATTTTCCATTTTAACAATAGCGACAACCATTTTGATATTGTTGCTTTCACCAGGTTATTTTGAAAAAATCAGTAGCAACGTTGCCGAGTATGTAGCATTAATTCTATTCTCATTAGTGGGAGTATTATGTATGGTGTCTTACAACAACTTCTCTATGTTGTTTATTGGTATCGAAATTATGTCGATTAGCATGTACATCATGGCAGGAATTCGCAAAAAGGATTTAGCATCTAACGAAGCGGCATTAAAATATTTCTTAATGGGATCTTTCGCAACTGGATTTTTACTTTTCGGTATTGCATTGGTTTATGGATTCACAGGATCATTCAACTTAGAAACGATAAGTACTTTAGTAAATGAGAGTGGCGGACAAGCTGCTGCATTATTTGTTGCGGGTATTTTATTTATGATTGTTGGAATGAGCTTTAAAGTATCAGCAGCACCATTTCATTTTTGGGCACCCGATGTATATGATGGTGCTCCATCATTAGTTACTTCATACATGTCTTCTGTTGTGAAAACAGCAAGTTTCGCTGCGTTCATTCGTATGTTCATTGTAGCATTTGCTGGTGTGATACACATTTTCACTCCTACACTTTGGGCTTTAGCAGCCATTACTATTATTGTAGGTAACGTAATTGCTTTATATCAAGACACTTTTAAACGCATGTTGGCTTACTCAAGTATTTCACATGCTGGATATATGCTTATCGCGATTTTAGCTTTAGGGCCAGATTCGGGTAACGCAATATTTTATTATGCTGTTGCATATTCAATCGCATCAGTTTCTGCTTTTGCTATATTAATTAAAGTTAAAGCATTGAAAAATTCAGAAAGCTTCGACGCTTTCAACGGATTAGCAAAAAACAATCCTAAATCTGCTCTAGCATTAACTATATCGATGTGTTCCTTAGCAGGTATTCCATTAACAGCAGGATTTTTTGGTAAGTTTTTCATATTTACTATTGCCATTAACCAAGGGTTCTATTGGTTAGTAGGCTTGGCAATTTTAAACGCAGTAGTTGCCTTTTGGTATTACTTCCGTGTAATAATTGCTATGTACATGAAAAGCCCTAGTTCAGATGAGAAAATCGAGTATGGCTTTTCTTACAAATTGGTACTATGGATTGCTGCGATTGCAACCTTGTTATTCGGATTGTTACCAGGAATATTGTCAGGTTTATTATAATTTCCTTAATTTGCTTGACTTATGGAAAACACCTTCGAGCTTGTCAAGACTTTGCTTAACCCGCAAAGCATTATTCACTATGGCGGATTAGCTCTGCTATTGTTCATTGTATTTGCTGAAACAGGCTTATTCTTTGGTTTCTTTTTACCTGGAGACTCCTTATTATTTATTGCAGGATTAATGTGTGGTACTCCAATATTTGATGTTAGTATTTTCACTTTAATTTTCACCTTAATTATTGCAGGAATACTTGGGAACTTTGTTGGATATTATTTTGGAAAGAAAACCGGCCCTGTATTATTTCGTAGAGAAGATTCATTCTTCTTCAAAAAGAAACATGTGAGAACTGCTGAAGCTTTCTACCACAGATATGGTGGCACTGCCATTGTATTAGGTCGTTTCATTCCAATCATCAGAACCTTTGTTCCAATTATGGCCGGAGTTGTAAATTTAGATTTTAAGAAATTCGTACTTTATAATATTGTTGGCAGTATTGCTTGGGTAGTATCGATGGTATTATCTGGATATTTTTTAGGTAGAGCATTCCCATCTTTACAGCATAATTTAGAATATATTGTCATTACTATTATTATTGTAAGTATGATACCCGTAGTATTAACTTACATTAGAGAACACCGCCGAAATAAAGCGGAAGAAAATAAATAGTATTCATGCTGTTCGATATCTTTTTAACACTTTTTTTAGTCCTGCTCAATGGATTTTTCGTAGCAGCAGAATTTGCTATCGTAAAAGTTCGAGCATCTCAAGTAGAGTTAAAAGCTAAAACAGGAAATCAAACCGCAAAAATTGCGAAGAATATTCTTAATAATTTAGATGCCTATCTTTCTGCAACACAATTAGGAATTACTTTAGCCTCTTTAGGTTTAGGTTGGATTGGAGAATCAGTTGTTACTAAAATCATCTTAAGTATTATTTCCATTTTCGGTTTAACTATTACTCCAGAGCTAGCGCACCAAATCGCACTACCTACGGCATTCGCATTAATTACAGTATTACATATCGTATTTGGCGAGCTTGCTCCTAAATCAATCGCCATTCAAAGGCCTGTAACCACTACGTTTGCAGTAGCTATAGCATTAAATGTTTTTTATGTTGTGTTTCGTCCATTCATTTGGATCTTAAATGGATTGTCTAATTTCTTGTTGAAAAAAATTGGCATCTCACCAATTCATGGTCATGAGGTGCATACTTCAGAAGAGTTGCAATTATTATTGGATCAAGGAAAAGAATCAGGAGCAATAGATTCATCAGAGCATGAATTAATAAAAAACGTTTTTGATTTTAACGACAGAACAGTTAAGAAAATAATGATTCCTCGCACATCGATGATCGCTGTTGATGTAGATACCAACTATGAGGATTTTATTAAGTTCGTATTGAGAGAAGGTTATACCCGTTTCCCTGTATATAAAAATAGTATCGATGATATTGTTGGTTATATACACGCCAAGGATTTGTTGATGAAAGAATTAAATGATCAAACCATTAAACTTGCAGATTTAATTCGTCCTATTTATTTCATCCCAGAATCTAAACGCATTGCCGATTTATTGTCGGAAATGAAAAACAGAAAAAATCCAAACATTGCCATTGTATTAGATGAGTTTGGTGGTACAGCAGGTTTAGTAACAATGGAAGACATCATTGAAGAGCTTGTAGGAGAAATTCAAGATGAACACGATGAAGAAAAGCCTAAAGTAGTAAAGGTTGGCGACTTAGAATATCTTATCGATGCACATTCTACTATTAGTGATGTGAACGAACATTTGCCACATGCTTTGCCGGAAGACGACGATTATGATTCGGTTGCTGGATTAATGAATGTGATTTTTGAAAAGATTCCAGAGATTGGCGAAGAAATTGTTTTCGGAGGATATAAGTTTATCGTAACCGATAAGAAGAAAAACAATGTGGATGCAGTAAAAATGATTCGAATAGTTCCCGAGGATATTGATAATGCTCAATAGCATTCATATCTTTATATCATGCATCTTTTTTATACCCCAGATATTAACACAAGTACCTATACTCTTTCCGAAGAAGAAAGCAAGCATTGTATACGTGTACTCCGATTAGTAGAAGGGGATCATATTTTTCTAGTAGATGGTAAAGGAGGTTTTTACGAAACTCATATCATAGAAGCACATCCCAAACGTTGTATGGTACAAGTGCTAGATGTAAAACTAAATTACGCACAGAGAAACTACCAATTACACATAGCAATATCTCCACTAAAAAGTTTAGATCGATTCGAATGGTTTCTAGAAAAGGCCACCGAAATTGGTATCGATGAAATAACGCCTATTATTACACAACGTTCTGAAAAAAGAGATTTGAAAGTAGAGCGATCGAATAAAATTATCGAGAGCGCAATGAAACAAAGTAAAAAAGCGTTTCATCCAAAACTAAACGAAGCCATTGCATTTAATAAATTTTTAGAATTAGAACATGATGGTGCTATCAAATTAATAGCGCATTGTTTAGAAGACGATAAAAAATCGATCGATGATTTTAGAAAAGAAAGTATTAAAAAGTATTTAATTTTAATTGGACCCGAAGGCGATTTCACCGAAGATGAAATTAATGCAGCTAAGCTGAAAGGCTATATTCCATTGAGTTTGGGAGAGGCAAGGTTAAGAACTGAAACAGCAGCCATTAAGGCCACTGCTTTAATATCTTTTATAAATGAATAATATGAAAAGACAGTCTACTATTTTCTTTTTACTATTTTCCATTTTCTTTTTGGCATCGTCATTCAGCAGTCCCTCTTACAGAATGGCTCGTTTAAAATACGGTGGTGGTGGCGATTGGTATTCTAGCAGAACAGCGTTAACGAATTTAATTTCCTATTGCAACGACGAATTAAATACAAATTTTTATCCAGAAGAATCTATCGTAGAATCTGGTTCGTCTGAGATTTTTAATTATCCATATGTTTTTGCAACAGGGCATGGCAATATTATTTTTTCGGATGATGAAGCAGATAATATGCGCAAGTATTTAACTTCAGGTGGATTCTTACATCTATGTGATAATTATGGTATGGATAATTATGTTCGCATTGCCATGAAGAAAGTTTTCCCAGACCTAGACTTTGTAGAACTTCCATTTAATCACCCTATATTTCAAAAACCATACTCATTCCCGAATGGCTTGCCTAAAATACATGAGCATGATGCCAAACGCCCTCAAGCATTTGGTATAATCTATAAAGGAAAATTAGTCTGTTTATACGATTATGAAACGGATTTGGGTAATGGATGGGAAGATGTGGGCACTTACCCTACAGACAAGCAAGAAACACATGAAAAAGCCCTTAAAATGGGTGCTAATATCATTCATTATATACTTACAAATTAATTGTATTTTTGATTATGTATCACATTAAAGTCAACCAAGAAACTATTTACGATGTTGAATTAGATTCAAAAGGAATCACCTTAAACAATGAACTAAAAGACATTTCATTTGCATCGTTAGGTAACAATCAATATCATATTTTACTTAACCAAAAATCTTATAATGTAGAGTTGGTTAGTATTAATCATGAAAATAAAACGGCTAGTTTAAAAGTGAATAATCGCATTTACGATTGCGAGATAAAAGACCAGTTCGATGATTTATTGAAAAGCTTAGGTTTAGATAATCTGAATGCGAAAAAAATAAACGACATCAAAGCACCGATGCCAGGATTGGTTTTAAAAGTTTTGGTTACCGAAGGACAAGAATTTAAAAAAGGTGATAATCTTTTAGTGTTAGAAGCCATGAAAATGGAGAACATTTTAAAAGCTCCAACAGATGGTATTGTAAAATCGATTAAGATTAAACCAGGAGATAAAGTAGATAAGAATGAAGTGCTTTTGCTTCTAGCCTAATACACTCTTTATAAAATAACCTAATACATGCGGAAACAGCATTGCTGTAACCACTAGTCCTGTAATGGCTCCCCAGAAATGAGCTTCGTGATTAATGTGGTCGCGTTGATTTTTTGAGGCATACATACAATATCCCAAATACAATAAGGCGAATAAATAAGCAGGAATTCCAATAGGGATAAAAAACAAATAAATTCTACTGAGCGGATCAAATAAAATATAGCTAAATAATACAGCTGATATAGCACCCGAAGCACCTAAGCTATAATAGCCACTGTTGTTTTTATTTTTAATGATGCTACTGATGTCGCTAAGAATTAATCCCAACAAATAGATTAAGGCGAACTGCCAATGACCTACAATTTTTTCTAAGGTAAAGGCGAAAAAATAATAACTCAGCATATTAAATAACAAGTGATTCATGTCGGCATGAATAAAACCACTAGTTAAAATGGTAAAATATTTTTTACCACGATGTATGCTATAAGGGTGAAGCATTAATCCACGATTGCCGTGTTGATCGCCATAAATACCGTAAAGCGATACGGCTATAGTGAATACAAAGATCAGGGAAGAAATGGGAGTATAACGAATTAAGTCTTCTATCATTTTTCTAAACGGTAAATCGGATATCTCAAATATGAATTTTCAAAGTACGAAGAATTTCTGTAAACGAAGTCTAATTGTGCATCTGCACTTTTAGCAAAGGTTGCATCTTCCGATTTTTTCATATCCAACTTTGCTTTTAAGGCTGGATATTTTTTGAGCAATTCTGCAGCAGTATCTTCAAACACATAATCAGAGAAATATTCTTTTTGCCCCAAAGTTGCATCAAAGAAGTTCCAATTAAAATAGGAGTCGATAGCTTGAGGCTCTAGTGTTTCAATTGCAAAGCGAATGTTGGGTTGATTGGTATAGATAATAAAATCTCCAGCAGATACTTTTATTTTTTGTACTTCTGAATGTAATTTCACATTGCTGTGAATGTAATGTCCTTCATAGGGCTTTGAAACAGTTTTATAATCATCGATATAATAAACACTTAAAGTGAGGACTGTGTCATTAGTTACTCGTGTAAGTTTTATATTGTTTAATTGTAAGCGAGTAATAACTTCTTTCCAAGCGTATGGAACAACATAAGCGAAAGGTTTTTCAACTTCTGTTGTCGATTTGTAATTTTCGTAATGTTTTACTGTTTTTGTAAATGGTTTATTTCGATCGTAATACAAACGTGGCAATCCACTTACTTCGGAAGTTTTATGACCAGCTTCAAATCCTTTAAATTCAATAGTATTCACTTTACTCGAATCGAGTTTCCAATTTAATGGGAAAGTGGTTTGTGCTAATACTTCTTGATCTGCTTTTAATTTAACGGACTTTATTTTTTCAGCATCACGTTTTGCAATTTCAATACACGAAAGTAAAAATGCGTAAGATCCTTCTACACGTTGCTGATAATTTTTTAGCATGTGAGTTTCTAAAGTAAAACCAATTGTATTAAACAAGGCGCTGTAACCTGTAGCAAAACGAGGGCTTTCATAAAATGCAGCCCAACCCGAATCTGGAATATCCGACCATGCATTTACATAGGGTGCTGGATCGAATTTATATTTTTTTAGCGAAGAGTTTAACTGAGGTACAAATGAATTGTATTGATAGTCGGAAATACTTTTTTGAAGCTTATCTTTTTGTGTAGCAATGTAAGTAACAATGTGTTGATAGTCGGCACCATTGCTGGTATGTGTGTCGATAAATAAATGTGGCTTTACTTCTTGAAATATTTTTACAAAAGCGAAAGCATTTCGAGAATCCATTTTAATAAAATCACGATTCAAATCTAAGTTGCGAGCATTTCCACGGAAGCCATATTCTTCTGGTCCGTTTTGATTGGCACGTGTGGTAGAATTCCTTCTTAAACTACCATCCACATTATAAACAGGAATGATATAAATATTGGCGATGTCTAAAAGATGAACGAGGATTTTATCTTCCTTGTATTTTTGAGTGAAATATTTTTGAGATGAAATAGGGGTTCCTGCTTCCACATTAATAATAGTACTTGCTAAAATCATTGAAGCATCAATACCATCAGGCTCTCCAGGGTGAATACCATTGTTGATTAAGATGTTTACTTTACCAGCGGTACTTCCCTTGGTAATGCGAACCAATCGAATTGAATTTTCTACATCTGAGCTATTCGGCAATACATCAATTTTAATTAGAGGATTGTTAGTACTCAAAGTAGTGTAATATTTAATTACATCAGAATATTCTGGAGTTTGATTTCCGTTGGAATTAAAATAGGGAGCTTTTGTTTGTTGAGCAGAAGTGGTGTACGCAAAAAACAATAAGATGATAAAGCTATTGAAACGTTTCATGTTTCAATATACTACAATCTTATTTATGAAACAACGCTTGTGTTTTCTTGGGAAGTTTTTTTACTACTTCGTCATAACTATGATCAATTAGTTCCGCTATAAGTTTACGAGGTAATGAGCCATCGGTATATACCGTATTCCAAAGGGTTTTGTTCATGTGCCATCCAGGGATGATTTCCGAATATCGTTCACGTAATTCAACAGCATATTCTGGATCGCACTTTACATTAAAATGATTGGATTCATTTAGTGAAATCAACAAAAACATTTTACCCATCACTTTAAATACAAGAGTATCCTGATCAAAAGGAAAAGTTTCTTCTACAAATTCTTTTGATATACAATACTCTCTTATTTCTTCGATGTTCATTATTGCTTAATTATTTTCGCGTAACCGTCATTAGTTTTTAAAGTATAAAAACCGGGCTGAAGTTCAGACACATTAATTTTCCCATCAACAATCGGAGCTGTTAATATCAATTGCCCTTCAAGATTATAAAAAAGTCCAGCGTCCATTGTCTTTTGTCCAGTGTCTTTTGTCCAATTACCATTCACCAGTAACCAGTCACCAATTACCGGATTGGGATACACCTGAATCTTATTGCTCTTCGTAGCACTTACGCCAAGTGCTTTATGTGTAATGGTAAAACTCAAACGCGAGTATAAAAATATTAAATTAAAGTCAGTATAAAATTGCAATCCTGATTCGAAAGTTCCTGTAGTATCTTTTGTGTGAATGACAATTGGCAAATTAATACTTTCACCTGGAGCAACGCGAACACTATCGAAATGAAAATCAACTAAGCGATTCGTGCTGTTTGTACTATAAACCAAAACCGATTTGTTCCCATTATTTACAATAGGGAAGTTAATGATAACAGAGTCTAACGTATCTGATAATTCTATGGTCTTCACAGAATCTAATTTATAAACAGAAGGGACCAGTGGAGTTGTTGATGAAGCAACTAATTTAGTGATGCGTTCAATAAATTGTGGATAGTCGATAAATGGATTTCTATTTTTTTGTGCAGTATACACATCGGCATTTCTTTTTTTCTCAACTGTTGTAGGTTGAAAATCATTATGCCATGTTCTTAATATTGCTTCTTGTGGCGCAAAGAAATTTGAATAATCTTGGTAACGCAAAACGAAATACAACATTCCTCTTGCAGTCTTTCCTTTTTGCGCATCTCTCGGTTCGTATAATGTATTCGATCCTAAGTGAGATGGTGTATTTGTAGCATCGTTTATATACGGAGTAGTAGCTTTCCCAAATGGGTAATTACTACGACTGTTATTCGCATTATTATCGGTAGGGAATAAATGATTTAAATCGCAAACCATAGGTTCTGCACTACTGAAAAAACTTTGAGGGTAAGTATGTTCAGTGTTAAATGAGTTGTTGGTTTGTGCATCTGATCTGCTCGTAAAACCCACTGCTTTTCTACCGGTATAAATACATTCCAAAGTATTAATCGTTGCCCCTTGTCCATTTACCTTTTGGTTATCAATAGTCATGAACATATTATCGCGCGCTAAATTATAACCCAAAGTAAGTTGTCCAGTAGTTAGAATCGTTTTTAGTGAAGATTTCAAGGCATCTTCCGTTTTATTTTCGGTTGTAGCATAATAAGGCATCGAATATTTCCCTTGTCCTTGCAAATCTATGGTTATGGAATATGCGCTAGGATTAGTTATAATTAGCAGCTCCGAGTTATGATATACATTATGACGAGGCTTGAAATACACATAAAATGCTAAAGAGTCATTGCTATTGATGCTCGAATCAGCCAAAGACTTTACAAAAAAGGCAGGTGAAGAGTAAGTATTAAAGAATTTGAACTCCTGAATAGAAATCTCTGAATTACAATTGTTATAAATTACTAAACGAGCACTATCTAATTGTATTTCGGAGGTGGGATTAAAGCGAATAGAATCGGCATTTGCGCTTATTTGAGCAAATGTTGTGTTACTCCCTAAACTTAACAGGGCAAAAAGGCTCAAAACAATATTTTTCATCATAAATACAAAGGTAAACATTACTGATAAAATTGCTTAATACTTAAAAATTAGGTCTGTAACAAAATTGAGGTAGCTTTCCATTATTACGGTATAATCCCTAAATTGTCGAACTTTTATAAAGTATAAATAGAATTATAACGACTATAAACTAATGAGAAAGCAAACATTACTAGCTTCATTGCTTGTGGTATCCTCTTTATCGGTACTAGCAATTTCGAAGCCAGGTTCGAAGGACAGTTTCAAAGCCATCGATCCTAAAAACATCGACACAAAAGTTCGTCCACAAGACGACTTTTACCATTATGCAAATGGTATGTGGATTAAAAATAATCCGATCCCAGGTACAGAAGTACGTTGGGGTTCTTTTAGTGTATTGCAAGACAATACGTATAAAAAACTACGCGGCTTATTAGATGAAGCGGCTGCTTCGAACGCACCGAAAGGAACTAATCAACAAAAAGTTGGAGATTTTTATGGAAGTGCAATGGACTCTGCAAAAATCGAATCACAAGGTATTAGTGTGATTAGCGGAGAGCTTGCGATGATTGATAGAGTTACTACTAAAGATGAAGTATTAGCTGCTGCTGCAAAAATGCAACGCATGGCATTAGCTCCAATGTTTAGTTTTTATGTGTATATCGATCAGAAAAATTCTTCTGAATATATTCCTTATGTAGACCAAGGTGGATTATCATTACCAGATAGAGATTACTATGTGAACACTGATCCACGTTCAACAAAAATTCGTGAAGAGTATACAAAACATTTAGAAAACATTTTCTTATTAGCAGGTGATGATGCAGCTAAAGCGAAATTAAATGCACAAACTATTTTGAGAATGGAAACTCGTTTGGCGAAAGCATCAAAAACTAGAGTGGAGATGCGCGACCCACAAGCGAACTATAATAAAATGACCGTTGCAGAAGTAAACAAGACTACACCGAATATCGATTGGAATTTACATTTCTCACGTTTGAAATTAACGAACAATGGAACATTCATCGTTGGTCAACCAAAGTTTTTAGTGGAGTTAAACAACATGATTGTTGACGAAACAGTTGAAGCTTGGAAAACATATTTACGTTGGCATTTAATTTCATCGGTTGCAGGAAACATGAACAACGCATTTGTTGAAGAGAGTTTCAATTTCAACGGAAGAGTGATGAATGGAGCGAAGCAAATGAAACCAAGATGGAAAAGAGTTTTAGGAAACATTGATAATGCAATGGGTGAAGCTTTAGGTGAAGTGTATGTTAAAAAATATTTTACTGATGATGCAAAGAAACGTTGCTTAGACATGGTTAACAATATGCAAAATGTATATCGTGAGCGCATTCAAAAATTAGATTGGATGACAGATTCTACGAAGACTGCAGCGATTGCAAAATTAGATGTGTTCATTAAGAAAATTGGTTACCCAGATAAATTCAAAGATTATTCGAAATTAGAAATCACACGTGAATCGTATGTTGGAAATATTTTGAAAGCTAATGAATTTGCATTCGATCAAATGATTGAAAAAATGGGACAACCTGTTGATAAAACAGAGTGGGGAATGACTCCTTACACTATCAATGCTTATTACAACCCAACGATTAATGAAATTGTATTTCCAGCAGGGATTTTACAATTCCCATTCTTCGATCCACAAGTGGATGATGCCGTTAACTACGGTGGTATAGGTGCGGTAATCGGACACGAAATGACACATGGTTTTGATGATCAAGGATGTCAATACGATAAAGATGGTAACTTGAAAAACTGGTGGAAACCAGCAGATGAGAAAGCATTTAAAGTAAAAACAACTTCATTAATAAATCAATATAATGCATATACAGTATTAGACACAGTGCATGTAAATGGAGAATTAACTTTAGGCGAAAACATTGCCGACTTAGGAGGTATCAACATTGCATACGATGCGTTTAAACGTACAGAGCAAGGAAAAGCGAATGGGAAAATTGATGGCTTTACTGCTGATCAACGTTTCTTCTTCGGATGGTCGCAAGTATGGAGACAAAACATTACGAAAGAAAATTTAATGCAACGTATTGTTACCGATCCACACTCACCAGGTCAGTTCCGTTCAAACGGACCGTTAACTAATATGCCAGAATTCTACAAAGCTTTTGGCGTAAAAGAAGGCGACAAAATGTGGAGACCAGAGGCGGAGAGATTGAAAGTTTGGTAAAAATCGAAGTTTCAAATTGTCGAAGCGTCGAATTGTCGAAGAATTAAAATTTAGAAAATAGAAGAACCCTTCTCGAGAGAGAGGGGTTCTTTTGTTTAGGGAGAATAGAGATGTTAGTTACTATCCCGATTACTATCTGGTCCTTTAATATATCCAGTTTGTAATGGACTAGGACAACCAGTTTGAGCATCTGCGTGTAAGGCAATGCCAATGCAAAGCAAGGAAGTAAGGAGTGCTGAGCGAGTCATAAGGAATAGTTTAGTAGAGCTAATTTACTAAAATCTTGTTGGTTTTTAGTAATTGGTGGCACGACTTAAGTCGTGCCACCAATTACCTGCATATATGCAGGTTTTTATTTCATCCTGCATATATGCAGTAAAATTTGATTTTAAAAACAAAAAGCCCCGAATTACTTCGAGGCTTTTTTTATGATCAGAGACAATTAGCACTGAATTAACTTTCTCAATACTAACATCTCAATACTTAAGTACTAAGAATTACATCATTCCACCCATACCGCCGCCCATTGGAGGCATACCGCCACCTGCTGGAGCATCTTCTGGATCGTCTGCTAATACACATTCGGTAGTTAACAACATTGCTGCAATTGATGCTGCATTTTCTAATGCTACACGTGATACTTTCGTAGGGTCAATAACACCTGCTGCGATCATATTTTCGTAAACATCAGTACGTGCGTTGTAACCGTAATCTGCTGTTCCTTCTTTAACTTTTTGAACTACGATAGAACCTTCGATACCTGCGTTTTGGCAGATCTGACGTAATGGTTCTTCGATTGCTCTTTTAATAATTTGGATACCTGTAGTCTCGTCTTCGTTTGCACCTTTCAAACCTTCTAATGCTGCAATAGCACGAATAAAGGCTACACCACCACCAGCTACAATACCTTCTTCAACCGCTGCGCGTGTTGCATGTAATGCATCATCCACACGGTCTTTCTTTTCTTTCATTTCTACTTCAGTAGCTGCACCGATATATAATACCGCAACACCACCTGCTAATTTCGCTAAACGCTCTTGTAATTTTTCTTTATCATAGTCAGATGTAGTTTGTTCCATCTGTGCTTTAATTTGACCAACACGAGCAGCAATTTCTTCAGATTTACCAGCACCATTGATGATGGTAGTATTGTCTTTGTCGATAATTACACGTTCTGCTTGACCTAAGTAAGTTAACTCAGCATTTTCTAATTTGTAACCTCTTTCTTCAGAGATTACTGTTCCACCAGTTAAGATTGCGATGTCTTCTAACATTGCTTTTCTTCTATCACCGAAACCTGGAGCTTTAACAGCAGCCACTTTTAATGAACCACGAATTTTGTTCACTACTAATGTTGCTAATGCTTCACCATCTAAATCTTCAGAGATAATTAATAATGGACGACCAGTTTGAACTTGTTTTTCTAATACTGGTAATAATTCTTTCATGCTGCTGATTTTCTTATCGTAAATCAAGATGAAAGGATTATCTAATTCTACTTCCATTTTATCAGCATTCGTAACGAAGTATGGAGATAAGTAACCTCTATCGAATTGCATACCTTCTACTGTTTTTACTTCAGTTTCTGTACCTTTTGCTTCTTCAACAGTAATAACGCCATCTTTACCAACTTTCGCCATAGCATCTGCGATTAACGTACCGATTACTTCGTCGTTGTTTGCAGAGATACTTGCTACTTGTTTAATTTTATTGTTATCGTTACCTACTGAAGTTGATTGGCTCTTTAAGCTATCCACTACTGCAGTAACGGCTTTGTCGATACCACGTTTTAAATCCATTGGGTTTGCACCAGCAGCTACGTTTTTAATACCAGCTGTTACAATTGCTTGCGCTAATACAGTAGCAGTAGTAGTACCATCACCAGCAATATCTGCTGTTTTAGACGCTACTTCTTTTACCATTTGCGCTCCCATGTTTTCAATAGGATCTTTTAATTCTACTTCTCTCGCTACCGATACACCATCTTTAGTTACTTGTGGTGCTCCGAATTTTTTATCGATAATTACATTACGACCTTTTGGTCCTAATGTTACTTTCACTGCATTCGCTAATGCATCAACACCGCGCTTTAAAGCTTCGCGTGCTTCAACATTATACTTTACTTGCTTTGCCATATTCTTTTTATTTTTTTAAAAGATTGTTGTGTTTGATTGATTAAAGAATCGCGTAGATATCCGACTCACGCATAATTAAATACTCAGAACCATCATAAGTAATTTCTGTACCAGCATATTTACCGTACAAAACTTCGTCGCCAACTTTTACAGTTATAGGCTCGTCTTTTTTACCATCGCCAATAGCTACCACTGTTCCTCTTTGAGGCTTCTCTTTTGCAGTATCAGGAATGTATAATCCTGAAGCAGTTTTCTCTTCAGCAGGTGCAGGTTGAATAACCACACGGTCTGCAATAGGTTTAATATTCAATGCCATAATTATGTATGTTTAATTTTTTATTGTTTGTACCTGCCAATTATCACATCTTGTGCCAAAGGTGTTAATTCTCTTATTCTCGCATTTTTGTCAGTAACAATGCACTTTTCAATGACATGGGCTGACAAAAAAAATCGGGCTTTACGTAAGGTAAAGCCCGAGGAGTAATTTCGGTTTATGTCGATTACTTAGTCGTATCAGCTGCTGGAGCTGCTGCCGGACTTTGAGCAGGTGCTGCAGCCGGAGGCGTAGCAGTGCTCGAGTTATCGATTTGCTCTTGAATAGCCGACTCTTGTACAGCTGCTTCTTCAGGAGATGGTTTGAACATATTTACAGCCAAGCAAATTACTAATAAAGCAATTGCAAGGGTCCAAGTAGCTTTTTCTAAAAAATCAGTGGTCTTTTTTACACCCATGATTTGGTTCGAAGAAGCAAAGCCAGAAGCTAAACCTCCACCTTTTGGGTTCTGAACCAATACTACCAACACTAATAATACGCAAATAATAAGCGCTAAAATGATTAAAAAACTAGTCATCGTATTTAATTTATTTCTTTCTTAATTTCTTCAATAAGGGTTGCAAAGTAAGGCTTTTTTTCGGGATATTTCAAACTTAATTTTTCATAAGCTGCGATTGCCTTGCCAAAAAGCTTCTGTTTTGCAAAAATTTGAGCTAATGTCTCACTTACCGGAACATCCGAATCGTCAGCACTGCTCTTTGCTTTATTTTCTTGTGAGCTTGGGAGCTCTTCTTTTTTGATTTTAATCATTTTCGGATGCCCTGAATTGATAAAATCTTCTATTAATGGGCTATTTAATCTATTTCCAGCATCAGAATTCATTTTTTCATCCGCTTTTATTAAATACCCCTCGTTAAATACATTGCCTAAGATTAACTCTCCAATAGCATCAGCAATTAATGGTTTTATCTCTTCAGAAGTATCTAAACGTATAATTGGCTTCCTGCCCGTAGGGTTAGCTAGTTGTGGACTGGTTTTGAGCAACCACGTATTAAAATCGAATTGTAGAAGTGTAGAATCGTCGAACTGTCGTACTGTCGAATCTTCGACAATTGGATTTACTTCTAATTCATGCGCTATTTCGCTATTTTGACTATTTGACGTTTCGACGTTTTGATGATTCGACTCTTCGATGTTTTGATAATTCGACTCTTCGACACTTTGACCCTTCGACGTTTCGACATTTTGATAATTCGACCCTTCGATACTTCGAACTAGTTCTGCAGGAACTTTATAAATAGTATGGTACAATGATTTACGATTACTCGCATACAGTGCTGCTGTTTTAAGGCTTAGGTCTGCATCCTCAATCTGTAAATTATGAATTGCTTTTGCTTTTAAGGTTTGAAAGGTTTGACAAAAGGGATATACTTCAATCATCTGTTCGATGTCTGCAAGTTCTGCTTTTCCTAAAATACCTGGATTAGCAATATATCTTTTTAATTCTTCGGCCTTCATATTACCAATTTACAAATGCTTTATTAAAAATATCATCGATTAATTGGGTGTTGATAGTTTTTATTAACTCAGCTTCTACGTTTGCTAAGTTAGATGTTCCTGGGAAATCCGAGTAACGAGTAAATGCTTGTTCGAAATTCTTGCTTTCGTCTTTATTGTTCGTAAACTTAATTTTAACCGTGATGGTTAATCTGTTTTGCGATGCATACTCATTTCCCTGAATGGCAATAGGTTTCACGCTGTAGTCTACTATATTTCCTTCAAATTCTATATCAGCCGTTGATCTTACTAGTGATAAGCCAGTTTGAGAAACTATCCTGTCTTTTAAAGATTCGGTTAACGTTTGACTTAATGTTGGATTTACTAGAGCAGCATTGTTTTCTATATACCCAACGTTTACAGTTTTTGTATCAGGAGAAATGGAAGCGCCACTGAACGAGTAAATCTTACACGCACTTAAGCTAAATCCAATCAGTAGTATAAATATATAACGTAATGCGTTCATGCTTATAAATTCAAATCGTATTCTTTAATTTTTCGATAAAGGGTTCTTTCCGATATGCCTAACTCTTGTGCTGCGTATTTTCTTTTCCCTTTATGTTTCTTTAAGGCCTTACGAATAAAGTCTATTTCTTTTTCCTCTAAAGATAATGTTTCCTCCACTTCTTCTACAACCGGGTGATCAAAATTATAATTGCCATTCGGGTTATAGTTCTGTGTAGGGTAGTTCGGAGTGCTTACGTTCAATGGAATTTGCAAGGTATTACCAGCTTCATCAACCGCATGAACATCTTGATATAATTTATTGATGATACCAGTATTACTTGCCAAATACTCATTTGTGTTTTCAGAGTTTTGTAATAAATCAACCACTACCTTTTTCAAATCCATCAAATCTTTCTTCATATCGAATAAGACTTTATAGAGTAAATCACGTTCAGTGAAATCATTCTCACCATTAGAACCTAAGCGAGCTGGTAAATCAGAAACCGCTTGTTCGTAAGGTAAATATTTTAATAGTGATGGTGCATCAATTTCTTTTTTGTCGTTTTCTAGTACTGCAATTTGTTCCCCTAAATTTCTTAACTGACGAACATTACCCGGCCATTTGTAATTTTCTAAAAGCGCACGTGCATCGTCGTTTAGTTGTACAATTGGACTTCTATATTTTACTGAAAAGTCTGAAATAAATTTTCTAAAAATTAAATAAATATCTTCTTTTCGTTCTCTTAACGATGGCACTTTTAATGGAACCGTATTTAATCTATAGTAAAGGTCCTCTCTAAATTTTCCTTTTTGTACCGCATCATAAACATTCACGTTTGTAGCGGCAATAATTCTAACATTTGTTTTTTGAACTTTTGAAGAACCAACACGTAAATATTCTCCCGACTCTAAAACTCTTAGCAAACGAGCTTGTGTACCAACTGGTAATTCAGCTACTTCATCTAAAAATATTGTTCCACCATTAACCACTTCGAAATATCCCTTACGCGCTTCGTGTGCTCCGGTGAACGAACCTTTTTCGTGTCCGAATAATTCCGAATCAATTGTTCCTTCAGGTATAGCCCCGCAGTTAACGGCAATAAATGGTCCGTGCTTTCTTGCACTTAACTGATGTATGATTTGTGAAAACACTTCCTTACCACTACCACTCTCTCCAGTAATTAATACAGAGATATCGGTAGGCGCTACCTGTCGTGCAATATCAATTGCTCTGTTAAGTAGTGGTGAATTTCCGATAATGGAAAACCTATTTTTTATTTCTTGTAAATCCATTTTCTAATTAATAATTTTTCCTAGTAAAGTTGCCGATGTACATTTTTCAATATGCACATCAACGTAATCACCTTTTTTAAATCTTGCATCTACTGGGAATACGACTACTAAATTTTGATCGGTTCTTCCGGCGAAATCATTTTGTGATTTTTTAGAGAATCCATCTATTAATACCTTATTGGTTTTCCCAATTTGTGCATTCATTCTTTCGAAAGCATGTTCGCGTTGTAGTTGAACAATTTCTGCTAAACGTTTACTCTTTAATTCTTCAGGCACATCATCTGAAAGTTTTTTTGCTGCTGGTGTTCCAGGACGTTCAGAATAAGTAAACATGTATGCATATTCAAATTTCACAAACTTCATCAAGCTAATTGTTTCTTGATGATCCTCTTCTGTTTCTGTGCAAAACCCTGCAATAATATCTGTAGAAATTGCACATTCAGGCATGATGTTTCTTATGGCATCAATTCTGTTTACATACCACTCACGTGTATATGTTCTGTTCATCAATTCTAAAATTCTTGAGTTTCCAGATTGAACAGGCAGATGAATATTTTTGCAAATATTTTCTTTGCTTGCCATCGTATGTAAAACCTCATTGGTTAAATCTTTAGGGTGTGATGTAGAAAAGCGAACTCGCAACATTGGATTAATATCGGCAACCAAACCTAATAGTTGAGCGAAATTCACATGCTCGGTTTCTGCTTCATTTTTCCAATGGTAAGAATCTACATTCTGTCCAAGTAGAACAACCTCTCTAAATCCTTTATCAAACAAATCACTTGCTTCGGTAACAATAGAATGAGCATCTCTGCTACGTTCTCTTCCACGGGTAAAAGGAACCACGCAGAATGAACACATATTATCGCAACCTCTGGTTATGGATACAAATGCACTAACACCGTTGCTGTTTAAGCGAATCGGACTAATATCCGCGTAAGTTTCTTCGCGAGACAATAATACGTTAACTGCTTTGGTCCCATCATCAGCAGATTGGATAAGGTTTGGCAAATCGCGGTAAGCATCAGGGCCTACTACTAGATCTACTAATTTTTCTTCTTCAATGAATTTTGATTTTAGTCGTTCGGCCATACAGCCTAAAACGCCCACAATCATGCCTGGTTTATTCTTTTTAGCCGATTTAAAGTCGGTTAAGCGCTTACGAACTCGCAGTTCTGCGTTTTCACGAATAGAACAGGTATTGATAAATATCACATCAGCCTCATTATAATCGGTTGTGGTAACAAAGCCCCCTTCCAACATAATAGATGCTACCACTTCTGAATCAGCAAAATTCATCTGACAGCCATAGCTCTCAATAAACAGCTTTCGTGCATCAGAGGCCTGATCCTTACTTTCTAACATAAGTGCCTCACCCTGACGACTTTCATCGTGATATTTTTGTGAAATTTGGTCTAACATAAATTGTACTAGTCTGCAAAATTAGAAAAATTCTGAAAATTTGTCAGCATTTTTATCATTACAAGATGTATTTATTAAATTAGCAACATGTCGAAGCTGAAGAAACTAAGGTTTTGGAAATCAATAGGGTTGTTATTTGCGGGTGTAGGATTGCTAATTATTGGCAGTATTTACCTGGCATTGGCGTATTGGGAACCCATTGCGAAAAAGGCAATTAAAGAGTCTTTTTATCTATCTACCAATAAGCTCTACCGAATCGAATTTGATAATATTGGTTTTAATGTATTCCTCGGCGATTTTAGCCTTACTAACATTAAACTTACGCCCGATCTCGAAGTATATAATCAGTTAAAGAAGAAAAAGGACCAACCGGCATACTTATTCAATTTAGATATTGAACGAGCAAAATTACATGGGATAGATTTATACGAATTATATCAACATAAGGAATTAAACATTGATGAAATATCAGTGAACAATCCGAATGTTATTGTATTAAATGATTTGTCGTATAAAAAGTCGATTAGCGATACTTCAATTTTTCGCAACCCCTACGACTTAATTAAATCGCAACTTCATTTTTTAAAGGTGGAGCAGATTAATTTAAAAAACATAAAATTAGAATTCGTTGCTGATAGCTTAGGAAAAACCAAACGCAAAAAAGTATTTTTAGCTTATTTCAAAGTAAGAAATTTATTTATCGATTCAGTAGCGCAGTACGACAGTACTCGACCATTTTATTCTGATGATATAAAAGTATCTATAAAAAATTTTCACCATCATTTCAAAGACAGTGTGAACACAATGCAGTTTGAAGAAGCAGTGGCAAGTACCGCAACAGCTTCTATTCAGTTGTATAATTTTAGGGTAATTCCTAAATATTCTGATGAAGCATTTAAAGACACTCAAGGATTTCAAAAAACTCGTATAGACTTATATATAAAAGAAGCGAACCTTACGCATGTGAATTTTAAAAAGTTGTTTTTTGAACAAAAACTGTATGGATCGAATATTGAAATCAACAAGCTTGATTCCAGGTTTTTATTAAATAAGTTAATCGATAGAGATAAGAACAAAAAAGTAAGATTCCCAACGGAGTTGGTATACGACATTCGAATTCCTTTTCATTTCGATCAGGTGAACTTAAAAAATTCGAAGATTGTATATTCAGAAATTGATCGAAAGACTAATTTGAAATGGGAAATTAATTTTACTGATTTAAATGGTACAATTAAAAATTTAAGTAATGATTCCAGCTGTCTTGCGAAAAATCAATTCGCGAACATTAAAATTGTTTCAAAGTTTAATAAGACTGGAATTGCAAATTTCGAATTCGTTTTAGATTACACACATTTATTAAAACCTTTTTATTTAAAGGGAAATATTAACAACTTTAATTTACAAGAGATTAATCCGATAATTTCTAAAATTGCGCATCTTGAAGTAAGCAATTGCAATCTACGCTCCTTACATTTTATCATGAATGGCGACAAAGAGAAAATGAATTGCAATGTAAGTATGTTGTATAATAATCTTCGTATAAAAATATTAGAGTATAACAAAGAAGAAAAAAAACTTCAGAAGCATGGTTTGTTAACTTTATTAGCTAACAATATGGTTATTGCTAAAGAGAACCCTCGTACCAATGGGCAATTTATACGTCCAAAATTTGTTTTAAAAAAAGAAAAGGATCGTAGTTTTTTTGGCTTCATTTGGATTGGTTTATTGCAAGGTATAAAGACAAGTGTAGGCCTAGACATTAAGAAGGAAAAAGAAATAAGAACTCAAGCGGATCGATATTCAGATTTTAAAAACTTTACAAAAGAGTTAAAAGAAAGTAGGCTACAACGAAAAAAAGAGCGATTGAAGACAAGAACTTTAAAACAACAAGAAAATAGGAAAAAAAATACCTCAATGTTATTAGAGGGATATCCTATTAAAACAATTTAAGTACAAGGTTGTTTATTTATTATAAATACATCAATATGATTAAGTTAATAGCAATTCCATTTCTAAGTATGCTGTCAGCATGCTTCGGTACCCACACAGTAAAAAGTAAACCTTTAACGGATAACAATATGTCAATCACAAAGAATTTTCACGAGTTCAAAATGAAATCGATTGATGGTGAAGTCATAGATTTCAGTAAGTACAAGGGCAAAAAAGTTTTACTAGTAAACACTGCTTCGGAATGTGGATATACGCCACAATACAAAGATTTAGAAGAATTGAATAAAAAATATGGTGACAAAGTAGTAATACTTGGTTTCCCTGCAAATAATTTCGGCGGACAAGAACCCGGTACGAATAAAGAGATTGCTGGTTTTTGTCAAAAAAATTACGGCGTTACTTTTCAGCTATTTGAAAAAGTAGATGTAGTAGGAGATCAAGCTTGCGACTTATACAAATGGTTATGGACGAAAGAACAAAACGGTTGGAATAGTCAAGAACCCAAATGGAATTTTAATAAATACTTAATTGATGAAAATGGTCAGTTAGTGAAATACTTCGCTTCATCAGTAAAACCAATGGGCCCAGAAATTTTAGAAGCGATTAAGTAACTTTCCTTTTTAGCACCATAAACAATTCTGTTCCAGCTCTAGGTTTAATAGAGTTGTAACAGTTTTCGAAATATTTGATAAAGAAATATGGTGAGAAATACTTTTTGTATTCGTCTTTATCTCCACCGAACGGTGGCCCATCTTCAAAATCAGTATTAAACAACAAGCCTATCAATCGTCCGTTCGGATTAAGCAATTGTTGCATTTTTTCAGCGTATTGTTTACGCATAGATGGATCTAAAGAACAGAAAAATGTTTGCTCGATGATAATATCATATTTTCCTTCGTGATTAAAAAAATCTTCTTGATGAAGGGATGATGCTTCAAAATGAGGGTATCTTTTTTTGAAATTAGCGATAGCTGAGCTTGCAAAATCTAAAATATGTACGTTTTTAAAGCCATTTTTATGGGCCCATTCAGCCTCGTATCCATTTCCACAACCGGGAATTAGTATACTTAACTCTTTATTATCAAGCTGTTCCAAATAAGCAATTATTGGAGTCGAAGCCCTGCCAATATCCCAACCGGTCTTTCTTTCTTGGTATTTCTGCTCCCAGAAGTGTTCGTTTAGTTCCATATTTTAGATGCTAAAAATAAAGCAAAGCTTATAATTTTATATATTTGGGCAATAATAATCATTATGAACAAGGAAGAACAACTATTTGCTCAGTTATTGTATATTTTCCACTCCTCAGGAATGCAAGGCTTAGGGAAAGTGATGAATCCAGTAACCAATACTATAGAGCGTAACTTAGAGCAAGCAAAGCAGTCGATAGACATGTTGGAGATGCTCAGAGACAAAACAAAAGGTAATCTTAGTCCAGAAACGGAAAGAATGTTACAACAGTTCTTATCAGATTTACGATTAAATTACGTTGATGAAGTAAATAACAACAAAGCCTAATATAAACGAACATGGAACAAGAGTCGAAGCCAAAAAAAGATACGAAGAAAGTTTACATTCTTTTAGCAGTAATCGTACTTCTTATTGCTACTAACATTTTCTTATGGATGCAAAAAGATAAAACGGAAACTCGTTTTGAGCAAACATCTGGTGAAAAGGAAAAATTACAATTGCAGTTAAATCAATTAGAAGTTGACTTAACACAAGCTACTGCAAATGCAGATTCGTTAAATGAAAGTTTATTAGCTAAAGACGAAGAGTTAAAAGCTAAAGTTGCACAATTGCAAACAGCATTGCGTCGTGGTAACATGTCGGCAGCAGAGTTAGAGCGTGCAAGAAATGAAATTGATCAACTAAGATATTATATTCACAAATATCAAGACGAAATTATCACCTTAAAAAAGGAAAATGAATTGTTAGCCTCTGAAAATAATGGTTTGAAAAGAACCGTTGAAACAGAGCAACGTAAATCATCTGACTTAACTAATCAGAATATTAATTTATCGAACAAAGTTGCTGTTGCATCTTTATTGAAAGCAACATCAATCAATGCAACTGGAGTTCGTTACCGTACTAATGGAAAAGAAACCTTAACAGAGCGAGTTAAAAATTTAGAAAAAATAAAAGTAACATTTAATGTTGCCGAGAATCAAGTAGCTTCTCAAGGAGCACGTGATTTTTATTTACGTGTAGTAAATCCAACAGGTAAAGCAGAAGTGATTACAGATCAATTTGAAAGTAAGTTCATTGCAGATGGATCAGAAATGCGATACTCTGTAAAATCAAACATCTTATTTGAAAACAAATCTGGTCAAACATATACCATATTCTGGACAAAAACATCGTCGATAGAGCCAGGTACTTATACCTTAACTTTATATGCTGATGGTGCTTCAATTGGAAGTACAACTTTAGTACTTAAGTAGTGAGTAATGGGTATTGAGTAATGGGAAATAAATAAATTTACCCACTACTCAATACCCACTACTCAATACCCACTACTCAATACCCACTACCCATTACTAGAAAAAGGCTCTTGCTTGCATGCTTCCTGCATGAATCACTTTACTTCCTTCCGAACTTCTTCCATCATACAAAATACTGATTTGTAAATTTGGTCCTACATTTTTTTGCCAATTAGCAG